>JBAIXM010000027.1:0-2605 GCA_037916615.1 Bryobacterales bacterium
AACGTCGGCCAGAACGCCGGTCGTATTCAACTTACGCGCCGCTTCCAGGAACAGCCGCAGCTTCTCCAGGTCGGAGCTGCCCACCGACGAGGGCATCATCGAGATCTGGCTGAGGAACTCGGCCGCCGCGCTCGATTGCGGGTGGTCCGGGCTGAAAACCAGGTACGCGCCATCGCGCGCGCCAAAATCGACGCGATCGTTGGTCTGGAGCTTGTGTCGGTCGCGCTTGATGCCGTTCACGTAGGTGCCGTGCCGGCTACCTTGGTCAACGACCCAGAACTCCCCGGCTTCCGAGATGATCTGCGCATGGTCGCGCGACACGCGCGAGTCTGGAATCACAAGATCCTTGTCGGTCTTGCGGCCGATCGTAAACGGCGTGTGTTCCAGGTCGATCGTCCGCTGCTCTGCCCCTTGGACGTAAAGAAGGGAAGGCGAACTCGTGCGCGGACTCATGGCCGGTGCTGACATACGGGTCTCCAAGGGCCTACGGGGTGTCCAAAGCGTACTTCAATCAGGCAAAACGCTCAAGCGCAACCCCGGCCATGGCGCACCATACCGTCCACCCTCCCGAGGCTCCGGTGCATCCCTTTCTGGGGAGCAGAACGACCATGTCTAGCGAAAAGATCCTTGCCGCCTTGCGTTTTACCCTCGGCACTACCGCCTTCCTGGCCGGCACCGACAAGTTCACGAACCTTCTCACCGATTGGGAGCAGTATCTGGCGCCTCTAGCTGCGCGCAAGATTCCCCTGAGCTCGCGCGACTTCATGCGGCTGACGGGAGTTATCGAGATGGCGGTGGGTTCCCTGATCCTGAGTGGCCGCACTCGTATCGGCGGGTATATTGCCGGCGTCTGGTTGCTTGCAATCTCCGCCAATCTGGTCGCCACAGGTGAGTATTTCGACGTTGCCGTGCGCGATGCCAACATGGCGGTCGCCGCCTTTGCGATGGCGGAACTCTCGCGCTCTCGGCATTCCCGCGCCACAGAGCAGGAGCCCGCTTCCTTCCAACCCGCGGCTTAACCGGCGTAGGTTGGCTAAAGCCGTGACGGACCGGATTGCTATAATTCCCAAGCGCGCCGCTGTCGAATCCCAGTAGTCCTGTGTCAGACGGGGGAAAGATGTCGGGCAAGGCGAAACCCAAAGTTCTGGTAGTCGACGACGAGCGAGTGATTGCCGACACTCTGGCTATCATCTTGAACCAGCACGGCTTCGATGCTACTGCGGTCTATACGGGCACGGCCGCCGTCGAGCGCGCCCGCAGCACGCAGCCCGACCTCATCATCAGCGATGTCATCATGCCGGATATGAACGGCATTGAGGCAGCCATCAACATCCGCAAGTTTCTCCCCGGCTGCAAGATTCTTCTATTCTCTGGTCAGGCCGCCACCGCCGACCTGCTGGAGTCGGCGCGGGCGCGTGGGCATGAATTCGAGATTCTCGCGAAACCGGTCCACCCTCAGGACCTGCTGGCAAAACTCAGGGGATAGCAAAAAGAAAAACCGGGCTGGTTAGCCCGGTTCTCTATGTGCCGGCCGAGTGCGATTACACGGGGTCGGCGGAGCGGTCGGTTGTTTGGCGTTATGCCGGCTGGCCGCTCGATCTTTTTCGGCGCGTCCATCCCACGCCGTGGAGACCGATAGAGCACGCCTCGTGCCATCACATAAATCTTTAAGTCCAAGTTGTAAACGATTGAAAATAAAATAGAAATAGGCAATCTTGAGTTAGTCTCCGTGGTCCCGCTGGAGGCCGTAACGACAAAACCTTGCACATCCTGAGCAGCTGCTGTCACCCCGCCTCAAATCTCTCGCCGGCCCTCCATCGCCTTCAGCATCGTCACCTCATCGGCATACTCAATGTCGCTCCCGGCGGGGATGCCGGTCGCTATACGTGTCACCCGCACCCCGGTAGGCTTGATCTGCTGCGATAGATACGTTGCGGTCGCTTCACCCTCAACCGTGGGATTGGTCGCAATGATCACTTCGTCAGCTTGTGCGCCTTCGAGTCGCTTCATCAGGCTGGATATCCGCAGGTGCTCTGGCCCCACGCCGTGCAGGGGCGACAAGGACCCATGCAGCACGTGGTAAACGCCGTTGAACTGGCGCGTCTTCTCGACGGCCGCGATGTTGGTCGGCTCCTCGACCACGCAGATCAACCGCTGGTTGCGCGTGGCGCTGGAGCAATACACGCACGGGTCGACGTCGGTGATGTTATTGCAGACGGAACACAAATGAAGTTTGGCTTTGACCTCGCGCACCGCCGAGGCGAGCGCTTCCGCATCGTCATCCGTGGAACGCAGGATATGAAAGGCCAACCGCTGCGCGCTCTTGCTGCCGATGCCCGGCAACTTCTTCAACTCGTCGATCAGACGGGTCATCGGTTCCGCGAACTTGCTCATCCGAACATCCCGCCCAGCCCGCCCAGCATTCCGCCGAGCGACGACTGCATCTGCTCGTCGACCTTCTTCGCCGCTGCATTGAATGCCGCAGTCACCAAGTCCTGGAGCATCTCGACGTCTTTCGCCGCCTCCGGATCGATGGTCACGCCGATCACCTGCTTGGCGCCGTTCATCTTCACTGTGACGCTCCCGCCTCCGGACGAGGCTTCGA
>JBAIXM010000028.1:0-17600 GCA_037916615.1 Bryobacterales bacterium
GTCGCTCTTGGACTGGTAACTTGAAATGAAGACGATCTTCTTCCCGTCCGGGGAAAACTCAGGAAACGACGTGAACCCGCCGTACGAGGTCACCTGCTCCAGGCCAGTGCCGTCCGGATTGATCAAATAGAGCTCGAAGTCGCGGCTGTCGCACTTCTGCTTGTTCGACGAAAACAGCAGCTTCTTGCCGTCCGGCGTAAAGGTCGGGGCGAAGCTCGCGCAGCCGAAATTCGTGATCTGTTTCGCGCTGGACCCATCGCTGTTGGCGACCCAAAGCTCCATCTTCATCGGCGCCGTCAGGTTGTCCTTGAGCAAATCGCGGTACGTCTTGGTTTTGTCCGGAGTATCCGGGTGGAACGCCCGCCAGGCGATCTTGCTGCCGTCGCGCGAAAACACCGGACCGCCGTCGTAGCCCTCGGTTTTCGTGAGTTGCTTCTTGCCGGAGCCGTCCAGATTCATGGTCCACAGATCCAGGTCGCCCGACGCCATGGAGGTGTAGATGATCTTATTGTTCTTCCAGTTGATGGTGGCCTCGGCATCGTAGCCAGGGGTATCCGTGAGCTTCTTCTCGATTTTGCCCTTGTCGTCGGCAAGGTAAATGTCGAATCCGGGATAGACGGCCCAGACGTATCCTTTGCTGCGGTCCGGCCGCGCGGGGCAGGAAGGTCCGGCTTCATGGGTCGAAGCGTAAATGATGTGCTTGTTATCCGGCAGGAAATAGCCGCAGGTAGTCACGCCCTTGCCGGTCGAGACCATGTGCATGTCCGAGCCGTCGGCATTGACGATGTACTGCTGGTCGCATTCGCTGGTGTCGCGCGTGGCCTGAAAAATCAGGCGCTTTCCGTCGGGCGCCCAATAAGCCTCCGCATTCTGGCCTCCATGCGTGAGCTGCTTGATGTTGGCGAGATGCTTGGGAGATTGTCCCAAGCACAACAGCGGGATCACAACCAGCAGGAAATATCGCATAACTATAATCTAGCCCTAATCGATTTTGGGCATGGAGCGCAGAGCGTGCGACCCGAGCCACGCTTCTCGGAACGCCTCAACTCCGGGCGACACCTGCCGCCCGGCGCTTTCAAACGAAACAATTTCGAACTCCGGGGACTCCCCCCAAGTCACTGGAATCTGCCTGCGCCCGGTACGCGTTTCGACTGTGAACATGCTCCGGTCGCCGGGTTTATGCGAAGCCGCAAGATCGTCCAGTTCCCGGCGCGACTTGAGGCTTTTGCCATCCGCTTCGATCAGCCGGTCTCCACGATCGATCCCGGCGGCGTAAAGCGGCGAGCCCTTCAGGGTTGCCAAAAACAGATCGATCCCGCGATCGGAAAAACTCATGCCCGATGTCGGAATCCATGCCTTCCCCGGCGCGGCCGGCTGTAAAACGAAACCGGCCGGGGCCAGCAGCGCCGCGTAATCCATGGGCTCCTTCCCGGCGATGTGGCGCTTGAAAATGTCCCGCGCGAAGTCTGCGCTTCCAGTGGCCTCCGCCAGCGCTTGTTCCAGATCCTGCTCGTTATACGGCTTCTGGACATCGGGATGCCTGCGCCACATGGCGCGCATCCAGTCGTCCAGCGATTTTCCAGGAAATTTTGCGCGGATCGCCAAGTCGATTCCGAACGCCAGAGCTCGCCCGTATGTGTAGTAGGAAATAAACACGTTTCCCTCATTCGAAGGATCAAAGGAGACCGGTCCGTCTGCAAACGCGGCACGCCGGCTCATATCCACGGGGCCGTACAACTTGCGTGCGGGAGACGTCAAGACGGTATTGATCGCGTTACGCATCGTTGTCAGGAATTCGTCTCGCGAGGAAAGACCGGCGCGCTCCAGAACTAGCGGCGCGTAATAGTCGGTGAACCCCTCGGCGAACCACAGCTCGCCGGAAATATTCACGCGCTCATAATCGAAAGGTTCGAGCGAACGCGGACGAATACGCTTCACGTTCCAGGCGTGAAAGAACTCGTGCGCCACCGACTCGACCCGGCTGGCCGCCGACTCCTCAGTCAGAGCGCGCGGGCTGGTGATGACCGTGGAATTCCGATGCTCCATGCCATCCCCGGTAACGTACGGCAGATAGTCCATCAGGAAGGTGTACGTGCCGGTGTCAAACTTAGGCAAGCTTCCGAAGACGCCTTCTTCCTCCAGAACCACGGCTTCCGACATGCGTTGAAACCGCGTGGCAACAGAATCCGGGCCATTGAAATGCAGCGCCATCCGAAACTGAGCGTCGCCGGTGCGCCATTCCCGCAAGAGGTGCGGACCGATCTCGATTGGAGCGTCCATCAACGCGTCCAGATTGGGCGCTGTCCAGGTTCCGGCAGCGCCTGGCGTCAGTTGGGTGGCCACAGACCAGCCGCTGCCGACTGGAATTTCGATGTTCACCGAGACAGGAGCTTTTTCAAATCCCCGGGCCCACAGGAACGTCGCAGGCCCGTTCAGATGCGCGTGGGAAAGATCGATTCCCGCGTATGTCCCGTCCGCGCGATCACCAAAAACCGTGTAGTCGATGACAACTGTGCCGCCCGGCGTCTCAACGTTCCACTGATAGGGACTGGGCCGCCCCACCGGAAGCGGTTTTCCGGCTGCATCTGTCGCCTGGACGCCGTATACGTTTTTCGCGAACTGGTGAAGCGCGTAACGTCCGGGCGAGGACTGGCTCATCACCGCTTCCAATACCCGGCTTCGGACTCCGGAAAACGTCGCTCGGATCTGCGCTTCGTGGTGGACGGCGTTGGGAAACCGGAGCTCGTAGCGAACACTACTCTGAGCCGCAAGCGGCGTGGCGACGGCCGCCAGAACCAACACGACATCACGGACGTTCGTCATCTATGCAAGTTTGCCGGTATGGGCCTGCGGCTTCGACAGGTAGGAATAGAACCCGAGATCTTCTCCCGTCAGCATCTTGGTGATGAAGATGATCTGCGAGGTATGACCCGAGAAATGCTCGACCACGTGAAAGATGGCTTCGAGCAGCGTCACGTCGTGTCCCTGGATCCTGGCATGTTCCGCGAGACGATCCGCCGGCAGCGAGCGGATCAGCCTGGCAGCGCTCTCAAGCGTCTCCCGCAGGCGCGCGGCCAGCGTCTCGGCCGGTTCGCCTCCGCGCGCGGAGAATTCCGCCTCGCGGATGCGGTTGTCCGGAGCGCCTCCAACACCCGTGAGAATCCACTGGCGCACATTGCCGTTCATATGCAGCACCAGGTTTCCGACGGCATTCTGGTTCTCCGTCCCGCGCATCCAGATCTGCTCCGGAGTGAGTTTGCCAAGGCAAGTCTCCACTCTTCCGCAAAGCTGGGTCAATTTTTCGGCTGCGTAATTCAGGAAGTTCGATTCGATGCTCATGAGAGTGTCCGTGCAAAATCCGTTAACGGGGTAAGCCGCGCCTCGATGCTTTGGCGCGCCGGCTCGAGCCAGGCAGGAAGGCGCAGCGAAGCGCCCAGCGAGTCCTCCCGCTCATCGATCAGAAAGCCCGGGCCGTCTGTAGCAATCTCGAAGAGCGCGCCGCCCGGCTCGCGAAAGTAAATGGAGTGGAAATACAGGCGATCCTTCACGGGACTGACATGGACGCCGGCGCGCAGCAGGCGATCCCGCCAGTCAAGCTGCGACGCCTCATCGGCGACACGAAAAGCAACATGATGGATCCCGCCCACGCCCATCTTTCCACGCTCCGCTTGGGGCTCGTGAAGAATATCGATCCGTGCGGTCCCTCCCTGCAGGACGAAGCTGTGAAGATTTCCTTGAACCTGTGCCGCCTCGAAACCAAGCATCGCAAGAAAGTGCGATACCGGCTCCATGTCTCGTTCGCACAAGGTGACTGAATTCAATCCTGGGGTATGGCCTGCGGCGAATTCGAGGCCCAGACCGTCCGGATTGCCTTTGGCCGTCTTCGCCTGCGTAGCGAAAGATGCCGAGACGATCTGTCCCGCCCCCCGTTTCGCCCGGCGTTGGAATCCGGGGAATAGAGTGACAAGCGTTCCAGGCGTCCCCTTCCGATCGCCGAAATAGAGGTGATGGGTCCCCGGATCGTCGAAATTAACGGTCCGCTTCACCAGCCGGAGGTGCAGCGACTGGGTATAGTAATCGAGATTCGCCTGGGCATCGCCCGCAAGCGCGGTGACGTGATGAAAACCAAGCAGCATGCTAGATTCAGTTTGGCAGATAACGTTCCGGCAAAACTGCAGTTCTACGGCGAATACCCGATGGAGCATTATTCCGTGGCGGCCGATGAAACCGGGAGAGCCCCCATGAGCACTGGTGTCCTGTCTCCAGTTTTCCCTGCGAACGCTCCACGCGGTTTTTCGGGAACGAACTGGATCATCTCCCGCAGAGACGATCTGGTGTGGTTCATCGGGGCCGCTGCGATTGGGTACCTTGCACTGGCGCTGCTATCGGCCGGCGTATCGCTGACGCTGCTGACCGCCATCTGGCTGCTGGGAATCGACGGGCCGCACGTCACCGGAACAGTGACGCGAACTTATTTCGACAAATACGAACGACTGCGGCTCGGATGGCTTTTATGGGCTCCGCTTCCGCTATTGCTGATTGGCCCGGCTGCGGTCTACCTGGGGCAAGGCGCGCTGTTTTTTCTGTTCTCCGTCTGCTGGCAGCACTATCACATCACGAAGCAGCACGTGGGGTTCGTCATGCTTTGGAAAGCCAAGAATCGCGAGCGCGAGGCATGGGAAAGAGGCCTGGACCGCTGGTTCGTGCTGGCGTCCGGAGTCGTTCCGCTGGCGCTGTTCGTGATCAAGACGCGGCTGGCCTCGTCGAGCTTCACGAATATCCTCACACTCGTCTTGACGGGCGGATTCGCGGCTTTTGCCCTCGTGTACGTGGCGTATCAAGCGCGGAAATGGCGCGCCGGCAAGCCGATGAACGCGCCGAAACTCCTGCTGATCGCCGTTCTGGTCCCGCTGCAATGGATCGCCTTCGGATACGCCGCACGCTTTGGCCCGGACGGAATCGGACGGGCGGGAATGGCGCTCGGGCTGTTTCATTCCTTGCAGTATCACCGCCTGATGTGGTTCCACAACAGGAACCGTTACCAGGGCCCGGATGCCCGCGAGAAGCACGGAATTGCCGCGCTGCTGGCACAGAAATTCGGCTATTATTTCGCCGCGGCTGTAGGGCTGTATTGGTTTGCCGACATTCTCCCGGGCGCGCTATTTCCGATGACTTGGGTGCAGGCGTCGCTGTGGGGGATCGCCTTTACGCATTATCTGCTGGATTCGAAGATCTGGCGGGTTCGGGGAGATAAGGAATTGGCTGCCGCACTGCACCTGTAGAACGCGCCGCCGACTCCATCTTCGCCGCCCAGCGCAGGAATCGCAGAAGTTCCTTCCGGTGCTGCCAGAGAAAAGCGCGAAACTCCGGCGGAGAGATCCGTTCGGCGTGCAGTCCCCAGTAGGTTTCGATTCGCCAGCGTAAATAGGGACTGCGCCACGGCCGCAGGCGATCGCCCTTCGCGGCCCGCCACAGAAACCCGATCACTGCCGTCCCAGGGAAGCGGAGGTCTTGGAAGTGTCGGGCGTGGCGTAGTAGCCGTTCTTGGCGCGCACGGTGGCCCCCCGGTACTGTCCGGAGAGCTCGACTTTGATCTTGCGAAACGATCCGTCCAGGTTCTCGTTCAACGGCGTGTAGACGATCGTGTACTGATTGCGGATCTCGTGAGCGATTTCAGGAGTAATTTTTTCCACCTCTGCCAGATCCTTGGGATAGTATGTGGACGCCCCGGTGGCTTCGGCCAGGGAATTAAGAGCGCGCTTGGCGGACCGGGCCTCACGAGGCTCCTCTTCGCTGAGCAGTCCGATCGAGTACACGAGCACGCCGCTGTCCCGAACTTTTCGAACAAGCTGTTCGAGAGTGGGATTGTCGCCGCTGGCGTTGTCATTGCCATCGGTCACCACGACGATCACCTTCTTATCGAGCTTGGCGTCGGTCTTCATGTAGTCGACCGCGCCGCTGATGGCGCTCCGCATGGCGGTTCCTCCGCGGGCGTCGATGCGGGAAAGGGCCTCTTCCATTTTCTTCACGTCGTGGGTGAATGGCTGGTCCAGATAGGGGTCCTCGTTGAAGTTCACGATGAACACTTCGTCGTCGGGATTGGAGGCTTTCACCAGGGCCAGCGCAGCCGCTGCGACCCGGGAGCGCTTGTCATTCATGCTGCCGCTGTTGTCCACCAGGATTCCCATGGAGACCGGCACGTCCTCGCGGCGAAAGTACTTGATCGGCTGCTCGACGTTGTCTTCGAACACTTTGAACGCCGACCGCGGGATGGTGGTGATCATGTGCCCGCTTTTATCGAGCACGCTGACATTCAGGGTGACCTCTTTGATGCCTGTCGTGAAGACAGGGGTTTCCTCCTGAGCATGCAGGTGAAACAGCAGACCGGACAGGCCTGCCACAAAAAAACCGACTGCCAGCGTTTTACTGAGACGGCGCAACATATCCCGGCCGGTAGCGTGCCCTCAATGGGGGCAAATCCTTCACTTTGACTAGTTTTACTTCTACTTTTCTGTATTTCCCATCCCTGGCTGCGTTCTTCGGCGTATAGCCGAGCACATATTGGTTTCGAAGCTCTAAGCCGATTTTGGCGGCAACGTCCGGCAGATCGGCGAGATTCTCCACGTTGAAGCTCCGGCCCCCGGTTTGCTCCGACAGATCGTTCAGCAGCCCGGGGCCGCCCATCTCTTCCGGCGTCCGTGAGCGCGCCGCGAGCGGCTCAAAAATTCCGATCGAGTAAATTTGGACGTCGCCTTCCCGCACCCAGTTCCGTACCTCGCTCTCGGTAAATCGGCTGGAGTTGTCTCCCCCATCAGAGATGATTAAGATGGCCTTTCGTCCGTTTTTCGCCTTCTTCATCTCGTTCATGGCCATGGCCACTCCGTCCAACAAAGCGGTACGGCCCTTGGACTGGACCCAGGTAAGGTGGCTCTGGATGTCCTCAGACTGGGGCGTGAAGGGCACCACCAGCTCCGGCCGGTCGTTGAACTGGATCAGGAAGAATTCGTCCTGCGGATTGGCCGTCCGCATGAACTGCGCCACCGCCTGACGGGAGCGTTCCAGCTTGCTCCCCATGCTGCCGCTGCAATCGAAGACCACGCCAACCGAGATGGGGACATCCTCGCTTCCGAAGGTCGAAATCTGCTGGGCGACCTTATCCTCGGTCAGCTCGAAGTTTTCTTTTTCCAGTCCGGTGAGCAACTTGCCGGTGGCGGCGATGGTTACGGCCACGGGCACCAGAACCACGGTGGTGTCGATGCGCAGATCGGCGCGGCGGTCCAGAATGGTCTCATTGGTGCCCGGTTGGGGGGTCCGGGTTCGACCTTCGATGCTGACTGCGGGTGACTTTGGATCGGCCCGTTTTACAACCGGATCCTCAGCGCGAAGCGAAATGAGTGCACCGCAAAAGAGCGCGATCGCCAAAAACGAGCGCATGGTAACCCGCGACCTGACCCGATTATAACAGCACATGACAATCCAGATGCACACACAGTTCCAAATACGGAAGCGATAATATGAATTTCCGAAACCCATGCGGGGTCACCCTGGCCTGTGCTATATTCGAGTGTGCCGCAACGGATTCTTGCTGTAATCCCCGCACGGTACGCCTCCTCCCGATTTCCCGGTAAAGCTCTGGTCCCTATAGCCGGTAAGACCATGCTGCAACACGTGTGGGAACGCACCTGCCAGGCGCGTTACGTATCAGAGGTGATCGTCGCTACCGATGATGAGCGAATTTGCGCCGCCGGCGCGAATTTTGGCGCACGAGTCCTGATGACGCGACCCGATCACGCTTCCGGAACTGATCGTGTGGCCGAAGCGGCTTCCGCTTCGCAGGCCCAAATCGTCGTGAACGTGCAGGGCGATGAACCGATGATCGATCCGGCAACCATCGATGCGGCTGTGCTGGCGTTGCTCGACGAGGACGCAGGCGAAATCCCGATGGGCACGATCAAGAAGCGCATTGAGCGTCCGGCGGACATTCAGGATCCGAACGTGGTCAAAGTCGTGACCGACGCTCAGGACAACGCGCTGTACTTTTCCCGGTCGCCTATTCCGTTTGCCCGCGACGGCGAAAAGCCGGCGTATTTCAAACACATCGGTCTCTACGTTTACCGGCGCGATTTCCTGCTGTCCTATTCGGATTTGCCGGTCGGTCCGCTGGAACGCGCCGAGCGGCTGGAGCAGTTGCGTGCGCTGGAAAACGGTTTCAAGATTCGCGTGGTGGAAACGGAGTACGAGTCGCTGGGGGTGGATACTCCTGAAGATTGGAAGCAGGTGGCGGAGCTGTTCGAGAAAACACTGGTGAACCCATAATGGCGAAATATATATTTGTCACCGGCGGTGTGGTTTCCTCCCTCGGCAAGGGAATCGCGGCGGCGAGCATCGGCTGCCTGCTCGAAAGCCGCGGGCTGAAGGTCACGCTTCAGAAGTTCGACCCGTACCTCAACGTAGATCCGGGCACGATGAGCCCGTTCCAGCACGGCGAAGTGTTCGTCACCGACGACGGAGCGGAGACCGATCTCGACCTGGGCCATTACGAGCGCTTCACGCACTCGCCGCTGTCGCAGACCAATAACCTGACCAGCGGGCGTATCTACGAACAGATCATTTCGCGCGAGCGCCGCGGGGATTACCTGGGCAAGACCGTACAGGTGATTCCGCACGTCACCAACGAGATCAAGGCTGGCGTGCGCCGCGTCTCGAGCTCGGACCACTCCGCGGCCGATGTGGTGATCGTTGAAATCGGCGGCACCGTGGGCGATATCGAATCGCTGCCGTTCCTGGAGGCGATCCGGCAATTGCGCCACGAACTAGGGCGCGAAAACACGCTGTTCGTGCATGTGACGCTGGTGCCCTGGATCGCCGCGGCCCAGGAATTGAAAACGAAGCCGACGCAGCACAGCGTGAAGGAACTGCGCGCCATCGGTATTCAGCCCGACATGCTTCTCTGCCGCAGCGAACGGCCGCTTCCACAAGACATGAAGGAGAAGATCGCGCTGTTCTGCGACGTGAACGTCGAGGCCGTGATCACTGCCAAGGACGTGGACAGCGTCTACGAGGTGCCTCTGGTGTTCGCCGAGCAAGCGGTGGATGAAATCGCCATGCGCCTACTGGCGATCGAAGCCGGACCGCGAGATCTCACCGCCTGGAGCGAGATGGTTCAGCGGATGAAGCATCCTTCGCGCGAAGTTTCCATCGGGCTGGTGGGCAAGTATGTCGAGTATGAGGACTCTTACAAGAGTCTGAAAGAAGCCCTCCTCCACGGCGGCCTGGCCCAT
This sequence comes from Bryobacterales bacterium, assembly GCA_037916615.1. Taxonomy (GTDB): domain Bacteria; phylum Acidobacteriota; class Terriglobia; order Bryobacterales; family Bryobacteraceae; genus Palsa-187. The sequence continues at coordinate 9,282 of JBAIXM010000028.1, forward strand.
GATGCGAAGGTCAAAATCACCTGGATTGAAGCCGAGCGTCTTAAGTGGCCGGAAGCCCGCGCGGAGCTCGAGTCGTTCGACGGCATCCTGGTGCCCGGCGGATTTGGCCGCCGCGGCATCGAGGGCATGCTGCAAGCCATCCGTTATGCGCGCGAATACAAGGTCCCGTACTTCGGGATCTGCCTGGGCATGCAGACGATGGTCATCGAGTTCGCGAGGAACGTGTGCGGACTAGCGCAGGCCAACTCGACCGAATTCGATCCGGCCACACCGGACCGCGTGATTTACAAGCTCCGCGAACTGAAGGGTGTCGACGAACTGGGGGGGACCATGCGTCTGGGCGCGTATCCCTGCCAGATCGCCGAAAACAGTTTCGCGCGGCAGGCGTACGGCCGGCGCGAGATCAGCGAGCGGCATCGCCACCGCTACGAATTCAACCGCGAGTATGAAGCGGTCCTAAAGGAGCATGGTCTGCGTCTGACCGGCGAGACTCCTGACGGGGTCTACGTGGAAATTTGCGAACTGGCCGAGCATCCCTGGTTCCTGGGCTGCCAGTTCCATCCCGAATTCAAATCCAAGCCCCTGGAGCCGCATCCCCTGTTCCGGGCCTTCGTGGGCGCGGCGCTCGATTATCGCCAGGAACGTGCCGAGCGCCAGAGCGGACAACGCGCCGGCGAGAAGCGCGCGCGGGCCGCTTCCGGGCGGCCGGCTATAACCTTGCAATAGTGCGCATCACACCCGAAGTGGAAATCGGAGGAGGCTCGAGCCTTGCCCTGATCGCGGGGCCTTGCGTGATCGAGAGCGAGGAGCACGTCCACACGCTGGCGTCGGGGCTCGCGGCGATCGCGAAGCGGCTCAACGCCCCGTTCGTATTCAAAGCGTCGTTCGATAAAGCGAACCGTTCAAGCGTGAAATCGTACCGCGGGCCAGGTCTCAAGGAAGGTTTGCGGATCCTCCAGAGCGTGCGCGATCGCGGGATCGCCGTGCTGACCGATATCCACGAGCCCTCGCAGGCCGCGGCGGCGGCCGAAGCGGCGGATATTTTGCAGATCCCGGCGTTCCTGTGCCGCCAGACCGATCTCTTGGTCGAAGCTGGAAAAACGGGGCGAGCCGTGAACATCAAAAAAGGCCAGTTCGTGTCCCCCGGCGATATCCGGCTGGCGGCGGAGAAAGTCGCCTCAACCGGCAATGAGCGAGTCCTGCTGACGGAGCGAGGGACTTCCTTCGGCTATAACAATTTGATCGTAGACATGCGGGGCATCGCAATGATGAAGGGCTGCGGATGGCCGGTGATCTTCGACGCCACGCACAGCGTCCAGTTGCCGGGCGCGAACGGAACGGCCTCCGGCGGCCAGCCCGAGTTTATCGAGCCTCTGGCCAGTGCGGCCGTGGCGGTGGGCGTAGACGGCGTCTTTATCGAAGTCCATGAGGCGCCGGAACGGGCGTTGTCAGATGGCGCGAATGCGCTGCGGCTCGACCGGCTGGAGAACTTGATGGTGAAGCTTCAGCGAATTTCCTCCGCGGCGCGCTGACGCGGTCTCTTCCCGGTATACTTGTGGTCATGAAATTCCGGGTGGTACTAGAGTACGATCCTGAGGCACACAGTTGGTCGGCAGTGTGTCCCGAGCTTCCCGGATGTACCTCCGCAGGAGATACTGAAGAGGAAGCGAGACAGGGTATAAAAGAAGCGATTCGCCTGTATCTCGCTCCGACTGATCTTCACTTGCCTGCCGACGCCAAGCTGGTCGAGGTCACTGTTGGGTGAACGTGGAACGCCTCGGCTTAGTGCCGATCAAGTGATCGCAATCGTAAAGCGTGAAGGATTTCTACTCGCTGGAACCTCGGGAAGTCACCAAAAGTGGCGAAATCACACTACAGGTAAACAGGTGATTGTGCCGTATCATCGTGGCCGCATATTGCCGTTAGGAACGATGCGAGCCATCATCGAGGGAAGTGGGATTCCGATGGATCTCTGGACAGCGTAGGAAGCTTCACGACGCACTCGTCACCGGCATTGCGAACACGAACGGAACCTGCGAGGATGCTGCTGTGGGCGATGTTAGAAACTCGTGGACTGCGGCGCTGTTGGTTTTATTCGCCACAGCCAAGCCTGCCCTGCCATGTGTGGTGATCTATCCCACAGTCGCGGCCAGCCCAACATTTCGCGTGAAGGCCGCGGACCGCGGCCGGCCCATCCAACGTCTTCAAGTAATCCTCTACGTCGGGACAACGGCAAAAATTTACACAACCACTGACAAAGAGGGCATCGCAATGTTCCGCGACGTGCCACCCGGCGTCTACCATCTCTTCGCGGACCATGATGCTGGTTTCCCAGGCGGTGCTGACATCGACGTGAAGCTTGCCGGGCCGCCCAACATTACGGTGCCGCTACGCTGGCCGAGCGTAGCGCCGGCAGTTGCGAGCTCTCTTAAGGGTGTTCTCCACATGCCGGGTTGGATGCCGGAGCAGGGCCAGCCCAGGATTTACCTGGATTTGCTGGAAGGTATCTCGGGCAGAAAGCTGAAGAGTACATACACGGATGGAAGCGGAGCGTTTGATTTTCCAGGCGTTGGCCGCGGGCTCTATTTCCTAAAACTTACTGCGGGACTAATCGCCGTAGACATTGAACCAAGTGCGACCACACCTCTTTTGGATCTCGATCTAGGGGAGACAAGTTGTGGACTGTCGTACACAAACCACAGTGAGTGCCCTCAAACCAACCTGAATCTGACACGTATCGGTGGACATATTTTCGATGAATCCGGTGGGGGGATCGCAAACGCCGAGGCCCTTCTGCTTGACGTTAACGGCAGATTGGTTCAGCAGGCGCGAACTGACATTGCCGGAAACCTCGCTTCGTTTCGTGCGGCTGACGGGAGATATCAGCTTATCGTTCGGGAAACCGGCTTCACACCTTTGCGCGCGACGCTGACGGTCGAAGCCAACGGTACGAGCTCACCTCTCGAAGTACAACTAGGGATTCTCGGGCGCTGCAGCCGGATCCAATGAGCCGAGCTGGGCGAGAGACCCGCTTAGTCAGCCCGATTCGCAATGACGATCGCCATCAGAAACACGTAGGCAACGCCCGCGAGGCAAATTACGATCAACCAGACCTGCCAGGGCCAGCGCTTCACATTTCAGAGTTAGCACATCGGGACAGCAGTTCGTGAACTACAGCGGCTCAGGCAGATGCAGTTGCGCCTTGGAGAGAGCCTTGTCCAGAACCTGCGCGGCGTCGGCCTCGCTCATGCCGCGCGAGGTAGAGAGCTCAGTAATCAGCATGTGCCGCGCCCGGTCCAGCATCTTTTTTTCCCGGAACGATAGCACTTTATCCGTTTGCAGAACCAGGAGGCTCTTGAGCACCTCCGCCACGGCCAGCAGGCTGCCATCGCGCATCTTTTCCGTGTTATCGCGGAAGCGGTCTTTCCAATCGTGATAGCGCGGGCAACGGCCGTCGGACAGGAAATTCACCACGCGGGCGAGTTCACCATTCCGAGTAACCCGGCGCAGCCGCAACTCGCTGACATGCGAGAACGGAACCATCACCGTCATGCTGCTGTAGGTAATGCGAAGGAGGTAGAACCGTTCGAGCTGGCCCGCGAAGGCTCTCGAACTGATGTTTTCGATGGTGGCGACCCCGTGATTGGGGTACACCACCTTCTCTCCAACCTGGAAAGTGTTTCCTGAACTCATGCCGGAGCGACCGTGGCCCCCTAACGGGCTCAGAGCATCTTAAGCTGAAGTTCATCTCCTGTCAATACCAAAGTATGCCATTCGGGTATCGCGTGTAGTTGATTGATTTTTAAGGTCTTCTGGACCGATACCAGAGATATCGGTTAGGATGAGGAGGATACCTCCGATGGAATCCGCCAAACCCGCGAATGTTGATGTGAAAAATTTGGACCTGAAGAAAACGGTCCACCTGCCCAAGACCGATTTTTCCATGAAGGCCAACTTGGGACAGCTCGAGCCCAGGCTGCTTTCGAAGTGGGAAGAAACGGGACTCTACAACACGATTCGCGAGTCGCGGCGGGGGAAACCGGCGTACATTTTGCATGACGGCCCGCCTTACGCAAACGGCAATATCCATCTGGGGCACGCGCTGAATAAGCTGCTTAAAGACTTCATCGTCAAAGTGAAGACCATGGAGGGATTCGATTCCCCGTACGTCCCAGGCTGGGATTGCCACGGTCTGCCGATCGAAATCAAAGTCGACAGCCAGCTCGGCGCGAAGAAAGCCGGGATGACCGCGGCCCAGATCCGCGGGGTCTGCCGCAAATACGCCGCCAAGTACGTCGATCTCCAGCGCAAGGATTTTATTCGCCTTGGCGTTTTCGGGCGATGGGAGGATCCGTACCTCACGATGAGCGCCGAATACGAAGGCGTCATTGCGCAGGCCTTCGTCGATTTTCTGAATCAGGGTTACGTCTACAAGGGCCTGAAGCCGGTCAACTGGTGCATTCACGACCGGACCGCACTCGCCGAGGCCGAAGTCGAGTACGAAAATCACACCAGCCCGTCCGTGTGGGTCCGATTCGGGCTGACGTCCGATCCGGCTGCGATCGATCCAGTGCTCACGAACAAGCGAGTCTGGGGCCTGATCTGGACCACCACGCCCTGGACGCTTCCCGCCAATCTCGCGATCGCGTTTCACCCCAATTACACGTATGTCGCGGTGAACGTTTCGGGGGACGTTTACATCGTCGCGAAGGATCTGCTGACGAAAACCACCGAGGATGTCGGCTGGAAAGACGTGGAGGTATTAGCCGAGTTCCCGGGTGCGCGCCTGGAAAACACGGCTTTTCGCCATCCTTTTCTGGAGCGCACCTCGGCGGGGATTCTCGGCGATCACGTGACGCTCGAGCAAGGCACCGGAGCGGTCCACACTGCTCCAGGCCACGGACAGGAGGACTACGTCGTTGGGCAAACATACGGCCTGGCGGTGTACTGTCCTGTGGATGGGTCGGGAAAGTTTTATCAAGCCGAGGGCGCGGCCGGCCGGCTTCCCGAAGAACTGCTGGGGAAAACGGTCTGGCAGGCGAATCCGGTTGTGATTGACATTCTGAAGCGCAGCGAAGCGTTGCTGGCCGAGCAAAAGATCGAACACAGCTATCCGCATTGCTGGCGCTGCCACAATGCCACGATCTTCCGCGCCACCGAGCAGTGGTTCATCGGCATGGACCGCAACAATCTGCGCGAGCGCGCCCTCGAGGCGATCAAAACCGTCCAATGGACTCCCGCCTGGGGCGAGGAGCGCATTTCAAACATGATCGCCACGCGGCCCGACTGGTGTATCTCCCGACAACGGGTGTGGGGCGTGCCGATCATCGCTTTCTATTGCGAAAACTGCCAGGAACCGTACACCGATTCCAAGGTTCTGAACCGCGTGGTCGCGTTGTTCCGCGAAAAGACTTCGGATATCTGGTATGAGTCGGATGCATCCAACCTGATGGGTCCGGATGTGAAGTGCGCGAAGTGCGGTGGAACGTCGTTCCGCAAGGAATCCGACATTCTGGATGTCTGGTTCGACTCGGGCGCGAGCCATCTGGCCACCCTCACTCCGAAAAATTCCCTGCCCTGGCCTTCGGACATGTACCTGGAGGGCGGCGATCAGTATCGCGGATGGTTCCATAGCTCTCTGCTGGTGGGCGTGGCGCTCAAGGGCGCATCGCCGTATCGCGCTTGCGCGACCAACGGCTGGACTCTCGACGCCGAGGGCCGCGCCATGTCGAAATCGCGCGGAAACTCGATCGAGCCGGAGGAGATCATCAAGCAGTACGGCGCCGAGCTGTTACGTTTGTGGGTCGCATCGGTAGAGTTCACCGAGGATGTACGTCTTTCCCCGACGATTCTCGAACGCCTGGTGGAGGCCTACCGCAAGCTGCGCAACACGTTCCGCTACGCGCTCGGCAATCTGAGCGACTTCCATCCTGAAAAAGACGCGGTGCCGGTTTCCGAGATGCTGGAGATCGACCGCTGGATCCTGGCGCGCGCCGAGGATCTGATCCGCCGCTGCCGCGGCTGGTACGACACGCTCGAATTTCACAAGGTCTATCGCGCGATTTACGATTTCGCCACAGCCGACCTAAGCGCCCGCTACTTCGACATCCTGAAGGACCGGCTGTACACGGCGGCGACGTCGAGCCGGGCGCGAAGAAGCGGTCAAACGGCGCTCTACAAAATCAACTACGCGCTCGTGCGGCTGATCGCGCCGTTGCTGGCCTTCACCGCCGAAGAGGTCTGGAGCCACACTTCCAAACCGTCAGGCGCGGCCGAGAGCGTTCATCTCGCCCTGCTTCCCGAGCCGGAGGAGGTCGCTTCCGGGCTGCCCGCGGCGAGGCTCGCCGAGTGGGACCGGCTGATGGAAGTGCGCGACGTTGTGCTGAAAGCGCTGGAGGAAGCGCGCCAGGCAAAGCTGATCGGCACATCGCTGGAGGCACGCGTACGTCTTCAGGGCTATCGTGAGTTCGAAACGGAACTTCCGTCGGTCTTCATCGTTTCTCAGGTGATGCTTGAACCTGGAGAAGAACTCCGCGCGATCATCGAGCGAGCTGATGGAGTCAAGTGCGAGCGGTGCTGGAAGTATTCGACCGCGGTGGGCCAGGATGCCGACTTCCCCACCGTCTGCGACTCCTGTTCGGCGGCGCTGAAGGACATGCTGGGATGAACCCGCGCTTGCGGACGGCGCTGATCGCCGGCTGCGTTGTACTGGTGGACCGGATTACAAAAATGTACATCCGGGCAAGCTTCACGTCATGGGATATCACTCCGGTAATTCCCGGTTTTTTCAACGTGGTACACACGGAAAATCCGGGCGCGGCTTTCGGAATTCTGGCGGATTCGCCAAGCGCGTGGAGCAGCATGCTTCTGGTGGCCGTGTCGCTGGTGGTCATGGCGATTATCGGCGTGATGCTGTGGCGCCCTCGCCCCGCCTCCGCGCTCGGTTCGGGGATGCAGTCGCCGGGATTGGTCTCGGTCGGGCTCGCGTTGGTGTTCGGCGGGGCTTTGGGGAATGTCTGGGACCGGCTGTTCCGAGGGACCGTGACGGATTTTCTCCAGTTCTTCTTTGGCTCCTATGAATTTCCGTCGTTCAACGCGGCGGATTCGGCGATCACCGTGGGCGCCGCGCTGCTGTTGCTCGATCTCTGGCGGACGCGTCATCAGCATCACACCGAACATACCGCTTAGGCAGCCATTCGCCGGCCGTGCGCGGCAGCCGGCCGAAATCCGAGCTTGCCCGTGACGTTTTCAGGAGATCATGGGATGAAGAAGACAGATCCGAGAACCGGTCCAGTTGACGGACCCCGGCCTTCCCGCTAGAATTAAGTGAGTACTTACTTGTGAATACCCCGCCCGCCCTGCCCGCCGTGGCTCCTCTCGGCCCGCCCGCCCGGCACCGGCTGTCCTCGGACGCCCGGCGCCGTCAGCTCTTGAGGCACGCCATCGCGCTGTTCTCCAAGCACGGCTTTAGCGGGACGCGGACCAAGGATATCGCCGCAGCCTGCGGGGTGAGCGAAGCCATTCTGTTCCGGCATTTCGCAACCAAGGAAGATCTGTATCAGGCCATTCTCGATACCCATGAAGAGGCGGCGGGAAAGCAGGAGTGGCTGGACGAAATGCGCATTCTGGCCGAGCGCCGCGATGATCAGGGATTTATCCGGTGCATGCTGGTTCAGATCTTGAAATCCTTCCGTGAGGATACGGCCTTTCATCGCCTGATGCTCTACGCCGGGTTGGAAGGCCACTCTCTGCCCGGTATCTTCCACGAACGGGTGGGTTCGAGCATTGTCGAGTTCCTTCGAAATTACGTGGTGCTGCGCCAGCGCGAAGGCGCATTCCGGAAAGGAAATCCGGATTCCCTCGTCATGCTGCTGGCTTCACCCGCGTTTCAGTACGCCAACAGCAAGTACATTTTCGGACTGAAAACGTCGCCGGCCAGGGATGACGACGCCGCGGAGGAATTTTCGAATCTTTTGGTGGACGCTCTGCGTCCAAAAGGGGTTCGGAGTCAGACGAGCTCCAGCCGGCCGGCTTCCAGAAAGACGCGAAAACGAAAGACGTCCCATTCATGACAGCGAAATCCCCGTTCAGCATCGTTCTTATGGGCTCCGTCCTCCTGAGCCTGGCGGGATGCCAGCGCTCGGAGACGAGTGCGTCCTCAACGCCCGCCGACGGAAAGGCGGCGGTTCAGACGCCGACGATCAACACCGTGCGCGCGACCGCCCGCGAAGTTTCCGCCACGGTCCAGGCGACCGGGAGCTTCGTGGCCCAGGATTCCTCGGACGTCGCGCCCAATGAAGCAGGCATTATCGTTTCGAC
>JBAIXM010000029.1:0-24006 GCA_037916615.1 Bryobacterales bacterium
ATCAGTGACACGCGTGCAGTTATCGAGCACCTCCAGACGAAGAGAAGTCATTGGCCACTTGTCACTGTCGGAGCCGCTGTCGTGGCTGTTCTGGCGGTAGGAGGGGCGCTGTGGCTCCGTGGACCAGCACAACCTGCTACTCGGGACCAGTGGGTGCAGCTGACCAAGCTGCCAGACGCCGTTAGCCAGCCGGCGCTTTCACCTGACGGCCGGATGCTGACATTCGTTCGCGGGCCCTCAACGTTCTATGGCCGCGGGCAAATCTATATAAAGATGCTACCCGAAGGCGAACCTAAGCAGCTTACGCATGATGATTATCTGAAAATGAGTCCGGTTTTCTCCCCCGATGGCTCTCGGATCGCCTATACATCTGTTGACTCTGAATTTAAGTGGGACACGTGGACGGTGCCGGTCCTGGGTGGCGAACCACGCCGGTGGCTGGTAAACGCCGGCGGGCTTGTATGGAAAGATACGCATACGATTCTTTTTTCCGAGTTGCTGGCCGGATTGCACATGGCGATCGCAACTTCCGAGGAAAGCCGTTCCGGAGAAAGGCAGGTCTACGTTCCGGCGCACGAGAGCGGAATGGCCCACCGCTCTTATCCGTCTCCTGATGGCAAGTGGGCATTAATAGCCGAAATGGATGGGGCGTGGCTGCCCTGCCGTCTTGTTCCCATGAATGGTAGCTCGGTAGGGAGAAGGGTCGGCCCGGAGAATGGCGCGTGCACCTTCGCGGGTTGGTCGCCCGATGGCAAGTGGATGTACTTCACCTCGAGCTCGGGCGGGGCATTTCACACCTGGCGGCAACGATTCCCCGATGGTCGACCGGAGCAGATCACCTCCGGTCCGACAGAAGAAGAAGGGATCGCACTCGCTGCCGACGGGAGTTCTTTCGTTACAGCCGTAGGACAGCGACAACGATCGGTGTCTCTACATACCGAAAAGGAGGACCGGCAAGTTTCGCTGGAAGGATATGCCTTCAGCCCCAACTTCACTCCTGATTTCAAGCTGTTGTGTTACCGAGTGCTGAAGGGTTCCCAACCAGGCAGCGACCCGGCAGAGCTGTGGATTGCGGATCTGGATTCGGGTCGCACGGAAGTATTACTCCCTGGGGTTCCTGTATTCTCAACGAACTCAATCTCTCCGGATGGCCGCGAAGTTGTTTTCGTAACACGCAAGGGAACCGAGCCGTTCCAGCTATGGTTGGCACGCTTGGATCGGAGCGCACCGCCCCGGCAAATCCCAAATGCAGATGGCACCTTTCCTTTCTTTGGCCCAGCAGGAGAAATCTACTTCCGTGCAACGGATGGCTTCGCCTACCGGGTAGAAAACGACGGGAGCGGGAAGCGAAAAGTGCTGGATCACCCGATCGATGAGATTCGCGGCGTCTCCCCAGACGGGAAATGGCTGGCTGTATGGTCCATTGACGCGAACGTCAAAGGCGAGGGAAGCAAACAAGGCGCGGACTTAGCATATCCATTGAGCGGGGGCGATCCAATTCGGATCACCGGCCAAGACTCCAAGTTGACCTGGTCACCAAATCGAAAGCTGCTGTTCGCTAATGTTACTTATAGCGGAACGAGCTCCGGAGGCGCGGGAAAAACCTACGTATTCCCTCTCTCAGGGGGAAAGATGCTGCCCGACACTCCCCCAGGTGGCTTCCGATCCGAAGAAGAAATGGCCAAGTACCCCGGGGTACGCGTTCTCGACTCGGCAGATGTAGCTCCTGGACCCACGCCGGACGTTTATGCGTTCTCGAAAGAAACAACACAGCGGAACCTGTTTAGGATCCCCCTCAAGTAGCCCGCAGCCAGCATTCGCTTGGCGGTGTGTACGATAGCGGCCACTACATTAATTCGAACTTTACCGTTACCCGATAATGTTGGATAACAGTCTGCGTAGACGCACTCCATCGATTCAGGACGACGCCGACTAGACCCAACTTCCCACACGCGAGCTTACAGACAACAGCCGGATACGCCGTCACTCGCTCAAAGCTCGCTGATGGACCTGGGTATTGGCAATGCGCACGTCTCCTCTGAAGAGGTCCCGTCGGCTCTGCCAAATCGGGGTCCCGGGAGCGGACTTTAATTGTCCGATCTGATCTTCCTTCACGATCTCGTGCAAATGAGATAGAATCATTGACACTTATGGCTCTGGCGGCGGGTGAGAAGCTAGGCCCCTACGAAATCCTCTCGCAAATCGGCAAAGGCGGAATGGGAGAAGTGTATCGCGCGCGCGACCCCCGCCTGCATCGCGATGTCGCCATCAAGGTTTCCGCCGAACGGTTCACTGAGCGCTTCGAGCGCGAAGCCCGCGCCATCGCCGCGCTAAACCACCCTAATATTTGCGCAATTTACGACGTTGGGGCATCACCCTCTGGTTTTGGCTACATTGTGATGGAGCTGATCGAGGGCGTCTCGCCCGCGGGTCCGCTACCTTTAGACGCAGCTGTCGCTATCATGCGGCAGATCGCCGAAGCCTTGGACTACGCCCACGAGCGGGGGGTAGTTCATCGCGATCTTAAACCGGCCAATATCAAGATCACTTCGGAACGCGTCGTCAAAGCGCTAGACTTCGGCCTTGCGAAACAGAGTTTCATTCACGAAGGCGGCACCGGAGAAAATTCCCCGACGCTCTCGATGGCAGCGACGCAAGCAGGAGTGATCCTCGGCACCGCGGGCTACATGTCGCCCGAACAGGCTCGCGGAAAGCGTGCCGACAGACGCGCCGATGTCTGGGCCTTCGGCGTTATCTTTTACGAGTTGCTCACTGGCAAGCGCCTCTTTAGGGGAGAGGACATCTCAGAGACTATGGCTGCCGTGATCAAGGAGGAGCCTCAACTTGATGCCGTTCCTGAGCAGGTCCGCCCCCTCCTGCAGCGGTGTCTGGAAAAAGATCCGAAAAAGCGGCTGCGAGATATCGGCGATGCGATGCCATTACTCGATCTTGGCGCCGCGTCGAAGCCAGGCGTGGCGTCTGCCAAAGCGGGATTGCGATGGCTCTGGCCCGCCGTCGCGGTACTGATGCTGGTCACCGCTGGCGTTTTCGCGTTTATCCATTTCCGCGAACCCGCGCCCGAGCGGCGCATCGTACAGTTCCAGATCCCGCCTCCTGAAGGCGGCACCTTCAATGCAGGAAGCTCGGGAGTAATTTCGCCGGACGGGCGTTGGGTCGCGTTCCACGCTATCGGCAAGGACAACGTCCCTCGCATGTGGATTCGAGGGGTCGACTCACTGGAAGTCAAGCCGCTCGAAGGATCCGAAGTCGGCGCCATCAGCCCTCCGCCGTTCTGGTCGCCCGACAGTAAGTTCGTTGCGTATGCCACCGGCGGAAAGCTCAAGAAGAACGATATTGCCGGCGGTCCACCCCAGACCATCGCCGACGTCACGGGCGGTGGCCCGGGGGGCGCCTGGCGCAGCGACGGCGTGATCGTCTACGGCAGCAACCAGGGTGGTTTGATGCGTGCTTCCGCCGCAGGGGGCGCTACCTCGCCTGTGACGAAGCTGGCGCCCGGAGATACAGCACATCGCTTTCCCCAATGGCTGCCGGACGGCCACCATTTTCTTTATCACCGGACCAACGGTAAATCCGAAGCGACGGGAGTGTACGTCGGCTCCCTTGATGCCGTGCCCGAGCAGCAAAGCACGAAACCGCTGCTGCTTACCGATCGGCAGGCTTACTTTGCTCCTTCCCGTTCTGGAGGCCCAGGCTGGCTGCTGTTCTCGCGCGAAGGCGTGCTGATGGGACAGACGTTTGACCCCGCTAAGCTGGCCTTGAGCGGCGATCCAGTGCGTATCGCTCCGGCCGTCGGTGCATACCCCGGGGCGAACCACGCGTTTTTTTCAATCTCCGAGCATGGAGAGCTTATGTATCGCAGCGGTGGATCCGGCGGCTACCAACTCGGCTGGGTCGACGCGCAAGGAAAACCCTCCGGCACTTTGGGAGACGTTGGCCAGTATTTCTATCCGTCGATTTCTCCGGATAGCTCGCAGGTCGCCGTAGCGATGGCTGGGAATCAAGCCAATGTCGACATTTGGGTCATCGACGTGAATCGCGGCAATAGCCGCCGGCTCACTTACGATCCCGCCCCCGAGGTGTACCCGATTTGGACGCCCGACGGAAAGCGCATCGTTTTTACGTCCACGCGTGGAGGCCGCCGCGATCTCTACATGCACAATGCTGACGGTTCTGGCGAGGATGTACTTTTATTCAAATCGGACGAGGACAAGGTCCCCGACGGTTTCTCGAAGGACGGGAAGTATCTGCTGTTCATGTCCACCAATCCGAAAACAGGGAACGACTTGTGGGTGCTCTCCATGGAGCCGCAAGGACCTAACGGAGACCGCAAGGCCACTCCCTTCCTCCGCACTGAGTTCAACGAAAACACCGCCCGGTTTTCGCCTGATGGCCATTGGGTCGCCTACGCGTCGAACGAGTCTGGCTCGCCGGAAGTATACGTCAGGCCCTTCATGCCCGGCGCGGAAGCCTCGGGGGAGAAGCACATGGTGTCGAAGCGGGGTGGCATCATCCCGCAGTGGCGTGAGAAACAACTGCTGTTTATGACCCTGAACGGAGCCATGATGGCTGCGGACGTAACGCTTGGTCCGACCTTTCAGGCGGGAAACCCGCAGACCCTCTTTCAGGCGCCGACGGCGCCGACGAATCAGCTTGGCGGCGGCGATGTCTCCTCGGACGGCAAGCGGTTCCTCTTCGTAGTGCTGCAGGGAGCGTCCAACGCACCCGCGCCGTTCACCGTTGTGATGAATTGGGAAGCCGCGCTCAAGAAATAACACCGCTGGACACCACCCACTTTACTGGATTTGCCTTGTAACTTCAAGAAGAGCTTTAGACCCACGCCCGTATCGTCGGCTGTTCGGAGGTTGACTCGAAACGGCGTTCTGGAAGGTAACTGTCCCGATCCGAAAGCACAGTTCCGATAATGCCCGTTATCAGGGGGAGCGGCACCCCCGACCCACAATGAGATCAACTAATCCAGGCTTGCTACCGGTCTTAACTTCCAGACAATCCGATTCGAGATCGTTGCTCGCAGAGCGGCAATACTGCCTTAAAAGCTAATTGGCCGCACGAGTGTCTGGAGACGCTAGTCAACCTGCGCTTTCTTGTCGGACCACACGGCCAGTTCATTTCCGTTCGGATCGGCGAAATGGAACCGCCGTCCGCCCGGAAAGGAGAAAATCGGCTTAGTGATCCTTCCGCCCGCGGCTCTCACTTGCTGCTCACTGGATTCCAGGTTGTCGCTGTACAATATCGCCAGCGGAGCCGAGGCGTGATTCGGATCGCCAGAAATGCCCCCACTCTCGCTATCCGAACCCGTGTACATGAATCCGGAATAACTGGGCCCGTAATCGTTGAAGTGCCACCCAAAGGCCGCTAAATAGAAGCCTTTGGCAGCGCCGAGATCTTTTGCAGGAAGCTCAAAGTAGTCGATGGTGTGGTGAACGCTCAAGCTCTATTAAACTTCAGAACGCCGTCCGAACGCCTTCCCCACACGCCGTACGTGAGTGGCCTCCGGCCATTTAACGCTAACACAGTTCTGGCTGAGGCTCGTGTTCGAGTACGCTTAACACCCGTGCTCTCGCTTATGCTGTTGAAGCGCCCGGCGCGCGAGATCGCGTCTGCTTTTGGCCTCGCCCGCCAACGTTCGGATACGATCATGTTCTTCCGCTGAAACTCTGCCGCGAGCCCTAAGCGACTCATTAACCGCGATCGTATGTTCATATACCGCTCGCTGATAGGCATCGCGCAAGCGCCCTTTCTCCTCGCAGGCAGGAAGAAGGCGAATTGGGAGAGTGCCATCCACTTACATTTAGATTACGTTAGCGCGCGATCTGGATGACCAGTCTCCGCGAGCAGTGGCTCTTCTCTAAGTCCCTCACGCAGCGATCAAACGACTGCCCTGCGTTCACCCAATTCGTTGGCCAGATGCGCGACCACCAGCAACATCTCTTCGAGGGCATCTGACGCACTTCGGCGGAAGGTTCGGCCCGTAAGCCTGACGCACATGTTCATAATTCTGAAGTGCGTCCTGAGCATCGCTTGTTCAAAACCACTATCGAAAATGCGGATCGGCGTGTGCTCCAAAAGGTACGTGATGAGCGCGAAGTCGCGCTCCAAGCACTTGCGCAGGATTCCAAGATCGCCGACAGCGTCCTTCCGAAGGCTGGATCGCACAACCGGAAAACTCAATTGATTCGCTTCGGCCACTTCTTCGCTGTGATCGCGAGGTGCTTCCGCCGCCAGGATGAGCAGGCAGACGTAACGGAACCAGTAGCAGAACAGCAGGAGCGAGCCCGCCATCACTGTGGCGCTGATTACGAGTTCACTGAGGCTACTCTGCACGCACTGAGAGCTTAACCTGCTTTGCAAGCTAGGACAAGAGCGTAGGACAAAGAAAACGCTTGTCCTATTCAGTACGCGACTAGCAGGATGTTCTATGCCGAGTGATATGACGGGTACGGTTCAAGAGCTGCGGGAAAGCCCTCGTACTAGGGCGCTTTTTCACTCATTTCTTCGCGGAATCCAGCCGATTAGGTTCAGGTAGAGCGATAGACTTGTCGCACTGGACCCTAGAAAGAGGAGGAGACGAATGAGAAACCTGCTTTTGCAATTGAGAATTTGGAAGGATCGGCACGGCCAGGACCTGATCGAGTATGCGCTGATGGCGGGCTTTGTGGCCGTAGCGGCGGGCGCGATCATGCCTGGCGTCGCGACCAGCATCAGCGAAATCTTTTCAAAAGTTGCGTCGGTCCTTAGCCAAGCCAACGCAAGCTAAGAAATGAAGTTAAAAGGGGGCGGCCAGGAGGCACCCGCCGCTCCCACACTTTCCGAGCCACAATGACTCCCGCAGATAGAATCAGGGCTGCACTCTCTCGACGGAGCCATTCAGAAGCGAATGGCGCGACGCTGCCATCCGCCGCTGAGGCGCAACCGAAAACGCCGTCCTCCATCATTGTGAGTGAAGAGAATCTAGCAAGGCTTCTAGCGACGAAGCCCGACGATTCGTTCATCAGGACGAAGGCATAGATCGAGCGCATAAGCGCCTCTTGCCTGTTCTCAGGTTGCTCATCGAGCCAGGCCCGACGCGTGGGACTGTTCTTTCTGCACTTCCCCTGGTATAGTTCGGTCGGACTCGCGCGGATATGGAACCGTCGAACGAACGCGAAGCAGAAATCGCGCGGATCATAGACCGGCTTTCGGCCCAACATCGGCTCGACCCTGCGCGGCTCGACGAGATCATAGCAGTCCTGAAATTCACGATGTCGCGAGCAGACAGCGACTTTCTAATACGCTACATGCGTTGGAGGACCGATAACCCGGTCGAGAACTGAGAAGAACTGCCAGGGGCATCAGACCACTCATCCTCAATGGAGTCGCCAAAGTTGAGCGATCTACCGCGTCGCAGTGCCACGTAGCTGATTCGACTAGGGAAGTCTTATTCGCGTGGTCGTATTGACCTGTCGCTTCGTCGGATCTACACTTTGGTTGACTAGCGAACTATCCTCCGAAAGTCGTTGGTCGTGTGGGGACGACGGTCAGCCTAGGCCGCGTCCCCTCAAGAACTGTCGCTGATCGAGCGAGTGGACTCCTATGGGCGGCGGTGCCGCCTAGGTGGTCGCCAAGTTCTAGCAGCCATGCTCCTGCGTGTGACGCTCTAGAGCTAGCTGGGCGGCATTCCGATCCGCCCGCGCCGCATCTTCCACGGCTCGAATGCGTTCGTACTCTTGCTTGGGAACCTTGCCGCGCGCACGCAGAGTTTCGTCCACAGCTTTGCCGTGGCGATCGAAAGCCGATTGAAAGACGACCCGCAAACGAGTCTTTTCGCTGCAAGGCGGCTTCAGGCGAACTGGATGGGCGCCGAGGACCATCGCCTTGAAAATCGGCAGCGCGGACCCAGCGGTTTAACTCGATTCGTTTCGAGAAGCGCTCTAGTTCTGGGTTCCCTGCCAGATACCGAGCAGGAACGCACTGGCGCGGGTGCTGAACAGAAATCCGGTGCGTGTGAAAGGCATGTCAGCCCCAGAGCGCAGAGACCATCACCAGGGCTCCGCCAACGATGGCGCGGTCATGCCGCCTGAGTGCCTCGATCCAGGCACTTGCTTCGGCTAGTACGAGAGCACGCAGCCGCCCAAGTTGTTGTTAAAAGAGTTGCTCCACAGCGATTGCACAGGGTAACTCCCCGAGCTGAGTGCGACGTTCGCTGCCGCACCCTGTCCTGACGAAATCCACGCGCACTTGTCAGCGTTCTCCGCCCCGCCCGAGTCCGTCCATCCGCTGCTAGGGAACTGGTCGGTCACGGTCTCGGCCATCTCGTGGCCGCCGACGATTGTAATCCCCGCGGTGGGGCCCAGCCCGTTGAAGTTTGCGCCGCAACTGGCGCCCGCATCGGTGATGTAAGGCAGGTTGGTGTAGGCGACGTTGCCGACGGTCGAGGAAGTCGAACTATGCCAAGCGCAGTACTGCGACCCGAAGCCGCTCGAATTATTCTTCGTTGCCGTGGCGATCACGTACTGTACGCTCGCATTGCTGGCCGCGGTCGTGTTTTCGAAGTGCTGGGCCGCTCTCACCGCCTCGGCCGCTAGTTGCGACTGCTTCGGACGCGACGGCGCAGCAGAGGCGTTGTCATACCAGACGCCCGCCAGCATGTTCGCCTGATTGCCGGCTGGCGTGCCAAGGCCACTGCAGAACACCGTGCCGCTTGCCACACCCTGGCAGTACTGCACAACGCTGTTCAGCCACGAGCTCCCGCCGACCCCGTTGTAGAAACCCGCCAGAATAGCCTCTTCACCACTTGGGTCATTGGCGTTCCACTGCGAGCCCCACAGCACCAGGTAGATCTTCGGCGCAGTCTCGACGCCGATCCCACTGGTGCCGCCGTGGTAGCTGAGATTACTGCTCCCGCCACCGCCAAAAGGAGGACCCACGTTGCCGGGCCGCGCGCCCGAGCCCACCTCTCGGCTTCGTCCTGTGTCTTCGACTGTCGGATGGATTAACACCTCCGGCTGACCCTCTTCGATTATCCTTGGCCCTCCGACAGTACCCTCATAGCTCCGAGGGGCCTGTCCATTGAGAACGGCCGACGACATGACGCTCAATAGTCCCATGAGAGCTGGAACAAATCCCACAACGCGGGGGTAATAGCGAACCATGCGAATCTCCCTAATGCGCGGTCTTCCAAATTCCAACGGCGAACCGGTTCCTCGATTTTACCCCGTATTGGGTCCAGAACTCCTAACTAATTGCCCTTAGTACGTAACGGTACGTCATGGGACCTACGAGGGTGCAGGTTTTCCTCCTTCCACCCGAATGAAACACTGGGGATGTGGGCTTAGGTTCCGTGGTTTTAAACCAGGAGACGGTGACCGGGGCCTACCCTTTGAACCAGAACACTGGCAGTTAATGCCCGACATCAGGCGCGTATGAGTCGACTAGGCGGATTCAAGATTTACGGACCCGGCGTCACCGACACGCAATGACGGGCGGCCTCGACAACGGTATGCCTAGGTTTGAGAATTAGTCGGTTCACTGCGCCTGAGCGCTGGCCAATCGCTAAATGCGACGACATAGAGAGTCACCAGATTGACCAAAGGGATGAGCATCAGCAGGCTGACTGGCCCGGCGAAACCCGCCTTGGAGAACATTTTCCAGTACGGGATTACTATTATCGGAACCAGAACCAGCGCGATGCAGAAGATGACCAACAATTCCAGCGGGCCGATGGAACGCATTGTAGGATTTTCCTCCTCGTCCGATGTCAGACTAGCTGCTGTGCCGGCAGCGTCGCCATTCGAGGCCAGTCTAGCGGATCGCAACAGCTGTCGCTTTAGCGTCACTCCCCTGCGCAGGGACGGGCTAGTCAATGACGAGATCCATTTATTGATGTTTCTGTTAAGTCCCTAACAGCGCTGACCGCCACGTACTGCTCACGAGACTTCTTCGAGCCTAACCCTTGTCACGGCATCCCCGCCTGCTCGGTCTCCCTTTCAGCCAAGTAATGGCGAAGGAGAAAATCATTCATGGCATCCCCCGCTGGAAGCATCTCAAAACGGCAACGATGGTCTGGAATAGTGCTGAGGGCGCTGGTAACGAATCGTGTTCTTAGTGAGCGGTGGTACGAAACTGGCACATGTTCCAAAGGTCGTTTCGGAACTTACCCGCGCCGGCATTCCCGAAGGCGCTATCCTTCCTATCGGTCTTCTGGAATTGACTTGCCTCGGCCTGTACTGGGTTCCTCGCACTTCCATACCGCCAAGCGTGGGACTCCGGCCTCCTGCGCGTGCTCAACAAGAACTCCCCGGTGAAGGCGACGGGCGCCCACATCAGCATCATCGGGCACATTACCCGCGACGAACTCTTGATGGAGCTGAGCAACAACGACAAGGTCAATGGCTTCGGGAACAGGAATCTGTGGCTCTGCGTCCAGCGTTCCAAGTATCTGCCTGATGGCGGAGACTGGGACCACCTCGATCTTGGCCCACTCATCGGCCAGTTAAAGGATGTCATCGAGTTCGCCCGCGGAGTGGGGGAGATTCGCCGGGATGCCGAAGCCGGAGCAATGTGGCGCGCGGTTTATGCCCAGTTGGTGGGTGAGCGCGGCGGCCTGTTTGGCTCATTGACTTCGCGGGCTGAGGCGCACGTGCTGAGGCTGTCCTGTATCTACGCCCTGATCGACCGTTCAACGGAGGCCCGAAAATGCCACCTCGAGGCAGCACTGGCCCTCTGGAAGTACTGTGAGGACTCGGCACGTGTCATCTTTGGCGACACGCTGGGCAACCCGGTCGTAGATCAGATTTTGAAAGCACTCAGGAAGGCGCCGGAGGGTTTGACCCGAAATGACCTCCACAACCTGTTTGGCAGGCATCGCTCGTCGGAGGAGATCGGCGTCGCGTTAGAAATCCTCCGCGATCACAAGTTGGCGGAGTGCGAGAAGGAAGACACCGGCGGACGCCCAGTCGAGCACTGGTTTGCGACCAGCGAAGCGGCGCGAAAAGCGCGGAAAGCGCGGAAAGGTGACCGAGAGTAATGCCTTATCGCGCTTTTCACGCTTATCGCGCACCTCTGGGCCCAGGAAAATACTGTGCCTGACTATCTGAGCATCGCAAGGCGGGCCTTGGAACAACCGAAGGACCCGGTGCAATCTGCGCCTCTTGAGGATGTTCTAAGGGGCTCTGCCATCGAACTGTGGAGTGATACTGACGGTCAGCTCTTCATCGTAGCCGACGAAGATGATGCGCGGCGACTGAGTGAGCCGAGAGGCAAGGTGTACGCGGCCGCCGAATTGCGGCTGGTAGTTCAGATCGGAGATCCCGCCATTGTGCACGAGATTCACGAATGGAAACGGACGTTTAACGGACGCTTGCGAGAGAAGCGTGGGAGGTTATGAGCAGCCTTCCCCGCCCTGTCGATCTAACTCTAGTGCCCGCAGTCCCGTGGGCGTGGGTCGATGAGCACGTATATGCCGCTATCCGCGGCTGCAGCGTGAAGGTGCTGCAGAACGAACGTCGGTTGAACATTGGCTGCCCGTTCCGGCGAATCAACGGAACGACGATCAGATACAAGCTCGGGGATATTACGGCATTCCTGGAATCGCAGCCCGGTGGTGGTGGCGCCGGTAATCCCAGTAATCAGCGGAGGCCAGGACCCGGCAGACCGCGTCGATCTTCGACTTGACTGTTCCGGCGAACGAAGTGACGAATGGTGCTGGTCCACGAGGCCAGCGGTAGCGATCGATGAGCGTCTTCAAGAACGGTAGGTTCTACCATTACGAGTTCCAACTTGACGGGCGCCGACACCGAGGCTCTACCGGAACCGCCAGCAAGCCCCTGGCCATCCAGGAAGAGCGTCGCCAACGCGAGCGATTAGAGAAGAGCTACAGCCAGGTCATCGAAGAGGAAGCTCGCGAACAGGGACGGAATACGATCCAGCGAGCAGCAGACGACTTTCTTGACGATTACAGAGCCAAACACCGGTCTCCGGCCTATGCCGAATATGCCCTGGGGCATGTGAAGAGGCTCCTGGGTGACCGGTTGGTGGTGGAGATTACGCCCAAGGTGGTCAAGTCGTACCAGACCGCCCGACTCCGTGAGAAGGCTGGCCCCAAGACCATCAACGACGAAGTGCAGTTGTTGATCCGGCTCTGCGGTGACCAGGGCGAGTTGATCCGCGCGACCCTCCGCCGCGACAAGGCACTGAAACTACCATTGCCTCCGTCCCCGGGCCGCCCGTACAGCGCCGAGGAGAAGGCACGCATGCTGGAGGAGGCTCAGAAGTTGCGCGCTCCGCAAATGCACGCTGCCCTGGCGTTGGACCTGAACACCGGTCTCCGGGACAAGGAATTGCGCGAGATCCGGTGGGAGCAGATCGACTTAATACACAAGAAGGCGCTCACGGTGGGCAAGTCGAAGACCGCAGCGGGCACGGGACGCGTGATCCCGTTGAACGAAACCGCAATCGCCGCGCTTGAGGCTCACGCCGCCTGGTACACCCGCCGGTTCGGGGCGTGCCGGCCAGAGTGGTTTGTATTCGCCTTCGGGACACCGCTTCCCAAGGACCCCACACGCCCAATCACCTCGTTCAAGACGGCGTGGACCAAAGTCCGCCAGAAGGCCGGGGTGAAGGGTCGGTGGCACGATAATCGCCACACCCTGGTAACGGAGCTCGCCGAGTCCGGAGCCGGCGACGAGGTGATCATGAGCATCGCCGGACACGTCTCGCGCGCTATGCTTTCGCGCTACTCCCACGTGCGGATGGAAGCCAAGCGCCGCGCCCTCGACGACATCGCCGCACGCCAGCGCGCTGCCGACGAGAAGCGCCAGCAGGAAATCGAGCGGCAGCGGCAGGCTGAGATAGTCTCTCAAACGCTTGTTCAGTAATTAGTCACGTTCTCTGATCCGAAACCGTAGCACGCTGGCTACGCGGCTACCTGCCCCAGCTTAGAGTCGCTCAGTTCTTAGGACGATGCAGCAGGAGTAGACCAAAGAGCGCCGAACCGACGAGGGCTAGGCTGGCCGGCTCCGGCACCGCTACCAGAAAGCCTCGGATTTCGCCGCCCGGAAAGAGCGTGGTGTGGATGTTTAGATAGGTCTCCCCGTTCTCAATTCCCGCCACTAAGGCTGCCTCGGCCTGTGGGATTCCGCCTTCGGCTGTGACGAAGGCCGGGTTGTAGATTGTCGCCGCGGTGAGATCGAAGACTGGAGATGTATAACTCCCCGCCGTCACGCCGAGAGGGAACCCTGGAAAGGCCGGAACTGTAGTGGCGACACCAACGTTGCCCACGAAGAAGGGAGAAGGCAGACAGCAATGAATATGCGCCGCGGTGTCGTTCGCCTCCAGGCCGCTGAAGGTAACATTCAGCTGTAGTGTCTGGGCCGTCGGATCGAGCACGATGGTGGCTTGGCCAGTTCCTGGTGAACCAGTGGCTGGGATCTCGTTTGCACCGTTGAGACTGACGACGAACGTGATTGGTGTCGCATAGCTGCTGGGGGCAACGAGTAGCAGCGCTGCCAACACAAGCAACACCCACGAGAGGCCCCTGATTGGAACGCTTGACAACGACCGATTCATATCTACCTCCGTCACCTCAGGATTTCTGATCCATTTTGGTCTACCAGCACAAAAAGTATATAGCACTCTGACTCTCGTGTAACCCTTGAGTGGAAGTTTCGCCACTTTTGATCCATTGCGCCTCGAAAGCGGCCATGCCGCCAGTGGCCGTCGCAGATTCCAGAACCGTCAACCGTCCAGTCCGCACGCTCGTCTGTTGAGTACCCCCAGAGTCCCCCCAAATTCCGACACAATCAGAATTTCCTGCGTCTAACTCTTGTGGTTGCAACATGAGGCGGCTACAAGCCCTTCGGCTGTTAACCGAAGGGTTGTAGGTTCGAGTCCTACCTGAGGAGCCAAATCTTACGTCGTATGGCCAAAAAATTCATGCGGCACGTTCGTAGAACTTGAGCAGGCCCCCGAGCCGATGTTTGCAGAGAACAGCGTGGCCACTTCGCGTTGATCTGTGGTTCGCGATCCTTGGAAACAGGAGCAAGTTGCCTTTCCCTTGGTGATTCCGTTCCGTGTGGTAGTGCGTACTGTACTCCTTCAAGACCCACAGTGGACCGGGCCCAAACGCAGCACAGAACTTGGAGTCGCGATCATGTAGCACGTACCGGCAGTTGGCCAGAGCTCCCCAGCCGTCCAGCGTCGCATTACGGGCCATCTGTTGCATCCACTCTTGATCCGGGTGC
Organism: Bryobacterales bacterium; assembly: GCA_037916615.1. Taxonomy (GTDB): domain Bacteria; phylum Acidobacteriota; class Terriglobia; order Bryobacterales; family Bryobacteraceae; genus Palsa-187. The sequence continues at coordinate 14,259 of JBAIXM010000029.1, forward strand.
CTGGTCATGCCAGCGATCTGGACACGGCGACTCTCCAGGTGAAGGAAGAACAACACATAATAGGTCACCAGTCCCCGCCAGGTCAGCACTTCTACCGTGAAAAAGTCGGCACCTGCCATCACATTCATGTGCGATGCGAGGAAGTCCCGCCACGACATGGTGCGGCTACGCTTCGGGGCAGGAGCAATCCCGTGTTTGCGCAAGATGTTCCCCACCGTTTCGTCCGATACTCGATGACCGATGTTGGCGATGGCTCCGACGATACGGTCATAGCCCCAACTGGGATTCTCTTTCGACATCCGCACAACCAAGCTTTCGACCTCTGAAGAAACACATGGACGGCCTGGAGATTGTCGATATTTGGAGCCGTCGAATTTCTGGGCGATTAGACGCCGGTACCCAGGATCGTGTCATGCTTCGCGACGCAGGCGACTTCTCGAAGGGCTTTGCGACCCACGCGCTTCCCAATCTCCGCCAGCGTGACCCGTTCCGGGTTCGAAAGCCGCAGGCGCGTCACATACGCGAGCAGTCGCACCCATTTGCTGTTCCTCATTGCCTGTCCATCTTACTCTGTCAACGACAGTTCGAGTTTTTTGACCACACGAGGTGTCGGCGTAGTCACGTCGCGCTGTCGCGCCCTGCGTGCGGCCACTCAGTGAGTGGCAGGCAGCCCAACGACGATGAGAACCGCGTAGTCCTGTTTCCGGCAGCCGTTCACGGCGGGCATGGCCGCCCCTGGATTGACCGGAAAACCCGTAGTTCGAACGTTCGCGGGCGAGCACGTGTTGTCCGCCGCCGCCGGCGTGTAGCGCGCGGAGCGGCATCCGAGATGGGTGACATCGTAGAGAGTCGCGCCATCGGCGAGTTCCCACCGCTGATTGCCGTCCTTGTCCTTGGGATGAATTGTCAGCACGGTCGTCACTTTGCGGTCGCCCGTGACGAGGTATTTCCCAGGAGGCAGCGGAAACGTCGGCTTCTCCATGATTAAGCCGTGTTCCTCGAGCCACCAGTCCTTGGCGTCGAATTTCCACTGTGACGGCGTCACGCCGCCGGTCGCCTTCAATTGAGGGTAAAGGTCCAGCTTGCAACCGCGCGGGCCCGGGTCCTGGCTCCAGAGGCCCCAGGATTGCGCCTGGTTGCCGGAGGTGGCCCCGGGTTCTCCCAGCGCCGCGATGTACTGCGGCTCGACGAGCACCCTAAACTTCGAAAGATCTACGTCTGAGGCGTGAACCGGCTGCCGCAGGCCGGCGGCCAGCATCAGCGATCCCATGAACAGGAGCCGGCGGCTCACGGACGGCACAAGGTGACGGACATTCATTCGATTGCTCCTTTGGACCTGATGACATCCTACATCAACGCGCGCCGCGAAGCTGATCAGTGCTCCTGAGGAAGACGGCTCTCGACACGCAACGTTGCCTCCGCCATTCTGTCGGATTGGGGCGTCGGCGCGACCCCCACCGCTCCGATCCGTTCGACATCCCTGCCACTGCTTTGAGGCCTGCCGTACCCGAGAGCGCCGCTCGCTTCTGCTCGATAGCCGAACGGGTGTACACGGATTGTCTCGCGCATGTCGCTTACAATATCGACGGAGGTCAATCGAATTCGTGGTCTGGCGCGCGCTGCGGCTTTTCGTGTCGCTTATTTGCGTTGGGTTCGTTACATTCGTTGCGTTTGCCGTACTGCCAGTCAATGCGACGACGGTCGGATTCGCGTACCTGCTCCTGGTACTGATCATCGCAAGCGCTTGGGGATTTTTCGACGCAGCGATCACCTCGATCGCCGCAACGCTTGCCTTCAACTTTTTCTTCCTTCCGCCCGTCGGCAGGTTCACAATCGCCGATCCGCAGAATTGGATTGCTTTATTCACCTTTCTCGTAACTTCTTTGATTGCCAGCCGCCTGTCGGCGGAAGCCAAACAGCGGGCGATGGATGCGGTTGCAAGACAGCAGGATCTTGAGCGTCTTTACACCTTCAGCCGCGCGATTCTTCTCATCGACACTGCGGAGCCATTTCCAAGTCAGCTCGTACGGCAGTTGGCCGATATCTTTCAGCTCCAGGCTGTTGTTCTTTTTGACCGTCAGTCCGACGAGTTCTATAGGGCCGGCCCGTCGGAATTCGAAGGAATAGAGGATCAGCTTCGGGACGCGGCATTGCAGGGCACGATCTTTACGGATGCGGAGCATCGCCGAGTCATCACTGCGGTTCGACTCGGCTCCGAGCCCATCGCGGGCCTCTGTTTGCAGGGCCGTCCCATGCCGGACTCCGTCTTGCAAGGCATCGCGAACCTGGTCGCCATCGGACTAGAACGGGCTCGCGCGCAGCAGCTTCAAACTCAGATCGAGGCCGCAAAAGAGAACGAGAAGCTTCGGACAACCTTACTGGACGCAGTAGCGCACGAATTCAAGACGCCGTTGACCTCGATCATGGCCGCAACCACTTCCTTGCTGTCAGATCTCGACCAGCCGCGCGAGAGCCGCGCCGAGCTCCTGCGTATCGCGGACGAGGAGACCAGGCGTCTTAAGACTCTGATTGACGACGCGGTGGAAATGGGGCGACTCGATAGCGCGAAGATCGAACTCCAGAAAGAGCCTGCTAAAATCGGGCAACTCGTCGGTGAACTCGTGGACGCCATGCAACCTGAAATCGACGGCCGCGCCATGAAGCTCGACTGCGATCACTCTTTGCCCAACATCATGGTCGATCGCCGGCTGGTCAAGCTGGCGATCCGGCAACTACTGGAAAACGCTTTGAAGTATTCACCCGCAAATGAGCCCGTGAACCTTCAGGTACACAACAGTGGCGGTCTCGTTACCATTAGCGTTACGGATCGAGGAGGGGGAATTCCCATCGAAGAACAACGCCGAATTTTCGCCAGGATGTACCGGAGCCCAGCCGTCCAAAATCAGGTGCCTGGATTCGGACTGGGATTGAACATCGCGCAAAATATCGCCAGGGCACACGGCGGGGACATCGCGGTCGATAGCCGCCCAGGCGAGACAACATTTCGTTTCACGCTTCCTGCCGATTCGAGGGGGCCGGGCGCATGAGCGCGGGCCGTATTCTCGTAGTCGATGATGAGCCGCAGATTCGGCGCATCATGCGGACCGCGCTTACCGGAGCGGGTTACGAGGTGGACGACGCCAAAACCGGCGAGGAAGCCCTGCTTAAAGTACGTGAATTCCGGCCGGATCTCGTTCTGCTGGATATCAATATGCCCGGAATGGGCGGTCTAGCGGCATGCAGGGAAATCCGCGCCGACCCGAATGTCGCCATCATCATGCTGACGGTTCACAATACCGAGGCAGACAAGGTTCACGCCCTCGACGCAGGGGCGGACGACTTCGTAACCAAACCGTTCAGCACGCCGGAGCTGCTGGCGCGCATTCGCGCCGCGCTGCGTCGCGTCCCAACGGCCCAAACTGCGCCTGGGCGGCTCCGCATTGGCGATCTGGTGATCGATTTTGGCGCGCGGACGGTGGCGCGCGGAAACGTCAGCGCGCATTTAACGCCGAAGGAACTCGATCTGCTCAGGTACTTGACCCAGCGCGCCAATCAGGCCGTGCCGCATCGGGAATTGCTGCAAGCGGTCTGGGGCCCGGATTACGGCGACCAGGTCGATTATCTGCGCGCCTTTATCAAGAGTCTTCGGAAAAAGATCGAGTCCGATCCCGATCGTCCACGGTACATCAGCACTGAACCCTGGATCGGCTATCGCTTTAACGGCGCTCCCGAGCCGTTGTAACTTCGTCCGCCCGAAGCGCCTTTTCCCGACTGTGAAAATCCCTGTTGAGCCATTTCGCGCAACCTGCTTCCGCGCGCCCTCGACTAGCTATCCAGAAAATGTGAAATCAATGACTTGGTGACGTCGCTGACGCGAAAACCCGGTTTGGCTGAAAGCGTGCCCTCGGTGTGGCGTTCTTCATAACTTCTTCATGTCTTCTCTATGACTTCTTCAGGCCTCAGCGAATATTCTCAAGTCGTGGGAGGGCAGGTCAAAATGACGCTCGCGATTCAGAAGACGTGGGCGCCAGGGACACGCCGGCCCACGCTGCCTGTCCGCGAAGGATCGGAACAGAGTCTCAACATCTCCGTGGTGTTCACGTCGGTCAATGCGACATTGGCCGCGCTGCAAGAAGCCGCCGCGCTGGCTTGCAGTTTGGGCGCCCGGATCACGCTGGTGGTTCCCCAAGTGGTTCCCTATCCTCTCCCGCTCGAAAGCCCGCCGGTGCTGGTGGAATTCAATGAGAAGCTCTTTCGAGCGATCGCCGTTGAAAGCCCCGTGGAGACCAGCGTCCAGATCTTTCTTTGCAGAGACCGTCTGGAGACTTTGACCTCGGTCCTGAAGCCCGGTGCGATCGTAATCGTTGGCGGTCGAAAACACTGGTGGCCGACCAAAGAAAAAACCCTGAGCCGACGGCTTGGCCGCGCCGGATACGAAGTGATCTTTAAAGAAACGGAGTAGTACACATGCTCGACCTTTTCTACGTCGCTGTCGGGTGCCTGTTTTTGCTGCTGTGCTGGGCTTTCACCAAGGCTTGTGACCGGTTGTAAAGGAGCGCTGCTATGGACTACGTGATCGCCGGAGTCGCCTCTCTGGGGCTGTTTATTTACCTGATCTATGCGCTTCTGCGCCCGGAGAAGTTTTGAGGAAACACTATGACGAGCGTAGGGGTTTTACAGATCGCGATTTTCTTGGGGCTGATTCTGGTCTGCGCCAGGCCTCTGGGCGGATTCATGGCCAAAGTATTCGAAGGTCAACGGACCTTCCTGCATCCGCTTTTGCGTTGGCTGGAAGTGCTCACATACAAGGCTTCCGGCATCAAAGAAGATGCCGAGCAGCGCTGGACGCACTACACCGCCGCTCTGCTGAGCTTCAGCATCTCCGGTTTCCTGGTCACATACGCCCTCCAGCGGCTTCAGGGAATTCTGCCGTTTAATCCGCAGCATTTCAATTCCGGAAACGTTCCACCGGACCTGGCATTCAACACCGCGACCAGCTTCGTGACAAACACCAACTGGCAGGCATATTCGGGAGAGGCCACGCTGAGCTACTTCGTCCAGATGGCGGCTCTGGCCGTGCAGAATTTCGCTTCAGCGGCAGCCGGCATCGCGGTTGCTGTGGCCCTCATCCGCGGTTTTGTCCGCCAGGAAAAGAAGACGGTCGGCAACTTCTGGGTGGATGTCACGCGCGCGACTGTATATGTGCTGCTGCCGATGTCGATCGTAGCCGCCCTGCTGTACGTGTCCCAGGGCGCGGTTCAGAACTTCCGCCCCTACACCGAAGTCACTACCGTGGAGGGCGCCAAACAGATCCTCGCGCAAGGACCAGTGGCGTCACAAGAAGCGATCAAGCAGCTCGGCACGAACGGCGGCGGCTTCTTCAACGCCAACTCGGCGCATCCGTTTGAGAATCCGAATCCGCTTAGCAATCTCTTGGCGATGTTCCTGATTTTTGTCATCCCCGGAGCCTTGACGTACACATTCGGCAAGATGGTCGGAGACACGCGGCAGGGCTGGGCGATTTTCGCGGCCTTTTCCGTCATGTTCCTCATGGGCGTGTTCGTCTGCTATCACTTCGAGCAGTCCGGCAATCCGGTCCTGACCCAACTGGGGATCCAGAGCGAGGCGACCTCGGGCCAATCCGGCGGCAACATGGAAGGCAAGGAAACACGCTTCGGAATCGCGAACTCGGCGCTGTTCGCCACGGTCACCACGGATGCGAGTTGCGGGGCCGTGAACAGCCTGCACGACAGCTTCACTCCCATTGGCGGGCTGGTACCGCTGTTCAATATCATGACCGGCGAGGTGATTTTCGGCGGTGTGGGCGCAGGGCTCTACGGAATCCTTCTGTACTGCATTCTGGCGGTGTTTATCGCTGGATTGATGGTCGGACGCACTCCCGAGTATATCGGCAAGAAGATCGAGCAGAAGGAAGTCAAGATGGCCATGCTGGCCGTGATTGCCACGGCCTTCAGCATTTTGGTTTTCAGCGCCGTCAGTGCCGTGATCCCGTTCTCCGCAAAAGGCTACTGGAATCCGCAAGGCCCGGCCATCGCGAATATCAATAACAGCGGGCCTCACGGCTTAAGCGAGATTCTATACGCCTACGTGAGCGCTACCGGGAACAACGGGAGCGCGTTTGGCGGAATCACCGTGAACACGCCCTGGTACGACTTAACGCTTGGCCTAGCGATGTGGATTGGGCGGTTCCTTTTCCTGATACCGTTGCTGGCAGCGGCCGGCAGTCTCGCGGCAAAGAAGAAAATTCCGTCTACCGCCGGAACCTTTCCAACCCATGGGCCTCTCTTTGTCGGGCTGCTGGTTGGAACCGTCATTATCGTCGGCGCACTGACGTTTTTCCCGGCGCTCTCACTGGGGCCGATTGTCGAACATTACCTGATGCGCGGCGGCAAGCTCTTTTCCTTGATCCTGCTGCCCAACGGGATGATGTGGAGTTGATCATGGCCACCACCACAACACCACCGAAAATGAGCCCGCAGGCGCTGCCGGAAGATCCTACTTCGCTTCTTCCAAAGAAGCTGGTGCGGGCGCGCCCCTTGTTCGATCCGGAGATCGTCAGACGGGCGACCGGAGCGTCCTTCGCCAAACTGAAGCCGGCCACTCTGTTAAAGAATCCGGTGATGTTTGTGGTCGAGGTAGGCGCTGCGATGACCACGGTCTTCCTCATCCGGGATATGCTCACCGGCGGCGCCGGAATCGGCTTCCAGATGCAGATTGTAGTCTGGCTCTGGTTCACCGTCGTGTTCGCCAACTTCGCCGAGGCGATGGCTGAAGCGCGCGGCAAGGCGCAAGCGGACAGCCTGCGAAAGACCAAGACGGACGTGATCGCCAAGCGCCTGGCTTCGAGCGGAAACATCGAACAGGTGCCGGGATCGGCGCTGCGCATTGGCGACGTCGTGATTTGCGACGCCCGCGATCTCATCCCCGGCGACGGCGAAGTCATCGAAGGCGTCGCGACCGTGGACGAATCCGTTATTACGGGCGAGAGCGCGCCGGTGATTCGTGAGTCCGGCGGCGACCGGAGCGCCGTTACCGGAGGCACTCGGGTGCTCTCGGATCAGATCAAGATCAAGATCACGTCCAACCCCGGAGAGACGTTCCTGGACCGCATGATCGCCCTGGTCGAGGGCGCGCAGCGGCAGAAAACGCCGAACGAAATCGCCCTGAACATCCTGATCGCAGGATTAACATTGATTTTCCTGCTGGCCGTGATTACGCTTCAGCCGTATTCGGTTTTCAGCGTCGCTCAGGCCGGCTCGGGATCGGTTCCGACCGTCGCGGTTTTGGTGTCCTTGCTGGTTTGTTTGATCCCGACGACGATCGGCGGACTGCTTTCTGCGATCGGAATCGCAGGGATGGACCGTGTAATGCAACATAACGTGCTCGCCATGAGCGGAAAAGCCGTCGAGGCAGCGGGCGATGTCAATTCACTGCTACTTGACAAGACCGGCACGATTACTCTTGGGAACCGGCAGGCTGTCGAGTTTCTCACCATCAACGGGGTTAAGCCCGAGGAGCTGGCGGATGCTGCCCAGTTGTCCAGCCTGGCGGATGAAACGCCTGAAGGAAGGTCGATCGTCGTGCTGGCCAAGGAAAGATATGGCCTGCGCGGCCGTCACATTCCAGAACACGAAGCAACGTTCATTCCCTTCTCCGCATACACCCGCATGAGCGGGGTGGATTTCGAAGGGCGGGAACTGCGCAAAGGAGCGACCGACGCGATCATCAAATTCGTCATTGAGCGCGGCGGCGACGTTCCGCCTTACTTCAAGGAAATGAGCGACAAGATCTCGCGAAACGGCGGAACGCCTCTCGCGGTTTGCGACGGCAAACGCCTGCTCGGAGTGATTCACCTCAAAGATATTGTCAAGGGCGGAATGAAAGAGCGTATCGCGCAGCTCCGGCGCATGGGGATTCGCAGCGTGATGATCACCGGTGATAATCCGCTCACGGCCGCCGCCATCGCCGCCGAAGCCGGCGTCGATGATTTCCTTGCGCAAGCCACGCCAAAGGACAAACTGGAATACATCCGGAAAGAGCAATCCGCGGGCCGCCTGGTCGCGATGACAGGCGATGGCACGAATGACGCCCCCGCGCTCGCGCAGGCCGATGTCGGCCTGGCCATGAACACCGGCACAACAGCCGCAAAGGAGGCCGGCAACATGGTGGATCTGGACAGCAATCCCACCAAACTCATCGAGGTGGTCGCCATCGGCAAGCAGTTGCTGATCACCCGCGGCGCGCTGACAACATTTTCGATCGCCAACGATGTGGCCAAGTATTTCGCGATCATTCCAGCAATGTTCATGACCATGTATCCGGCGCTCGGCAAGCTTAACATCATGAATCTGCACACCCCGCAGAGCGCGGTTCTGGCGGCGGTTATCTTTAACGCTCTGATCATCATTGCTCTGGTGCCCCTGGCCCTTCGCGGCGTGAAATACCGCCCCCTGGATGCAGCCAGCCTGTTGCGCCGGAATCTGTTGATCTATGGCATCGGCGGCATCATCGCGCCATTTCCAGGAATCTGGCTCATCGACCAGATATTGGTGGCGCTGCGTTTGGCCTAGGAACGAAAAGGGAGCATGACTATGTGGGAACAAATCTTTCCAGGACTCAGAATCAAGATCTTCTTCACGATCGTGCTGGGAATCGCCTATCCGCTCTTGATGACCGGCATCTCCCAAGCCGTGTTTCCGAAACAGGCCAACGGGAGCCTGATCACGGCGGGAGACAGAGTTATCGGCTCGGAACTCATCGGACAGAATTTCAGCAAGCCCGAGTATTTTCATCCGCGGCCCTCTGCCGCGGGCAGCGGCTACGATGCGACGGCCAGCGGCGGATCGAATCTCGGCCCGACGAGCGCGAAACTCATCCGCGGCACTACTAAGATGGACGACAAGAAAAAGGAAGTCGTCGATTTCGACGGCATCTGCCTCCGCCTCGTGCATTATTGCGTCGACAACGGCATCCCATATGAGTCGTCCGTGCCTCTGGAGCAATTCAAGGCAGCCAACGGCGACCTTGACGATGTGAAGCTGATCAAAGCGTTCAACGACGACAAAACTCCCCTGGTGTTCACGCCGAAGACGCTGATTCCGGCCGACGCAGTGACCGCCTCGGCCAGTGGGCTCGATCCTCACATCAGCCCGGCGAATGCGCAGATGCAAGTTACACGGATCGCCAAAGCTCGGGGTGTAGCCGCGGATCAGATCAAGCAGTTGGTTGCCGGGGCTATCGAGAATCCGGATCTGGGCTTGCTCGGAGAGCCGCGCGTCAATGTTCTCCTGCTGAATTTAGCCCTCGATAAGCGTTTCGCCGTGAAACAATAGTTCCGTGGCGGGCGAAATCCGGCGAAAAACCCCCGAGGAATACCTTCGGGAATGTCAGGCTGAAGAAGAGGCAGCTACGCCGAGAACCAGGGGACACCTGAAAGTCTTTCTGGGCTATGCGTCCGGTGTTGGCAAGTCTTTTCGGATGCTGGATGAGGCGCGGCGGCGGCGAGAACGCGGGCAGGACGTAGTCATAGGCGCCATGCAACCGCGGATTCCCCCGGAGGTCGAGCCGCTGCTGAAAACACTCGAAACGATTCCGCTGAAAACTGTAAACGGCGGAACCGCCATAGACCTTGAAGCCTTGCGCCGGCGTCAACCTTCGGTCTGTATTATCGATGGCCTGGCATACGATAATCCGCCGGGAGCCGGGAACCTGACGCGGTGGCAGGACG
>JBAIXM010000030.1:0-3512 GCA_037916615.1 Bryobacterales bacterium
AATCGGATCCAACTTCGAAGCCCGCTTCGCCGGATACACGCCAAAAAAGATTCCCACGCTCGCCGATACCGCCAGCGCCGCCAGCACCGACCACAACTTGATCGCCGATGGCATCCCGACCAGGAAAGTGATGCCTTTCGCGACCGTTATTCCGAAAATGATACCGAACATTCCGCCCACCAGCGCCATCGTGCTCGACTCGATCAGGAACTGCCTCAGCACATCGTGACTCCTGGCCCCGAGCGCTTTGCGAATCCCAATCTCGCGGGTCCTCTCCGTCACCGACACCAGCATGATGTTCATAATCACGATTCCGCCCACCACCAGCGAAATGGCGGCGATCGCGATCATCGCAATGAAAAAGCTGCTCGAAATGCTTGACCAGATGCCGAGGAAGCTGGCATTCGTCTCCAGGGCAAAGCTGTCTTCCTGGCCGGGTAAGTCATGCCGGCGCGCGCGAAGAATGGCCCGAACCTCGTCCATGGCGGCCTCGAGTTCCGGTCCCACGCTGTTGGCTTTTCCGGAGATGCGAATGCTGTTGTTGTGCGAGCCGTATTGCTTCAGATATGTGGTAATCGGAATGATCGCGTAATTATCGCGGCTCTGGCCGAGCGTTTTCCCTTCTCGCTTCCCCAGTCCGATCACGTGATACACCTGGCCATCGATGCGGATTTCTTTTCCGATCGGATCTGTGCCCGGCATCAGCTTGTCCGTGATGTCCTGTCCCACAACCGCAAAATGCGCCGCGTTCTCGACATCCGTCGGATTCAACGCCCGGCCCGACACGATCTCCAGGTCATAGACGGTTTGCATATTCGTATCGAAACCGCGCACCAGGGTGTCGCTGCTCGATTGGTTTTCATATCCGACATGGCCGTTGAAACTCGTGATTCCCGCTCCCACGAACTTGCAACGTTTGCATCCTTCGGCAACCGCATGAAAGTCATCCAGCGTGATGTTCTTGCGCTTTTGGCTTTCAAGATATTGGTCGACGTTGGTGATCACCCCGCTGGCCTTGCCGGCAATGAACACGTCGGCGCCGAGCCGGAAAACCTTCTCCGCAACGTAAGCGTTGATGCCATCCACGAACGTCACCACGGCAATCACCGCGGCCACGCCGATCACAACGCCCAGCAGCGTGAGGACCGACCTCAGCTTGTTCGCCCACAACGAGGCGAGCGCTATCCGGATGGCTTCCGCTATATTCATGCGTGGTGTGTTGTCTAGTCTAGCAATTCCGCCGCACAATTGGATTGTTGTGGGCGAGAATTGATGCGCTATATTCCTCCCAAAGAGTTACACTTGCCGGCCAATGATGCTGCGTCGAATCGCCCTTCCACTCCTGCTTATCGCCGCTATTGCTGCGGTTGCCCAGACCCCGTCGATCATTCGCCTAGACCCCCGCTTCGACGAACTCGTGCCCAAGGACACCAAGCTCGAGGTCGTCGCGACCGACATCATTTGGGCCGAGGGCCCCGTCTGGGACAGGCAGGGCAAGTTCCTGCTCTTCTCCGACGCGCCACGTAATTCAGCGTTCAAATGGTCCGCGAAGGAAGGGAAGCAACTCTTCTTAAAGCCGAGTGGCTATACCGGTACCGCGGAGTTCACCGGGCGCGAACCTGGCTCGAACGGGTTGACGTTCGACGCGCAACACAACCTGATACTTTGCCAGCATGGCGACCGGCGGATTTCGCGCCTCGGCAAGGACGGAAAGTTCATCACGCTGGTTGACCGTTACCAGGGTAAGCGACTCAACAGCCCGAACGACTTAGTCTATAAATCGAATGGCGATCTCTACTTCACCGATCCGCCCTATGGCCTGCCCAAGACCTTCGACGATCCGGCCCGCGAACTGCCCTTTGCCGGCGTTTATCGCCTTGCTAAAGACGGCAAGCTCACGCTGCTGACCGACGAAAACAGAGCCCCGAATGGCATCGCCTTCTCGCCCGACGAGAAGACGCTTTACGTCGACGACTCGGAGCGGAAGATTTGGACGGCTTACCCTGTTCTCCCCGACGGCACTCTCGGTAGCGGCCGCGTCTTCTCTAACGCCTCCGAGTTCTCGCAAAAGGGGATGCCCGGAGCGCCGGACGGCATGAAAGTGGACGTCCACGGCAACATCTGGTCCGCGGCCCCCGGAGGTCTCTTTGTCATTGCTCCCGACGGCAAGCTCATTGGCCGCTTTGACCTCGGTGCTCCCACTGGCAACTGTGCCTGGGGGGAGGGTGGATCGACCTTATTTATTACATCGAATCACAATCTGTATCGGGTCCGGTTGAATACGAAGGGCGCGGGCTGGTAAACAAAGCATCTTTCCTACTTTGCTGCCGGTTGCCGTGCCTGCTCCATCGCCGCGGCCAGGTCCGGATGCTCCATCAGCACTTCCCGCATCGACTCTCGGCCGATTTGCTCGCCCCACTTTTGTCCGATTTCGCGCAGTTCAGCCGTGAGTTTCGGGAGCGTTGAGATCGCCTTCTTGCCGGTTGGCGTCTGGTAGAACTGGATCAGCTGTTTCAGCTCATCGTGGGTGAAGTATTTGTCGTACACCGGCACGGCCATGTTCAGGAATTCGTTCAGATCCACCTTCGACTCAAACTTCGCGAAGAAAAGATCGAGCAGTTTCTCCCGATAGTCGCCCGCGGGCAGGGAGTTCTTCACCAGCGGCCTGATCTGCGTCAGCGATCCGCCGAACGATTCCTGTATCAACTCCCTCGTGCCAGCCAACTCCAGAAGTGTGCGGATATCGGCCGCCTTTGCCGCATCGATGGTTGGCTTGGCTGCCGCCTGAGCATCATCGGCCACCGGCGCGGCTTGCCCGTACATAAGGCAGGAAATCAAGCCCAAAGCGGAAATCCAGAGTATCCCTCGAAGAAAATGCATAACGCTCCCTGTCATTCGCCCTGATCTTACCCCAGCGGCCTTAGTACTTCTCCATCTTCTCTGTAATCCGAACCTCCCCCCGCACTCTTTCTGCTTCTAAGAAAGCAGACGCAAACCAGCGTCCAGACCAGATAGCGTCGTGCCAGGCCCTAAAGTCCATCTCGTGTTGATGTTCGTTCTGCTGACCGGCAGCTCGCTCTTTGCCCAGCCGGCACCAGACCTGAACCAGATCGTTTCCCGCATGGAGGAAGCGCGGATTCGCGCCAAGCAGACGGAGCCATTCCTGCTCACGCGCGAGTACCAGATGTTTCATGGCTACGAATCCAAGCCTACCTCCGAAGTTAAGGCTGAGATCAATGTGGTTCCACCTACCGAGCGCCAATACAAGATTGTCTCCTCGAAGGGAAGCGATCGCGGTGAGAAAGTAGTCCGCAAGATCCTCGACCACGAATCGGCAGCCGAAAAGAGCACGCCGCCGCCTACCGCAATCGTCCACGACAATTACGAATTTGGATTTGAAGGCGAGGCTGATTTCCAGGGCGCCCGCTGTTATGTGCTCTCGCTTCGCCCCAGGCGCAAGGATCCTTCCCTCGTGGAAGGCCGAGCCTGGGTCGACGCCAATACCTTCCTGA
>JBAIXM010000031.1:0-8004 GCA_037916615.1 Bryobacterales bacterium
TCGTCCAGAGCACCGAAGCCAGGATCAGCTTGGACCGGAGGGATCGCCCCATATTACTGCATGGCTCCCGCGCGCGGTTCCGTCATGCGGTATCCGAGCCCGCGAATGGTTTCGATACAGTTCGCGCCCAGCTTGCGCCGTAGCCTCGCGATGAAAACCTCCACAGTATTCGAATCGCGGTCGAAATCCTGCGCGTAGATGTGTTCGGTGAGTTCGGCCCGCGATACGACGTCTCCGCGATGATGCATCAAATAGGAAAGCACGCGGAATTCGTGACTGGTCAGCTTCACGGGCGTTCCGCCGATGCGGACGCGCGCCGAGCGCACATCGAGAGATAGCGCGCCGCATCGCAACTCGGCTTGCGCCAGCCCGCTCGCGCGGCGGATCAAAGCGCGAACACGCGCCAGAACCTCTTCGATGCGGAAAGGCTTCGACACATAATCGTCCGCCCCGCCGTCGATGCCTTGCACTTTCTCGTGCCAGCTTCCGCGCGCCGTGAGGATGAGAACGGGACAAACGATGCCGGCGTCCCGCCAACGCCTCAGGAGCGTGAATCCGTCGAGTTTTGGAAGACCGAGGTCCAGCACCATGGCGTCGTACGACTCCGTCTGCGCCAGGAAGTCAGCCTGTTCCCCATCCAGCGCGCAATCCGGGGCGTATCCGGCTTCGGCGAGCGCTTGGGCCAGTTGCCGGGAAAGGAGCGGCTCGTCTTCTACAATCAAAATTCGCAACCCGACCTTTATAGCGCAATTCCGATGAACGGAAGCTGAACGGCCCGTTCACCGGGAGTTCAGGACCAGCGGCGTAGAATCGGCCTCATGGCTTCCAACCCTCATTTCGATTTCGGGTATCCCTGGTGGATCAGCTATATCCACGTTCCGATTCTCGCCGTTGCAGCTTTGGCATTCGTCCTCGGCTATGCCCTCAAGTGGCCCAAATGGCTGCTCCTTCTTTCGGCTCTGACCGGACTGTGGGCCGGCGCCGCCTTCCTGATCGACCGGTGCATTCTCGACATAAACGAGGCGCCTTCGCTGCCGACCGGGAATTTCCTCCGATCAGACACAGGCCGCGTACTCGATATCGGGGCAGGCACAGGCCGTTCGTCGATCATGGTGCTGAAGGCGCGTCCTCAGTCGGATCTGGTGGCGCTGGACCTCTTCGGCGAGTCTTTCGAACAGCATTTCGGAAAGAGTGAGACGCCGCAGCAGAAGCTACTGGCGAACTTGAAAGCGGCCGGCGTGGAGCGGCGCGCGACTATCCGGACAGCCGACATGCGCAAGCTCCCCTTCGACAGCGGGACGTTCGACGCGGTCGTCAGCGCGTATGCGATGGATCACTTGAACCGCCAAGGCAGCGACCAGGCGCTCGCGGAAGCGGCTCGCGTGCTCAAGCCGGGAGGCGATTTCCTGCTGATGGTTGTCGGAACCGAGCCTTGGTCCACGTTCATGTTCGGTCCTCTGCTCAAACATGGCAACCGCGGGGCGGATTGGTGGACTTCTCACGTTAAGAACGCTGGTTTCGAAATTGTCGAGCAAGGAACGCAGCCCATCACGTTCTATGTGCTCGCCCGGCGCTCGTAACGGCCGCCATCTGCTCCATCAGGAAGTCCACCACACGCTCGAAAGGGTCGAAGCCGAAGGCCTGCCCTATGGGCGCACGCAGATTCGAGTTCGCGTTCACATCGTAGAACACCAGTCTGCCGTCGGCAGCTTCCAGGTACTCGATCCCGCCAACGTCCAGGCCGCCCGCCGCGATCAATTTCTTGCCGGCCTCCACGGCTGAGGCAGGCACCTCCGGATAGGGATGAAATTCCACGGGAACCGCGGTTTTCGGCACTTCGCAAAGCGATTCGCCGGAAACCGGATTACATACCTCGGAGGGACATAGATTGAAGGAGCCGTGTGAAATGACGCGCATGGCATAAAGCAACTCGCCGCCCAGGAATTCCATCCGAACGATGCCCTGCGCTGCCGGGACCGGGAAGTATTCCTGAAGCGCAAGCAGGTTGTCGGGGAGCCAGAGATCGGTCTGATCGCCAAGCAAGCGGACCAGTTCCTGCGGAGAGTTCAGGAGATACATCCGCGCGCCGCTGCCGCCCTGTTCGGGCTTGAGCAGAGCAGGCCAGCGCGTCCATTTTGCGAGAGCCGCATCCACGTCGTTGAATGCCAGTGTTTGCGGATGCGGGATTCGCAGGGTGTTCATTAGAGCGGCTTGCGTGGACTTGCTTAGCTCCAACGAAAACGCGCGCGAGCCGTTCAGCACCCGCGCACCCCCGAGTTCCAGGGCCCGCATCAGAGATAGCGCCAATGGGACCGCGCGCGTGTTGCCGCGAACATATGCGCTTGGGCTGGCCTGATTGAAATACAGCGGCGCTTCCGGAACAGAGTCGGGATCGTATGCCCCACGCTTGAGGTCGAACATCCCGTATCGGATGCGGCGCCGCTCCAAAGCAGAGAACAGCGGCTTCTGCCACTCAGGATGCTCGAAGAGAACCACCAGGTCGTATTTCATAGCCCCAGGAAACCCATCCCTCTAAGTGTGCGTCTTCCAATTATGATGTTCTTCTGGTACTTGGCAAGAGTCTCTTCCAGATGAGGATTCCCGCGGCCAGCATTGGGCTGTTTTTCGGCCTCGTTTGCCGGGTCGCCGGCGCTGATATTAGCGCAGCGACGCCCGACCTCTACAGCGGCTGGCTGAAAATGTACGATCTTCAGTTCGCTCAGGCGCACAATGTCTTCGCGCAATGGGAACAGGTGCATTCCGCGGACCCGCTCGGCCCGGTTTCAGACGCGGCTGCGTACCTGTTCTCCGAACTGGCTCGCTTGGGAGCGCTCGAATCCGAACTCTTCACTACCGACGCACACTACCAGAACCGCTCCAAACTGCTTCCGGACCCGCAGGTCAGGGCAAATTTCGATCGGGAGATTTCCCGGGCGGACCAGCTCGCGGAAGCGAAACTCCGAGCTACACCCGCCGACACAGGCGCGCTGTTCGCCAAAGCGCTCACCTTTGGATTGCGCGCCGATCTGGCCGCCTTGATCGATAAGCAGGATGCCGCGGCCGTGCGGTACATCAAACAGGGCCGTCCGTTCGCCGACCGTCTCCTCGCAATCGATCCGAAAGCATACGACGCATATCTGGGCCTGGGCATCGAGAATTATCTGTTAAGTCTTAAATCCGCGCCGCTGCGCGCGTTTCTGTGGCTGACGGGATCGCAGGTCGATCGAGAAAAAGGCTTGCAGGAGCTTCGGCTCACGGCGCAGTACGGCCATTATCTGGAGCCGTTCGCCAAGCTCCTGCTGGCTGTGGCGGCTTTGCGGGATCAAAACCGGAACGCAGCCCGGAGCATCTTATCTGAGTTGCATAATCGCTTCCCGGATAATTCTCTCTACGTTCGCGAGATCGACCGTCTTACGCCGAAGTTGAAATGAATCCTGGGCGCCGCCGGTTAGTGTAGTTTCCCCACGTTCAGCGTCATCCCGACCGCGACCTGATGGTCAGGCGCACGCCCCGCGGAAGCAAAATGCTGCGCCGCAAGGTCGAACGCCAACTGCTCCGTCACCTGATACTCGATTCCTTCAAAGGCGAGCAGCGCGGCGCTTTGCCCGGTGGATTTCTCCCACTCCGCGTTGAGATGCGGCGTCAGCTTTTCCAGCAGCCGGGAACCGGATAGCTGGCGTCCGAAACCGAAGCCGATGTCGAATGTCCCGGCCGGATTCGATGCGGAACTGTGCGTCGCGCCGGACCATCCGAAGGTCGCGCCGATGCTGTTCCGGCCGGTGTCATAGCGCGCAATCGCGACGCCTCCCAGGCGCGCTCCCGACTCGTCCCGCAGAAACACGGACGCCTGCGGAGCCACGGCGATATCCAGTTTTTCTCCGTCGAACAAGACCGAAGTCGCGGTGAACGTCAGGGCCTGACTGAACTGCGTAAGCCGGCCTCCGCCGATATCCGCGGAGGTGATGGTGTCGAACGCAGCGCTGTACTCGGTGCGACCCCAGACGATGTGATGTCCCTCAGGCGTGTACCGCAATCCCGAGGGCATTGCGAAATTCGACGTGGAAAGCGAATACAAACTGCCCCAATCGACTTCCGCCGTGCCGGGCGCAGTGATCAGCGTGTTGATATGCAGCCGCTTACGGAGCGCGATTTTGGCGTCGCCGTTGGCCGGCTGCGCGGAGCGGCGGAAGATCCCGGCAGAGCCAGATCCCGGCGCGAGCAGGGAACAAATCAGCATCAATTTGATTCGGGAAGCGCGCTGCACTTCCCTCTTTGATAGCACGAGTTCAGGCGTTTGCGTCGCGGTGCCCGCTCAGGTAATAGTGAACCGCGGGGGTGACGATCAATGACAAGATCATCGACGCGACCAGCCCGCCGATGACTGCGATCGCCAGCGGCTGGAGCATCTGCGAGCCTGCGCCGATCGCCAGCGACAAAGGAATCATGCCGGCGATGGTTGCCAAAGCGGTCATCAGAATCGGACGCAGCCGCCGCTCCCCGGCCAGAATCATGGCATCGCGAACAGAGGCTCCTTCCGCGCGAAACCGCTGTTCGGCGTCGAGCAGCAGAATTCCGTTCTTGGCCACGATTCCGACCACCATGATCAGGCCCATGAAGGAAGAAATGTTGAACGTGGTCCCGGTCACCAGCAATGCAAAAAACACGCCGGACGTGGACAGCAGCGCGGAGGCGAGAATCGCGGCCGGCGCGGCGAACGTGCGGAATTCGAACAGCAGCACGGTAAAGACCAGAACGACCGCCAGCGCGAGCACGACCACCAGATCGCGAAACGATCTTTGCTGCTCCTCGTAAAGGCCGCCATAGACGACGCGAATGGAAGAAGGAAGATGCAGATCCGCCACCGCTTGCTGCACCAGCTTGATGCCTTCGCCCAGGCTCACGCCTTCGAAGCGGCCGGTCACGGCGACGCGGCGCTGCAAGTTTTCGCGAATGATTTCGGTCTGGCCGCTTTCATTCTGAAAATTGGCCAACGATCCAAGTGTGGCGGTTCTTCCGCTGGAACTGCTGGTGATCATGGTGTTCCGGATCTGATCGAGCGACGTCCGCGCGTCCTCGGGAAAGCGCACGCGAATGGTGTAGGCACGATCGTTGACCACCACCGGAGCGGTCGCAGGTTCGCCTTGGAGAATCGCGCTCGCGTCAAGCTCGATTTCCTGCGGAGTAAACCCCGCGCGGGCGGCCACCACGGGGTCCACGTCCATCACGATCGCCGATCCGCTGACGGTGTTCTCGATTCCATCCTTCACGTCCGCCACTTTTTTAATTTTTTTGATCTTATCGCCCACCTTTGGCGCCCATTCCGCCAGCAGTTTCGGATCGTCGGAAAACAGCTTGATTTCGATGGGCTCCGGCGAATTCGTGAGGTCGCCGATCATGTCCTGGAGAACCTGAATAAACTCGACGTCCAATTGCGGATATTGCTTGTTGACCTTCTCACGCACGTCGGAGATGATTTCTTCGATTCCGCGCTCCCGGTCGCGTTTCAGGCGGACAGAAAAATCGCCGTTGTTCGCCTCTGTCACCGCCGCGAGACCCAACTGAAGCCCGGTACGCCGGGACGTGCTCTCGACTTCGGGGGTCGAGGCCAGAATCTTCTCGACACCCAGCAGCACCTTGTTCGTATCTTCGAGCGACGAGCCCGCCGGCATCAAGTAATCGAGAATAAATCCGCCCTCGTCCATGGCCGGCAGCAGATCGCTCCCTAGCGCCCGATATCCGAAATACGATGCGACAATCAGCGCCACGCATGCCACGCCAAGCGCCAGCGGATACGCCAGCACAAAGCGCAGCGTCCGCTCGTACCCGCGTGTGACACGTCCCATGAACCCGCCCGTTGGGCCAATATGACCGGCGGAGTCCATGGATTCAGCGGACCGTTCGGATCTCTGACGCCGCAGCAAATATTGGCTGAGCGTCGGCGTCCAGGTCAAAGCGAGCGCAAGCGAAGTGAGCAGCGCCATCCCGACGGTGAGCCCCAGCGCCCGGAAGAAGGTCCCTTCCACGCCAGTGATCGAGATCAGCGGCAAGAAAACGACAATAGGAGTAATCGTCGAGCCCACTAACGGGACCCGAATTTCGCGCAGCGCGCTGCGGATGGCCTCGCCGCGGCTCTGCCCCGAATCGCGATGCAGAACGATATTCTCGACCACCACGATGGCGTCGTCGATGACCAATCCGACCGCCGCTGCCAGCCCTCCGAGCGTCATCAGATTGAAGCTTTGCCCCATGGCTCGCAGCGCGATCAGCGTAATGGCCAGCGTAGCGGGAATCACCAGCGCGGCCACCAGCGAACTGCCCCAGTCGCGCAGGAACAGGACCAGGATGATGGCCGCCAGGATCAGCCCGATCAGGATTGCATCGCGGACGCTGGCAATCGAATCGCGCACGAGCGTCGATTGATCGTAGAAAGTCTGCACCTTCACGCCCGCAGGAAGGGCTTTTCGGATCTGCTCCAGCTCGAGGTTCGCTGCGTCCGCCACGGCAACGGTATTACTGTCCGGCTGCCGGAACAGGTTCAACAGGACGGCCGGCTTGCCGTTCGCCGTCACGATGGTGTACACGGGCATCACGGAAGGATGCACGTTGGCGATATCGCCGATCCTGACGGGAACCCCCGCGGGCGTAGTGCGAACGACGATGTTGGCGATCTGAGCCGGATCGCGCACCTGCCCGCTCACCAGTGTCAGAGAGAGCTCGTGATTGTTTTCGATCAATCCGGGCGAATCGATCATGTTGCTCTTGGCAACCGCATCGAGGATCGTCGGCACGGTCACCTGGGATTGCAGAAGCTTGGCAGGATCCGGCTCGATTTGAAACTCCGGGACGTTTCCGCCTTGCAGCACCACCATGGAAACGCCGTTCACGCGGTTCAGGCGCGGCTTGATGCTGTAATTGGCAAGTTCCCAGAGTTGCGTCTGCGGCATCGTGTCTGAAGTCAGGCTGTAAGCCAGGATCGGGAACGCCGCGAACGTCAGCCGGTTGGCGGTGAGCTTCGCGGTGGAGGGCAGCGACGGTTGCACGCGTGCGACCGCGGCATTCACGTACTCCAGCGTCTGGAACATATCCACGTTCCAGTTGAAGAACAGGTTCACTTCCGCCGAGCCTCGGCTGGTGGTCGAACGCACCTGCTCTAATCCCGGTACCGCGTTCATCGCTTCCTCGATGGGCCGCGTCACCATCACCTGCATCTGGTTAATTGGGGCGACTCCGTTGTCGATGCCGACCACGATCCGCGGAAAATCCGTATTCGGGAACACCGCCACTGGAATCGTGAACGCGAGATAAACGCCGATCGCGATCAGGGTGAGGATCACGAAAATAACCGGCCGGGAAAAACGCGCCGTCCAGTGTTCGGATGCGGCCTGGCTGCCAGGAAGGTTCGTGCTGCGATCGCTCATTCCTTGGTGCCCTTGGCGTCTTTGCCCTTCGAATCGGGGCCTTTGGTATCGGGAGCCGTTGCGTCATCGTCCCCCGAGTCGTCATCTTCGTCTTCTTCGCTCTTGGGCTGCTGGATGGTGACTTTGGCTTTATTCTCCAGGCCAAGCCCGCCGGAGGTGACCACCTGATCGCCAGGCTGCAAGCCGCTGAGGATCTGGACACGGTCGCCCTGGCGCACGCCCACGGAAACGGCGCGCTCACGCGCTACTGAGTTATTCAGAACCACCATGACCTTTTGGCGGCCTTCGTCTCCGTTGAGCAGCGCGGACGCGGGAACCACGAGTGTGTTCTGAATCGTCTCGGCGATGATCGACGTACGAAGCGTCGCCCCCGGCTTCAGCCGTTCCCCGGGATTCGCAATCTGCACCCAGACTTCGACCGTGGTTGCGTTCGGATCGGTTGCAGGACTGACGACGGTTACTTTGCCCGGAATATCTCCGTCCGGTCCGGCTACCCGAGCGGGGCGGCCGACGCGAATCGACTGCGCTTCCTTTACGGGCACGTTGGCGATCGCGCGGAGCTGGGAAATATCGATGATGGACATGA
>JBAIXM010000032.1:0-24357 GCA_037916615.1 Bryobacterales bacterium
ACAAGCCGAAAACCACTGCGGGTGAGATCATGCAGAATGCTCTCCTGGATCATGAGATCACGTGCAAGGCGGTCCAGCTTCTCGACTAGCACGAGCTTTGTGCCGTTGCCGTGGAGAGCTTGTATCAGTGCTGCGAGTGCAGGCCGGTTTGCTAGATCCTTGGTGCCGCTGACACCTTCCTCCCGGAAGATCTTCACTAGGCGTGCGTCGTGAGTCTTGGCGTAGGCTCGGATCGCAGTAAGCTGCCGTGTGAATCCGTCGCCGTCAACTTGGCCCTTGCCAGAGACTCTGAGGTACGCAAACGCTCTTGTCATGAGAGCCAGTATGCGGGTATCCGTACCTTCCGTCAACTCTTATTCTGTAGAAAAAGCGATCTTATTGATTCTAAAGGGTGACCCAAATTTGGCAAACTTTGCCATCTTGAGCCTGGATTCAGCAAGCTTGGATTGAAGGTCGGATGCCCAGGTAGCGAAATCATGGTAGGGCGGAAGCCGATCTCCAGCCATAGCGCAGGTGCCCCGCACGATTCTTGAATGGTGGCTTAGAGAGGCAAACTGTGCCATCTTAATCGGAATACCGCTATCAAACGCTAACTCCAGGCCCTTTACCGCTTAGATACTTTGAGACCCACGCAGCGCTTCCGAATTTGGGTCTAAATGTCGGTTAACCCGTCCAACAATAACTCCCTAGGATCGTCAAGGCGCGTCTCGAGAGCCACTGGACGGATTTAGTAGCCCAAGGCGACGTGTGATGCTCAGCGACCAAGCTGGAGACGTTTCTGGGCCAGCAATGACATCGTCACTCCGCAATGACCGATTGTTCGTTACCGCCGGATAGAAGTGCAGATTCGAGAAGAAGCCGATGGCATAGTGTGCCAATAGGAATCCGGGGGGGACGGCTACGGACCGCCGACGCGGTACCTTATAGGCACGGCTTAACCTCCAATGCCCACCGATGCGCTTTCGCTCGAACGCTGTAGGTCCCTCCTGAAGGAGGTTGACCTCAATCCCGCTGAAGATGAACTGTTGGCCATTCACGATCAGGCTGTGTTCCTCGCGGATGTCATCGTTCAAACGTACGAAGATTTACGAGACGGACTTGAACACTTCGACCCAAGCGCAATGCGGTCCGCTGGTTCACGAGGGTTTCTGACGCTCATAGGTTTAGACCCGGATGAGATTGACGAGATTGCGGACGAGCTTTTTGACGAAGCACAGGACGAGGCACAGGAAGACGGCGAATGAACGGATCAGCAAAATCGCAAAAGAGCGGCGCGGTAATTTATTGCAGGGTCAGCACGCAGGAACAAGCCGACAACTACAGCCTTGAAACTCAGCGGACGGCGTGCATGGAACTTTGCGAACGTGAGAACCTCCAGGTGCTCGCGATCTTTTCTGAAGCCGAGAGCGCAAAGACTGTTGACCGTGCAGAATTTCAAGCAATGCTGGATTTTTGCGTGAGTCGCCGGAAGGAGTTGAGTGCAGTAGTCGTCTATTCGATTTCGCGTTTCTCCCGACAGACCGCCGACCACCTAACCACTAGACTGTTACTCCGCAAGCTAGCGATTAGCCTCAGATCAGTAACGGAACCAATTGACGATTCACCGAACCGAAACCCGGCGTGGCGACACACTTCCCACTGAGGGTTTTTGTTAGGTGCGCTAGTTGCGGGAAAGGCATTACAGGGAGTTTCGCGACCGGAAGACACGGGACCAAATATCCCTACTACTTTTGCCGAACGAAGGGTTGTCGTGCAGTAAAGTTTAGCTGCATGGATCTGGAAATCTTGTTCCAGGATCTCCTTGCTTCGATGAAGTTACGCCCCGAACTGAGGAAATTGATCCGCGAGGCCGTGCGGATCGCCTGGGAAAAGAAGAAAGCTGTAAACGAAGATGTGCTGAGCGCAGCGCGAAAACGGGTTGGCGCGCTTCAGGCGAAAAGGGAGAAGGTCATCGAGGCCTGGATTGACAAGCGAATCTCCAAGGACATCTATGATGACCAAATGAGAAAAGTTGGAAACGAACTTGAGGCTGCAGGTTTAGAGGAGGGAGAAGCTTTTATCGACCTCGCGGAAGCTGAGTTGTTGCTTGACTTTGCAGACTGGATGCTCGAGAACGCTTCTGGCGTATGGGCCAGTGCTTCGTTCGATAGCAAACAACGGATTCAGAGGTCTGTTTTCCCCGGTGGTCTGACGGTTTCCAAGGAGGGATTTGGAACCCCTGAAATTGCTAGTCTCTTCATGGAGTTAGAAAAAAAAACTTCGGAACTTTATAGTATGGCGTCCCCAGGGGGATTCGAACCCCCGTTACCGCCGTGAAAGGGCGATGTCCTAGGCCGGGCTAGACGATGGGGACAGCTTGTGACAACTCGCGGACTTTCGAGAACCTACAGAGTCTTCAGGAAGGCGACCACGTCTTCCTTCTCCGCCTTCGTGAGAATATCGGCGAACGGAGGCATCCCGTTCCCGCCTTCATTGATCATGTTCGTCACATTCGCTTCGTTCACGCTTTTCCCGTTCGCCAGCTTGTCATGCTTGAACAAGCCCTTCAGTCCGGGACCCATTTTCCGCTCCTCGCTATCGGAGTTGTGACACACGGAACAGTTCGCTTCAAAGGTTTCTTTCCCTTTGGAGGCGTCGGCCGCGAACGTGCGCCCTGCCATCAGAAGCGCCATTGCACCCATTGCGATCAGTGACGGTTTCATGCCTTCTAGTTTACAATCTCGGCATATGAGTCTCCAAGCAGGTAACCGCGCCCCCGAAATTAAGAGCGATTCATTCCAGCTTTCCAAGCTCAAAGGCAAGTCCGTGGTGCTGTTCTTCTTTCCCAAGGCCGATACGCCCGGATGCACCAAGGAATCCTGCGATTTCCGCGATTCTTCGAAGAAGTTCGCGAAGAAAAACGCCGAGATCGTGGGCATCTCGCCCGACAAGCCCGAGGCCCAGGCCAAGTTCGCCAAAAAGTACGGACTGCCCTACACCTTCGTGCCCGACCCCGATCACAAGATCGCCGAAGCCTACGGAGTCTGGAAAGAGAAGAGCATGTACGGGCGCAAGTACATGGGCATCGAGCGGACGACCTTCATCGTGAATACCGAAGGCAAGATCGCCACGATCTTTCCCAAAGTGAAGGTCCCGGGGCACGCCGAAGCGGTGCTCGAGTCGCTGGGGTAGGAGGCGGGCTCGCCCGCCTCACCAGATCCCGATCAACTTCCACCACGCGAATCCGACCATGGTCCAGATCGCCAGGTGAGCGGCGCTCGCCAGGAGCCCTACCTGCCACCATTTCTGGAGCGATACGTACTCCTGCGCGAAATACACCGGCGCCGGAGTTGTCCCATAGTGCGTCAGGCAGGCCGAAAGGTTCGCGAGGCAGGCGAAAGTCCACACCGCCAGTCCCGGTGGCGCGCCTTTCATCAGCAGCACCGCCAGGAAGGCCGGGAACATCGAGAGCATGTGGGCCGTGATGCTCGCGAAGGCGTAGTGCGCGTAGAAATAGATCAGGATCGTGATCGCGAACAGCGCCTGCCACCCGTATCCCTCCAGATGCATCCCGACCGAGTTCGCGAAGGCCTTTGTTACTCCGGCGTCGTTCAATCCTTGCGCCAGCCGGTACAGCCCGCCGTACCAGATAAAAATCCCCCATCCGGCTTTTTCGGCGCGGATGTCTTCCCAGGTCAGGACTCCGGTGAGCAGCAGCACCATGCAGCCGAGCAGCGCGGTCACTGTAATATCGACTCCCCAGGAAGTGCGCGAGGTCACCCAGAAAAAGCACACCGTCGCGAAGACCACGGTGAGAATCCATTCGGCGGGTTTCAGCGGACCCATCTTCTGGAGCTCGGAGGCCGCGAATTTCCGGGCTTCCGGAGTCTTCTGGATCTTGGGCCGGATGACGCGCATGGTCAGCCAGGGCACCGCCGCGATCGAGAGCAGTCCGGGCACGATGGTCGCGCGGATCCAGCCGGCCGGAGTGATCTCGTAGCCCGCCTGCGCCGCCATGTCGCGCGCCAGGAAATTGCTCACCTGCCCGGTGATGAACATCGCCGACGTGACGCACACCGCCTGATACACCGCGCTCATCAGGTAGGATCCCAGCAGGCTGGCGGTTTCGCCCGGATGCGAGCCATAGAGCTCGGCGATCGAGCGCACGATCGGCAGCACGACGCCGGCGCTGCGCGCTCCGTTCGAGGGAATCATTCCCGCCAGGACCATGTCCGAAGCCGCCAGCGAATACGCCACCCCCAGCGAATTACGCCCGAAGGATCGTACAAAAAAGAGCGCGATGCGGCGCGCCAGGCCGGTTTGGATCAGCGCGCGCGAGATGAAGAACGCCACCAGCACCAGCCAGACTGAAGAATTCGAATAACCTTCGAGCGCCTGCGTAATTGTCAGGCCGCCCATCAGCGCGGCGAGCGTCACGGCCAGCAACACCAGCGCCCCCGCGGGAATGGGCTCAATGATGGAGCCGACGATGGTGGCCGCGAAAATTCCGGTGAGCCTCCAGCCTTCCGGTTTCACCGCCGCGGGCTTGGGAACGGCGTAGACGACCAGCAGGTAAACGGCTACCAGGATCGCGAAACCGCGGAGCATGCGCTGTCGATTGGCGTCCAAGGGCAAAGGACAGGATACTACCTTGTTTCGCGCCAGGAGTTCACCGCATCCGCGAGCTGCCGGAGCATCGCGGGAGGCGGAGCTTCGGCGCCGCCGCGAATGAGCTGGAACGACGAATACGGGCCGGCCAGGAAGCGGATCGCGCCATAAACGTAGCGCTGCTCGGCCCGTTTCGAGAACGTAATGGTTTCGGCGGAACGCTCGCAGCTCAGCATGCTCTGCGAGGCGTTGCCCATCCGATCGACTTGCGAAAGCGCGCTGATTTGAGCCGCCGTAAGAGATCTGAGCCGGGGATCGGCCGGATCCAGGTGCTGCTGGCGTGCGACAGCGTCGCAGAAATTCGCCGCAGTGAGGCGCGCCAGAGCGCCACGAATCGCAGTCGCCGCCGGAGCAGGAAATACTTGCAGCGTGATCGCGTCGTAGAGGCCGCCCGCGGCTTGAAGATCGACTTGCGGGGGCCCTTTTGTCAGAACGGCTTCGCCGCCGAGGATGACGCGGCCCGCGTGCACGCCGGCCGAGAATTCCGAAAACCGGATCGCCGCGGCGCGGTCGCCGAAACCATCGTCGGTGCCAGCGGAGGGCGTGCCGAACGCGATGGGATAGGAGAACTCGAAGCGCTTCTGCGCGTCTTGGTAGATGCGCAGACCCGCGGTCGGTTGCGCAGCGGCAAGCGCCGCAATCGCGATCAAGGGGGCGATTTTCAACCTTGCCTCCCCTCCGGCTGGATCGCCAGCCAGCATAGCGCCGCCACCCCATAGAGTGCCGACAGCACGTAGAGCGGCAGCGTCCACGCCCCGAGCCGGTCCACCAGCAGCGCCGCGACCATCGGACTGAAGAACGCTCCGATCTGGCCCGACGTGTTCATCGCCGAGCTCAGGAGTGCCGTGTTCCGCCCGCCCAGGCCGATCGCGGTGGCCCAGCTCGGAGCGAGCGTGAACATTGAAAACGCGCCGCCCAGCGCGATCAGTGTGCCTCCAAGGCGCGGGTCCGACGCCAGCGTTCCCGCCAGCATCGCCGCAGCCGCCAGCACATAAGCCGCGACCCCGACCGCACGCGTGCCAAGCACCACACCGAACCGCCGGCACAGCGCGTCGGTGGTGAACCCGCCGGTCACGTCCGCAAGCGCGCTCAGCGTGAGCGGAAGGCCGGAGAAAATCGCCAGCTCGGCCGACCTCATGCCGCGAGCCTGTGCCAGGTACGTGGGCAGCCAGGTGATGAAGAAATAATATCCGTAGCTGTTCGATACATACTGAAGGCATAGCGGGACCAGGCTGGGGATCCGGAACACCTCACGGAACGCGCCTTTGTGTTCGTTGGCCGAGGGAAGGCCGCGCGTTTTCTCGATCAGATCCACTTCCGCCGCGCTGACTGAGGGATGCTCGCGCGGCTCGTCGCGAAACCAGGTGTACCAGAACGCCGCCCAGGCGAGGCCCACGAATCCCAAAGCCACGAAGACCATGCGCCAGGGAAGATAAAGCGCCAGAATCGCGACGAGCCCCGGCGTCAATCCGCCGGCCAAATGCGCGCCCGCGAAGAAAATTCCCTGCACGCGCCCGCGCTCGCGCAGCGGAATCCAGCGCGAAAACACTCGGGCGGCGTTGGGCCAGGCTCCCGCTTCCCCCATGCCGAACAGGAAACGCACAACCAGCATCGCCGCATAACTGGTTGCCGCCGCCGTGAGCATCGTGAACGCCGACCACCACAGCACGATGCGCGTCAGCACGCGGCGGCTGCCGATGCGATCCGCCCACCAGGCTGTCGGCATTTCGAACAACGCGTAGGCCGCTGCGAAGGCGCTGAACACCAAGCTCATCTGGACCGGCGTAATGCGCAGGTCGGCCATGATGGACGGCGCGAGCACGCCGATACATACGCGGTCCAGGTAGGTGACCCCGGCCAATGCCACGCAGGCGGCGACCACGCGATCGCGGACACGCGCCGGCGTCATGAAGCGCGGAGTTTCTGAAGCACTTCCTCTAGCGAGCCGGGAGCCGAGTCCTTGAATTCGCGCAGCATCTCGTAGATCCCGGCAGCCGCTTGATGGAAGCCGCCGGGCATTCCCGAGGCTTCGAACGTCGCGGCGATCTCCTGCATCTCCGGGCTCCAGCGCCAGGCTTTCGGCGCGGCACGGAGAATCCGCGCTTCGCCTTTGTCGAGCGGAGACGCGTGCCGGGTCCAATCGCGCTTCAGATCTTCGAGCACGCCCATGCCATCCGCGGCGCCCAGCACGGCCAGCAGCAGCGCGATCGATCCCTTGTTCTGCGCGGCGTAACACATCTTGAGCGCCGAGGCCTTGCCGATCTCGGTTCCGATGACTTCGACTTCCATCGGTCCGCCTTGGAAGCAGCAGACGACCGACGGTGCGTGTTCGCCGCTCAAATACAGCCAGGTCTCGTTGCGGTTTTTCGGCGGAAGCCCGATGATGCCGCCATCCACAAAACGGATCCCGCTCGACTGCATGCGCGCGCCGATCTGCTGCTTGTGCGCGGGAGAGATCGCGTTCGCGTCGAGGTAGGTTCCGCGAAATCCGTTTGCGATCACCTGATCCGCCACGGGAGCCGCGAACTCCGGAGGGCAGACGCTGACGATCAGAGCGCAGCGTTCGCAAAGATGCGCCAGCGTCCCCGCGTCAGTGAATCCGGCGCTCTCGGCGCGCGCCCGGGTGAGATGACTGCGGCCTTCAGAAATCCAAAGGACCGGATAACCGCTGTTTCGAACAGTCGCGGCCACGGCGCTGCCCATCTCGCCGGGATGCAGGATCCCGACGCGCGGGGCGTTGGCTCCGGACGCGGTCACTCGTCCTGCGTCCCTTCGCGCTCAGCTTCGGCTTCCTCGGCCGCCTCGGGACCCGCCGTGCGGGCTTCTTCAATGACTTTCAGCGCGGCGCTCGCGTCGGCCTTGGGCACGCGGATCGTCCACGGCAAATTCGGGAACGGACCCTCGTTCATCAAAACCGCGCGAATTCCGGCGGCTTTCAACAGCGTCTCGACTTCCAGGGCCTCCATTTCCGCCGTCGTGCCGGTGGTTTCGAAGACGGTCACAAGGTCGAGCGCATGCGAAGGATCTCGGTCGCTTGTCATGCCCTGAGCATAGCGCGTCTTTGACAGCTTAGAATGAGGGTATGAACAAGCCGGACAGACTGCTGTGGTTTTTCGCGGGGGCGGCTCTCGGAGCGACGGTTGCGCTGCTATACGCGCCGCAATCGGGAAAAGATACCCGCCGTTACTTGGGTAAGAAGGCAAAGCAGGGACGCGAAGCGGTGGCCGACGCGGGCCGCGACGCACTCGATAAGGGCCGCCAGTTGTACGAACGAGGCCGCAAGATGGCCGATGATGCGGCAGATCTGTTCGAGCGCGGCCGCCGCATGGTAGAGGGATAGCGTTCGAGATGATCGGCGTGGGGCAGGCCTCCAGGCCTGCGCGAGGCTTTAGCCTCGCAAGAACGCGGGCCTGGACGCCCGCGGCGAGTCTGGAGACCCGCTCCACAAGCGCCGGGGGACACTAACCTGCAAACTGCTCAGACCGGCCACCCGGCCCGCCTGAGCGGCCGACTGCTAGGACTGATGGCTGCGAGTGTCGGGGCCATCGTCGCCAACATCTATTACGCGCAGCCTCTGCTTCCCGATATCGCTCGCGCGTTCCGGTTGAGCGCTGGGGGGATCGGTATTTTCGCGATGCTCAATCCGGCCGGCGCTGGATTGGGCCAACTCCTGTTCGTTCCTCTCGGCGATATTCGCGAACGCCGCCGGATGATCACCGTCATGGTATCCGGCGGAGCTTTGGCGCTGGCGCTCACTGCAACCGCCCAAAACGCCGCATGGCTGATGCTTTCGGCACTCCTTGGTGGGCATGACGGCCTCGATCAACCACGTGATCATTCCTTTCGCGGCGCAGCTTGCCCCACCCGAGCAGCGGGGGCACGCCGTTGGTACGGTCATCAGCGGTCTGCTGATCGGCGTGCTGGTCGCGCGCACGTTCAGCGGCTACCTGGGCGCGATGCTCGGCTGGCGCATGGTGTTCGCCGTCGCCAGCGTCTTCATGCTGCTGCTGGCCATCCTGCTACGATCCTGGTTGCCGCAAAGCCATCCTTCAGTGGATTTAAGCTGGCCCCAGTTGATTGCGTCCGCGGCGCCGCTATGGCGCGGATTGCCCGTGCTGCGCGAAGCCGTGTTCACCAGCGCGCTGATGTTCGCCGTGTTCAGCGGATTCTGGACGGCCATGGTGTTCTTCGTCGAAGGACCGCCTTATTACTTCACCAGCCGCGGGGCGGGTCTGTTCAGCCTGATCGGGGCGTGTGGAGCCCTGATCGCTCCGTGGGCAGGTCGCGTGGCTGACCGGCGGGGCGGGCGCGCCAGCGTGCTGGCTGCGATGATAACGATGGCTGCCTCGTTCGTCGTGCTGGGCCTGCTCGGCGCGAAGCTCTGGGGATTGATCGCCGGTGTCATTCTGCTCGATCTGGCGATGCAGGTTTGTCACGTCACAAATCAGACGCGCATCTACGCGCTCGTTCCGGAAGCCCGCAGCCGACTCAACATGATCTACATGACTTCCACGTTCACCTGCGGATCGCTCGGATCCTACATGAGCACCTACTGGTGGAACCGCGCAGGCTGGTGGGGCGTGTGTGGATTCTCGCTGGCGGTTTCGGTGGTAGCGCTGGCCGGCGGGTGGTGGATGGGCAGGCGCAATAGGCCTTGACGCCCCCGAGAATCTTCCGGTAAGCTTGCGCCTATTGGCGCGAAATGTCGCAGGCCGAGCCGGATGCGGAAGTATAAGTCCCGTGAAATCATATCTGCTACTTTTGGCAACCCGAGTGCATCTCATCGGGTAGAGACACTGAAATGAACATGTTGCCTTTAACAGAACCGTTCCGGCCACATGCGAATCTGGATGATGCGATCAATCGCGCGATCTGCAAATCAGAAATAGACGGCGGCGTCGCGCTGGATGAGCTTGCGATTGGAGCCGTCCTGGACGTGCAGACAGCCAACACCCTGTATACGATCGAAAATCGCGGAGGCGGCGAGGTTCTCATTTCCGGACACGCGGAAATCTGCCCCCAACCGATTCTGGTGCATCTTCACGGATCCACGTGGGGCACGCCGATGCTGAAGCTGCGGTTTATCGGGCGCGACATGAGCATGGAGTTTTCGCATCCTGAAAAAGGAATCGTGCGCACGTCGCGGGTTCGCGAGATCCATGAGCGTACTGGATCGGGGGCATTGGAGCATACGCTGATCCGCAAGGCGTCCTAGGCAGGTGGCGGAGAGAGAGGGATTCGAACCCTCGTTAGAGTTTCCCCTAAACACGCTTTCCAAGCGTGCGCCTTCAGCCACTCGGCCATCTCTCCGCAGGTTGCTCCTCCAGTCTAACAGCCGGACTATGGCAGCCGGAACAAGAAGTCACGGACTTTGAAATAGGACTCTGGATCGCGGGAAGACGGCGTGTCACATGGTCCGACTCCCAGTCGGCGGAGGTCTTCTTGACTTGCCGCAGCGGCTAGAGCCAGGTCCTGCTGCGCGTTACGGACGTTCATGCGCGCGATGTCCTGGATCGCCGAAGGGGTGAGGCCCGCGCATTCAAGCTGCCCGATTCTGACTAGCGACTTGGCGCCGTCCCGCACTGTAGCGCTCATCACGCGAGCCTCCATCGGATAGATCACCCAATCGTTATTCACATGCAATTGCGGCTCGACCTTGATCCGCTGCACCGGCGCGTCGCGAGCTGTCCACACGTCCATCCAGAAAACCTGCGTCGCATTGCCGCTCGCTGGTTGCGAGACCTTTTCCAGCCGGTCGCCGGATTCGCGGTACAGAGTCACCTCCACGGCGTTCTCCGGGTTCTGGGCGATATAGAGCTCGTAGGGAGTGCCCTGCGGCACATCGACCACCACCTGAAACGACGTGAATCCGTTCCGCACGACGGCAGGCGACAGAATCTCGCGCGGCTCGGCCGGAGCGACCACGTGGCCGCTCGCGTTGATCTGCGCGAATTCCGAATAAACCCGCAGCGGCTGAGCCCACGCGACCGGAAGCAGCAGTAAAAACAGGGCTGTTTTCACGAACGTATTGTATCCTGAAAGTCGTGGACCCTCATCGGCATGAACGCCTTGCCGAAAGCATCCGGGAAGAACTCGAGGAACTGATCAGCTACGAGCTGGCGGACCCCCGCCTGGGCAACGTTTCTGTCACCGAAGCCTTGCTTTCCCCGGATCTTCGCCATGCCCATATTCGGGTTTCCCTCCAGGGAAATCCCCAGGAACAGGATCAGACTTTGGAAGCGCTGCATCACGCTAAGTCATTCTTAAAACACCAGTTAATGGAGCGGCTCCAGATTTTTCGCATGCCCGAACTGCACTTCGAACCGGACCTGCCGTCGAATCTCGCGGCCAAGGCGCCCCAGATTTTGAAGAGAATCAAACGAGGCCGCCCCAAACCCGAAAAAAACATCATTTCTTGAACTTTCAGCGGGTTGGCTGTGCTAAGTTGGTCAAAGGATCAGGCCAACGGGTCTAGCCCAGCATTCTTCCAGGGCGCGTGCCATTCGGACGACGGCGCTCGCAACCGTTTCGCCGCAAACAGTAACAGGGAGTAACCAAAGATCGATGCGCGTGGCTCCAATGACAAGCCGCTTTCTCGATGCCTGCCGACGCCGGCCGACCGACGTTCGGCCCGTGTGGTTTATGCGGCAGGCGGGACGCTATCTGAAGCAGTATCGGGAAATCCGCCAGCATCACGGGCTTCTGGAAATCTGCAAGCGCCCGGATCTGGCGGCGCAGGTGACCCTGCAACCGGTGGAAATCCTGGACGTGGACGCCGCGATCATTTTTGCCGACCTGCTGCTTCCCGTGGAGCCCATGGGGCTCAAGCTGCGCTTCGCGGCCGGAGAAGGCCCGGTGATCGACAATCCCGTGCGCACTTCGAGCGACGTCGACAGCCTTTCGATATCCAACACTGACGATCTGGGCTACGTAGGCGAGACGATTCAGCGTGTGGTCGCCGCGCTGGCCGGGCGGGTCCCGGTGATCGGATTCGTCGGCGCGCCGTTCACCATGGCCAGCTACATGATCGAAGGCGGGCCTTCGCGAAACTATATCCGCACCAAGTCGATGATGTACCACGACGAAACACTGTGGCGGCGGCTGATGGGCAAGCTGGTGGACGTGCTGGGCGCGTTTGCCGTCCTTCAGGTTTCCGCGGGCGCGCGCATCATGCAGGTGTTCGATAGCTGGGTGGGCGCTCTGGGGCCGGACGATTACGTTCGCTTTGTGGCTCCGTACTCGCGCGCGCTGCTCGAACGCATCCGCGCGGCGAGCGTTCCAGCGATCCACTTCGGCACCGGCGCGGCCGGCTTCTTCCGCGAGTTGCACGCCGCGGGCGGCGACGTCATGGGCGTTGACTGGCGGATCAATATCGACCAGGCGTGGATGGACATCAGCTACCGGTCCGCTGTGCAGGGCAATCTGGATCCGGCGGTGCTGTTCGCTCCACTGCCGGAATTGCGGATGCGCGTGCATGAGTTGCTCAAGCGAACCGGCTCGCGTCCGGGCCACATTTTCAATCTGGGGCACGGAATTCTGCCGGAAACGCCGGTGGAAAACGTGAAAGCCTGCGTCGAGATCGTTCGCGAATTCAAGCTGTAGGTACGCCAGTGGCCCGAGGCCAGGTCATCATCGTCGGCGGCGGGATCTCCGGATTGTCCGCTGCCTACGAGCTTGCGAAGGCGGGAATTCCCCACACGCTGATCGAAAAACAGCCGCGATTGGGCGGTGTGATCGAAACGCGCCGGTGGGAAGGCTGCGTTCTCGAGTGGGGTCCGGATAGTTTCATATCCCAGAAACCCGAAGCGATGGCGCTGATCCGCGAGCTGGGCATGGCCGATGACGTGATCGGCTCGAACGACGCAGAGCGGGTCACCTATATTCAACGTCACGGAAAACTGGTCCGGCTGCCCGAGGGGACCACGATGTTCGTCCCCACCCGGCCGAGTTCGATGCTGGCGTCACTGCTGGTGGGCTGGGGCACTAAGATCCGGATGGGCCTGGAACTGCTGCGCGGTCCCCAAACGCACCCGGATCGAAGCGTTTCGGAATTCGTGACGGACCACTTCGGCCGGGAGACTCTCGATTACTTAGCCGAGCCGCTGCTCTCGGGCGTGTATGGCGGCGATCCAGATCAACTCAGCGTGGCCAGCGTGCTGCCGCGGTTCGTCGAAATAGAGCGGAAGAACGGCAGCCTGGCGCGGACATTGATGCGCACCCGGCGCGCGAAATCGGCTGAGCCGCTGTTCCGAACCCTCAAGAGCGGGCTGGGATGCCTGGTGGAACGGCTTGCGGCGAAAGCGAATGTGATTCAGGGCGCCGCGGAAATGATGGAGCAGCAGGGCAACGGGTTTCGTGTGCGGGTGAACGGCGATTGGATGGAAGCCGGACAAGTAGTTGCAGCCTGTCCCGCGTGGGCTGCGTCGGGTTTACTGGCTGCCGTCGACGGCCGCCTGTCAGAGTTGCTCGGCATGATTCCGTACACGTCTTCCGCGATCGCGCAGATGGTGTTTCGAGCCTCTGAATTCGACGGCCAGCGCGCCGGCACCGGCTTCCTCATTCCGCGCGTTGAACGAAAGCGGCTGATGGCGTGCACGTTCGTCGGCACCAAGTTCCCGCATCGGGTGCCACAGGACAAAATCACAGTGCGCTGCTTCTTCGGCGGCGCGGGGAACGAAAATGTGCTCGGCGAATCCGATGAGTCCCTGATCGCGATGGCGCGCGAGGAACTGCGCAGCATTATCGGATTGACAGCCGCTCCGATCTACACGGGCGTTTCGCGCTGGCCGCGCTCGATGGCGCAATACATCGTCGGGCACGGCGCGCGGCTAAAAGAAATCGAATCGCGGACTGCCGCCATCCCCGGGCTGCATCTTGCAGGAAATGCGTACACCGGGATCGGCATCCCGGATTGCATTCGCATGGGCCGCCAGGCCGCCCGAAAGATTATTTCTTGATCAGAACCCGCACGCCCGCGGGCTGGATTTCGATCCGATCGATGTTGTAATCCAGCTCGAACGGCTCATTGATCTTGATATCGGGATAGCGCGGCTGGACGAAGTGTTTGATCAGGAAATCGAGAATCGATCCTTCGACCGCTACCCCCGACAATTCCACTCGGGTGAGGTACACCGTGCAGCGCCCGTTGGCGGAATCGACGCGGATCAGGATTCGCACGGGGCGCTCGCCTTCGATCAGGCGCGCGATCAGAGCATTGACATCCTTGCCCTTGTTCTTCCCGATCTTCAACAAGTCGATCAGCGCCGTTCCGTCGGCGGTGAAGGATCCGAGATTGATGTGTTCGTTGCGGATGCCTTCAGGAAACGCTTTGACGGCTTTCTCGTGAATCCAGGCGTTGATCTCGGCCGAAGATAGGGACACAACCGCTCCGGGCTTGAGCTTCCGGTCGGAAATCGAGTCGAGCTTCTTCTGCGCGCTGTCGGCGAGCGGATTGGCGGCAGAGAGCGCGGATACGCTCAAAGCGAGCAGAAACCAACGCATCGCCTTCAGTGTAACCACTCTCAAAATCCCACCGCCTGCGGAACGCCATCTAACAACTTCAATGGGACCTGCGTCAGCGCGCCCGTGCGCGGCCCGGGCAGCAGAATGCCGGTCAGGTTCAGCGGATCGGCGGGCGCAATTTCGAGCTGTTCGCCGGACTTGCCGGAGCGACGCAGATGCCGGAGTAAATCGAGCGCCTCGGGCCGGGCGAATTGCTCGCCCACGAACCCGCTGACGAAGCGTCCGCCGCGAATTTCGCCGCGCGCTTCCATTCTTCGATACACCTGAAGCAGATCGCGCCAGGCGGGGGCCAGCGTCTCACGCGCCAGCACGTCGCGGAACACCACTCCCCAGCGATCCAGAAGCTGCCCGGCGAAAAATTCGATATCTGTCATGGCGGCCTGCCGATTGAGCAGAGCCCAGCGTCCGGCTGCGTGCCGCGGACGAGCGCTCCTTCCCCGCCCTTCTCCGCGCCGGCGCTTGGGATCGATCAACGCACGCACGTTCTCGAATCCATCGCCTGTGACCAGCCCGGCCGCCACCAGTTCCCACAAACCATCCTCGACTTCGCTGGCCAGCCGGCCCGTGGCACGAACCAGCTCGTTAAAGAACGAAGCGCCCCGCGTTTCGAGCGCTGTGAACACATCCCGCGCCGGATGCGACAGGAGCGGAGCGTGGTTCGCCGGCGGCGACAGCAGCCGCCTTGCATCTTCACGCAGAAACAGTGCCAGGGGCGCCACGCGCGTAGGGCGAACCCGGCGGCCGCTTTCGGTTTCGAGCGCCGGATGCGGCGAAAGCCGCCCCCACATGACCTCGCCGGAGAGGCACAGCCGATCGAGCAGTTCCGGATCGTAGTCGGCGATTCGCCGGGGCAGGACGTTTGCTTCCCAAGCCGCGGCGGAGATCTCATAACCCTGAAGCTGCCTCAGGATCTGGAACAAGCCGTCGGCGCCGTGGAGCTGCGTACCGGGAACCATGTGCTGCCAGCGGCCGAGGAACCGCATGAAATCGGCCGCGGTCACCGGCTCGATTTCTCTGCGCAGCCGCCCCATCGTCATCCGGTGAATGCGCGCCAGCACGCGGCGGTGGCAGAACTCTTCTTCTTCCGACGCGAACCGTCCACGCAGGATCAGACCCTCAGATTCGAGCTTGGCCAGGCCGATATTTACCGCTTCCTGCGGCAACGATAGACGGTTCGCAAGCGCGGCAGGCATGACCGGGCCGATGGAATCCAGCCAGCCACGTAAAACGGCAGCAGTCGCAGCCTCTTCCGGCAATGCGCGCGCGATTTCGAGCCGCTCGGTCGCGACCCAGTTGCCATGTATCGTTGTCGCGCGGCCGGAACGCTCCAGCGCTTCGAACCATTCGCGCCATTCCGTGACCGGCGGAAGTACGATCAGCGTCAACAGTGCATCATGCAATTCATGCTCATCGCGCACCACCGGCCAGGATTCCCCGGCGACCTGCGCAATTGCCGCTGGATCGAGCGTTCCGAGGTTCTTCGCATCATCGGCCGACAAGCTCCGGCGCATCTGCACGGCGCGCGTGCGGCGCTCTTCGAGCGGCGCGTCGTCCAGAAACGCATAAGGATTCGCGTTCAGCAGCTCGTGACAGAACAGCGACGGCTCGCGAGTATCCACGGCGACGGTCCGCAGAGTTCCTTCGCCCATGCGCTCCAGTATTTCCTTCAGCCCCTCTAAATCCATCGCTTCGTGCAGGCAGTTGTCGATCGTCTCCTTGATCAGAGGATGATCCGGAATGCGGATTTCGCCCGTCAGATTTTCCGCGCAGGCGACCTGATCGGGGAAGACGCTGGCGAGCAGATCGTCGGACCGCATGCGTTGGATCGGAGGAGGGACTTTGCGCCCGCCTGCGAAGCGCGGAACTGCGAGAGCGCGCGAGGCGTTCCATTTCCAGCGCGCTCCGAACATGGGCGCGGCGAACATCGCCTGCGTCAGCACGTGTTCCACGGTGGCCGGTTTCAGGAAGCTGAACACCAGCTCCAACGGGAAGGAATGTTGATCGCTCAGTGAAAGCACGATCCCGTTGTCGGTCGCAGCGGCCTGCAATTCGAAGTTGAATGTCCGGCAGAAACGTTTCCGCAGCGCGAGACCCCAGGCCTTGTTGATGCGCGCGCCGAACGGCGAGTGGATTACCAACTGCATCCCGCCGGCCTCGTCGAAGAATCGCTCGGCGACCACTGTATCCTGAGTCGGCATCGCGCCCAGAGCATTAAAACCCGCCCGGATGTATGCGGACGCCTGTTCGGAGCCGCGTTGGTCGAGGCCGCAATCGCCGGCCCAGGATAGGCTGGCTGCCTGTGCCACTTCCTCGCGGAGAAGGCTCAGTTCGCGCGACAACTCGCGCGTGCGTCCCGGCGCCTCGCCCAGCCAGAATGGGATCGAAGGCGCGGCTCCGTGCGCATCTTCCACCCGCACGCGGCCCGGCTCCACGCGGCGAATCTTCCACGAATTCGTTCCCAGCAGGAAAACATCGCCCACCAGGCTTTCGACCGCGAAATCCTCGTCCAGCGATCCGATCACGGTTCCTTCCGGCTCGGCGATCACCTGATACTGCGCATTGTCCGGGATCGCCCCGCCGCTGGTGATCGCCGCCAGACGCGCGCCGCGGCGGCCGCGCACGCGATGGTTCACCTGATCGCGATGCAGATACGCTCCACTGCGCCCGCGTGAGTGCGCGATGCCTTCGCTCAGCATCGTCAGGACCGAATCGAAATCCGCCCGGCTCAAGTGGCGGTACGGCATGGCGCGGCGCACCAGCGCAAACAGATCGTCTTCGGCAAATTCCTCGCAGGCCGCAGCGGCCACGATCTGCTGCGCGAGGATATCGAGCGGGGCTTTCGGAATCTCCAGCCGGTCGAGCTCGCCGCGGCGGATCGCGCGCACCAGCGCCGCGCACTCGATCAACTCATCGCGCGTGGTGGCGAACAGCCGGCCCTTCGGCAGCGCTCCCACCCAGTGTCCTGCGCGTCCGATTCGTTGCAGCGCGACAGCAATCGAGCGTGGCGAGCCGATCTGGCAGACCAGATCGATCGTACCGATATCGATTCCGAGCTCGAGCGATGCCGTAGCCACTACGGCACGCAGCTCGCCGTTCTTGAGGCGCTGCTCGGCCTGAAGACGCAGCGCCCGCGAAAGGCTGCCGTGATGCGGCAGGACGGCGTTTTCGCCCGACCGCTCGGCCAGTTTGTGCGCCACGCGCTCTGACAAGCGCCGCGTGTTGACGAACACGAGTGTGGTCCGATGCTCTTGCGCGAGTGCGGCGATCCGGTCGTAGATCTCGTCCCACATCTCCATGCTGGCAACGGCTCCCAGCTCATCGCGGGGAACCTCCACTGCCAGATCCATCGCGCGGCGGTGTCCGACCTGGACGATGCGCGCTTCATCGCTCAAAAACCGTGCGACGTCTTCGATCGGGCTCACCGTGGCGGACAGTCCGATCTTCTGCAACGGCTCGCCGATGAGCGTTTCGAGACGGGCGATCGACAAAGCCAGGTGCGATCCGCGCTTGTCGTCGGCGACTGCATGGATCTCGTCAACGATCAGCGTGCGGACCGAGGAAAGCATTTTTCGCGGGCCCTCGGCTGTGAGGAGAATGTAGAGCGATTCGGGCGTCGTAACCAGGATGTGCGGCGCCTCCTTGCCCATCCGCTGGCGCTCCCATTGCGGCGTGTCGCCGGTGCGTACGGCCGTCCGGATCGATGCAAGCGGGACACCCTGCGTCGCCGCCAGCTCGGCCACGCCCAGTAGCGGAATCTCGAGATTCCTGTGAATGTCGTTGCTCAGCGCCTTCAGCGGCGAGACATAGAGGATTTCCGTGCGGTTCGGCAACTGGCCTGCGCGGGCCTGGCGAACCAGGGAATCGATCGCCGTCAGAAACGCCGCGAGCGTCTTTCCCGACCCGGTGGGCGCCGAGATCAGCACGTCGCGGCCAGCCTGAATCTCGGGCCATCCGAGCTTTTGCGGCTCGGTTACGACGGAGAATTTCCGCTGGAACCATTCGCGAACGAGCGGATCGAATGCCAGCAGCGGATCGCGTTCGGACGGCATACTCCCATTATCCCAGGCGCTACTTTCCGACCATGTGCGGCATGTCTTTCTCATGCGCGCAGATCGCCTCAATCAACTCAGTGTCTGGCAGAAGATTGTACGGAATCGTTACTCCCCAGGGCTTGGTGTACGCTTTGGGATCGTCGATGGTGACCGCAATTTCCATGTGTCCGAAATCCTTGCGCCGAAAACGCTCGGTGACGTGCAGCGCGTCGGTGTGCGGATACCCGCCATCGTCCAGCCAGGTTTCATCGTTGAAGCCGATAGTATCCGCGACCAGCGTGTCCCGATCCCATTTCCCGATCGAATAACCAAGCCAGGTGGGCTCGCGCTGCTCTGGGAAGGACCGGCCATCGGTGAAAATCTGGCGGTAGTGATTGAACGCCTCATAGAGCACTGCGATTTCGCCCGACGCTTGGATGAGCTTGAAAGGGATCGCCAGCGCGTCGTAATCCGGCAAGCCATGCGAGATGCAGCGTTCCGAAGGGTGGCCTTTCCCATTCTGCTCCTGATGCTCTTTGTAGACCGCGGCGGCCCACGGCTGAAGCGGCACTTCGATCCCATCAGCGGCGATATTGGCGAGATACTTGCCGCTGGCTGCGACCCAGATCCCGGACAAATCGGGCTTTCCGCCGGGCGCGCGCGGAACAGGCGCGGAGAGGTTCGGCTGGCCGTCTTTCGTGCGCGGCGTTCCAGGAACCCTTACGTGCACCCATTGAGCCGCGGAAGGAATCGCGGCCACCAAAGCGACTAGAAAAAATCGTTTCATGGAAGGCTCCCCGGTAGCCGCCTACTGTAGCACGGGCTCAGACCAGGTGTTCACGGCGCGAATCACCTGCGCCACCTCGGCGTCGGTCAGGTACGGATGAATCGGAAGGCTCACTTCGGTGGCGCACAAACGCCGGGCCGTGACGCAGGCATCGGCCAGTTCGAACTGCACCGCTTGCAAAGCAGGCTGGTCGGGAATTGCAGCCGGGTAGTGGATTCCCGCGGTGACGCCGGAGTCTTTCAAATGACCGATAAACGCCTGCCGCGCCGATTCAGGGACGCGGACGGGGAAAAGGTGCCAACACGGTTCCGAACCTTCGGGCACAGACACCGTCCGCACGCTGGGGTTCTGAATTCCTTCGATGTACGATTTCGCGATTTCGCGCCGGCGACGGGTCCATTTGTCCAGGCGCGGCAAGCACGCATGGCGGAGGAAAGCCGCATGCAACTCGTCCAGGCGGCTGTTGTAGCCGACATGGTCATGGACGTATTTGGCGCTTTGTCCGTAATCGCGCAGAGCGCGAATACGGGACGCGAGATCGGCGTCGTCGGTGAGAATCGCGCCGCCATCGCCCATCGCTCCCAGGTTCTTGGTCGGATAAAAGCTCGTCGCGGCGAGTTGCCCCGCAGTGCCTGTGCGTTCTCCGCCGAAGCGCGCTTCGATCGACTGGGCGCAGTCTTCCACGACCTTCAATCCGAAGTCATCGCGAAGCGCGCGCAGCTTCGAAAGATTCAGTGCGTGGCCGTACAGGTGAACCGGAACAAGAAAGCGAATATCGCCGCGCCGCTGCAGTATCGCGCGGCAGCGGTCCAGATCCATGAGTCCGCTTGCGTCCGTATCGACGAAGACCGGAATCGCGCCGAGCTTCACGATCGCCAGCGTGGTGGCGAACGCGGACACAGGCGTCGTCAGCACGCGATCTCCCGGCCCGCAGCCGAGGGCGCGCAGAGAGATCTCGATGGCGTCGAGCCCGCTGGCCACGCCGATTGCGTGCTGGACGCCCCATCGGGAAGCAAGCGTTCCCTCTAGCGCGCACACCTCCTCCCCCAGTACGTACCAGCCGCTGGCGCCGACTCTCCGGAGCGCTTCCAGGAGGTCCTCGCCGATTTCCTGCCACTGGCGCGGGAAATCGTTAGCCAGAATCATCAGAATCGCAGGCGGAATTACGCCTGGC
The DNA here is from genome assembly GCA_037916615.1 of Bryobacterales bacterium. GTDB lineage: Bacteria > Acidobacteriota > Terriglobia > Bryobacterales > Bryobacteraceae > Palsa-187. Next base: position 20,162 of record JBAIXM010000032.1, read on the forward strand.
GGAGCGCCGCCCGCACACGCTCTGGTGTGAACGGAAACTGTTTCATCCGTACTCCCGTGGCGTCGAAGAAAGCGTTGGCAATAGCCGCCGCGGCGGCGGCCATGACTTCCTCACCCGCACCAGTCGAGCGCTGATCCAGGCGCTGCACCACGACGGCCGTCACCTCCGGGCATTCCTCGAACCGGAGGATCGGGTACGCGGCCCAATCCAGGCTGGTCACGCCGGCCTGGTCGAACTTGATTTCCTCCTTGAACATGCGGCTCGCGGTCTGTACCAATTGTCCGCCGATCTGGTTTTCAACGAAACCGGGATTCACCACCTGGCCCGCATCGATCGCGCCGCACAAATGCTTAGCAACAATCCGGCCTGTTTCCTTGTTGATTTCGATGTCCGCCACGGCGCCGCCATAGGAGGTCAGGTGCGTGCCCAGACCGATTCCCCGCCCGTTGACGATCTTCGATTTGGAAAGATTCGAAGCAGCTTTGCGAGGAGTCCATTTAGCGGCTTTCGCAGCGGCATCGAGAACTCCGATCCAGCGAGCATCGTTCATGTTCTTACGCCGGAAATCGTAAGGATCGGCGCCGGTGAGATACGCAAGGTGATCGATGGCCTGCTCGGAGGCGAAAGTAAACGAGAGATCGAGCGGCGAGCGCAGCCAGCCTCCTTTCAGATAGGACGTGACCGGCAACTTGTGATTCACCAGCTTCAGATTCGGGATGTCGTACATGCCACCGCACGCCAGCCGGTTCACGCCTTGGACGCCCATGCCTGCTCCTCCGGGCCATTCCGCAGTTGGAACGCCGGTCAACTGCGCGGAGGTTTCCGTATTGCTCCAGCTATGCTGCCAGCCTTGATACTCATACGCGATGATCTTTCCGTTCGCGTCGGCTGCGGCGCGGCATTCGCCCACGTGCGCCGGACCATAGTTGTCCCAGCCATGCTCATCCCAGCGCATGAACTGCAAGCGAACGGGCTTTCCGGCGAGTTGTGAAAGCAGAACCGCGGCCTGGGCCACGTCGTCGTAGCAGCTATGGCCGTAAGTCCCGGATCCTTCGTAGTACTGAACGCGAATTTTCTCGGGCGGCATGCCCAGCAGCCGCGACAGGCCGTTGCGCGTTCCGTAAACATCCTGGGTCGAGCACATTACCAGCGCCGAATCCGCCCGCACGTCGGCAACGGCGCAGTTCGGACCGAACGGAGCGTGAGCCTGGTATGGACCCAGGCAGGTTTGCGAAGCCATGTGCGCGGCGCCCCCCATCCCGGCTGAAACGTTCCCACGCTCGACAACCACGCTGTCTTCCGTCTTCGCCGCGCGCATGTGTTCGTGCAATCGATCGCTGCCCGGAAGTGCAGGCGGGGTTTCCCAAGTGACCTTGAGTTGCTGCGCTGCTCGCACGGCGTCCCACTCGTTCTCCGCGACCACACCCAGAAAATCGGCCTTGCGCACGACCCGTGCGCCCGGAATAGATCGGATCGACGATTCGTCCACGCTCAGGATCTTCGCGCCGGCGCCGTACATCCGCTGCCCGCGCGGCCGGACCACGCGGCCGTGCAGCATTCCCGGAACACGCACGTATTGCATGTACTGGTAGCGCGCGCTGACTTTCGCGGGAGTATCGTTGCGCGGGATGCTGGTCCCAACGACCTTATACTGCGACGGCTGCTTGACCGGCGCCGATCCGGTAAACGCAACGTTGAACAGCTTTCCGCCGATCAACTCGCCATAACTGACCGATTTTCCCCCGCCCGATACGACGCCCTTCGAGACGGAGAGCCGATCCGCGGGTGTGTTCAGTTTTGCTGATGCGAGCTTCAGCAGAGCCTGCCGCGCTTCCGCTGCCGCCGTGCGCAACTGCGGACCGCCGCGATTGATCGACGCGCTGGAATACGTCCCGCCTTGGTTGGGCGTAACGTTCGTATCCAGACGGACGGTCCTGATCTGGCTCATCTCTAGATCGAGCTCTTCGGCGGCGATCTGGAGCAAAGCGGTCGAAGCGCCCTGGCCCAGTTCGGCGAAACCTATATATACAGTCGCCGTGTTGTCCGGATGAATCGCGAGCCACGTGTCGACTTGCCGGGCATCCGGCGGACCCGGCTTGCTGCCTCGCTCCTGCGCGGATAACGAGCCGCGGAGGCTGAATCCTACGACCAGCGCGCCGCCGGCCTTCAGAAAATCGCGCCGGAACACCTTGGGGCGGCTCATCGCGCACCTCCGGCCATGGCAGCCGACGCCCGCTGGATCGCCTTCATGATGCGCGGATACGTCCCGCAGCGGCACAAGTGCCCGTTCATCGCCGTGCGGATCTGGGCTTCGGTCGGCCGCGGCGTTTTCGACAAGAGCTCGGCGCTCTTGATGATCATGCCGTTGAAGCAGTAGCCGCATTGCACGGCCTGTTCGTCGATCATGGCCTGCTGCACCGGATGAAGTTCCGGAGCCGTTGTCAATTTGTGCTGAGCGGCGAACCAGTCCGGGAGACCTTCCAGCGTGGTCACCGCCTTGCCGCCGATCGCCGATAACGGAGTCACGCACGACCGCATTTCCACACCGTTCACCAGCACCGAGCACGATCCGCACTGCGCCAGCCCGCATCCGAAGCGCGGACCCTGCAACTGCAACTCGTTCATCAATACGTACAGAAGCGGCGTATCTGGAGCCGCGTTTACGGTCGAAACGCGCCCGTTGACACGGATTTGCATAAATGCCCTCCCCGGCCTGCCTGACAGCTTAACAGGTTGTCACCGTGCCAAAGGCACTCGAATTGGGCTAGAATCAACGCGAGCAAGTAAAGGAGGGTGGAATATGCGCCTTGGTTGGTTACGCTTCGGAATGGCAGCCGCGGCTGCGATTTGCCTCTGTTCGATTTTGGTCCTGGCGCAGAATCAGACGACCCCGCCATGGGCCTACGCCTTGAATCCGCCGGCAACGCCGGGCGCTGCGCCGGCGCCTCCCGATACCTCCGTCAAGCATCTGCCCGGAAGCAACGTCGCGCTTACGGTACCGCAGACTCGCGACCTGTTTAATCCGCCGGACTGGTATCCGGACGATCACCCGGCGATGCCGGACGTGGTCGCGCACGGACGCCGGCCCGATGTCCGCGCGTGCGGCTACTGCCACCTGCCCAACGGACAGGGACGTCCGGAAAACGCCAGCCTCGCGGGGCTTCCCGCCGGCTACATCATCCAGCAGATGGCCGATTACAGGAACGGCTTGCGCAAGAGCTCCGAGGCGAAGATGGGTCCGCCGTCCACGATGCTGGCAATCGGCAAAGCGGCCAACGATGCCGAAGTGAAGGCCGCCGCCGAATACTTCGCCAGCATCAAGCCCAAGCCCTGGATCAAGGTGATGGAAACCAAGATGGTGCCCAAGACGCACGTCGCCGGCTGGATGTTCGTCGAGACCGAAGGCAAAGAGAAGGGCATGGAGCCGATCGGGTCGCGCATCATCGAAATGCCCGTCAACCTGGAACGCACGGAGCTGCGCGATTCGAAGTCCGGATTCATCGCCTACGCTCCCGTCGGCAGCATCAAGAAAGGCGAAGCGCTGGTCACCACGGGCGGCGCGGGGAAGACGATCAAATGCAGCATCTGCCACGGCACCGATCTCAAGGGCATCGGCAACGTGCCGTCTATCGCGGGCCGCTCGCCGAGCTATATCGCGCGCCAGCTTTACGACATCCAGCAAGGCACTCGAAACGGCCCCTGGACGCAACTGATGAAGGAAGCCGTGGCGAAACTGACGGTCGATGATATGGTCTCGATCACGGCGTATCTGGCTTCGCGGAATCCGTAAGGAGGTCCTATGCTGTTACGTACGACAATCCTTGTGACTGTTCTGGCTGCGGCCGCCACCGGACAAGCGAAAAAATCGTGGAAGCCGCCGCTCACCGCGGACGGCCAGCCCGACCTCCAGGGAGTCTGGACCAACGCCACCATCACGCCTTTTGAACGGCCAGGGCAACTTTCCGGGAAAGCCTTCCTGACGGAAAAGGAAGCGGCCGAACTCGAAAAGCAGTCCGCCGAAACCAAAGTCGACAAGGCTCCCGCCGCCGGCGACGTCGGCACCTACAACCAGGTCTGGTTCGATTCCGGCACGAAGGTCGTTTCCACGCACCAGACTTCGCTGGTTGTCGATCCGCCGGACGGGCGCGTGCCGGTGAAGCCGTCGGCCGAAGCCAAGCGGGACTACGATCTGGCCC
>JBAIXM010000033.1:0-86322 GCA_037916615.1 Bryobacterales bacterium
ATTGTTGATCAGGCAGCAGTTCGCACGAGGCGGATTAAACTCTTCGGCGAGTTGCGCGCTGGCAGGGATCGCCGCCCAAGCCAGTGTCAGGACGAGAAGAAGTGGCGGATTTTTCATAGGTGCAGCGCGAGGCCAACCTGTATTGACAAGTATCCACAAGCAAGGCGCTCAGATCGGACCCGGCAGATGGCAATATAAAACGGCCTCCGAGACAAGTCAACCCGATTGATCGCGAAACCGGCAACCTGTATTATCAGATTTGTGACACAACAGGCCTCGTCGCCGAAATACGCAGTAATCCGGCAGACCCTGGCGGATGGCATCCTATCCGGGCAACACCCGCCGGGGCATCGCCTGCCGAGCGAATCGCAACTCGTGCAGACTTTTGGCGCATCCAGACCCACGGTGAACCGCGCTCTCCGGGAACTGCAGTTGGCGGGGTTGATCGAACGCCGCGTCGGCTCGGGCAGCTATGTGCGCGGTGATGCGGCTGCCCGAGGCTATACTTTCGGCCTGTTGATTCCGGAATTGGGGCGAACTGAAATCTTCGAGCCGATCTGCAGGGGCATGGCGGAAGCGCAGCACGGCAGCCAACACGTCTTGCTGTGGGGCAGCTCCTTCGGCGACGAAGCCAACATGGAACATCAGGCATCCCAAGCCTGCCGCCAGTTAGTGGCCAAAAAGGTGTCGGGCGTTTTCTTCGCTCCCCTCGAGTTGACGTCGCAGAAGGACGTTATCAACCGGGCGATCGCGGAGACGCTCGACCGGGCCGGAATTCCGATGGTTCTTCTGGATCGCGACCTGGTGTCGTACCCGGAGAGAAGCCGCTACGATCTGGTGGGCATCGATAACAGGCGAGCCGGTTACGCGATCACGAAGCATCTGATCCGCAGCGGGTGCAAGCGCCCGGTATTCATCGGTCGTCCAGGCTCGGCGCCTACAGTCGATTCCCGAGCTGCGGGATTCCGAGAGGCCGTCACCGCAGCGCGTCTGGAAATGGCCGCGCAGGTTTGCCGAATCGAGCCGGATGATCGCTCTCAGATCAAAGACACTCTTGCGCGGCTGCGCCCCGATGGGTTCGTCTGCGCGAACGACTTCACCGCCGCTCGTCTGCTGCGGACCCTGACCGATCTGCGCGTGAGCGTTCCGGATACAGTGCGCATGGTCGGCATCGACGACGTCAAGTATGCCAGCCTGCTCTCGGTCCCCCTCACCACCATCCACCAGCCATGCGCCAGCATAGGTACTGCTGCCATCGGCGCCATGCTGGACCGGCTGCGCGAACCCAGGCTTCCGGCCCGAGATATCGTGCTCAACTTCGATCTCGTGGTGAGAAACTCGTGCGGCGCCAAAAAAGAGAAGACGAAAGCAGAACGACAGAAAGCAGATCGACATTGACAGCAGTAACCCGAACCCCGATACTGGCGGTTGCGTGAGCACCGGGAACGAGAATCTGTCTTTACAGGCCAAATCGGCCGGGCCTCACGTAGTCGTTCTGGGTGAGGTCCTCTGGGACCTATTCGAACATTCCCGGCGATTGGGTGGAGCGCCGCTGAACTTCGGCGTTCACGCGCGCCGTCTGGGCCATTCCGTGACCCTGATCAGCGCACTGGGCGCGGATGAGCCAGGTGAGCAAGCCGCGGAGACGATTGCCGCGCTGGATCTCGATACCCGTTTCTTACAAAAGACTTCGCGCCTTCCCACAGGCACCGCTCAGGTACGAATCGGACATGGAGGAGTGACGCAGTTCACGATTCCACGGCCGGCCGCATATGATGACGTCGATCTTTCCGCTCGCGATCTCGATCTGCTCCAGCAATGCGCGGCTGGATGGCTCTATTTCGGTACGCTCTTCGCTTCTACCGACATAGGCAGAAACGTCCTGCACCAGATTCTCCGCGCGTCGATCGGTACCGCGAAGTTCTACGACCTGAACCTGCGCCCGGGATTCGACTCTCCGGAACTCGTCCGTGAACTCCTGCAGATTGCCGATGTGGTGAAACTCAACGAAGAGGAGCTGCGGCGCGTTCAGGAGTTCTCAGGACTTCCACTGAATATCGAAGCGTTCTGCCGCGAAGGGTCAGCCCGATATGGGTGGCAAGCGGTCGCCCTCACGCTGGGAGATCGCGGGTGCGCCGTACTCGCCGGCGGGAACTATGTCGAAGCAGCCGTACACAAAGTAGAGGCCGTCGACACAGTGGGCGCCGGCGATGCCTTCGCTGCTGCCTTCATGCATGGACTCAGCTTGAACTGGCCTGCGGCCGAAATCGCATGCTTCGCGAATCGGGTTGGGGCGCTGGTCGCCAGCCGTCACGGAGCGATTCCTGACTGGACGCTGGAAGAAGCTGTGAAGTTGGGATGAGAAATCAGGTCCAGCTGATCGCCTACGTCGACCGCTTATCGGGCGGCGGGTTTCGCGATTTTCAAAGTCTGCTCGATGGACCGCTTCGGGGATTGTTCGGCGGCCTGCATTTGCTGCCCTTCTACTGGCCGATCGACGGCGCCGACGCCGGCTTCGATCCGATCGATCACACGCAGCCCGACTTTCGGCTTGGATCCTGGGACGACGTTCGCGCACTCGCCGAGGGTCGCGACCTGATGGCTGATGTGATCGTGAACCATCTCTCCAGCCGGTCTCCGCAGTTCGAGAATTTCCGCAAACACGGCGATGCATCCGTTTATCGGGATCTGTTCCTGACCTACGGCCGTGTCTTTCCGAAGGGAGCATCCGAACGCGATCTGCTCCAACTTTATCGGCCGCGTCCAGGGCTGCCGTTCACGAAGATGCGATTGGACAACGGCACGGAACGCCTCCTATGGACGACCTTCACCCCGGAACAGATCGATATCGATGTGCACTCTTCCGCGGCGCGCGCGTATCTGAACCAGATCTTGGGCCAGTTTCAGGCCGCAGGCATTCGCGCGATTCGCCTGGATGCCGCCGGATACGCGATCAAAAAACCGGGAACGAGCTGTTTCATGATCCCGGAAACCTTCGAGTTCATCGATGAGTTCACGGCGCAGGCCCACGCGCGGAGCATCGAAGTGCTCGTGGAGATCCACACATGCCATCAGAACCAAATCCATATGGCTAAGCGGGTCGATTGGGTTTATGACTTCGCTCTGCCGGCTCTGGTGCTTCAAGCTTTGTATACACGCACGGCTGCACGTCTCAAACACTGGCTGAGCATCAGCCCGCGAAACTGCATCACGGTGCTCGACACGCACGACGGCATCGGCGTCATCGATGTCGGACCCGATCGCACGGGCTCTGAGATCCTGCCCGGATTGCTGACGGCCGGGGAGATCGACGATCTGGTCGAAACGATTCACGTGCGGAGCAATGGCGAAAGCCGCCAGGCGACTGGAGCCGCCGCGAACAATCTGGATCTCTACCAGGTCAATTGCACCTACTATGATGCTCTGGGCCGGCGCGACGATGAGTACCTGATCGCCCGCGCGATTCAGTTCTTTGCGCCGGGAATCCCGCAGGTGTACTACGCCGGACTCCTCGCGGGCACGAATGATCTTGACCTGCTGCGGCGCACCGGCGTCGGCCGCGACATCAACCGCCACTACTACAGCCGGCGCGAAATCGACTCCGAGCTCGCGCGCCCTGTCGTCTCCGGACTCGTCGGCCTCATTCGCTTCCGCAATACGCATCCAGCCTTCGCGGGAGAGCTTCATCTCCTGCCGAGTTCTGACCACGCGATCGCGATGGAATGGCGCAACGGCGAACAGCGGGCACGCTTGGATGTGGACCTGGAAGCGACGTCCGCTAGCGTAACGGCCACAGCTCCAAATGGCGAACGTCGCTTTATGGTCGCTGCAGATCCGATGAAGGCGGTCGTGTCGTGAACTCGAAGGCGCTCAAGGGTCTGACCTACACCATGTTCGCGATGTTCGCGATGACTACCGACTCGGTGGGTCTTATCATCCCGCAAATCGTAAAGACGTTCGGACTGAGTCTTACCGCTGCGGGAACCTTTCAATACGCGACGATGGGCGGCATCGCCATGGCGGGGTTCTTCCTCGGACACCTGGCGGACCGATATGGACGCAAAGCGACCATCCTGGCTGGCCTTACGTTGTTCGCCGCATCGTCGTACTTGTTCCTGGGGGGGAATTCGTTCCTATTCTTCAGTGTCCTGATGGCGCTCTCTGGTATCGCCATAGGAATCTTCAAGACAGGTGCGCTGGCGCTCATCGGCGACATCTCCCGCTCCACCGCCGAACATACGTCAATCATGAACACAGTCGAGGGATTTTTTGGCATCGGCTCCATCATCGGACCCGCGGTTTTGGCCCGGCTCCTGAATCGTAGTGTCCCGTGGCAATGGTTGTATGTGATCGCCGGCAGCATGTGCGTCCTGCTGATTCTGACAGCGCTACGTGTGCAATATCCCACTAGGACGGCGCCAGCCGAGAATACCAACCTGCAGGCGGTCCTGACGGTGACGAAAAATCGTTTCGTGCTGCTGTTTTCGCTCGGAGCGTTTCTCTATGTCGCTGTCGAGTCGGCGATCTACGTGTGGATGCCGACGCTGTTCGATGGCTACCATGGGTCGGTTGAATGGATCGCGGTTTACAGTATTTCGATCTTTTTCCTGCTGCGCGCCGGCGGGCGATTCCTGGGAGGCTGGATGCTGACGAAGCTCGCATGGAACACCGTCCTGACTATCTGCAGCGGGGCGATCCTGGCGTGTTTCGCGCTCAGCATAGCCGGTGGCGTACGCTGGGCCGTCTACGCTCTGCCTTTATCGGGATTGTTCATGTCTGTGATCTATCCCACCCTCAACTCGAAAGGCATCAGTTGCTTGCCGAAGTCGGAACACGGCGCTGCCGCGGGCATGATCCTCTTCTATACATGTCTCTCGGCTGTACTAGCTCCGCTGGCCATTGGAGCCGTCAGCGACTCTATGGGCGGACCGAATTACGGCTTCATGCTCGCAACCGGGTTTGCGGCAATGCTATTTGCGGGAATGCTGCTAAATCAGCTTTTCGATCCTACTAGCGCGGTCCTCGGGCGCGCGGATGAGACGGAATACCAACAACTCGCTTCCAATATATCTTCCACGTAAAGAGAGGATTTATCGTGTTGACTCGTCGGAGCTTTGTTCCGCTGATGTTTGCGGCCCCCAACGTCCTGCGGGCGCAGGCCTCGGCGAATCTCGTTGTGATCGATCCGTTGCGCGTGCGGGCTATCCTAGACCGGCGCATTTGGGGCAGTTTCCTGGAACACCTGGGCCGTGCCATCTACCAGGGCATCTATGAACCCGGTTCCGCGCTGGCCGATGAATCCGGTTTTCGCAAAGATGTTGCGGCGGAGGTGCGCGGAATGGGCGTGCCGATCATTCGCTATCCGGGCGGCAACTTCGTTTCGGGCTACAACTGGCTGGATGGCGTGGGCCCGCGCGACAAGCGGCCCACGGTACTCGACCGCGCATGGAACTCGATCGAGACGAACCAGATCGGGACCAATGAATTCGTAACCTGGGCGAAAAGCGTCGGCGCCGAGCCGCTGATCGGCACCAATTTCGGAACTGCCGCCCCCGAGATGTCCGCCGCGCTGGTGGAATATTGCAATGTGGCAGGGGCAACCAAGTGGAGCAATCTGCGCCGCGAGCACGGGTACCCGCAGCCTCACGCGATCAAGACCTGGTGCTTGGGCAACGAAATGGACGGTGCCTGGCAGATCGGCCACATGCCGGCCCGAGAGTATGGCCGCAAAGCCGTGGACGCCGCGCGGCAGATGCGAGCTGTCGATCCCACCGTGCAACTGATCGCCTGCGGCTCGTCCGGCCCGGGGCAATCGACATTTCTGGAATGGGATCGCGAAGTTCTCGAAGAGTGCTATTCGCAGGTGGATGGCATCAGCCTGCACCGCTATTACGGCAACGACGCAACCGGTGAAACCGGGGGCGATTCCTTGAAGTATCTGGCGATGAACCTGGCGATGGAAGAGCAGATCGACCAGGTAGCGGCCGTTTGCGAGTACGTCCGCAAGCGCACCGGCTCCGGCAAGCGGCTGTGGCTCTCTTTTGACGAGTGGAACGTTTGGTATCGGCGCCGCGGCGGTAATGGCCAGCGTCAACAAGCCCCGCACCTGCTGGAGGAAGCATACAATCTCGAAGACGCGTTGCTGGTGGGAGGATTGGTGAACGCGCTCCTGAGGCGATCGGATAAAGTCCGCGTGGCGTGTCTGGCGCAACTGGTGAACGTGATCGCGCCGATTGTCACCAATGCAAACGGCCTCCTGCGGCAGAGCATCTACTACCCGTACGCGTGGGCGCTCGAAAGCGCGCGCGGGCAGGCACTAGACACCCTTGTGGAATCGGCCGTCATCAGCGGAATTCCGGCCATCGACGGCGCGGTTACCTTTGACGGGGCCACGGGCCAGTACTGCGTCTTGCTGCTGAATCGCGACCTCTTGCAGGCGCGCGAAGCAACCCTCGTGTTCCGCGATAATGCACCCACCCGCACGTTACGATTCGACACTCTCACGGGCACGGATCTAAAAGCGGTGAATACGTTCGTTGAGCCCGACAAAGTGAAGCCTGCCGCCCTCGAGTCGCCGCGACCGAGTGGACGCATGGTGGTGCAACTGCCGGCGCGTTCGTATTCGCGGCTGTTGCTGCAGGCTGCTCCTGCCTAGACAGTCTGCATTGCGGGGATCACCCGACATCCGATGAACAGTGGATGGGCAGATTGCCCGCAGCGCCACACAGGAGAGTTGGGGTTATCTACACTTCTGGGTTTATGTGCTGCACGATCGCGATACCAAGTTCTGAGCCTCGTTTCGGCCAGCACTGGCAAGCGGCGGAGTGAAAACGATTATGCTTCCGGCCAAGAGTCCAAATCTGGCGATCTTGTTCGGCGCGTCTTCGCTGTCGCGTGTCCTAAGAGAGTACCGCTCATTCCCGAGTCCGGCCGGGACCACTACCCACATGTCTTTGCCCCGAACATGCATGTGGGGCATCATGTAGACCAATTCGACGTCTGTGGCGAACGTCACTTCCGCCGGGGGACTTACCCAGTTCGGATTGTTCGGAGGAATGGCGAAGCGTTTGGCATCGGTGGGGGCGCTGGTAAACAAGGAGACATACTTACGCTCCGGCGGCGTCTTGCTCACCGTGAACCCAATCTGCACGTGATCGGTTGCCGCCGTTCCGTTGGGCGTATAGTGCAGTGAGTGTGATGTCGCTTCCGGCCCGGATCAGTTTCGCGGCCGCCAGGGATCGCACTCCCCTCCTCATCCCGGTTCTTGTCGATCCAAACAGGTTCGAAGTACTTGATGTTCGGCGAGTGGGGATTGAAGCCCAGGCAAATATGGTGTGCGACGGCGGTGTATTTCGGTTTGATTTGAACCGAAGTGACCCACGTGTCCTCCTTGAAGCCGCTCGGGACGGTGATAGATACCCACTCAATCACGTTATTTTTCGCTTTCGCGGGAACGTCGAAGGATGGTCCGTCCACGATCACGCGCGGCTTTATAAACCAGTCGTCTGCCCATTTGAGGGGTGCCGGGGCGTCCTTCGCATTGCCCTCCGCAGCACCCCTGTCCGCCCACTTCGCGATCACGTCGACCGGCCGATGGCACGATTGACCGCTCTTCTGGAGAATTGGCAAAACGTCCTTGTTGAACGTCGGCGCAGCGAATGACCGGGCGGCGGCGCGCCCGTCGTGAGATAGATGTCTTCCAGGCGCCTGCTCCCTTCGCGTCATTCCACTACACGACGCTGACGAATGACAACTCTTTGCCAAAGTAGGTCAACGGAGGCGGAATCTAGATGGCACCCGCAGATTGAAGTTCGCGCAGTTCCGACTGCGTGTAGCCCAGGAGGTCTCCATAGACTTCGCCATTGTGCTCCCCGAGACCGGGCGCCGGCTGATCGAATCCGGCTTCCGAGCCGGAGAACACGATCGGAAGGCCAGGCCCGTAGACATCGGCGTCCATAGCACCGGGATGAAGCAGACGGACCGTTTCTCCCCGAGCGACTACCTGTGGGTCTCGCACCGCCTCCGCGGGATTGCGAACCTCGGCAGCCGGGACGCCCGCGCGCGCCAGAATCGAGACGACATCCGCGGTTTGACGCGTCGCCGCGAATTCGCCGACGATACGATCCACCTCGGCGACGTTTTGCACCCGGGCGTCGCGAGTGCGGAATCGCGGATCTTCGCACAACTCCTGGCGTCCGATCGCGAGGAACAAGGAAGAGGCAAACGCTTCCGTGGGCGCGCAAATCGCCACGTATCCGTTCGCGGTCGCATAAACTCCGAAGGGCGCCAGACGAGGCACGGTCTGGCCGGTGCGTTGTGGCACCCCACAGCGTTCGAGAAGGTCGAACGGTTCGGAAGCGATCAGGGACGTCATCACGCCTAGCATGGAGACGTCGATGTGCTGCCCCACACAAGTCCGCTGCGACTGATGCAACGCGGCGAGAAGCCCGATCACGCCAAACAGGGGCGTGCACAAATCCGCAAACGGAACACCGACGCGCACTGGCGGATCGCCCGCTGCGCCGGAAGTCATCATGGCGCCGCTGAGCGCCTGAATGATGGCGTCCATCGCCTTTCCCGAGCCTTCACCCTGGCTTCCGAATCCGGTGATCGAACAGTACAACAGCCTGGGATTCATGCGATGCACGTCAGCGTAGCCTGCGCCCAGCCGGTCCAGCACGCCGCGGCTGAAGTTTTCGACCAGCATGTCTGCTTTCTTTACCAGCTTCTCGAACACGGCGTGAGATGCAGGATGCTTCATGTTCAGGGTCACGGCCTTCTTATTGCGAAGCCGGTTGATGGCGGACACGGAGATGTCATCCGGATGCTGGCGCGCTAAATGCGGCCCTTCGGGGCCGATGTACGGGGCATTCGTGCGGCACGAATCCGGACCCGCGGGATTCTCGATCTTAATGACGCGAGCTCCCAGACCGGCCAACAGAAATGTTGCGTACGGTCCGGCCAAAGCCGTTGTGAAATCGAGGACGGTAATATCCTCGAGTGGACGTGGTTGCGACATCATAGATTCCTTCTGCGGTGAAACTGGACTCGATCGTCAATCCATTCAAACGTAGCGTTCAACCCTGCTCGTGCGCTGATGTCCTGAACGTATCGAGCGACTGCCTGTCCGCGCTCGTCATTGCTCAACGGCTCCGGCTGGGAGTAGCGGTTCACGAAAAAAGGTCGATAGCCGGCCGCCTGGACTCCGCTTCCGTCCACCTCACAGTAAGCCAGGATGGCGTTCTTCGCTTCGGGATGAAACGGATAGGTCGTGTACTCGGGATCAGGCTCAAACCCGAACAACTTTCTCCGGCGTTCGGCCCAAGCGCGGCGTTCGGGGCTCGACTTTCCATCGACGTTCAGCGCTCTGGTAGCGATCGCGAAATTGCCGAGCCCGTGAAAAATCGGGCGATCTTTGTAAACCTCCATTCCCTGCAGAATGTGGGCATGATGCCCGATGACCACATCGGAGCCCGCATCGATCGCTGCTTTGGCGACTTGCCGCTCGTACATCCCGACTGTCGCCGGCGTGTGTCCGAGGCCCTTGTGCAGCGCAACCATGACAACATCGACTCTCTGCCGGAGCCCTTCGATATCTGCCGCCATTGCTTCGAGCGTGACAGGTTCGGCAAATGTGTATACCGTGGGCTGGCCGCCCGGAGATGCGTGATCCAGCTCGTAATGCGTCAGCACGTGCACATAGGCGCAACCCGCCCGATCTCTTCCGGCCCATGATTCCCGCGGTCCCACGCAGTTGTAACTGAGGAATCCAAGACGCAGTCCCTCACGTTCGACAATCGCAGGCTGCCTGGCCTCTATCAGATTCATGCCCGCGCCGGTGGTCGCGATACCGAGGCGGCGAAGCTCGGCGATCGTGTCTTCCACTCCGTTCGGGCCGGCGTCCGCAATGTGATTGCCTGCAAGCGTCGCCACATGGAATCCGGCGCGCTGGAGGGCTGAGAGATTCGCTGGATCGCTGGCCGGTGCGGGAACATCGAAATGCGTCTCTACACCTCGTGTCGTGTGAGGAACCTCGACGTGTCCCACAAGGACATCACAAGAGTGCAGCGAATGGTGCGCCAGATCGAACAGGGCATCCGGGTTAGGCTCGTCGAGAATCAGGTCGCCGGTCATCTGCAGAGTCAGAAACTCACCCACGGGAACGCCTCCTCTCTGGCCATCCTGTATACACGGGCATGTACACGAGCAAGTGCACTGATAGAATCACTAGAAAACGTGGCCAAAGCATCCAATGCATCCCGTCCCCGGCGCGAGGTAGCTTACCACCACATCCAGCGCAAGATCGCGGCCCGCGAGTTGCGCGCCGGCGAACCCGTCTCCGACGTCACCATTTCCAAGGAACTGGGAATCAGCCGCACGCCCGCGCGGGAAGCGATCCGCCAACTGGTTAGCGAAGGACTCCTGGAATCGATACCTGCGCGCGGGGTTGTGGTGATCACTCTTGACAGGAACGACATCCGGGAGTTGTTTGAAATGCGGGAAGCACTGGAGGGCCTGGCCGCGCGCACTGTCGCCGGACGTACGCCGTCGGCCGGAGAGATTCGCGACCTCCGCTCCATCGCTGCGGCCCTCACGTCGCTTATTAAAGAACTCGAGACCAGCGGAAAGCCAATTCTGGACGAAAGGCAGATGGAGCGCTTCGAGGTAGCCGATCTGGCGTTTCACACCTACATCATGAAGCTTGCGGGCAACAAAAGGAGCCTCAAGACTCTGGCTGGCATCCGGGTGCTGATCCGCATTTTCGCAGCCCGCCGCGGAGGTCATACTGCTGCCACACTCAAGCAGATCAACCGCGATCATCTGGACCTAATCAGCGCTTTGCAAGCAGCCGATCCACAAGCGGCGGCCGAGTGCGTTCATCGCCATATCCAGAAGAGCCAGAAGAGCCGCCTGAATGAGTTCGACCAGAGGGAGCGCGAAGCCTCGGTGCCCCAGGACGTCGAATCCTTCATGAATCAGATCCGCGCGGAACTGACGTAGGCGCATTCTCATCGGCGCCTTACGTGATCCAAAAAACGGGAAGCATCCCGTCGCATTTTCTCGCCGTCCCAGAGCCGCGCGTCTACCATGTCCGCGTGGACCGAAAACACTGGAATTCCCGCCTCTTCGAGAGCAACTTCGACGAAGCGCGTTCCCGTCGCCGATGGACGAGTTCCCAGAGGCGTCAGCACAAACGCCGCATCGATCCGATGGCTGTGAGCCTGCTCCAGAATCCACTCATTGGCCCACGGCGGATTGTGCAGTTGTTCGTTCATGCTGACGGTGCGGCTTGCCAGCGCCAGCAAGGGATCATCCAAACCATAGCGGATGTATCCATCGGGACCGAACGCCAGATACATCGACCAGACGAACACCGCTCCGTGGGAATCTTCAAAGGCGGTGTAGAAATCCAGGTCGTACCAGAGTCCCGCGCCGACCCACATGATCCGCAGGCGTTCGTTCGGACAAGCAGCGATCCCTTGCGCCGCCCGGCTTACGACCTCATCGCGAAATGCCTTGGCATGCGACACTGCCCAATCCGATCCTCGCTGCCACTGCGCCGCCATTACATTGGTCATCTGCTCCTGCATTCGAACCGGCGTCTTCGGCGCTTCGCAGATCGCGCGCTTCGCCTGTTCGAAATATTCCTCCTGCCGATTCACTTGTTCCATCAGCCCGCGCAATCGATCCGGGTCGAACTGCCGCCCGGAGACCCGCTCGAGCAACGCGATCAGGCGTCCGAACTGCCGCACCATGAACTGCAATCGATGCTCTTCGAACAATTCGCGCCAACGATGCCGGCTCTGCTCCCACCATCGCGGCGGCAGATGCGTCGCCGCGGGCGCATCCAGCAGAATCAGCTCCGCGTCGAAGTGCGCAGCCCAGGTTTCGAAAACACGCTGCACGCAATCGCACGTGAGACGAGCCGCGAGCATTGCCGGCTTCGGCAGCCCGCCCCATGGAGCCTGACTGGTGTCACCCAACACGGTCGAGGCCATGGACAGGCTGCAGTACCGGCACAATCCCTTGTGAAAACCGGCTTCGTTCAGCTTGTCCAGATAGTAAGGAGCCAATCTCTTTGCGGATACCAAGGCCGCCCACCACTGATTGCTGACGATGGGCACGTCCATCGTTTGAAACAGTTCGAAAGGCAGGTCGGCCTGACCGATGGCGTAAGGTGCTCGGGTTTCGAAAACTCGTTCGCGCAGCGCGGCAAACCAGGTCTTCTGGCCTTCCGACGCCGCGATCGTCGATGTCAGTTGCTTCTCGGCCATAGTTGCTTTCGATGAAGGCTCCCGACAAAATCGGCGAGTGGCTCACCGATTTCGCGCACCACGAGACTTGGTATGGACCGCGATTCCAGATACGCCCGTTGCGCGGGACAATCCCATCCCAGAACGTCGTCTCCCAGCGGCACATAGAACAGGACACCGTCGACATGCCCACTCTCGATCTCGCGCCGGAGCCAGGCGTCTCGATGCTCGACGGGATGGACCCTCGGGCTCACCTCGTCATAGAAATACTTCTCAAAAATAGCAGTCGCCGGGTCCTTGTTTATGCGAACATCGGTATCGCCCGCGGCGCGCGAGCCGCGCCAATCGTCGTCGGCGACCACATAGCCGCCCGCTTCTTCCACCGCGCGATGCAGCGAAGCGTCTCCCAGTGGAACCCCTTTGATCAGGATATAGGGCCGGTCCACCGCAACCTGCTCCTGCATTCGATTGAGCCGTTCCAGCGCACGATCGGCAAAGACTCCGCGGTTTTCGGTGTAAAAACCACGAATCCATTCGAATGCTTCGGATCCCTCCAGGCAACCTTCTCGCCGTGTGTGGAGAATGTCTCGGACACAGCCTCGGGCGCGATTACTCTCAGCAATTGCGTCGCGCAGTTCATCGTCTGAGACTTCGAAATCCCGGGCCATCTGACGGGTCCGTTCGAGCCCGTAGTCGTAGGATTCGGGCGTGCGCGTGTGCAGGAGGTTGTAGAAATAGAGTTCCGGGATCGCGCCGCCAGGTTGCGTGCGCGCGATTTCCCGAAGATACAAGTACAGCTTGTGTTCCTGTTCAGACGTTCTGGGTATGACGATCCTATCCAGATGATTCCACGCTCCAGAGCAGAGGCGGTCGAAAATCACCCGGAATCGGCGGTCGAACACATCCTCCATCCACCTGTCCGCGTGCGGAGTCGGCCCCGGCTCATCGTCCAGTAGAACAGGTGCATATCCGGCTGCACGTAGGATCTCCCAGGGAACCGTGTTCGAGGTGATTCCGGCGACGCGTTGTTTCCTCATGCGACTGGGACCTCTTCCGGATGCGCAGCCTGCCGCCGCAGGCTGTATTGGCGCAGAATCAGGAGATCGCCCAAGGCCAAAAACGCGGCGCATGCCACAAATATCCAGCCGGCCGTGAATCCGCCAGTGGCATCGCGCAGATATCCGAGCATCTGAGGTCCCAGGTAGCCGAAGATGCCGCTTCCGAGTCCAACGATCCCCATCCCCTTCCCGACTTCTTCCTTCGGCAATAAGCAACTACCGATTGCGTAGATCTGGTTAGTGGCGGCGTGGCCCAGGGAAACAATTAGAGCGACGGCTACGCGGAAGACGAGAAGGTCTCGAGACATTACGGCAATGCTCGCGGGAACAAGAAGCACCGCGAGCCACACCATCATGTTCCAGCGGGAATACCTGTCGCACAGGTAGCCGAAGCCCAGATTCAGCGGGATGCTCACAAGGTAACTGGCGCTGATGATGGAAGCCGCTTCCTGGGGTCCCATGCCGAAGACCGACTTCACTGCATAGGGCACGAAGAACGTCACGCTGAAGCCTCCCATGTTCATGAGACCCAGCAGAATCATGCTCCAGATGACCGGATTGCGAAGAGCGGATACCGCGCCAGTACGCGTCATCGAAGTTGCATGCGGCACATCAGAGGGTCGCGACGCCAGCCCGCGATGGTACAGCAGGGCGAAGACGAGCGCGCCGAGGAGCGAGATGGCAGCGTACCCTTGAATGCCGCCTCTCCACCCGAGCCAGGAGGCGAGCCGCGTTCCGAACGGAGCTCCTATGACTGAAGCGAACGCGGCCATGGCGCCGAGAATGCCCATGGTCCGGCTTCGATACTTCTCCGGCGTCACCATCGCCATCGCGGTGAACACTCCGATAAAAGCCGTGCGGTAGCCGATCAGCCAAAGCGCTCGAAACGTGAGAGCGACATCGTAGCGGGTTGCCATTGACAGGGCAGCCAGTCCGGCGGCGGTGACCGCCAGACCGATTAGAAGCGCGCGCTTCTCGCCTACGCGCGCTGCGAAGACCCCTGCGGGCAAGCTAACCAGCAAAGCGATGATACCGTACATGCCGGTAAACAGGCCGATCTGAGAGTAGGAGGCTCCGAGATCCTGCTGAATCGCGGGTAAGAGCGGTGAGAAACCCAGGCTCGCCATCTGGATGGCCATCATCGCTGCAGTAACGGCGGCGGCGGAGGTGATCCAGCTTCGCTTCACTCCGGCTCAGTATACATGATGGATACACTCAGCTTGCGGCTGCTTCTTGCGGCCGTTATACTTTCCACGTGACAAAGACGCTGTCGATACTGGTGGTCCTGTTTCCCCTTTTGGCGGTGGGCCAAGACAACGGAGTAATCGCGTTTGGGACCAAGCTCGTGCCGAAAGCGCAGATCGCCCACTCGCAGCAACTCGCGAAGTCGCTGGCGAAGCCAGGTTCCACAGGTTGGCAGGCCAAGGGCGATCAGCGGCGAACCTATCGATTTCCCGGCACCGAGACTGATCTGCCGTATCGCGTTTACGTGCCGACCACTTGGGAGGGTAAGGCGAAGCTGCCGTTGGTGCTGATGTTGCACGGCGCGGGCAGCAACGAGAGCCAGTATCTGGACCAGAACAATAAACAGCTTCTGAAACTTGCCGAGGATCATGGCTACCTGCTTGTGTCTCCATTGGGGTGGAACCCTCTCGGTGCCTATGGCACATGCCTGCGGCTGCCGGCCGTCTTCG
This sequence comes from Bryobacterales bacterium, assembly GCA_037916615.1. Taxonomy (GTDB): domain Bacteria; phylum Acidobacteriota; class Terriglobia; order Bryobacterales; family Bryobacteraceae; genus Palsa-187. The sequence goes on from JBAIXM010000033.1 coordinate 15,007, forward strand.
GCCAGGCGGAAACAGCCGCGCAGCAGCGCACCACGGCATGCGTGCAGAACGTCCAGACCCTGGAACGCAGCGAGCAGGACGTGATCAACGTCCTGGAGATGGTGCTCAACGAGTATCCGGTTGACCGCAGTTCGATGTTCCTCATGGGCCACTCAATGGGGAGCGGCGGCGTCTGGTATCTCGGAGCCAAGTACGCGGAGTATTGGAAGGCGATCGCTCCCATGTCCGGTCCGTTCGTGGAAGAGTCGACATATCCTTGGGATCGCATCCGGAAGACGCCGGTGTTCATGACCGAAGGCACCGGAGCCACGCCGTCCCTGGCGGGAAGCCGGGCGATGCAGGCGTGGATGAAAGCGCAGGGATTTCCGTTGGAATACATGGAAGTCGAAGCAGATCATGGCCAGATGGTGGCCTTGGTGCTTCCCGCGATATTCGATTTCTTCGACCGGCAACGAAAGAAGTAGTGAACACGAAGGAGCAAGCTTAAATGAACGGTGATAGACGCACGTTTCTCCTGATGGCAGGAGCGGCCGTGCTCACGGGTCCCGCAGCGCACCTGGCAAAAGCCCAGGGTAAGGCGAAGGTGTTCCTTCCGCACGCCTCCTGGGACTGTGGCATGAAGGAGGGGATCCCCAATCCGGAAAGCGGCTCCTTGATTTTCGAAATTCAGATGAAGCTCGAGCGTGTGGCGACTATCGGTAAGACGCCGTACGGAAATCGCCGTGTGGCCGTCGGCCTGGAGGGCACGATTACCGGTCCGAAGCTGACGGGAACGGTGATGAGTGGAGCCCTGGATTTTGAACTTACGCTCTCCAACGGCACCGTGGAGGTGGAGCAGATCTTCGTCTTCAAGACCAGCGACGGGAAGTACATCTACTCGCGCAACGCGGGTGTGGGAACCAATACAAAAGACGTTCGCATGGCGATGGATTTTGAAGCTCCCACGGGAAGTACAGCGGAGTGGATGAACTCCGGCAAATATGTTGCGCAGCGCAACCTGGACGAAAAAGCCAACACTCTAACGGTGCGCGTTTACGATGTCTCGTCCGTCGCGATTCCCACCAGCGCGGCCGATGTCACCCGGATCGTCAAGCCTTCCGATGCTCCGCCGCAGCCGTGGAACAACCGGATGAAGGAGGCCTCCGAGAAGCCAGGGAAAGAACTAATCGTCGAATCCGTCGGACTGAGCCCGTCACAAAGAGTTGGCGCCAGCAAGCGCGGCACCCGCAATATTATTCCCATTACCGGCGGCGACCTGAGCGGCCGAATCACGGGCAAAGTGCTTTCGGGCGGCGCGGACTATCAGAATCTCTCCGGGCCTCCCGCCATCGACGCGCGCTATCTGTGGCAAGCGGCCGATGGCGAGATCATTGTCGTTCGCAATACCACCAGCACCGGTGGCCTGGTGCCGATTTTCGAAGCACGCGCCGACAGCCCTTACGCTTATCTCAATTCCGGCAAGTTCCTCAGTTCGAATCCCGGCATCGCGAACGGCGGCGTGAAGATCACGATGTACGAAAGCGCAAACTAACCTCAACAGAGCGGCGCGAGTCCTATTTGTACCCCTTCGTCGATACGTGCCACCCAGCTTCCTGACACAAGCCACAATTTGCGCCCAGGAAAAACTTGGATTCGTTCTTCTCGCCCTTTAACTGCCAATCGAGCATCGCGACCGCGACCCGTGCAAAATCGCCGCCGTTCGGTTGGCTGTAAGTCCCGCCGTGGCTGACGCCATCCTTGTATGTGTGGATCGCGGGAACTTTGGTGATCCGCTTGAAGTCGTCCAGGCCGTTCTCATAAGCGATGTCGGATTTGTCACCAGTCACATAGAAGATCGGCGTATGGAGCTTGTCCAGTTGATCCTTGCGAATGTCCTCCATGGCCGGCGCGTTGGGACCATTAGGTGCGGGCAGGATCCCGCTGTTGAAGATGCCGACGAGTTTGACGCGCGGGTCCGTCGCCACCGCGTAGGCTTGAATTCCACCGCAGGACATTCCCATGACCGCAATCTTCGAGACATCCAGCTTGCCGTTATACGGGCTGCCCTTTCGACTATTCTCGGCCAACGCCCAGTTCACGGCATCGAGCAACTGGGACGACTTGGTGGCCGGAACCGCGGCGGCCTGCTTGCCTTCGCCCTTCGGAGCACCCTGCTTGGCGTCGCCCTTCGGAGCTCCTTTGGGAGCGCCCTTGCCCTGAGCCGGAGCCGCTACCGGAGGCCCGATGGCAATCGCCAAGTAACCATGCGATGCAATCTCCATCAAGAAATTTCGGTGCGCGAGACCGTTGTTGACGCAGGCCCCATTGCCCCACGCGATGATGGGAAGTTTCTCTTTTACTTTGGACAGATCCTGCGGACGATACACAGTGTGCGTCGGAAGACTCGAATCTTGCTCCAGGATTGACGGGTACGGTCCGGCTCCCTCCTGTCCCCACGTACACCCAGCCACTAAACATAATGCAGCAGCGAATTTCATTATGAAGCCTCCTCTTGACCTTCCAGCCCTGGCAGCACTTGGCGCCGGCCAAGGGCTGCCGCATACTTGGGGCATCTCTAGATTGTACAGAGTATACACTCCGTATCCACTCGCTCATCGCAAGCCCGCGTGGCCAGGACGATCAGGACGGCCGGTTCTTGATTCAGTTCGCATCGGCTGCAGTGATGTGCTCCCGTGAGCGAGTTCATGAACACCGTGGGTTTCTTTTCCGCCGCTCTGGGCCTGAACAGCGTGTATTGCCACACTGCCGAATACCTTTCCGAATAGTACAAGTTCCCTGAAGACGTGCCGCGCAAGCGGATCGCGGATCATGATTCAGATGGTGAATAACATCAACAAAAGCAGTTTCGGCGGGCGGCAGGTGATCACTTGCTACAACTGCTGTCACGGCAACCTGAAACCCAGAGACATTCCAGGTCCAGTGATACAGTATGCGTGCCGGAAGAAGACCTTGAAATCCTCAGTTATGACTGGCTGAAATAATCGAGGCAGGTCACAACTTCCTAAAGAGCGTGACCGGCATTCGATTCAAACACGGGACTCCCGAAATACCCAGCTGTAGAGTACGGGTAGAAGAAACAGTGTCAATAACGTCGAGCTGAATAACCCTCCAATCACAACGGTGACCAGCGGGCGTTGCACTTCAGCCCCTGTAGAGGTGGCTACCGCCATTGGGATAAATCCAAAGCTTGCGACGAAGGCTGTCATGAGAACCGGCCGCAATCTGCGACGTGCGCCGCGGAGCACCGCTTCCCGCGAGGCGAAGCCGGCATTCGATAGCTGGTTAATCGAACTGATCAGCACTACCCCGTTGAGCATGGCGACTCCGAACAGCGCGATGAACCCGACGGAAGCAGACAGATTCAAGTTCATCCCGCGAATCCACAGAGCCGCGACACCTCCCACCAGTGCAAACGGCACATTGCCGACCACCAGGAGTGCAAGCTTCGCGGAGGAAAACGTCAGGTACAGCAGAACCGAGATAAGCGCAATCGCGATCGGAACGATCAGCATCAAACGCCTGGTCGCCCGACCCTGGTTCTCGAATTGTCCGCCGTATTCGATAAAGTAGCCCGTGGGCAGCGCCACTTCGCGCTCGATTTTCGAACGTACCTCCGCCACGAAGCTGCCCAGGTCACGAGCCCGCACGTTCGACATCACCACAATGCGGCGCTGACCTTCCTCTCGATTCACGACTTCGGGTCCTCGGCCTAACGTGATTCGTGCGACCTGATCGAGCGTGACCTGTTCCCCTCCAGGGGCCCGCAATGCGATCTTGCGCAGAGCGTCCGGGTCAGTCCGGTATCTCTGCGGGAGGCGTAGGGCCACGGTGTATCGCTTCTGTCCCTCGATCACCTCCGAGACCAGATCGCCGGAGCCTCCGCTCGATACAGCCTCCTCGATGTCTGTGACGTTCAGGCCGTAGCGTGCGAGTGCGGATCGGTCCACGCGAACCGACAACTCGGCAACTCCCGATGTTACTTCCATCTGTTCGTCTGCCGCTCCTGGAACCGAAGATACAGCCCGCAACACCTGCTCGCCCAGCTTGTCGAGCTCACGGAAATCGTCTCCGAAGATCTTGATAGCCACATCCGCTTTGACGCCTGAAATCGTTTCATCGATGCGCATCGCCATGGGTTGCGTGAAGCTGTACGCGACACCGGGGATCTGATCCAGCTCCTTCGCGACCGCCTCAATCAGTTGCTCCTTGGTATGGAATCGCGTCCAGGTCTCTACGGGCCGAAGAAGCAAGTAGGTATCGCCTTCGTTGATTCCCATTGCCTCGGTCGCGAAGTCCGGCCGGCCGATTTTAATGACGACATCGGCGATCTCGGGGACTTTCCTCAGCTTCTGCTCAATGGTCTTGCTGATGGCGACAGACTCCGTCAGGGAAATCCCGGGCAGTTTGCGGGTCTCTACCAGGATCGAACCCTCGTCGAGCTTGGGCATGAACTCCGAACCGATAAACAACAACGAGCCCAGCGCTAGGGCTAAAGCCATAACGGCAGCGAGAGTGGTCAGTATGCGGTGGTTCATTGCGCCGGCTAAGAGCCGGACATAGGTTCGACTAAAAGACCTAAACCATCCCTCCTCGTCCGCAGCGTGCCGGTCGGCCGGATGCTTCCCGCGTCCAATACCCTTGCGGAAAATAAAAGACGTGAGCGCGGGAACGACGGTCAGCGCCAGCAGTAAGGAACCCACCAGAGCCGTACACACGGTAATCGCCATGGGCCGGAACATACGCCCTTCCAGGCCCTGCAAGAACAGGATCGGCAAGTAAACCGCGATGATGATGATTACCGCAAATGCCATCGGACGGGCTACCTCCTTCGCAGCGTGACGGACCGATTGCAGAGGCGACTCCCGGCCATTCTGCTCGACCAGCCGGTAAACGGAATTTTCCATCATCACCACGGCTCCGTCCACGATCATTCCGAAATCGATGGCACCGAGACTCATCAGGTTCGCGCTAACGCCAAATAGCCGCATGCCGAGAAAGCTGATGAGCATGGAACACGGGATTACGGCTGCCGTGATTAGCGCGGCTCGCAGATTGCCGAGGAACAGGAGCAGGACGATCGTCACCAGCACAAAGCCCTCAAAGAGGTTTTTTTCCACGGTGTGGATGGTTCCGTCGATTACATAGGACTGATCGTAGAAGGGCGTTATCTTGACGCCCTCCGGTAAGCGAAGGCTTGCGATCCGCTCTTTTACTCTTTCAATGAGCCGCTTGCCGTTTTCGCCCTTCAGCATGATGACCATGCCTGAGACCGTTTCGCCATTGCGCAGAGTCGCACCCTCCGGCGGAGCTGAGCCGATACGAACCTCCGCAACGTCGCGCAGGAGCGTTGGTGTGCCCTTGTTCGAGGTCAACACGATGTTGCCGAGATCACTGGTGCTCACCGCGCGGCCAGTGCCGAGCAGCGTGTATTGCTCCGAAGCATGCTCGATATAGCCTCCTCCGAAATTCGTATTGTTCTCCTCCACTCGCTTGGCAACGTCGTGCAGCGTCAATCCATACTGCTCCAGCAACGCCGGATCGGCTACAATCTGAAACTGCTTGGTTTGACCTCCCCACGCATTGATCTCACTCACGCCGGGAAGGGTGCGAAGTTGTGGCTTGATCACCCATTCGTGCAGATCCTTAAGATCCATGGGACTCAAGGGACCGGAAAGCGTGTATTGGTACAGCTCGCCGAAGGCGGTTGCCGGCAGACCCAACGATGGTTGTATCCCGCGCGGTAGTGAGGACGAAATCTGCTGCAACCGCTCTGCCACCAATTGCCTGGCAAAGTACATCGAAACCGAATCATCGAAGACGATCGTGACCATCGACAAACCGAGTTTCGAGAGGGACCGGACCTGTTCTTTCTGGGGCAGGCCGAGCATGGCCCGCTCGATCGGATAAGTGACAAGCTGTTCCACCTCGGTCGGTGGCAAAGACGGTGCATCCGTCACCACCACGACTTGATTGGGGGTCAGATCCGGGAACGCCTCTACCGGAATCGTATATAGAGAATAGCCGCCTATTCCCATTAAGGCTAGAGTTCCAGCCAGAAAGAGTCCTCGGTGAGCGAGCGTGACATCGATGATTCGATTGAGCATGGCTATTCCTCCAGACTCGCTTTGAGAAGTTGCGATTTGAGAATGAAGCTGCCATGTACCACGATCGAATCGCCTGGTTGGATTCCCTGCAGGACTGTCGTTTTGCCGCCAGACGTTTCCGCGACCGTCACCGGGCGCACCACGAAACGATCGGGAGCAGTCCGCACGAAGACTGCGTCCTGACCGTTGATCTGTTGAACGGCATCGGAGCCAATCACCAGCACAGGCTTGCTCTTGCCTACCGGAATCTCCGCATCGGCCAACATCTCCGGCCGAAGAGTGTTGTTGGGATTGCCAATCTCGATGCGCACCTGCATGAGGCGCGTGGCCGGGTCGAACTGCTGCCCCAGATTCGTGATCTTTCCGGCCAAACGCGGGCTCTCCCCGACGGTCACATAGGCGCTCTGTCCGACTCGCAGCTTCGCGAGATCTTCCTGGTGCACCGAAGCGAGCATCCACACTTTCGAAAGATCGCCGATCACGAAAGTTACCGAGTCCGGTTCAACAGTGCGCCCAGGAGTTACATTTTTCTCCAGGATGAAACCGTCGGCAGGTGAAAGAACGGGAACCTGATCCTCCGTTTCATCCTCGCGATTCGCTGATGGTATAGCCGGAACTTTCAGATCGTCTTCCAGGAGATCGCGCGTCCGATCCAGTTCGATATCAGCCTTCCGGACGGCGGCCTGCGCTGTCGCCAAGTCCTGCTGGGCTTGCTCGACTTGCAGGACCGAGCCTGCTTTCAACTCCAGAAGCCGCTTAGCACGATCCAGATTGCGCTGGGCTTGCGCCGTGACAGCGACAGCCCGATCGCGTTCCGACGCGGCCGCCCGGAACAAGGCGCGCGAATCACGCACCTCATCGGCGTGATACCGGGCAAGAATCTGTCCCTTCGTCACGCGATCTCCGAGACCCACGTAAACCTTGGTCACCGACCCCTGCGTGCGGACGCCCAGCCGCCACGTGCGGTTGTCGTCGATGGCGATATGGCCTTTCACTCGCAGCATGTTTGGCTCGTTGGAAAGCGTGGCAGTTTGCGTCTCAATCATCGCCGCAGCTTGCTGATCGGAAGGAATGACGACCTCGTTCCTGGCAGCGCTGGCTTCCTTCGCGGGCGAAGCTTCCGGTGCGGCCCCGCGCCGGCTGCAACTCTGCAAACAGGTGAAGGAAAGGACCAATACAGCAATTAGGGATTTCATTGTCCAATTCCTTCAGCGGCTTCAAGTCTCGCAACGCTCTGCCAGTAATCCGCCATGCCGCGCGCCCACGCAAGCTCCGCGTCCACGCGTGCCCTTTCCGCATCCAGCAGCCGCAGCAGATCCACCCCGCCCTCCGCATACGCCGCTGCGGCAATCTGCGCGATATTCATGGCATGTTCGCGCATCGGCTGGAAGGCATTCAGCACCTCCGCACGTCGGAGCTGGAACTCCTGAAGTGCGCCGTTGTACTCGATCCGAACATCGTTCTCTACCGCCGCGACTAAATCCTGACGGCGCCGGACCTCGGCCTGAGCAGCAATGCGATTGCCCTGGTTCTTATCAGTTGTGGGTAAAGTGATGCGAAGCGAGACGATTGCCGTATTCACGCCCGTCAGCGCGTCCGGCAATTGCGTCCGTTTGTAGCCGTAACTCAGATTGAGATCCGGGCGGGCCGCAATGTCCTGCATCTTCGCGCTCGCCTGGGCCTCTTCCAGAGCCGCGCGAGCGGCCTTGATCTCGTTCCTCTGTGCAAGCGTCTGCTCTATGCCAATCGGCTGAACTGTGCGATCCAGCGTCAGCGGCTCTGTCAACACAATATCGCTAGAGTCGGTCTTGCCCATTTCTTTAAGAAGCTCGACGCGGGCCCGATTCGCCTCAATCACAGCCAGGTTTGCGGATATTCCCAGTCGTTCTTGCTCCAGTTGTACCCGCAGCAGATCCTGCTCTGCGATCGCTCCCACGCTCAACTGAGCAGCGTGGTAATCGACAACCTTTTGAAAGTCAGCGGCCGTAATTCGCAGGATGTCACGCGCTTCTTGCGATCCGCGCGCAGCCCAGTACGCGAGCCGCACACGCCCCACAATATCCTGCCGCGATAAATCGTAATCCGCCCGCGCTCGTGCAACGCTCTTGTCGGCGACCGCCATACGCTGGCCGCGCTTCCCCGCAAGGTCGAGCGGCTGATTCATCATCGCCAGCGTGTCCACGTCACGACTGTAGGTTTGGCCCGGGCGCAGGTTCTCGTTTTGAAACTGGAATTCCGGGTTTGGACGAAGCCCGGCCTGCTTTCGCGCTCCCTCGGCGGCCGCTATTCGCTCGGCGTCAGCTCGAAGGGACGCACGGGCTTGAAGGGCTTGGGTGATCGCTTGATCCAGGCTCAGCGTCGCCTGCCCCCGGCACAAACCTGTGCAAAGTAAGCCTAACCACACACACATTTTGTTCACGGAAATTACCTTCCTTAGAGAGAAAAATCGCGCCTAAAGTTGGACACACCACCGGTATGTCCTAAGGAAGGTTAGGCAGGAGGGCCGCGCGAGATCGAGAGATCAATGTCCGGCGGATCATGCGCGCACGCCTCGACCATATTGAGGGGCTCGGGAGCGCGAACGGAAACGGGCTCACGGACAGGGCCCCGCGTCAGAACGAAGGGTGCGATGCGGGGAGCGAAAGCAAACGTAAACGTGTCCAACGATTTAACGCTGGAGTGATCGTCGACATCATCGATCTGCGCGCCGCCCGAGTGTTCGTGGACGCGACTCTGTGCAAACGGATGCGCGTGGACCAGGACGCCGTGGCCGTGATCCTCATGAACATGCTGAAAAGGCGCCAGGCAGAGGCCCATCACCAGGCAAACGCACGTTTGTAGCGCGGCCACGCGACGCATCGCTCTCTAGTGTATACAAACGGACGGACTGGGCATCCAGCGAAGAATTAGCCCTGCGCCGGTACGCTCCCCGAACCCGACTTCTGGGCGGTTCGGGGCCGCCTAGCACACCTGGGCATGGTGGCAATTTGGAGTTCTTGGGGCTCTTAACCGCGAAGGCGATTTTCCTGATATCCGGCAGAACTAGGCGATTCGCCGCTCAGCGGCGACCGTCGAAATCGATGAGTGTAGGGCGACCCTTCCAGCTCGGAACCGAAGCGCACCCGATGAAGCGGACGGTTCGCATGAACTTCACGAAAGGTCTTCAACCGGTTGAAAACATCGAACCCGAGAGGCTCGCCGGATTCTCCGAGCACCCCAGAAAATGTATAGGGTGTGCCCGCGTGCACCGGTGTAAATAAATGCGCAACGGGCGGATTCGCCTCATCAATTTCGCCGGCGGCAGCACTTTACTGCCGGCTCCCCAGGACACCCCCCAAAAATGCGGTTTTCGTTTTAGAGTAGAGATATGATTGACCAGTGCACCCGGCGCCACGCTGTCCAACGCTCTGTTCAACTCCTCGGCGCCGCCGCGGCTGCATGGAGTCTGGCTGACAAGGCTGATGCCGCCGAGCTTCCGCTCAAGAACACCGGGCTCGAGCACTACGGGATGACGGTGCATGATCCGGAAGCGGCCGCAAAATTCTACGGCCGCATCTTCGATCCGCAGCTTTTTCAGGAGCGCGATCCACCGCCGCGCTATTACGTGCGCCTGGGGAAATCGTATCTGGCGTTCGGCGGGAACCAGAACATCCCATCCCCAAGCATCGATCACTTCTGTGTCCTCACCGACGGTTACGGGCAAGGAGAGGCTCGCAAGCTTATGGAAGCCGCCGGGGTGACCTTCGGCGGCAACGGACCGCTCGGGATGGCGACCGATCCCGATGGCCTGCGCCTGCAGCTTCTGGCGGTGCCGGGAGGGCTGGCGCGCACGATCATTCCTTCCTCCCGCATATCGCAGGACGATGCCTTGGTGCAGGCGATCGGCACCGATCACATCGTGCTGCATGTATCGGACCTCGAAAAATCCACGGCACATTACCGCAAGATTTTCGGCCCGGAAAAAAAACGCGGCAAGCGCGTTTGGTTTACGGTCGCAAAGACCAGGCTTGGCCTGGAGGCGGCTGCTGCGGGCGAGAAGCCCAGCATTCACCATATCTGTCTGCGAATCGCCGGATTCGACAAGCGCGGCATAACCGAAAAACTGAAAGCAGCCGGAGTGGACGTGATTCCGTCCGATGACGAGAACCTACTCCGCTTCCGGGATCCGAATGGGCTGGTGATGGAGCTGGCGTAATCTATGTTTCGTCCGATCGCCTGTATCTGCTTATTGGCGTCCGCAGGCTTCGCCGCGGACACGCGTCTGGCCGAAGCCGCGCGGCAGGAAGATACAACCGCCGTCAGACATCTGCTTCAGCAGAGAGCCGACGTAAACGGGAAACTGCCCGACGGCACGACGGCGCTTCACTGGGCCGTGCAGGCCGACGATCTTGAAATGGTCGGCCTGCTGGTTCAGGCTGGGGCTGACGTGAAGGCCCAGGATCGCTACAGCTTCACGTCTCTATACTTCGCCTGCGCGAACGGCAGCCCCGCAGTTGTAAGGAAGCTGCTCGAATCGGGCGCAGATCCCAACGCAGCCGATGCGAGCGGCGAAACGGCGCTCATGACCGCCACCCGCACCGGGAATCTGGATTCGGTGAAGGCGCTGCTGCAACACGGGGCGAATGTCAAGTCGAAAGACACCGTCACCGGCCAAACGGCCCTCATGTGGGCCGCGCGCACGAATCATTTCGAAATCGCGCAGTTGCTAGTCGAGTACGGCGCGGAGGTGAATGCGCGCACTCGAGTCGGAAAAACTCCCGCGGCGCGTCCGCCTGGGGCGGGCGGCGGATCGCACGGCGTTGGTATCGTGCGCAGCGGATGGCCCGAGCAAGGATTTCAGCCCGAAACACCCGGAGGAATGACGCCGCTGCTGTACGCGGCTCGCGACGGCCGGCTGGATATCGCCCGCATGCTAATCGCCGCGAAAGCGGACGTGCAGCTTGCCGACGCCAACGGAATCACTCCGCTACTGATGGCGATCACCAACAATCACCTGGACCTCGCCAGGTTCCTGGTGGAGAAAGGCGCGGACGTGAAGGCCGTCGATTGGTGGGGGCGCGCCCCGCTCTACGCCACAGTCGAAATTCGCGATCGCGACTACGGACGCAATGACGAGCACGATATTGACCGGCCAGCCGCTTTCGAGCTGATCAAGCTCCTGCTCGATAAGGGAGCGAACGTGAACGCGCGGACTAAGGAAGTCCCGCCGATTCGGAGATTCGTCACCCCGCTCGGCGATCTCTCCTGGGTCGATTTCACGGGACAAACCGCGTTCCTGCGGGCCGCACTCGCCGGCGATATTTCCCTGATGCGCCTGCTGCTCGATCGCGGGGCCGATCCAAACATTCCGACCTTTGCAGGAACTACGGCGCTGATGGCCGCCGCGGGTGTGAACTGGATGGGCGGACAGACTTTCACGGAATCGAACGAGGCGCTGATGGAAGCCGTCAAACTGTGCCTCGAAAAAGGCGCCGACGCGAACGCCAAGAACTCCATGGGTGTTACCGCCGTGATCGGCGCGGCCAACCGCGGATCGGACGACATTCTCGAGTTCCTGGTTCAGAAAGGCGCGCGCCTGGACGTCAAGGACAACGAAGGCCGCACTCCTCTCGTATGGGCCGAAGGCGTCTTCCTTGCCACGAACGCCCCGCAAGCCAAACCATCCACCATCGCGCTCATCAAGAAATTGCAGGGTCATGAATAAAGCGGCAGTCGCTCTCGGAACGCTTGGCCTGGCGGCGATGCTGGGGCTCCAGCAGACTGCGCGTCCCCAGAATCAGACTTCCAACCCCGATCGCGCGCTGCTCGATCAGTACTGTATCGGCTGTCACAACCAAAAGCTCAAAACAGCCGGCTTGATGCTGGATCAGCTCGACCTCGCGCATCCGGGCCAGGACGCCGAGACTTGGGAGAAGGTGGTGCGCAAGGTGCGCGCAGGCATGATGCCGCCGAGCGGGCTGCCCCGCCCGGATCGCGCGAAGCTCGATGCCTGGACCAGCAAACTCGAAGCGGAGCTCGATCAAGCAGCCGCCGCGAAACCGAATCCTGGCCGCACGGGACTCCACCGGCTCAACAGAACCGAATACACAAATGCGATTCGTGACCTTCTGGCGCTTGATGTGGACGAGGCAACGGTTCTTCCCGCCGACGATTCGAGCGAAGGATTCGACAACCTCGCCGACGCACTGGCGGTCTCGCCGGCGTTGATCGAGCGGTATATCGCCGCCGCCGGCAAGATCAGCCGCCTGGCAATCGGCGACCCGCTGATCAGTCCCTCCACGGTGACCTATCGCGCGCCTGCTGATTTTTCTCAAGCCGCGCATATCGACGGCCTGCCTTTAGGGACTCGCGGCGGGATGCTCGTCCGCCACAATTTCCCGCTCGATGCGGAGTACTCGATTAAGGTCCGCGCAAGATCGGCCGGCATCGGCGTGGGCGGCGTAGGTCCGAGCGGCGAAGAACTGGAACTGGTCCTGAACGGCGAGCGCGTGAAGCTGGTCACCACCGGAACGATCGATGTGAAGATTCCGGTGAAGGCCGGGCCGCAGGAGATCGGCGCAGCGTACGTTCGCAAGAGTCCGCCGGGCGCCGACGACGTCTGGCAAGTGTTCGCGGGAAACTCGAGCGTGAGCAATATCGCGATTACCGGTCCACTGAACCCGGCAGGCGCCGGCGACACGCCCAGCCGCAGGCGGATTTTCGTCTGCCGGCCTGCATCGGAATCGCAGGAGCAGGAATGCGCGACCGAAATCCTGACGACGCTGGCTCGCCGCGCCTATCGCCAGCCGCCGTCGGCACAGGATCTGCAAACCCTGATGAGTTTCTATCAAACAGGCCGCAAAGCGGGCAGCTTCGACGCAGGAATCGAGCAGGCGCTCGCTCGCGTTTTGGTCGATCCGCGTTTCGTCTTCCGCTTCGAGCGCGAGCCGGCCAACGTTGCAGCCGGTTCAGCCTATCGTTTAGGCGATCTGGAATTGGCCTCACGCCTGTCGTTCTTTCTGTGGAGCAGCATTCCGGATGACGAACTTCTCGATGTGGCAATCCATGGCAAGCTGCACGAGCCTGCCGTCCTGGAACAGCAGACCAAAAGGATGCTGGCGGATCCCAAAGCCGGCACGCTGGCGACGAATTTCGGCGGTCAGTGGCTGTATCTGCGCGAGCTGAAAAATGCGCGGCCGGAAACGCGCGGGTTCAGCGACAATCTGCGCCAGGCATTCCGGACGGAAACCGAGCTACTGCTCGAAAGCGTCCTGCGAGAGGACCGCAGCGTGGTCGATTTGCTGAACGCCGATTACACGTTCGTGAACGAAACGCTGGCGCAGCACTACGGAATCCCTGGCGTCAAGGGCAGCAGGTTCAAGCGAGTTTCCATCGCGGACGACAACCGCCGCGGATTGCTCGGCCAGGGAAGCTTTTTGCTCGTGACTTCGGTCGCAACCCGCACTTCGCCCGTTGCGCGCGGCAAGTGGATTCTCGAAAATCTGCTCGGCACGCCCGCTCCCCTGCCGCCGCCGAATGTGCCGCCGCTCAAGGAAAACGAAGGCTCCTCGCAGCCGGCTTCTATCCGCCAAAAGATGGAAGAGCACCGTAACAATCCGACTTGCGCCGCGTGCCACAAGATCATGGACCCGATCGGCTTTTCGCTGGAGAATTTCGATCTGATCGGCCGATGGCGAGCGACGGACGGAGGCACTGGCATCGACGCCTCCGGTGAGCTTGTGGATGGAACCAGGCTGGACGGTCCGGCCAGCCTGCGGAAAGCCCTGATGAGCCGGTCCGATGTATTCGTTCGGACCATGACGGAGAAGCTGCTGATCTACGGCACCGGCCGCGCGCTCCGGTACTACGACATGCCTGTGGTGCGGTCGATCGCGCACGATGCCGCGCAGAACAATAACCGGTTCTCGTCGATTATTTTGGGTATCGTCAAGAGCGATCCGTTCCAGATGAGAGTCAAAGCAGGAGACAACTGATGGCTTACATTACGAAGAAACATCTTTCCCGGCGGACTCTGCTACGGGGCATGGGTGTCTCGGTGGCGCTGCCCCTGCTCGATTCGATGGTGCCCGCGCAAACCCCGCTCGCAAAGACGGCGGCGAACTCCAGGAGCCGTTTAAGCTGCCTCTATGTGCCGCACGGCGCCACTATGGACAAGTGGACGCCGGCCGCCGATGGCAACAGTTTCCAATTCACCGAAATCCTGTCGCCCTTGGAGAAGTTCCGCGATCGCGTCACGATCGTCTCGAACCTTGCGCATCCCGCGGCGGGCGGCGTGGGATCCGATGCCGGCGCCGATCACGCCCGCTCGGCCGCCGTATTCCTAAGCGGCGTGCATCCGGAAAAAGACTCCATCCGCGTAGGCCCGACCATCGACCAGATCGCCGCCCAGCACATCGGCCAGGATACGCCGCTTCCGTCGATCGAGCTTTCGATTGAAGAAGTCGCGCTCAGTTGCGGATCGGGCTATGCGTGTGCGTACTCGAACACGATTTCCTGGAAGACGCCGACCATTCCGCTTCCGATGGAAAACAATCCGCAGGTGGTGTTCGAAAAGCTGTTCGGCGACGGAAGCAATAACGCCGACCGGCTGGCGCGCAAGCAGCAAAGCCGCAGTCTGCTCGATTCGGTGATGGACCAGGTGGCATCCTTACAGCGCGAGCTGCCGGCTTCGGATCGCACCAAGCTGGGCGAGTATCTCGACGACGTCCGCGAGATCGAGCGCCGGATCCAGAAGGCCGAAAATCAGATCCCGGCCGATTTGAAGCTGCCGGAAGCGCCCGTGGGCGTCCCGGAATCCTTCGACGAACACTTCAAGATCATGTTCGACTTGCAAGTGCTCGCGTTTCGGGCCGAGATCACCCGCATCGCCACCATGATGTACGCGCGCGATACCAGCGGCGCCGTGTATCCGCAAAGCGGCGTGCGCGACGGATTCCACGTGGCGTCCCATCACTCGAATAATCGCGCGAACATGGACAAGTTCGCGCTGATCAACAAGTATCACGTGGAAATGCTGGCCTACTTCCTGGATAAGCTCAAATCCACGCCCGATGGCGACGGCAGTCTCCTGGATCACTCGATGGTTCTGTACGGCAGCAGCATGAGCAACGGGAACCAGCACGATCACGATCCTTTGCCGATCGTGCTCGCAGGCGCGGCTTCGGGCCAGTTGGCCGGCGGCCGCCACGTGCAGTATGCCCCGCACACCCCGATGTCGAATCTGCTGGTTTCGATTCTAAACAAGCTGGGAGTGAAGGCCGAGTCTCACGGCGACAGCACGGGCAAGCTGGAAATTTGAGCTCACTTCAGAGCGAGGCCTCGTCCGTTCCCGGGCAATCGACCTGACGCGTCTGCCTGGCGTACGAAAAATCGTGGCAGCATATCAGCCGGCTCCCGCGGCCAACGCGTGCCCAGTGCGGCGCAGCTCCCTGGCTGAGCTTCTACCGCACCTATGGCCTACACCCGGCAACGCAAATGGGCACGGTTGTTTTGCCGCAACCTCTGCAAACTGCAAAGATCCACGATCTATTTCCTGGGCAACGTGAAAACCATGTACGAATTCATCGCCGGAGGCGAGCCGGCCGGCTCGCGCGGAGCTTGGTATCCGTCGCCCCCGGCGACGCAGAACACGATGTACTCGCGTCCCCCGACCTCGTACACCGACGGCACTCCGTCGGAGCCGGTCGGCAGAGCGTATGTCCACAAAACCTTCCCGGTGTCCTGGTCGTAAGCTCGAACCTGGTGATCGGATGCCGTCGCAGCGAAAATTAACCCGCCGGCGGTAACCACCGGGCCGCCACGAGGAAGACGAGCGCCGGTGTCAGCATGGCCCTGCTGTTCCAGTTCTGTGATCCCCCCGTTCGGGACTTGGTACACGATCGTTCCCGCGTTGAGGTCGTAAGCGGTAAGAGTCGACCACGGCGGCCCCATCGCCGACATATTGTACGTCTGGTACAGGAAATTCATCGGCGAATCGTAATGAGTAAAGCTCGTATCCCCCGCCACCGGCCCCGCGATCGCTTTGGCTCCTGCCTTTGTTCCACCACGCCCGCCCGGCGCATCCAGCTTCTGCAAGGTCGGGTGCTCATGAGAGATGACGTACAGGTAGCCCTTCGTCGGATCCACCGCCTCCATCCCCCAACTCGCGCCCTGAATGTGCCGGATCGAGCCGCGCAAGCTCGGCGGCGTAAATAATCCCTCATTGCGCGAGTTCTTCAGCAGATCCCGAATCTTGGCCTGATCCTCCGGCGGGAGGAACGGATTGATGTCTTTCTCGGAGAACGTTTGCCGCGCGAATGGAGGCGGCTTGGTCGGAAACGGTTGCGTGGGTGAGGTCCATTCGCCGGGCACATCGGTCTGCGGAACCGGACGCTCCTCGATCGGCCATAGAGGCTCTCCGGTGATCCTGTTGAACACGAACAGGGAGCCGAATTTCGTTCCCTGCGCAACAGCGTCCACCGTCTTGCCGTTGTGCTTCACCGTGAGTAGCTTGGGCGCGACGGGCAGATCGTAATCCCACAAGTCGTGATGGACGATCTGAAAATGCCAGAGGCGTTTTCCGGTGCGCGCGTCCAAGGCGACCAGCGAGTCGCCAAACAAGTTGTCGCCCTTACGATTCGCGCCGTAGAAATCGAAGCGCGGCGTGCCGAGCGGGATAAACGCGATGCCGTTTTTCACATCCACGGTCATCTCGCTCCAGTTATGGACGCCTCCCACGCTCTTCCACGTGTCCGGAGGCCAGGTCTCGTAGCCAACCTCGCCCGGGTGAGGAACCGTATGGAACTGCCACATCAGCTTGCCTGTGCGGACGTCGTAGGCATGGATGTCGGCGGCGTTGGAATCGTAGCTGGCGCCGCCCGCCGGCAAAGGAATGATGACCAGATTCTCGAAGATCCGGCCTGGATTGCTGGTCTGTAAGGGGCGCGGCGCCTCGCGGTCCAATCCGGTGCGCAGATCGGCGCGGCCGTTGTCACCGAAGCTGTCGATCGTCTTCCCGGTGCGCGCATCGATGGCCGTAAGAAAGCCGCCATTGATGTAGAGCAGGCGGCGATCGGATCGGTCTTTACTTTCCCAATAGTTCACTCCGCGCGTTCCAACAGCGCCCATATTGGGATGGACCCACAGCTCCTTGCCCGTGGCGGCGTCCAGCGCGACGAAGGAATTGTTCTTCGCCAGCACGTACATCACGCCATCGACCACAATCGGACTGAAGCTGTAATTGCCGCGCTCGCCGGTGGGATACGTCCAGGCCACCTGAAGCTGAACCACGTTGCTCTTGTTGATCTGCTTGAGCGAGGAGTACTGCGAGGAATCCGCTCCGCCTTCATATTGGGTCCAGGTTGCGAAGTTCCGCAGATCGGCGCCAAAGGCCGCCATGACGAGAGCACCGCGCATGAGCACGGGGGTTAACCTGCCTCGCATGACTACCGCTTCAGGTGTTTCGAGAAAAACGGAAACACCTTCTCTGCCATCCGGTCCGCGAGGTGATTATTGTGATTCCCCTCATACGTCTCGAACGTGTGCGGGATTCCCAGGCGGGTCATCGCCTGGTCCAGTTCCTGGTTCGATTCGAGCAGCGTGTCTTGCAGGCCGATATCCATTGCAATGGCCGTGTACTTTTTCATGTTCGGCACATATTGATCGAGCATCGCCAGCGGCGAATTCGCCACCCACTTCGCCGCGACCTCGGGATGGAATTCGCCATCCTTGACCGGCTGATCGAAGAACAATGGCGGGTTCATCGGATTCGGCGACCACGCCGCAGCCTCGCCATACGCAACATTCACCGGGTGCCCGCCGCGGGCGCCGGGCCTCACGGCATCGTCGCCTTTGCCCGGAACCGGACCCTTCGCCTGAGGCGCTTTGCCTTGCCCTCTTCCCTGTCCGGGCGGCCGCGGATTATTCATCAAACAGCACGCGCTCAACCCGTAGATCGCCGAGTACACATCGGGATACTTCATCGCCAGGCGCCACACGCCGTATCCGCCCATGGAGTGTCCACCGAGCCCCCGGCTGTTTCGATTCGCGAGGGTGCGGTAATGGCTGTCGATATAGGAAACCAGGTCGCGGGTGATGTAGGTTTCCCAGTCTCCACTGGTCGGCGAACTGGAATACATGCTGCCGCCGTAGAGCGTATTGGCGTCCGGCATCACCAGGATCATCTCACGCGCGGTTCCGGCGGCGATATCGCGGTCCATCGCTTCGGGCAATCCGATGAAGGGGTACCAATCGAAGGCGGTTCGTCCGTAACCGTGGAGCAGGTACACGACCGGATAGCGGCGGGTCCGATCCCTGGAATAGCTCGGCGGGAGGTAGACGGCAACATCGCGGTCCACATCGTCGTGTTCGAGATTGCCCTCGAGCGATTTTCCATGCACTTTGATCTGTTCGATCTTGCCCCCGCTCTGCGCCACCGCCGGAATCGTCCACACGGCCAAAGCGGCAGCCCACACCCACCACGCGCGCTTCATTTTGCCTTTCCCTCCTGCTCGGCGCGGGAAACGGTGATCCAGTCCCGCACCATGCGATTGTCCTCGTGGCAGGCATACTCGAGCAACTTGTAATTCGGATCGCGCTTCCACGGAAAGCGCGCGGTCCAAGGCCGCGTCATTACCACCGGATCGTCGACCGTAATCTGGAAAATCAGGTAGTCGTCGTTGATGCGGGTATAGCGCTCCACGATCTTCATCTTGTCGCTGGTGGGGATGTGATTCTGGGGCGTTCCGGGCATCGCCGAATTGATCATCATCGCGCCGGGTTTGACGTTGGTGGTCTCCACGACGAGCGTGTTTCCTTCCCAGTGCCCGCGCGAAAATCCCAGCCAGTCCTGGACACTTTCCGGAACCTTCGTGTTGTCGTTCAGGGGAATGATCCGCACATCATGGATCATTTCGATGAGGATCACCACCTGCCCCGGCGTCTGGAAGATCCGAATCCCGTTGTTGTAATGGAACGGAAACATCGATGCCGGCATGCCGTGCGTCACACACCGGTCCTTGAGATCGAAATCTTCGTAGGAGTTGAAGGTCAGATGCTCGCCGGCGACCGACCAACTGCTCTTCATCTGGTCCCCGATGCGCTTCCCTTCGGGAGTTAAGTCCGGAAGCTTCCCGTCCGGCGGATCGAAGACAAACGCAGTCTGGCGCTGCGGAGGCTCCGGGTCGGTGACGCCCCTGAGAAATTCGCGGCCCGCCTGGCCTTGGTTCTCCGCCTCGCGGAAGCGATCCGGAGTCTTTTCGTAACGATTCACCGCCGCCTTGTACTCCTCCTCGGTCAGGAACGCCTTCGTGGGATCGCAGGCGCCTCCGCGCTGACGCCCTCCGGCGCATCGCTGGAAAGGCACGCTGCCGACAAAGTTCAGCGGATAGGTCCCCTGCAAGTCGGGATCGCCCCACGGCGTTTTCGGCTGCACCCATCCGGCTGGAGTCCCGATGTAGAAATTGTCGGGGCTGGGAGGAATCGCGGCGCGCGCTTGCGTCTTCCCGGCCTGCCCGCTCGCGATGAATTCGAATCCAGCCAGGATCACTCCGCAGATTGCTGGTCGAGATGCGAACCGCATGGATTCACTCCTTTTTCTTTCCGGTGTCTTCCGGAGCAGTTTCGCCGGCGCTGCTGCCGAGCGAGAGCTTCTTCCCGCCTGGGAGCGTAATGTCCCTACCGTTGGCCCGATACGACCCGTCCTTGGCCTGAAAACCTTCGAAGATCACTTCGGTGCCTTTAGGTAAAGTGTTTTTCGTGAACCCGTGGCGCACCAGCGCATTCGGCGAGCCTCCTTCCACCATCCACTGCGTGGTGGTTCCGTCCGGATTCTTTACGTCGATGTAAATCCAGGAGTGCGGATTCACCATGTCGATTTTCGCCACGGTGCCTTGCAGTTTGACGGGCTTGCCCGAATCGAACTCAGCGGCGAAGGCGTGGTGCGCGGCAACCGGAATGGCTGCGGTGAGCAATCCCGCGGCAACGCCCACGAAAATGAGTTTCCTGGTCATGAGCACTCCTTTACTTCTTTGTAAGATCGCCGTACAGCAGTTCTTCGGCAAACTCTACGCACTTGAAAGATAGCAGGCGGGCATTGTTTTCCCTATGCCGGTACAGCGGGAAACTGATCTTCCACGGTTTGCTATAGGTGTCGGGATCTTCGAGCGTCGCCTCGTAACGGATCGTGTTGGCGTCCAGCATGGTGTAGCGCTCCACCACGTGCAGGCTGTCGCTGGCGAAGTTTCCGGACCGGTCGAGCCACGCACGCCCGTTGAACCCCGTCACGTCAATCACCAGCGTGTCACCTTCCCAGTGGCCGTTGTTGGTTCCCATCCAGGTGTCCAGTTCGGCCGGTTGAGGCTTCGACATCTGCACCAGGCGCGTTGCCGAATCGTAGGCATAGTTGAGCAGGATGTCGCCGGGAGACTGCACGATCTGAAAAGGATAGGGCATGTACGTCGCCCGAGGAACGCCCGGCAGATAGCACTTCGCTTCAGGATCCTCTTTCGCGCGGTTCTTAAAATTTTCGTCCCGTTTCTTGCGCGCTTCCGGCTTGTAGGGAATGCTGCTGCTGCCTTCGATAATTCCCAATCCCGCCGGTTCAGCGCCGATCGCGCCGGCTGCCGCCAGCGGACCCGCCTGCGCGGAATGGTCTTCAAGATCCCAGTTGGCGGTGTTCATCGATTGCCAGACGCCGTTGAGGTTCGGCTTGCCATCCGGACCGCGCGGAATGCGTGGGGTTTGCGCGACGGCGGGAAGTGCGGCGATCAGGGCCGCGGTCAAGAATCCGTTCCGTTTGCTCACATTCTTACTCTAGAACGTAATCCGGGCGATCAATTGTCCCGACCGCATGCTAGCGATGCCGTTGCCCGCGGTCGGAACGATGGTTCCATATCCGCCAGTGTATGTTGCGCCCGGCTTGGTCGGCGCGGTCACATAACTGGCCGCAGTGTTGGGTTGCGGCAGCATAAGGCGGTTGAAGACGTTGGTCCATTCCGCCCGAATTTGCAAGGTGGTTTTCTCTGTGATCCGGAAATTCCGCCCGAAGTTGGCGTCTTCGCTGGGCTGCCGGATTCCACGAAAATACCGGATGGATGATTGGTTGTTCGCGAATTGCGCGTCCGGAACCGCCGACCAGGCATTGGGATTCAGCACAACATTCGATCTCGGATCGAAGCAATGGCAGTTGAGGTCGATCGGCGTATTGTGCACCACACCGTTGTAATCGGTCCAGTTCGTGGAATACAGTTCCTGGCCGGGCACCATCTGCGCCGGCCCGGGCCCGTACCCGAGCCACTGCGAGATCGGGTTGGTAGTCGGGGACGTGGGCTGGTTCAGGATGGGGGCGCTCTGATATTGCAGATACCACCCGGTTTGCCATCCGCTGACGATGTAGGAGAGGATCTTGTTCTTCCCGAAAAATCCGCTGCGTTGCTCGGGAACCGTATAGGTCGCCGAAAGCCGGAACTGGTGAGGAAGGTCCAGCCCGGCGAGGTCCTTCCCCAGTCCCCGGTTGAATGGATCGGGCGAGCTCATCAGGGCCAGATTCTTCGAATACATGTAATTCGCATTCACCGTCAACCCACGCCACAGGCGCTGGGTCACGACGAGCTGCAATGCGTCGAACCAACTGCTGCCGAGCGGAGCCACGGGGTTGAGCGAGTTGTACTGCGGGAACGGCAGCAAGGATTGCCGCACGATCTGAGTGGTCGGAAAACCTGCATACGGGAGCCCCAGCCCGCGTGCCGTCAAAGCTTGCCGTCCGTTCGCGAAGGTCCCGCGCAGCAGGTTCGAGTCGGTGAGATTCCCCACCTGGAATCCAAGCTGATTCAGCAGCGGCACCGACAGTTTGTTCAAGGTGCTCAGGCCCCCGGCGTTCAACCAGATGACCCGGTTTCCCACATACGACGCCTCGACCACCAGGTTTCGGGTAAGCGCCCGCTGAATCCCGGCACTCCACTGATATTGCCGCGGCGGACGCCCGGCGCCCGGCCCCAAGACCGCCGGGCCGGCGCCGACGGTGCCGGGCAGAGTCCCTGCGTTGGCGGTGAAGATCGGCCACACAGGCTGGATAGAGGACGGAATCCCGTCCTGCAGCTTGAACGCATACTCTCCATAGCCGGGAGTCCCGCTATCGACAGTCGAGACTACGGTTCCCTGCGCGTAGTTCGTCGGCGCGTACACGATGCCGAAACCGGCCCGAAGCACGGTGTTCCCCTTCATCTGGTAGGCCAGGCCGATTCGGGGCGAGAACGCGAATTTGTAGTTTTCCGCAAAGTTGCAGTTGCACGTAGCTTCGTAGATCGCGCCGCCGGGGTGGCCGCCGGCCGAAGGATTCGGAATCGTCGCGCTGAATGCCGCCTCGCGGCCCGCGCGTTCCCGCAGATAGGTTCCGTAGTCGTAGCGCAAGCCGTAATCCATGGTCAGGCTGCGAGTGATTTTCCAGGTGTCCTGCACATACAGCGCGGTCTGGCTCTTCTGGTCGCGATAGTTCGCCGGCGCGCTGATGCGGACGTTGCTCACATCGCCCAACAGGAAGCTGGCGAATTCAAATCCGGTTGTGCCGGACGAAATCGACGAACCTTGCAGCGCGATCTGCTGCGTCCCGTTGGCGCCAAACGTGTAGTTGCCGGCTGTATTGGTCAGCGATGCAACAGGTTGGTATTCCCAGCGAAGGTCCCATCCGGCCTTGAGCGTATGGTTGCCTTTCACCCATGTTGCGCTGACCTGCGGCATGATGGGGAGCTGCTCGGAGGATTGCGTCGTGAGGAAGCCGCCCTGCGGACCCAGGCTGGTCACGCCGCCCGTGATGGTGCTGACCGCGGGAGCGAACGTGAGGTTGGGGAACAGGCGGTTGACCGTCGCGCCCCGGAGCCCGAGTTCGGTGACAGCGTTGTAGTCGGTCACCGGAGGCTCCAGCCAGATCGACTGATCGCTGAAGCCGAGCGCAAAATGCAGAAGGAGTCTCGGCGTGGCGGTGTAGTCGTGAGTCAAGCGGGCGGTACGCGAGGCGGAGGTCGCTCCTCGCCCCGGCTCGATCGGTTCCGGCAAGCCGGTCGCCGCTCCGTTTGGATACACCAGCGGCGAATGGTATCGCACCGTCTGAAAGTATGCCGAAAGATGGTTCCTCGACCCGAACATGTGATCCACCTTGATCGATGGAAGATACGTGTTCATCTGGTCCGTCCAGCCATGCTGATAATTCGAGCTGGGAAGTCCCGCACTCGCATTCGGGCCCAGCGGGAGCGGGATCAAATCCAGGATCTTTTTCGACACGCTATCGAACGAAGCCGGGGAGATCTGGTTCCCCTGAAACGGATTCCGCACTTGCACCAGGCTTCCCGCGGTGCACGTCGCAGTCGGATAGAGGGTCTTGTTGCAGGTAACCGTGGATGTCGAATTGGGGTCGAAGAGCTGGCCGGAGAAGATGGTGCGCCCTAGAGGATCGACAAAGTTCTGTCCCCCAACTTTGACGTTCTGGTTGCCCGAAAGCGGTACGAGCTGGCTGAAATCGCCGACGCGATAGGCGGGAAGCGGAACCGTAGCCGAGGTAGTATTGATCGCGCCGTTCTCCAGATACTCTTCGTAGCTGAAGAAGAAGAACGTCTTGTTGGTGCCGTCGTACAGTTTCGGAAGCCTTACCGGGCCTCCAAAGCTGCCTCCAAAATCATAGCGCCGCTGTTTGTTTTTGAGTCCGGAGAAGGGCTGGGCGGCGTTCAAGGCCTCATTCACGCCGTAGGCGTACGCTGTGCCGTGGTAACGATTCGTGCCGGATCTCATGGTCACGTTCAACACAGCGCCGCTGATATTGCCGAATTCCGCCGAATAATTGCTGGTCAAGACGGCCACTTCCTGCACGGCCTCGGCGCTCGGCTGGGTCTGCATGGTCACGGTGCCGGCCGGATTCGGCATGTTTCCGGTCATGCCCTCGATGAGGATGTTCATTCCCGAATTGCCGTTCGAGGTCATGCTGGTGCTCGGAACGTAACGCGTTCCTGGCACCGTCTTGATCAGCGCGTACGGATCGCGCAGACCGTTGGTGGCCGCATTGGTGCCGCCCCCGTTCACCGCCAGGATCGGAAGACTTTCGATCTGCTGGAAATTTACGTTGTAAACGGTGGCGCTGTTTTCGGTCTTCAGCATGGGAGCCTCGGCTGTCACTGTGACGGACTCGGATGTCGTCCCAAGTTGCATCAGAACGTCGATGCGGATGACGTTTGCGGGCGACACCGACAAACCTTTCCGTTCAAACTGCTTGAAACCGGCGGCCTCGATCTTCAGGTCATAGGTCCCGGTGGGAAGCTGAGCCAGGGTATAGTTTCCCGTACTGGTCCCGGTGGCGGTGTAGAGAGCGCCGGTGTCCGTGTTCTGCGCCGAGATCTGGGCTCCGGCCACCACTGCGCCGCTCATGTCGGTGACCACACCTGTGATCGTGCCGTTGATCGCCTGTCCGAATGCGGCCGCGCTGAGAATGGCCGCACCCAGCAAGATTGCCAATTTCATAGCGAACTCTTCCTCCCCCTTGATTCCCCTTGCTGTCCGAACGGCATAGTTCGGGCGATGCGAACTCAGCAGATTATGACTGTGTCTTAGAGGAGCGTCTACGTTCGACCCGTTAGGTGTGGACGTTAGGCCTGGAAATAGGGAAATCCGTTTTTAAATCAGCGGAATACAGGAAACGTCAAATGCGGTTAAAGAACCGGACCCAAGGGCTCACCAGACTTCGGAAGCGACTACAGTGAGCGAGCCGGCTGAGTTCCCGTAAATGGAATTGTGTAACACGATTTGAAAGTTCTGGCTGGACCAATTCGCGGGCGCGGCCTGGGCGAACTGGCGGAACAAATCGTTCTTCGTCAGGAACTCGACCGCCGCTTGCGTATTGTGTGAGTCCATACCCACAATCATGAGCAAGGGCTGGCCCAGATCTGAATGGAGAAGCCGGGTCACCAGCGAATAGCCGTCTGCGCGCGGCGGAGATGCGTAATTCCTTCGCGGAAGCTCCCACACGCGGTCCTGTTGTTTGGAATCGACGATCCTGATCCCGGCCGGCACCATTTGCAGCTCAAACCGGGCTCCCCTTGTGAGCTGCTGGGTCAGCATGGAAACGCCGATCAGGATGGTCGGCGCGTTTTTTAGATCGGCGAAGTCCACATCGCTTCCGAACTTCAGATCGAACTTCTGTTGCCGGCTCGTAAGCTGCTCGGCAAAACGCGCGGCTCCCATCGCGCCGCCTGTGCCCACGTATGAATCCCGAAGTTCCAATAACTCGGAAGCCGGGATCGACTTTTCCCCGTCGAGGGGCAGGTATTTCGACTGGTGCAGCGGATTCAGTTTCAGTAAGGTAGGAGCCACCATCGAGATCAGGACCGGACGATCCTTATCGAGGAAAGGCTTCCAAAAAAGGTCCAACGGAGCGGGCCGGCCGAACATGCCCCTGAGCTGGAACGATACGCCAGCAACGATTACGATTCCCACGGCCACCGCAATCCAGGTGCGGTAGTGGATCGCGGGCTTCCCGATCGCCGCTGGCACGGGCGGCGCTTCGAGAGCCTCAGCCGGTTGACTTGCGAACTGGAATGCGGGCTGATAACTTCCTACGGGCAGATCGATCCGCAGATCGTGTCCCACACCAGAAGCGTAAGCCTGCGCCAGGCACTTACGGACATCTCCCGCGGTCACACGCACCACGGAGCCGCTCTGCGCATCGAAATCCCGGCTTTTCCCGAATACGTCTACCGCGATGTTCGTTTCCTTGATGGCGGAGCCCCGGCCTGCGAGCGCCTCCTCAACCACGTAGCGAAGAAATTCCTGCCTCCTGCGGCTGCCGGCAAACGGAGGGCTGGCCAGCAACTCATCCAGATGGGCAAAGATTCGTTGCCGTTTGTTCTCCGAAAATGGAGAACTGCTTTGGATTCCCGGATGGGCCAGGCTCGACATCTTTCGACTCCCGTTTGCGAGTGAATCTACCACGTCCCGGGCGGCCATGCAACCGCCGGAACTTTGGACTGCTTCGACTTGACCTGCGTTTGACGGTATTAGGGGCTCGTGTACCAGCCTGATTCCAGGCGATTTCCACACCCCAGCCGGCTTACCTGAGGTTCTAACGTCTTGAACGTAGACGTTCCTTGGCTTAGCCTCTAGAATCTACCAGACCATGAAGCCCCGTAGCATCCGACTCACGATTGCGGCCGCCGTTTTCACTATGGCTGGCGGAATGGCACAGCAGGCTCGAACCCGGCCTCCCCTGGGAGACGGTCCCTGGACTTTCGACACCTTCGAACCGAATACCCGCATTCGAGTTTCGATTGTCGCCAAAGGTCTCTCGCATCCCTACGGGATGGCGTTCCTGCCTGGCGGCGACATCCTGATCACCGAACGCCCGGGACGTTTGCGCCTTATGCGGGACGGGGTGCTGGATCCGAAGCCGGTCGGGGGCACGCCCGTGGTTCGCGCCGTCGAGTTGGGAGGGCTGCTGGATATCGCCCTGAGCCCGAAATTTCCCGAGGATCACCTCGTGTACATGACGTATTCCAAGCAGACCGATAAAGGCGTCGCAACATCGGTGGCTGCCGGCCGATGGGACGGATCCGCTCTGGTCGATACCAAGGACGTGTTCGTCACGGATCCATCCGGTGGGAAGCGAGTCGCCGGCGCGCGGCTGATTTTCGGGCGCGACGGAAACCTGTTCTTCAGCGTGGGCGGGGCCGGCGAGAACGGAGACGTGCGCGCGCAAAACCCCCTCAGCGACGCAGGCAAGATTCATCGAATTCGCCCGGATGGAAGTGTGCCTCCCGACAATCCCTTCGTAGGCAAGCCGGGTTATCTTCCCGAAATTTACTCCATGGGACATCGCAATCCAACCGGATTCGCCATTCATCCGGATACCGGCGCTCTGTGGGAAGACGAGCAGGGTCCGCAAGGCGGCGATGAGATCAACATTATCGGCGCGGGCAAAAACTACGGATGGCCGATCATCACCTACGGTCGCGACTACGACGGCACGCTGATGACCAAGCAGCCCTGGCGCGCCGATTTCGAGATGCCCATCGCGTTCTTCGTTCCCTCCATCGCGAGCGCCGGCATGACCTTTTATACGGGCGACAAATTCCCCGCGTGGAAGGGGAATCTGTTTGTCGCAGGGATGGTAGAGTCGCGCATCCCCAACTCGGGCCAGGTGCAGCGGATCGTTCTCAATCAGAATGGCGAAATTCGCCGCGAACCGTTCTTCCGGGATTTCCGGCAGCGGATTCGCGATATCAGAGAGAGCCCCGACGGATACCTCTATGTCCTCACCGATGAAGATCCCGGAGTGGTCCTGAAGATCGAACCGGCGCGATAGTTTTACCATCGATCTCATGGACCGGCGAGATTTCCTGCGAGGCGGCCTGGGTGCAGCGATTCTGGCCGCGCGCTCCGCCGACTCTTTCGCGCAGAGCGGGAATCCGCCACAGCAGCGTTCCTGGGACGCCGGCCAGGTCCGGCACCTTCTGCCAGCGGCCAGCGACACGAGGATTCTCATCAAAGCTTCGTTCACCAAGCCGCTGACGGCCGCCCCATCCTTGCGCATCGGCGCTTCCACTTTCCGCGGAACGATGACCGATACCGAAGGCTCGTTCTGGGAGTTTCACGCAACCGGTCTTCAGCCTAACCGGCGGCATTCGCTCTCCCTGATCGGCGCCGATCGCAAACGTCTGTGCCAGCCGTGGGACCTCGCTACGTTCCCTGCCCCCGGGTCCCAGCCAGAGAGCTTTCGTGTTCTATTTTTTACTTGTGCCGGAGGCCCGGACGGCGCGAATCAGTCGACAACAGACACCCTCACCATCGGGAACCTGCCGACCGCGACCCGCAACCGGCTGCTGCGCCGCGCGCTGTCATTCCAGCCGCAAGCAGTGGTTGCCAACGGGGATCACGTTTACTGGGATCTGCATTCGCCTCGCATTCCGCCGGAGCACCGGGATTATACGCGTGTCAACAGCTTCAACCGGTCGGCGCTGGTCTTCGGAGACAAGAATGAGACCGTGCTGAAAATCGCCGCGGGCCCCCAGATCGTCCCGGTGTATGGCACGGATTTCCGCTCCACGCCCGTATTCTTTCTGCAAGACGACCACGACTACTTCGATAATGACGAGGCGTTCGACGAGATCGTCACGTTCCCGCCGGTGTGGTTCCAGCTTCAGCTCGCGCGCGCGACACAGAAGCTCTACTATCCCGAGTTCCTGCCGGACCACAATCGCCCGCCCGGCCTGCCCTGGGGTTCTGCCGGGATCGGCGGAGTGTCCGAAAGCTGGGGAACCATTCGATACGGCCGGCTGGCTGAAATTCTCCTCTACGATGTCCGGCGCATGTGCACGCTGGCCGGGCCGAACGCGGTTTACCTCGACCCCGAAGTCGAGCGGTGGCTGGTGGCGCGTTCGTCATCGCCGGAGGTGACGCATGTGGTGCATGCGCCCAGCAACCCGATGGGCTGGAGCGCAGGGAAGTGGATGGAGTGGTACCCCGACGTGCTCGATCGAGATGGCAGGCTCACCACGAAAAACGCCAAGCCGTACTGGCAGAGCGGCTGGATGATGCAGCATGATCGCCTGGTGGCCGCCATGACCGACAGGAAGGGACGGATTCCACTCACCATCAGCGGCGATCTGCATGCCGTGGGGATTGGAAAGATCGTGCGTTCCGGTTCACTCCGGCTCGAGAACAATCCGCTGACCGCGGTACTGGCTGGCCCGATCGGCACCTCTCCCGGGGGATGGCCTTCGGCTTTTCGAGGGGTCGGCCCGAAGCCGCCGCAGCACCTCGAGGTTCGAGAGGAAGTAAGCCCGGTCGAGCAACACAGTTTCACGATCGCCGATTTCCTGCCGGATCGAATTCGCCTGCGGTTCTTCAAGTGGGACATCAAAACTCAGCCTACGGACGTTATTGACCGGCTCGAACCGTTCCACACTACGGACATTGGCCGACCGGTCTGAACTGGGGTACGTAGAAGTGGATCGCCAATCCGGAACCCGCTGCAGCACCTTCTTCGAATCGTGCTTCAGGACCTGACCGAGGCATGGAAAACTGTCGCGGATATTAGGTTCGCCGTCCAGTCGCTGGCCGACGAGCCACAAGGGTTCCACATTCTTTCGCCCGCGGAAGCGGTCGTCACGATCGGAATCGAGGTGCGCCTTGCCTCTACCACGGGCATGATGAACCTGGCCATTCCATCGATCTTCATAAAGCGCCTGCGACACATGTTCGACCGGCTTCGCCGGGTGCATCGGGCGGAATCGAAGCGCCGGGACCAGACTCATGTTGCAGAGCTTCTGTCGAGGGCAGGAGTGAATTTCGCGGCCCGCCTTGAAGGTGGAACCATTTCGACAGAAACGCTATTGAATCTCGAAATCGGAGACGTGCTGGAGCTGGATTATCCTCTCGAACGGAAAGTAGTTGCCTTTCTGAATGGGGAGCCCAAATTCTTGGGCGATCTGGAACAATCGGATGACAAACTCGTCCTGAGAGTGGCAGCCGCGTATGAGAATGGTTAATCCGTGGAGGCACCGAGCGAAGTCGAGCGTTTCCGCGGGAGACCGTCACGACCGGGAGGCGCTCGCCCAGGACAATCTCTATCACCCTTGATGCGTGATCCCCTCGTGAATACACCCAAGTCTCTGGAACGTTCTGGTACTATATCTCGGGACGATCAAAACTCATAAGAGAACGCCAGTCAAGTCAACAAGGGGGTGTCATGAAACTGAATTCCATTTGTCAGGCGAACGTCCGGGCGGCCGTGTTGGGGCTGTGCGGTCTGGCACTGGCAAGCGCACCCGCTGCGCGTGCGGAAGACAAGATGACGGCGCAGACATTGATTGACCGGCAGATGATCCTGGACCAGATCACGCGTTACTACTACAACTTCGGCAAAGTGGACCGCCAGGCCGAGGAGAGCTTCTACGCCGAGGACGGCGAGTTGATCCTCGGCACGAGGCACTACAAAGGCCACGAGGGCATCAAGTCGGCCTACAACCGTGCTCCCGCGACACCTCCGGCTGGAACGGCGCCTGCTCCCGCCGCAGCGCCCCCGCGCGAGAGGCTTGCTTTCAACGTGGCGATCGAGAATCCGCTGATCGTCGTCCACCACGATGACGTGCACGGCGACACGGCCACCTCGCAGGTGATTTTCACCGAATACCGGCAGGAGAAGGCGGGCGATCCGATGAAGTTTACGACTCAGGGCAAGGAATACGCCACATGGGTCAAGGTAAATGGCCAGTGGCTCTACAAGACCCGCCAGATCGCGAGCGGCAGTAATCCGCCCGAAGGCTGGAAGGAATAATCATTTCTCGATCACGGAGGTTTAACAATGCGGAAACGTTCTCTCTTGTTCCTTTCGTTGTTGGTTCCAGCCTTTTTAGTCCTGGGCGGATATTCCGTCGTTAAGGCTCAGCAAAAAACCTCTTCGAAGCGCTGGTCTGATCCAGCCACCTGGCCTGAGAAGAAGGTGCCCGCGAAAGACGCGGTGGTCACCATTGACAGGAACATGGACGTGATCCTCGACGTCAGCCCGCCGGGGCTGCACGGTTTGATCATCAACGGCAAACTGAGCTTCGCGGACAACAAAGATCTCGAACTGACCACCGAGTGGATCATGGTCCATGGAGAGCTGGAGATCGGCACGGAAGCCAAACCACACACGCACAACGCGACCATTACCCTCACTGACAACGTCAAGGGCGAGGATTTCGGTGGACTCGGTGGCAATGACCGCAGTGACCGCGGGATCATGCTCATGGGCGGAACCCTGAACCTGCACGGCAACCGGACGAACTCCTGGACCAAGCTGTCCAAGACCGCCGAAGCAGGCAGCAACTCAATAGAAGTCCTGAACGCCGCTGGCTGGCGGGTCGGCGACGAGATTGTTCTTGCGTCGACTGACTTTAATCCGAGGCAGGCAGAGCGGCGAACCATTTCCGCCATCCGTGGGAACACGATCACGCTCGACAAGAAACTGGACTACATGCACTTCGGCAAGATCACCTTCGACGTGGATGAACGCGGCGAGGTCGGCATGCTGTCGCGCAATATCGTGATCCAGGCTTCGCCTGACGCGGAACAGTCATTCTTCGGCGGGCACGTGATGGCGATGGCCGCGAGCAAGATGTTTGTCGAGGGCGTCGAGTTCAATCGAATGGGCCAGAACCTGACTCTGGCCCGGTATCCGATCCACTGGCACCTGATCGGCGATGCGGGAAAAGGTCAGTACATCAAGAACTCGGCGATCCACAACACCTACAACCGCTGTGTGACGATGCATGGAACGAATTTCCTGCGCGTTGAGAACAACGTCACCTACGACAACGTCGGTCATTGCTTCTTCATGGAAGACGGCATCGAGCACGGAAACGAGATCATTCACAACCTCGCGATCATGACCAAGTGTCATACGTCCAAGCCGTGCGTCCCGACAAACCTGGCCGCAGCCGGAGAACAACGAGCGGGAACCAATGGCCAGCAATCCAAGGATGTCCTGCTTCCCTCGGATAACACGGCGGCGAGTTACTGGATCACGAATCCGGACAACACCTACCGCGACAACGTGGCCGCGGGGTCCGACTCGAATGGCTTCTGGATGTCCTTGCCGGAGCATCCGAACGGCAAGTTCGAAGGCACGGAGATCAGCAAGGCAACCTGGCCGCGGCGAACGCCATTCCGCGAATTCAAAGGCAACGTCGCCCACTCCAACTACGACTCCTTCATGTTCGACCGGAACATTGCGGCCAATAACACTTTCGGTGTCACCGGCAGCTCGCATACTGGGCTTGAAAATCCCGCTGACCCGAACAGCAAGGCGCTGGTATCGGTTTTCGAAAATCTCACGGCCTACAAGAACCGGAATGGCGGCATCTGGGGCCGCGGTGAGCTGCACGAGTTCCGCAACGTGAAGCTGGCCGACAACGCTATGGGCTTTACGCACGCCTCTGGCGCGTTTGGCCGTTACGCCTTTACGTCGAAGGTGGTCGACTCGCTGTTCGTGGGCGAAACCGAGAACGTCGGCAACCCCAGGACGGACGCGGAGAAGGCTTACGGCCGCACCTTCCCGAAGGTCGATCTGCCGGATTACCCGATCCACGGCTACGAGTACTACGATTACCGCCATGACGTGGTGAATACTACGTTCGTGAATTACCAGGACAACACTCAGCGCAAGTCGGGAGCGATCACCGTCCTGTTTTATGCGAGCTTCGGAGTCAGCTCCAACAACGCCGTCGATCACGTGAAATTCGTCAACGCCAAGCCGGTGTATTTCCCGCCGATGGAGCGTAAGTGGGCCAACGACAATGCAGGCAGTATTGCCTATACGACCGCGGCGATCCGCGACCACGACGGCTCGTTCGGCGGTGGTCCTGAGTCCTACGTCCTCATCCATGACGGCATCCACGACAGCATCGCAGTCGATACAGGAGCCTGTGAGATCAAGCCCGCCTGGAACGCTGCTGTCTGCAAGGGCGATGTCGGGCGAAAGAACATTGGCAACGCTGCACCGGGCGGCGGACGCGGCCCAGGCGGCGGATTTGGCGGTCCCGGAGGTCGAGGCGCAGCGCGCGGTCCGGGTGGTCCTGGCGCTGGCAGGGGTGGTCCTGGCGGTCCTCCAGCAGCAGGCGGCCCTGCCGCAGCGGGAGGTCCCGGTGGACCCGGCGCTGGCAGGGGTGGCGCACCTGGTGGCAGGGGCGGTTTCGGCGGAGGCGCTGCTCCACCTGCTCAGCCGCCCATCATTCTCAGCCGCAATGGCAAAGACTACACCGCAACGAACGGAACCGTACGAGCTGGCACCGAAATTAAGGTGACCACCGAAAGGCCGACCGTGAACCTCTCCGTGAATGAACTGGAGAAGGGTTCGTGGGTGATCTTTGAGCTGCCGGGATTCACCACCGCAGCCTCGGGTACGCAGCAGAACAGCCTGGAGGCACTGCACGCGGCCAGCGACACCTCGTACTTCAAGGACAAGGACGCACTCTGGGTCAAGGTGGTCTCTCCCGGTGACCCCGGCAACGGCGCCCCTGGCGGCGGAGCCAGCGTCCAGGTCGGCAAGGATGCTGCTCCTGTTACTGCTGCTTCTCGATAGTTAGTTCCCAACGGTGTAAGGACAAGCCCCCGGCTCACGCCGGGGGCTTTTTTGTTCCAGAGCGCTTTTCCGGAAAGCGTCCTCCGTGTCCCCCTCAAGTCCCTTGCGGACAATGTTTTGAATGTGCCATACTGCCGACTGAAGATGTCG
This sequence comes from Bryobacterales bacterium, assembly GCA_037916615.1. Lineage (GTDB taxonomy): Bacteria > Acidobacteriota > Terriglobia > Bryobacterales > Bryobacteraceae > Palsa-187. The sequence continues at coordinate 48,337 of JBAIXM010000033.1, forward strand.
CAGTCTGTCCGCGATGTCCACCACGGAGGTCTAACCATGCGCAAACCCTCTCTCTCGTTACTTTCGTTGCTGGTTCCAGCGTTTTTAGTCCTCGGCGGATATTCCGTCGTTAACGCTCAGCAAAAAACTTCTTCGAAGCGCTGGTCCGATCCAGCCACCTGGCCTGACAAAAAGGTGCCCGGAAAAGACGCCCTTGTCGTCATTGAACGGGACATGGACGTCGTCCTCGATGTCACTCCGCCGCCGCTGCACGGTTTGACGATCAACGGCAAACTGAGCTTCGCAGATAATAAAGACCTCGAACTGACCGCCGAGTGGATCATGGTGCACGGGGAGTTGGAGATTGGCACGGAAGCCAAACCCCACACGCACCAGGCGACCATTACCCTCACCGACAACATCAAAGACGAGGATTTTGGTGGGTTAGGCGGAAATGACCGCAGTGACCGCGGGATCATGCTCATGGGCGGAACCCTGAACCTGCACGGTACGGAGAAAAACTCCTGGACCAAGCTGGCGCAGACGGCGGCCGCGGGCAGCAACACCATCCAAGTCCTGAGTGCCGGTGACTGGAAGAAGGGCCAGACGATTGTCCTCGCGTCCACGGATTACGATGCCCACCAGGCTGAGGAGCGAACCATTGCCGCCATCAGCGGCAATACGATCACGCTCGACAAGAAACTGGACTATATGCACTTCGGCAAGGTCACCTTCAACGTGGATGAACGCGGCGAAGTCGGCATGCTGTCGCGCAATATCGTGATCCAGGCTTCGCCGGACGCCGACCAGACGCTGTTTGGCGGCCACATCATGGCGATGCTCGGGAGCAAGATGTACGTCGACAGCGTCGAGCTCAATCGCATGGGTCAGAACATGCATCTGGCGCGGTATCCGATCCACTGGCATCTGATCGGCGATGGGGGCCGGGGGCAGTACATCAAGAACTCGGCGATTCACAACACCTACAGCCGCTGCGTGACCGTGCATGGCACAAATTACCTGGATGTGGAAAACAACGTGACCTACAACAATATAGGTCACTGCTTCTTCCTCGAAGACGGCGTGGAGCACGACAACCAGTTCGTGCACAACCTTGCGATCCTGACCAAGTGCCATCCGGACGCGCCGTGCGTCCCGACAAACCTCGCCCCGTTCGGATCTACGGACGGAACGAACTTCAAAACGGCCGGCCAGGACGCTAAGGATGTCCTGCTTCCCTCGGACAATACGGCGTCGACTTTCTGGATCACCAATCCGGACAATATTTACCGGGACAACGTGGCCGCGGGGTCTGACTCGACAGGTTTCTGGTTCGCTTTGCCGGAGCATCCGACGGGCAAGTTCGAAGGCACGGAGCTCAGCAAGACAACCTGGCCGCGCCGAACCAAGGTGCGGGAGTTCAAGGGCAACACCTCCCATTCGAACTTTGACGGTTTCATGGGCGACCGCGGCCCCAGGCCCGATGGCCATTTCGCTGTCAGCGGGTATATCGCCCAGGTCAATCCTGCTGACGCGAACAGCCCTATCGCGGAGTCGGTCTTCGAGGATTTCACCAGCTACAAGAACCGCAATAGCGGCATCTGGGCCCGCGGTGAAATGCATCTGTACAAGAATCTGAAGATGGCCGACAACGCCATCGGCTTCACGCATGCGTCCGGCAACGCAGGCCGTTCCCCCTATACGTCACGGGTGGTGGATTCGCTGTTCGTGGGCGAAACGGAGAACATCGGCAACCCCAAGACACCGGCGGAAATGGCTTACGGGCGCAGCTTGCCCGAGCCCAAAGTCCCGGATTTCCCGATCCGCGCTTACGAGTTCTACGACTACCATCATGAACTGGACAATGACACTTTCGTGAATTACCAGGACAACGCCACCCGCAAGACGGGAGCGATCTCTTACCTGCTGTTTACCAGCTTCGGGATGAGCTCGAACAACACCGTACAGCGGGCGAAATTCATCAATGCGAAGCCGGTGTATTTCCCGCCGCTGGAGTATAAGTGGAGCAACGATGATTACGGCAGTGGGAGCTATAGGTCCTCGGTGTTCCACGACAAGGATGGCTCGGTGACTGGCGTTCCCAATTCCTTCATTGTCATCAACGGCGGGATCGTTAGTGACGAAGGCTGCGAGGCGAAGCCCGCCTGGAACGCTTCGGTGTGTAAGGGAGACGTCGGGCGGATGACGATTGGCGCCGCCGCTCCGGGCGGTGGCGGCGGTCGTGGCGCTGGTCGTGGGGCAGGTGGTGGCGCAGGCACGGGCGGACCGGCAGGTGGTCGTGGCGGTGCGCGTGGTGCTGGTGGTGCCGCTGCAGCAGGAGGCGGAGGTCGCGGCGCTGGGATCGTTGTTGGTGCAAGGCTTGGTCGCATCCCGGAGCCTGGTCAGCCGGTAGCCGTTCTCAGCCGCAACGGCAAGGAATTCCCGGTCACTGGCACAACCAACGTAATAGCGGGTACCGAGTACAAGGTAACCACCGAACGGCCAACCCTGAACCTCAACGTGTCGGAACTGGATGCCGGTTCGTGGGTGATGTTCGAACTGCCGGGATTCACCACCGCAGCCTCGGGTACGGCGCAGGACAGCCTGGATGCGCTGCGCAAGGCCAGCACCACCTCTTACTACAAAGGCAACGGTTCGCTTTGGGTGAAGCTTGTCTCCACCGGCGACGTCCTTGGCAGCGGCCTGAACGCCGGCCCGAGTGGCGGAGCCAGCGTCGCCGTCAGCAAGGATGCCCCTGTTACGGCTGCCGCTCGATAGGCAAGTCGCCCAGCTGTGTAAGAAGAGCCCCCGGCCTGTGCCGGGGGCTTTTTGTTGTTCCGATCGCTTTCGGGGAAGCCCCTCCGTGCCCGCCAAGTCCCTTGCGGACAATGATTTGAATGTGACATACTGCCGACTGCGGTAAGATGTCGCAGTCTGCCCGCGATGTCTCGACCACGGAGGTCTAACGATGCGAAAACGCTCTCTCTTGTTCCTTTCGTTGCTGGTTCCAGCGTTTTTGGTCCTCGGCGGATATGCCGTCGTTGAAGCTCAACCAAAAGAAGCTCAGCAAAAAACTTCTTCGACGGCCAGCCCGAAGCGCTGGTCCGATGCAGCCACCTGGCCTGACAGGAAGGTGCCAGGCAAAGACGCCGTGGTCACCATTGAGAAGGATATGGACGTTGTCCTCGATGTCAGTCCGCCGCCGCTGCACGGCTTGACGATCAACGGCAAACTGAGCTTCGCAGATAACAAAGATCTGGAACTGACCACCGAGTGGATCATGTTGCACGGGGAGTTGGAGATCGGCACGGAAGCCAAGCCCCACACGCGCAATGCGACCATTACCCTGACCAATAACGTCCCGGGTGAAGACATTCAAACCATGGGCGACCGCGGGATCATGCTCATGGGCGGAACCCTGAGCCTGCACGGCACGGAGAAAAACTCCTGGACCAAGCTGGCGAAAACCGCCGCCGCGGGGAGCACCACCATCGAAGTCCTCAATCCCGGCGACTGGAAGAAAGGCCAGACGATTGTTGTCGCGTCCACGGATTTCGATCCCCACCAGGCAGAGGAACGAACCATCGCCGGCGTCTCCGGAAAAGTGATTACGCTGGATCAGAAACTTCAGTACATGCACTACGGTCAAGTCACCTTCGGCGTGGATGAGCGTGGTGAAGTCGGTATGCTCACGCGCAATATCCGCATCCAGGCTTCACCCGACTCCGAGCAGTCCTTCAGTGGCGGGCATGTGATGGCGATGGCCGGGTCCACCATGAAAGTCTCCGGCGTCGAGTTCTTCCGCATGGGCCAGCACGAGAACCTTGCGCGGTATCCGATCCATTGGCATCTGGTTGGCGATGCGCCGGGGCAGTACATCGAGAACTCCGCGATTCATCACACGTTCAGCCGCTGCGTGACGGTGCATGGCACCAACAATGTGCGGGTGGAGAACAATGTGGCGTACGACAACGTCGGCCACTGCTATTTCCTCGAAGATGGCGTGGAGCACGGGAACCAGTATCTGAACAACCTGGGGATGCTGACCAAGTGCAATCCCAGCCGGCCGTGTAATCCCACAAATTCCATCGTCGGAGTCTATGGGAGCACTCAAGGTCAAAATGGTCAAAATGCCACGGATCAATTGATTCCTTCCGACAACACGGCCGCCACCTTCTGGATTACGAACCCCGATAATACGTACCGCGGGAACGTGTCGGCCGGTTCCGAGGCAACCGGCTTCTGGATGGCGTTCCCGGAACATCCAACGGGCAAGTTTGAAGGCACGGAGATCGCTGCGAAAACCTGGCCCCGCCGAACGCAGTTCCGGGAGTTTTCCGGCAACGTCGCCCACTCCGACATCGAAGGGCTGATGCTGGATCGCGGAACCAATGCGCAGGGCAAGTTCAACCTTGGCGGAAACACGTATCTGCCCTATTCGGATCCCGGCGACACCAACAGCGCGAGGCTGGAAGCGGTGTTCAAAGACCTTACCATCTACAAGAGCAGGGGCGCGGCTATCTGGGCCCGTGGCGAGAATCATATCTTCGACGGCCTGAAGATTGCCGACAGCGCTATCGGCTACACGCATGCGTACCCTGGCGTGGCGCCGTACCACGGCGACTACACATCGAAAGTCGTGGACTCCCTGTTCGTGGGCGAAACCGACAATAAAGGCACCCCCAAGACCGAGGCGGAAATCGCGTATGGCCGGAGCATGCCTCGCGCGGACGCGGATTACCCGATCCGGGGCTACGAATACTACGACTTCACGCACCATATCGTGAATACCAAGTTCGTCAACTATCAGGACAACGCCACTCGCAAAACCGGAGCCATCTCTTACCTGCTGTACACCAGCTTTCCCATCAGCACCAACAACGATGTCCAAGGCCTGAAATTCGAAAATGCCAAGCCGGTGTATTTCCCGCCGCAGCAGGATCGCCGCTGGTCCTTCTCCGGTGAATTCGGAAGGTTTTCGGGCTGGAATGGCGCGGTGTTCCACGATATCGACGGGTCGGTCGGGGGCGTTCCCGATTCCTACATTGTGATTGACAACGGGATCGCGGACGATCCGCAACACTGTCAGATCAAGCCTGACTGGAACGCTGCCGTGTGCAAGGGCGATATGGGGCGCATGGGGATTGGCGCTCCTGTCGCGGCCGGAGGTCGTGGTGGACCTGGCGCGCCTGCCGCTCCTGGCGCAGCCGGAGGTCGTGGCGCTGCCGGAGGGCGAGGCGCGGCTGGCGGCAGAGGAGGTTTCGGTGGAGGCGCTCCGCAGGTCGTTCTCAGCCGCAACGGCAGGAAATTCAACGTCAGCGGGGACACCACGGTACTCGCCGGGACCGAGATCCGGGCGGAAAGCGAAGCGCCGACCCTGAACATCAGCCTGAGGGAGATGGACAAAGGCTCATGGGTGATCGTCGAATTACCGGGATACTCCAGCGCCGCCGCAGGCACCGCACAAACCAGCCTGGATGCGCTGCGCAGCGCCAGCAACACTTCGTACTACCGCGGAGAAGGCACACTTTGGGTGAAGGTTGTTTCTAGCGGTAACAGCCCTCGTCCCGGTCGTGGCGGCGGAACTCCAGACAGTATCCAAGTCAGCAGGTAAGCTGATCCGAGCGGTAAACGAAGAGCCCCCTGCGCAGGTCGGGGGCTTTTCTATTTCCGGTCGCTTTCGGGAAACCGGGACGTCGTTCCGAGATACACCCCGCCTGAGAACGTTTCCCGCTTGACCGGCTCCCTTTTCTGGACTATATATAGTTTAGACTAGGGAAAGGCGCGGAATGACACAGGAACTCTTGCCCGGAACACTCTACATGATGGTGCTTCGGACGCTCGCGGCCGGGCCATTGCACGGGTATGCGATTGCACGCCGAATCCACGATGCATCGCGTGGCGGACTGGAGATCGAAGACGGTTCTCTCTACCCGGCTTTAAATCGCATGTTGGTGAAGGGGTGGCTTAAAGCGGACTGGGGAATTTCGGAGAACAATCGTCGAGCCAGATTCTACCGGCTGACTCCTGCGGGGCGGAAGCAACTGGAGCAAGAGACCACCGATTTCGACCAGTTGATCAAAACGATTCAGCTGGTCATGCGTTCCGCATAGGATCGAAAACGCCATGTTTGCACAGATCATTCGCAAGTTGGCTCATCTGATAAGATCAGGCCGATTCGAGGAAGATTTCGATGCGGAGATTCAATTCCACCTGGAAACCAGGATTGAGGATCTGGAAAGGGGAGGCTTGAGCAAAGAACATGCTGTGGCTCAAGCTCGCCGTGAATTTGGCTCCCAAGCCAGGGCGAGCGAGGAAACGCGCTCGGCATGGGGCTTCGCATGGATCGAGCAAATCGCCGCGGACACCCGGTTCGCGTTCCGGTCCTTTGCGCGCCGGAAAGCGTTTGCGTTTGCCTCCATCCTGTGTCTCGCGATTGGTATCGCCGCGAACGCGCTGATCTTCAGCCTGATCAACGGAGTGCTTCTGCGCGAACTCCCCTATCCTCACCCCGAGCAACTCGCATCCATCCGCTTCTCTCCGGCCAATCAGACCGACCAGAAACTCGGCAGCAACTCCGGTACCTATTTCTACGTCCGCGATCACAGCGACATCTTTCAGAAAACTGGCGCGGTCCGGATCACCGGCATCAGCGCCACTCCCGATCCCGAAGGCGAAACGCCGCCGGAGGCGCTTCAGGTTGCTTGGACCTCGACGGATATGATCTCGGTGATGGGCGTCGAACCCGTGCTTGGACACTGGTACTCGGACGAAGGGGCAGGCGATCTTGTCATCAGCACTCGCCTCTGGAAACGCATGTACCGTGGCGCGCCGGACGTCATCGGGAAAAAGATCTACTCCGATGCCGGCTCCTATACCGTCGTCGGCGTCGCGCCCGAGGGATTTCAAACTTTGACTCCCGATATCGATATCTGGATTTCGCAGCCCGACGCGAACCTCCGCAACGCGTTGCGAAGCCCTAATCGCGTCTTCTTCATGTTCGGACGTCTCAAGCCAGGCATCTCGGTGGAGCAAGCGCAACAGCGGCTCACGGCTATGGAACCTGACCTCGGCCGCGAGTACGACATGAATCGCGGCTGGAAGATCCAGATCGAATCTCTGCGCGACTCCTACGTCGGATACATGAAGCGCCCGCTGTTCGTCCTGCAGGGCGCGGTATTTATACTTCTCGTGATCGCATGCGCGAATGCCGCCAGCCTGCTCCTAGCGCAGGCATCCGCCCGCCAAAAAGAATTCGCGCTCCGCGCTTCCCTTGGATCCAGTCGCGCGCGTCTCATCCGCCAATTGCTGGTGGAAAACACAGTGCTCTCGCTCGCGGGCGGCGCGCTAGGTGCCGCGGTTGCGTGGGTTGGCCTGAAAGCGGTTTTCAAGACCACGTTCGCAGCGAGCCATTCCCTCCAAGACGTCTCGCTCGATTGGCATGTCCTCGCCTTCACCTTTGCGATCTCGCTAGGCACCGGCTTGATCTTCGGAGTCTTTCCCGCAATGCAGGTCTCAAGACCGGCCCTGATCAACGCGGTCCGCGAATCCAGCCGAAGTCTCACCGCCAGCGCCAGCAGCAGCCGGTTGCGCGGAGCCTTTGTCGTCGCCCAAGTATCCCTTGCCTTGGTGCTCCTGACCGGATCGGGACTGCTCATACGCACCCTAGTCCGCCTCAACACCACAGACACAGGACTCAACCCTCAAAATGTGGCTGTCGTACGGGTTCCCTTCTCGCGAACGTTCTACCGCAACGCCCAACGTGTAAATCCGGCCGGCGGCTTGACTGTCGAATTCGACGGCCGCCTCGACGACTTAATCGAGCGCGTGCGCGAACGTTTGGCCCAAGTCCCAGGCGTGAAAAACGCGACCGCGTCCGTAACTCCTCCCCTCGGTGGTGCGCCCAGGCGAGTGCAGTTCGTCCGCCCCGGCGTCCCCCTTTCCGAAAGCGAGCAAGGAGTCTGGGCAGCGGAGTGGTATCCCGTCAGCACGGGCTATTTCGAAACGCTGGAGATCCCGATCAAGGCCGGCCGCGCGATTGACGGCACAGACCGCCAGGCATCGCAACCCGTCGCAATCGTCAACGAATCGCTGGCCCGCCAGTTCTTCCGAGGCGAAGACCCCATTGGAAAGCAAGTTCATCTCAACGTTCTCGACGATCAGCCCAGGACGATTGTCGGCGTCGTCGGAGACGTTCGCCAAGACCGCTATCAAATCAGGTCGCAGCCACAAGTCTACGTGCCGCGAATCCAGCTTCCCAGATTCATGGATATGACCATGGGTCTGGAGGTCGTAGTGCCCAGCTTCATTGTGCGCACGGCCGGAGATCCCGCCGCAGTCACTCCAGCAGTCCGCGCCGCCCTTCACGAAGTTGCCCCGTCGCTGCCCGTCTCTAGCATTCGCACCGTGGAAGATTACGCCGCGGGCCAGCTGCAAGACGTGCAGCAATACGCGACTCTGCTGAGTTTGTTCGGCGGCATCTCTGTCGTATTGGCCTTGATCGGTATCTTCGGAATTATGGCAAGCACGGTGAGTCAGAGGACCAATGAGATCGGCATTCGCGTTGCGTTGGGTGCAACAGCCGGCAGCGTCCTCAGTCTCGTGGTCCGCCAAGGATTCCGGTTAATCGTCGCCGGACTTTCTGTCGGACTCGTCATCACATTCTTAGCGACGCCCGCCATCGGATCGTTCTTGTGGGGCATCAGCGCGAGTGATCCTCTCACCTATGCACTCGCTGTGGTCGGCTTAGCGATAATCGGACTGCTGGCCTGCTACGTCCCCGCGCTGCGGGCGCTGCGAGTGCAGCCCGTCGAAGCTCTCCGCAACGAGTGACTGCTGGGAGCCGGGGCGACTGCACAAGGCAGCCTCGGAAGAAACCGATTTCACTGGAAATGATGGCCAGAACTCAGCGAGTAGAAGGCAGCCCAACGACGATGAGAACCGCGTAGTCCTGCTTGCGGCAGCCGTTCACGACGGGCATGGCCGCGCCGGGATTCACCGGAAAACCCGTGGTCGGTACTTCCGCGGGCGAGCGCGCGTTGTTCGCCGTCTTATCAGACGTGGAGGGCGTGTAGCGTGCGCAGCGGCATCCGAGATGGGTGACATCGTAGAGGGTCGCGCCGTCGGCGAGTTCCCACCGCTGATTGCCGTCCTTGTCCTTGGGCTGAATTGTGAGCACGGTCGTCACCATGCGGTCGCCCGTGACGAGGTATCTCCCGGGCTTCCTGCTCAAACCGCGCGCTGTGTTGCCCCTTCAGGCGCTTGATCGCAACGATACGATTGAGGCGGGTGTCGCGGGCTTTCCAGACTTCGCCCATCCCGCCCGCGCCGATGGGCGCGAGGATTTCGTACGGCCCCAGAAGGTCGCCAGCGGAGAGCGGCATGCGGCAGGATTCAGTTTGGCGGGAATTAAGGCTGTAACGGGTGACTGGCAACCTAGGCTTTTAGGAGCGTGCGATGTACCGAGATCCGGGCGGAAAGCGAAGCGCCGACCCTGAACATCAGCCTGAGGGAGATGGACAAGGGCTCATGGGTGATCGTCGAATTACCGGGATACACAACCGCGGCCGCGGGCACGGCACAAACCAGCTTGGATGCACTGCGCAGCGCCAGCAACACTTCGTACTACCGCGGAGAAGGCACCCTTTGGGTAAAGCTTTTCTCTGACGGTGGCGGCGCTCGCCCTGGCCGTGGCGGCGGAACTGGAGCCAGTATCCAGGTCAGCAGGTAAGCTGCCGGTTAATCCGCGAAGGGACCAACCTTTCAGCGCCTCGATCCTTGGAATCGTTCGAGAATCAGCCCGATCTAGTGAGTCTCCCCCGCTCGCCGCCAATGCGAAGCGGGAAGTCAGGTCCATCACCTTCGGCGACAGACCCGCTTCCCGCGATCGTTGCCAAGCAGCGGCGGTGCATCTGCGGCTACTTGTGCGTCAGGTTCAACCCGGCCTCATGAGCTTTCAAGCTGGCCGCCGCGTAGGTGCCAGCCGCGTCCGAGGTCTTTACCAGCGATTCGGCGTGGTCGTAGATCCTCGTCACCAGATCTTTGTACTCGGCATTCATGGCCGGCGGCACCGTGCCTGCTTCCTTCTTGGCGAGAATCGCGTCGTTGGCATCGGCGGCAAGAGCTTTGGCCGAATCGATCATCTTGTCGATGGCCTGCTGTTTCCAGTCCGGCAACTGAGGCTGGATCTCCTCGAGCCGAGCCAGAGCAGGCCGCAGCCCTTCGTTCACCAGGGACTTAATCTGTTCCAGATGGTGAACGTGAGTCCATTTTGAGATCTGCATGCTCCTGGTAAAGGAATTCAGCCGGCCAGCGTTGTAGCGAACGTCGCGAGCCACCTCCTCCACTTGACGGATGAGCTGGATCCCTTCTTTCTCGGTCTCGATCTGCTCCGCACTCTTACTGACAGCGAACGCCGAGGGAATCAGCGCGAGAGCAGCCAGCATGGACGCACGTCGGGTAATTGTCTCTCGAGTCATGGTTCTATCTCCTTTGGTTTTCTCGATGGTTGGATTGTTTGATCGTCTCCGGCAACAATCCGCTCCATAACGGAAGCCCCCGGAGAAAAACGGCGCCTAAGCCCGCGCGTCAGGACCAGCCAGTGTCCGGATTCACCACGGGCATTTCATCGGCTTCGTTTTCCTTCCAGCTCCTTTTTGTCGGGCTCCGCGTAAACAGGAACGAAGCGGCAATCGATGCGCCGATTACCGTACCGATGATTCCCAACGACCAGCCAGTCGGAAACTTGCCGCCGAATGCGTCATTGAGCCACATCATCTTCAAGCCGACGAACACCAGCACCAGCGCGAGGCCGTACTTCAATAAGGTGAAGCGTTCCACCGCCCCTGCGAGGAGAAAATAGAGAGACCGCAAGCCGAGCATCGCGAAGACGTTCGAGGTGAATACGATCATCGGCTCGCGCGTAAGGGCGAAAATCGCCGGAACCGAGTCCATTGCGAATATGATGTCGGTGAACTCGACGACGAGCAGCGCCACGAACAGCGGGGTCGCGTACACAACACCTTTCAGCCGTACAAAGAACCGCTTCCCGTGGAGCTCGGACGTCACCGGCACGAACCGACGGAAGAGGCGGATTACCGGGTTTCGTTCCGGGTCGATCTTTTTTTCCGGAGCGAACATCATCTTCACACCGGTCAAAATCAGCACTGCTCCGAAGAGCAGCATCACCCAGTGGTACTGGAGCAGCACCGACCCCAGGGCGATAAACACGCCCCGTAAGATCAGCGCGCCCAGAATCCCGTAAAACAGCACCCGATGCTGATAGACGGCCGGAATCGCGAAAAACGAGAACACGACAACCAGGACGAAAATGTTGTCGAGCGACAAGGTCTTTTCGACGACGTAGCCCGTAAGGAACTCCACTCCCACCTGCCGCGAGGCCGCCTCCGGATCAAAACCCGGCACCTGCAACAGCCGTGAATCCCGGGTAAACTTCCAGGCGGCGTACCGGTAAAAGGCGAAGTTGAACGCCAACGCAAGGCCGATCCACACCACGCTCCAAATGCTGGCCTCGCGGAAAGAGACGGCGTGAGCTTTGCGGTGGAACACACCAAGATCCAGCGCCAGCAGCGCGACAACGAAGCCGCTGAAGCCGAGATAGAACCACCAGTAATCCGCAAACGGGAAGTAGTTCATAGTCGATCCGCCTTTGGGTTAGTCGAAGTCGAGCATTCCGGCCAGACACCGGTTCTGCTTCGATGTCGCGCGGACCCGACCACGGGTTTGTGTCGAGCGCTCGATGTACTTGTAGAGTTCCACATGTTCACCTTGGTCCAGCAAAACACCTCGGCACTGCTGCTCAGGCTGTCAGGACCGGCCGCCCAGAGACCTTTGCATGAGACTCGCCCAGCGCGCGGAGGAGGCGAGACGATCGCGACGCTTCCTAAGAAGCCTGAGGAGCCTTTAAGAGCTTCCCAGTCTCGAATCCGCGCTGCTTCGCCCGCGCGACGATCTGCTGATAAAGTTCGGGGTCCAACCGCGGTTCCCTTCCGAGAATCCAGAGATACTCGCGGCTGGGATCGCCGACCACGGCCCACCGGTACTCCGGGTCGATATCGATGATCCAGTAATTGCCGCTGAACGGCCAAAAGAAAGTTACTTTCAATTTCGTGTTGGGTCCCTTGGCATCAGCAACGCGAGCGGTCCCCTTGGCCGATTTCTTCCGCCCGTCTGCTTTGCGGCATTCATTTAGGACAGTGATCTTTCCATCCGGACGCAACGTGTAGGTCGCTGAAATGTCGCTAGCGCAATCGCGCTGAAATCGATTGGGCAGACGGGCGACCTCGTACCATTTGCCCGCATACCGGGTCAGGTCCACCGAAGGCACCACATCGAGCGGCGCTTTTTGGTCAGCGGCCTGGACGGGCTTCCCGCCCCCAAGAGTTCCGATCGCAAGAAAGAGCATTCCGATTCTCCGTAACACGCAAGTTCTCTCCTCTCGTTGTGTCTATATCCGGGTGAAGATACGTTTCAGATCGGGAGCGAACTCCCGGATCAGATTGAAAGCGCTGCCGACCCCCAATTCGATGCCTGCACCACGCATCGCCGTGGCTGTGTTTCCGTAGCCGGACGGCATCCAGAGATTGCCCGTGAACTCAGCCGCGAACACGGATCCTACCCCGGCTAGGTGGGGCGTCCGCCGTCCGTTCCGGTCATAGGTCACCAAGTTTGCGGTAAGTGCATGGGCTGCACGCCGCAGAAGATCCGTCCGCTTGCTGCGGACATACCGAACTTCATGTCCAAGAGCCGCGGCTCCGGCAGCCTGATATGTTTCTCTCAGGGCGAATCTTCCGAACCGGTTGGCGAAGCGTTTGCTATACCCTTCCGCGCCCTGTCCCCAAACCGGCGGCTCGTTATTGAGATGTGCCCCGAGCGCGGGCCCGGCCGCCCTAAAGAACACACCCGGACTCCAAAATGCGGCGTTCAGATAGAGATCCCACCGTTCCTTGCCGCTCAGGGGTTGGTAGCTGCCAGAACTTGCCGCCGCGAGCCTTGCATGGTGCTGGTGAAGAGTGCCGGCTTCCGCCGCGTAGTCAGCGATTGCACCGGGCTCGCTGAAAATCGCCTGAGCGCGAGCAGTCAGGCCGGAAAGGAATAGCGCGAAGACACAAACAATGGTTGCTTTTTCGGATGTCATAAACATTCACCCAACAGGGCGTGCCGCCGGCAATCGTGGTCAGTGTTCAGGGGCGGCGGACGCCGGCCGTCAACCGGTCTCGTGGCCGCCGCCCTTTTTCACTGCTCCGGTCACCCTTTGGTCTCAACCCGCAGATTGTTCGTCACCGAGAACACACCGGGCACGCTATTGGCCTGTGTATTCGCGATGTTCTTCTGCATCTCGTCCGCTACGACGCCTTCCAGCGTCACATTTCCGTTCTCCACGATGATGTGAATCGGTGGAACGGCGCGGATGGCCAACGTCTGCAGTACGCTGTGGCCGTAGATGGCGTGATACAGCGCTAGCCGCAGCCCGTCGTCGTTAGATGAGAGGGGTAGGAGCTCAATCTCGTTATTGACTCTCCCGACGCCTTCGATCTTCTTGACCGCCCTCTCGGCGTCTCTCTTGAGTGTCGGCCGACTGACTTTACCCGTCAAGGTGACCGTCTCGCCGTCCACGCGGAACGCAAAGTTATCAAACAGGCTGTAGAACGGCAGCATCACGATCTCGCGCCGAACCTCCCGCTCGATGCGGTTCCTGCCGGCGTCGCTTTCGTGGTTCTCCGCAAATCCCAACTGTGCTGCCAGCAGGCTGGCGCCCAGGATCATTCCAGTCCGTAGTCGTTTTTTCATTGTTCAAGCTCTCTTTCTTGTGGTGTTCTGATCGGGCCTGCTGGTTTAGCGCCCTCTCATGTACAACACTAGAGCTCGACAACAAATTTGTCTAATAGATGTTTTAGAACGAATATATCGTCTATCTGGATGTATTGCCGGGCGCGTCGTTACCGGTGGTTGGAATGGTTGGCGAAGAGTTTTTCCCGCGCCGCTTCCGAGATGGCGACCACCGCAGGATGCTTCAGCTTCCTTTCGGCGGAAATCGCGTAGAATCGCTCGACGACCGACTCGATTCGACCAATTGGGACGACTCGGTACTGTTCGTGAATTTCCTTCTCAATCGCAGCCGGCGCAGCGAACACGCCTGAACCTGCCTGCCCGAACGTTGTCATGAGCGCCCGGTCCTTGAACTCCCCAACAATCCTGGGATGAATGCTGTTCGAATCGAACCACTGTTCCAGGGGCCGCCTCAGGCTGGATTCGTGCATCGGCAACAAGAATGGCGCGCCGTCGAGGCATGCCGGGAAATTCTTCCGGTATCGTGCAGCCAACCTGGGCGCGGCGAAGACAGTGGCAGAGGACGCTCCAAGCAGGTGATTGTACGCTTTCACCGGAACCGTTGGAGGGATCGGCGCGTCCGACAATACGACGTCCATGCGGTGTTCGGCGAGTTCCGCCAGCAGGTGCTCCAGAGGACCTTCATCACAGACGATCTGCACCGGCTCGGCCATTTCGAGCGCGGGCCGCAATACACGGTAGGCGACCAACTTCGGGATCAGGTCTGACACACCGGCGCGAAGCCGCAGGGTGCGTCCTCGGGGATGACCCTTCAAGACATCCTGCAACTCGCGCCCAAGACCGAAAATCTCGTCGGCATACCGATAGACCACTTGACCGACCTCGGTCATCGCGAGTCCTCGCCCTTGCTTGGCAAACAGCTTCTCGCCCAGCGCGTCCTCCAATAGCCGCAACTGCCCGCTGATGGTGGGCTGGGCCAAGCGCAGTTTCTCGCACGCCCGGGCGATACTGCCCTCCTTCGCGACGGTCCAGAAGTACAGAAGATGATGGTAGTTTAGCCATTCCATCTTTCCAGTTTACATCGCTATAAACGATACATAGTTCTGAATTGTATCTATTTATCGATGACTCCTTTCAGGGCTTCCGCGAGCTGGTAGAGACCGGCTTCCCGCCACAGATGTGAACCGGGCGCAACGGTCCACCAAACCCCTGGTTACGTCGACCCTCCATGAGTCCGACGCAATAGAATCAGGCCTGCTAGAATTGCGTCGCAGGAGGAGAG
The DNA here is from genome assembly GCA_037916615.1 of Bryobacterales bacterium. Classification (GTDB taxonomy): domain Bacteria; phylum Acidobacteriota; class Terriglobia; order Bryobacterales; family Bryobacteraceae; genus Palsa-187. The sequence continues at coordinate 63,407 of JBAIXM010000033.1, forward strand.
CCACGATGCATGCTATAGGCGCTCCAGCAGTTGTCACGCGCAGGCTGGTCCGTGCTCCAGTGCCGCTACGGTCTTTGGCAGCCGTGGTGGCGATTTGCGCGCCTGTTTATGCCCAATGGGTAAAGGTCCCGGCCAGCGCAATTCCGATAAGGCCGGACGGCAAGCCTAACCTCTCCGCGCCGGCGCCACGATCGGCCGACGGCCATCCGGACCTGTCGGGAGTCTGGGAATCCGGCAGCCCCAAGTACATTCTGGATATTGCCGCGGATCTCAAGCCGGGCGAAGTACCATTCCAGCCTTGGGCCAAGGCGCTTGTGGAGCAGCGCGCAGACGGCTCGCATTCAGGAGAGGATCCCCCGGCAAACTGCTTGCCCCGAGGTGTGCCAAGGATCAGCGCCTCGCCGCCGCCGTGGAGGGTGATCCAACAACCGAACATCATCGGCATTCTTTATGAATCCGACAACGCCTGGCGTCAGATCTTCCTTGATGGGCGCGAACTGGGGAACGACTATCTTCCGACTTACCTGGGTTATTCCACCGGCAAATGGGACGGCGATAGCCTGGTGGTCGACACCCGCGGCTTCAACGGGAAGACATGGTTAGATCAGACCGGCAAGCCCACCTCCGATGCGCTGCACGTGACCGAGCGTTTTCGGCGGACGGATTTCGGGCACATGGAAATTCAAATTACAATCGACGACCCGAAGGTTTATACCAAGCCGTGGCAAGTGAAGGAGCAGGTGCGCCTGGCGCCAGATAGCGAAATCTTCGAAGCAGCGTGTGAGAACAATCGCGATCTCCAGCACCTGGGAGGAAAATTCGGCAGGTAATTTACAATCTTGAGTACATTGCGCGGGAGCGATGATCCAGGAGGGAGTCGACCATGGGTTCGACAAGACGAACGGTTCTAAAAACAGGCGCGGCAGCCACTGCCATGGCGGCGGCCCCACGGCTATTCGCTCAGCAAGGCGCGAAGGGAGGAAACAACGTGTCCTTCTACCAGAAAGGCCCCGTTCGCATCCGATATGAACAGTACGGTTCCGGTTTTCCGTTGTTGCTCATTGCGGGAGGGGGATTGAATTCCACAATCTCCGGCCTGATCAACGCATCGCCTTTTAACGCGATCGAGGAGTTCAAGGGCGAGTATCGCTGCATTGCCGCGGATCTGCGCACAGCCGTGGAGGGCCAGTCGAGCGGTCCTCTCGAGATTGACCGGCCCTGGGATTCCTTTACCGATGACCATCTCGGCGTTATGGACCACCTGGGGATCCAAAAGTTCATGGTGCTGGGGTTCTGCATTGGCGGTCCGCTTATCTGGAATCTGCTGCGGCGCGCTTCTGATCGTGTCGCAGCAGCCGTACTGGCGCAGCCCAGCGGGTCGCGTCCGGAGATGCGCGATCTCTTTTACGAAAATAATATGAACGGCTGGGGTCCGGATTTCGTGAAACGAAGGCCTGAGTTCAATATGCAAACGGTGGAGAAATTCCTGACGAAGATGTATCGCAACAATCCCGACTTCGTCTTCACCGTCACACGGGAATTCGTGCGGAACTGTCAAACGTCGGTGCTGATTCTTCCGGATGACATTCCCGCGCATCCGTATGCCGTTGCCATGGAGGCCGCCATGCTCGCGCCCAACGCGGAGGTGAGCATGTTCCCATGGAAAGAGCCCAAGGAGCGGATTCCGCTGGCAGTTCGCCAGATACGATCCTTTTTAAGAGCGCATCGGCCGGTTTAGGCGTCAGCGTTTCTCTCGAACAGACCGTCAGGGAAGCGGCAGAGCCAGATATTTCAGCTCCGGCTGCTGGTTGGCATCTACCGGCAGGCGGTCTGTATTCATGAACATCGAAACCGCCTGATAGTAGCCGGCGGTGACGATTAGATCCACCAGACCCCGCTCGCCAGCAACCTTCTTAGCTGCCGCGAACGTAGCATCGCTCACCTGCTTGGTCTTGAATAACTCGGCAACGAAGTTGTAGACAGCCTCCTCATCGGCCGACATCCCAACGGGACGCCGGCCTTCCGCAATGGCTCGAATTTTCTCCTCGCTCAGGCCGGCCCGCACCGCGGCCCGGTGATGCGCGAGCCATTCGTATTGCGCGCCCCAGTAACGCGCAGTGAGAAGGATCGCCAATTCCTTGAGCTTGTCCGGAACCGACATGTGAAAACGAACGCGATCGCCCATTTCGAAGAACAACCGGCCGCCGTCCGGATCGCGGACGCTAATATTGAAGCTGCCGCCTGTGCCCCGCTGGGCGACCGCAAGATCCGTCATCTGCCTTTGCTGCGGGGTCATTTGATCGTAGGCGAGTGGTTTGAAGCGGTCGCCTCGCATCGTGAACTCCTTGCCGCCGACCGTCGAAGTCACCGTGGCGGGCGCAACGACTCCGGGAATCGGAGTGGCAAATCCTTTTCCCACGACCGGGAGCGGGTTGGCGAGATACTGTAGCCCTGGCTGCACCCCTTCGGGCAACGGATAACGATCGACATTAAGGACCATCGACACGAGTCCGTACCACCCGCTCAATCCAATCATGTCGACTACGCCGCGCTCGCCGTATTCCTTCTTGGCGGCTTCGAACGTTGCGTCGGTCACCTGGTGGGTGGTGAGGATCTCGTCGATGAGGTTGTAGGCGATTTCCAGCCTGGGCGGCATCGCCGCCGGACGCTTTCCCATGGCAATGGCATCCACAATCGCCGGGCTTACGCCGTTTTGCAGGGCCGCAGTCCGGTGAGAGTTCCACTCGTATTGCGCCGTCCAGAACCGGCCCGTCATGATGATGATGACTTCAGATACATCCCGGGGCAGTCCGGTACGGAAACGCATGGCGCCTCCAAATTGCTGGCCCAGATCGCCCACTTCGGGACTTCTCAGCAGGACATTGAAGGGTCCACGCGCCCCTCCCCGCTCTCCGGACAGCAAGTGGTCGATCATGGTTTTCTGTTCGGGCGTCATCTGGTCGTATTTGAGCGGCTTGAATCGGTCGCCCACCAGAACCAGGCTGCGGGGATCCACAGATTGCTTCTCCTGCTTAGAAGAAGTTTGCGCCACGGCGCTCACCATCATTCCGACGAGCAAGGTCCCGAGAATTTGAAAACGCATGTCGGTTCTCCTTGGGGATTATATCCGACGCGTACAATGCTCGGCAGCCGGATATCTGTGACTGAGGGTCGGCTTGTGCCGATGCACGCGAATCCATTCGGCCGGTTTAGACGGGCATCTTGCGTTTCGTGAATTCGCGTCCGACCACAGCGGCGGATTCCGGCGCTTCAAGGACCATCGCGCCCTGCTGAATCATCGCAACCACGTTATTCGCGTTTGAGCCCTGCAGGAATTTGACATTGTGTTTCTTACACGAGTCGAGCACAGCCTGCCGCACCTTCGCCATTTCCGGGCGGGATTCCGCCACCTCGGGAGAAGACGGCGCCGGACGCGCTCCCGGCTGCATGCCCGCCAGCCCATAAAGCCAGTAGGCGTGATCGCCAGGGCCGTATTCGGCGAAGGCCACGCCGGGCACACCGATGGTGGCATCGCAGTTGGGATCGGCCAATGTGTCCTCGATCTTGACGCCGAAGATCAGCTCGCCGTTCGGATTCAGTGGGTAGAGATCGGCCTTAGCGCAGTATTCGGCCCCGCTCATCCCCCAGATCTGGGCAGCGAAGCCGGCGCTCGATCCGCGCAGACCGCGCCGCGCCACTTTCGGCGTGGGATAGTCGAGGAACGGATAGCGGCAGCCTTCCTGAGCCAGCACTTCGATTGCCTTAGGATCACGAGCATGGCAGATATGGACGCCATGGACGCCGGCATCGAGGAACTGAGTCATGATCCAGGTGTTGGCGCGGGCGTAGGCCTCGTCCAACCCGATAATGCCCGAAGTGACAAAGACGCATGGCGTGGAGTGACCGCTGCGCGTCGGGCCGCCATCCCGGATGCCTCGCATGAATTCCCGCAGTTGCGTGAAATCCATGGCCCCATGTTCGAAATCCACGGTGACGGCATCGGCATAGGTACGAGCCATTCGCACGCCCTGCGCATAGGGATCGACTCCAGGTCCGAGCCCGGCGCCGGTATAGTAAATCGGCTGGTTGTCCTCCCACAGCTCGATCACCTTGTTGAGCCGGCGCGGCTTGTAGCTATAGTCAACGCTGGAAGGCTGCACGCCGCTGGAGACAGGGACGGGACCTCCGCGTCCTGCCGCGGGACCGCGATCCGGAGTTGGCTGCGGCGCTCCATTTCGTACTTCCTGCCCCAACACGGTTCCAGCCGCCGCCAGACCGCCGACCGTCTTCAGGAAAGCGCGTTTCCTCTTGTCCATTGGTAGTCTCCGCTCCTCGTGCTTTGGGCCTTGCCGCAATAGGTCAGGCTCACGAGATAACTTATCATCTTTGGTGTCGGCAAGATTTGGCGCAGTCGGCGCCCCGCCAGCCTACCAAGGTCGAAACGCCCAGGTAAATCGATATATACTTCCACAAGGCCTTATGGGCCGAGGAGTCAATCACCGATGCGCCGTCTCTTGGTTGTTCCCGTTCTATGCCTGACGCTCGCTGCAGGCTCACTTCCCAAAGCCGCTAAACCCGAAGATGTCGGCCTCTCCAGCGAGCGCCTGCAGCGAATTCACCAGATGATTCAGCGGCACATTGACGCCGGCGACATCACCGGCGCCGTCACGCTGGTTGCCCGCCATGGCCAGCTCGCCTGGGTCGATGCAGCCGGTGTCATGGATCTTGACACCAAGCAACCCGTGACGCGCACGTCCATCTTCCGCATGGCATCCATGACCAAGCCCGTCATTGGTACTGCGATGATGATGATGATCGAGGAAGGCAAGGTTTCGGTTACCGATCCAGTCTCCAAATTTATTCCCGAATTCAAGAACATCAAGGTTGGCGTCCTCCAGTCGCCCGGTGGTCGCGGCGCCAACGCCCCCGCGCCGAAGTTTTACACCGTTCCGGCTGACCGTGAACTGATCGTCAAGGACCTCCTCACCCACACTTCGGGCCTGGTCGCCGGACCGATGGGCCAGAGCGAAGCCGCGAAGATCCGCCGCAAGCCGGAGGAGACCCTGGCCGATTTCATCCCGCGGCTGGCCACCACTCCGCTGGAATTCCAGCCGGGCACGCGCTGGATGTACAGCGCCTCCGACGGTTTCGATCCTCTTGGCCGCATCGTCGAGATCGCTTCCGGGCAGCCTCTCAACGTTTTCCTCAAGCAGCGCATCTTCGATCCGCTCGATATGCCGGACACGAGCCACTATCCAACCGACGCACAGATGCCGCGTCTGGTAAGCGTCTACCAGAAACGGGATGGCAGCCTGGTGAAGACTCCGCTGGCGGCGTCGCTCTCAATGTCGAGCAAAGTCTATTTCGCAAGCGGCGGCGGCCTCGTCTCAACCGTCGATGATTACTCCCATTTCGCCCAGATGCTTGCCAATGGCGGAGAGTATAACGGCCATCGGCTGCTGAGTCCGCGAACCGTGAAATACATGGCTTCCGTACACATTCCCTACACGCTGCCTGGCCGCAGCGCCGGCGAGGGTTTCGGGCTGACCGTTCGCGTGATCCAGGACGCGCTCGCCGGCGAGATCCGCATCTCGGACGGCAGCTTCGGCTGGAGCGGCGTCTACGGTACGCATTTCTGGGTCGATCCGAAAGAGGAAATCGTCGCCGTGATGATGTGCCAGACATCCATCCGCGAAATGCGCCCCGAGTTCGAAAACGCCGTGATGCAGGCGATCGTTAAATAGCGCGAGCAACGCTGCTGGTCATCGCCTAAAATGTGAGCCGCGCCACGACCGATCCCTGCCGTGATGTCGGGAGTTGTTGCCCATTGGTGGCTCCGATGCTCCCGGTAGCGATAAATCCGAAGCCTGCGGTCGGCACACCCGTTGTTGGGTTCGTCACTTGGGTCGCCGCCGCGTTGGTGGAGGTGGGATTCGGCATCTGGGCGCGATTGAAGACATTGGCGAACTCGATCCGCATGCTCAGCGTGGCCCGCTCCTTGATGTGGAACAGCCGGCCCAAAGACAGGTTCTCGTTGGGACGCCGCTGAAAGCGGTAGTCGGCATAGTAAGCGGCTCCCGTGCCCAACTGACCCGGCCCCGGCTGCGTCCACGCACTCTTGTTGAGCACGAAAACCTTGTTGGGATCGAAGCAATGGCAATTCAGATCCTGGGTGAACAGGGGCTGGCCGGGTACTCGATTCGCAAAGCTCGTATTGCTGCCCGCATTATTCCGGAGCAGAATCGTGTTCAGGTTGTTCTGCGCTTGCGGCGCCAAAATCGGGAGCCCGCTGCCATACCCCAGCAGCGTGTTGACTTGCCAATCGCGTACCGCCCAGGAGAGGATCTTGTTGGTATGCAAGGCCGGCAGCGTGTAGCTGGCGGCCAGGGTGAACGCCAGCGGCTGATCGAAGGGCGAGAGATACTTGTTCTGCGACCGGTTGAATACATCGTTCACAGCTTGACCGCCTATGCCTGGAATCGTCACATTCGTCGGCGCCGCTGTCGATAGCTGCTTGGCCCAGGTGAACAAGGCCGTGAACTGGAGGCCATGGGAGAAGCGCTTCGTCGCTTTGGCCTGCAGCGAGTCATACCACGTATTGCCATCCGGCGCCCATAGCGCCGTAATACTGCTGAACTGCGGGAATGGACGCAAGGACTGTGCGACCGTGGCGGTGAGCGGGAAGCCCGAGTAGGGCGCTCCGAACCCCCTATTGATTGCCGTCGCGGAATTCAGCCGCGAACCAAGCAGCGTCACGTCCGCAGGAAGACTCAGGTTCAAGCCGGCTGCGGCGATCCGCTGCAAGCTCAACGCATTGACGTCGATCAGCGCGGGCGCGTTCCACCACACTCCGCGGTTCGCCACATAGTTGACTTCCACCGCCAAGTCCCGCGAGACTTCACGCTGCACGCCGAAGCTCCATTGCATCTGCCGCGCGGGACGCCCGGCGTTCTGGTCATACCAGGTGTTCGGGGCCTGCGTGGTTGCATAACCCGCCTGAGGAAACTGACCCACGTCATAGTTCGGGAAAGGTAGCGGCGGGAAAGGCACGCCCACGCCCAGAGTCATAACCGGCTGCCCAAAGGACGGGGCTTGGACGGCGTTGGGGATCGACAACCCTCCCGCAGTAGAACCGTTAGAATCTCCAGTGGCGTTGTAGACGATGCCCCAGCCGCCTCGCAGCACGGTCTGCGGTGCGATCTGATACGCGACGCCCAGGCGTGGTCCGATAGCGAAAGGATAATTGTTGGCAAGGTTGCAGTTGCAGCGTCCCGGCCCGAATCCCTCGAATTCCACCGCTCCTGGCATGCCGCCTTGCGTTGGGTTCGGAATGTTGGGGGCGAATTGCGCGAAACGCCCATACTGCTCCTTAAGGTAGGTTTGATAGTCGTAGCGGATGCCGTAGTCCAGCGTAAGCTTGCGAGTCACCTTCCAGGTGTCCTGCACAAACAGGCCGACCATGTGTTTGCCCATCTTCATGTTGTCGACCGGCGCAATTTTCACCGCATCCACCAGGCCCAGCAGGAAACTGGCGTAGGCAAAGCCCACGGTTCCGCCGCCGATGCTGGACGACTGATTGTACGGAAGAGCCGTTTCGTTTGTGCTGAAGGTGAATTGTCCATTGGTGGAGGCAAACAGCGTCGACTGGTTGCTGTCCACGCGCAGGTCGCCACCGGCCTTGTAGGTATGATTGCCTCGGACCCACGTGAGGCTGACGTTCGTGGTGGGCTTCTCATAGAGCAGCGGATGGCGATTTGTGGTGGGTCCCATGACCTTCATCCCGCCTTGACCGCCGCAGGTTGCAACCACCGTCCCGTTGGTCGTGCCGGCCGGGCACAGTCCTGTCATGTAGGGAAATAAACGGGCAACCGGGATGCCCTTAAGACCTAAAGTCTTAAGCGGATCGAAATTGGTCACCAGCGCATCGTCGGTGAAGTAGTCGGTTTGATACCCGATTCCGAAGTGAAGGAGAAGAGTCGGCGTTAAAGTATGGTCCAAGTTGGCGCGCTGAACGCGACCGGTGATAAACGTTCCGATCTCGGCCGAAATGGGATCCGGCAAACCGTCCGCGCCGCCTAACTGTGGCGAGTACTGGCTGGCGGTTATCGTCTCCGACCAATAGTAGGAAATTTTTGTTTTCGAGCCCAGCGAATGGTCGAGCTTGAAGGCCGGAATCGAAGTGTGCCGGGTGCTGGGGAACGGAAAGACGGCGTTATTGATCAAACTCGAGCCCAGGTTGGGATTTGGGATCATGGCTTGGATCTTCTGCGCCACCGGATCGAATTGCGTGGGCTGAATCTGATTGGCCGTGAACGGATCGCGGATGATGCGGCCGTCCGGAGCGGCGTGGGTACTGTTGGGGTCGTAGATCGTGCCCTCCAGAATCGGCCGGTTCACGGGATCGGTGCCCAGAGTCTTCCCAGTGAAGGCAGTGGCAAAATTTCCGGCGCGATAATTCAGCGTCGGGACGGTGATAAGGAGGTTGTTGACCTGCTGCGTTTCCCGGTACTGCTCCCAATTAAAGAAGAAGAAGGTTTTGTCGTGACCGTTATACAGTTTGGGAATCGCGACCGGGCCGCCGATAGTCACCCCGTAGTCGTGCCTCCGCGCCACTGGCTTGGCGTTCACCCAAGGCGTGTTGGCGTTGAACGCCTCGTTGACCGCGTAATCATAAACGCTGCCGTGAAACTGGTTGGTCCCCGACTTCATGGTGTAGTTGAAGAATCCACCGCCGACCTGGCCGTACTCGGCGGAGAAGTTGCTGGTCTGAACGGTCACTTCCTGGATGGCGTCGACACTGGGCTGCACTTGCGCTTGGGTGGCGGGAACCTGTCCATTGCTGGCGTCCTGCCCCTCCAGGCGGTAAGAAGCCGTGTTCCCGGGTGCTCCGTTTACCCGCAGGTTCGAGTTTTCCTGAACATAAGCGCCTGGAAGAAGGTACGCGACGGCCTGCGGATTCCGAATCGCAGAACTGCCCGCTACCGCTGAGCCGATCCCCATGATCGGAAGGTTGTTCACGGACTCCGTCGTGACGTTGTGACTGAGTTCGCCCGTCTCGGTTTTGAGCAACGTAGCGGCCTCGGCAACGGTGACCGATTCGGATGCAGAGCCCACCTCCAAGGGGATATCGATTCGCAGGATTTGAGCCACCTGCACCGTGAGACCGCTGCGGGTGTATTTCTTGAATCCCGGAACCGTGGCCGTGATCTCGTAGGTGCCGGCGGGCAACTGGGCAATTGTGTAATTGCCGGTGGTTGTGCTCTGGGTTTGATAGACGGTCGCTGTTTCCACGTGCCTGGCCTCGATCGCAGCGCTGGCGACCACCGCTCCAGCGGGGTCAGAAATCGTGCCGGTGATGCTGCCACGGTCACCCTGGGCCAATGCCGCCAAGCTGAGAAAGAACAGACTCGCGGCGACCATCAGAACGCGCATAAGAGTCCCCCTTATATTCGTTGCGATACGAGACTAAAGACTACCCTCGGGAAGGGACTATACATCAACAACAAAATGGAATCAAGCCTTATCGTTTGATAGCACTGTTTTTTGAGCGATCGCGTTGCCGCGAGCGGCGGCCCTGAAGACTACGCGGGCATCCGGACGGAATATACTAACGCCATGACTCGTGGCAAATTCCTCATGACCGGGGCCGCATTTGCGATACCTGCGATGGCAGCCGACCGGACGGCTGCCGAAGAGGCGAACCTGACGCTGGTGGCCGATTTCTGCGCAGCTTTCGCAACGCGCGACATGACGAAGATCGCGTCGTACTTAGCTCCCGACTGTTCCTACCGGATTACGGAGACCGCGATGCCCGTCGCCGGCGCGGCGGCGATCGAGCGCATTAAGTCTTATGTGGAACGGTCTTCGAAGATCGAGTTTAAGATCCTCGATAGTTGGGCTCGTGGGCCCATGGTGATCAACGAGCGGATCGATTCTTTTACGCGCCCCGATGCGAGCCCGGCGTACCACCTGGTTGGCGTCTTTTTTATAAAGGACGCAAAGATCGCGGAATGGACCGACTTCGGGATTCGAGTCTAGGCGCTGGATGTGCCCCAAAGATTGCGTATTCGGCTTGACCGCCACGGCCTGAATCTTTATGCTCTTCAGGAAGGAGACGATCATGCCATCCAATAGACGGAAAACGGTGAGAATCACCGTTCTCGCGAGTGGTCTGGCCGTTGTGTTCGCCGTTGCGGCATTTGCTCAATACACGATGACCGTAAACCGGGACCGGCTCGTGAACGCGCAGAATGAGCCGCAAAACTGGTTGATGATGAACGGCGACTACGGTTCCACGCGCTACTCCAAGCTCTCCCAGATCAACCGCGACAATGTCAAAAACCTCCGGATGGTCTGGGCCCTGGCGCTCGGCGGCATGCAGGACGTAGGCCAGAACGGCCCGGAAAACGAGCTCAATCCGCTGATCGACAACGGTTTTATGTACACCTCTGACGGCTGGGGCACCGTTTACAAGATCGACGCGCGGGATCCGGCTCGAGGCCAGTTCGTCTGGGTCACCGATCCGGGCGTGAAACATCAGGGCAACTCGCCCCGTACCCGGGGTGTTGCGTTGTGGGAAGACCTGGTGATCGCCAACCTCCCCGACGGCCGCGTGATTGCAATGAATCGCAACACAGGTGAGATCGTGTGGGACAAGTTGATCACGACAACCAACGAGTTCGGCAATCAGGAGAAGTTCACCACCGCGCCGCTCACCGCCGAAGGCAAAGTCCTCGTTGCGAATAGTGCGGGGGACGCCGGAACGCGCGGCTGGATTGCGGCGCTCGATGCGCGCACCGGCAAGGAACTGTGGCGGTGGTACGTGATACCCAAGCCCGGCGATCCGGGAAGCGAGACCTGGAAAGACAAGAATAATGCCTGGAAAACCGGCGGCGGTGGCATCTGGCAGACCGGTTCGTACGACCCCGCAACACGGCTTACCATTTGGGGCACTGGCAACCCGGTTCCGCAATACGATCCCCAGTCGCGCCCGGGGGATAACCTCTACACCGATTCCGCGGTTGCCCTTAATATCGACACAGGAAAACTGCAATGGTATTTCCAATACACGCCCAACGATTCCTGGGACTACGACGAGGTGGGCGTTCACATGCTCTACGACACCGTTATCAATGGCCAACCTCGCAAGGTCGTCAGCCATTTCGGCCGGAATGGATTTTTCTACTCCCTGGATCGCACCAACGGCAGATTTCTCAAGGGAGCGCAGTACGTCAACGACTTGAATTGGACCAAGGGCCTGGACCCGGAAACCGGAAAGCCGGCTGAATACAATTCAAAGCTGGACGTACAAGTCTATAATCCCGTGGCGCGGGCGCTCCGCGGCGACCCCGAAAAACGGACGTGCCCGACCTGGCATGGCGGTATCGCCCACCAGCCCACGGCATACAACCCGGTGAAACACATCGCTTACGGAGTCGGCATTGAAGGCTGTTTCTCGTCCAATGGCGCCGAAACGAAGTTCCTCTCGGAAAGCGGCGGCATCGATCGAAAGAATAGCGACAAGCGCACCTCCAACAGCGATCTCTACTATGGTTCGGTGACGGCTTTCGACACGATCAATCATAAAGTGATTGCTAAAGCCGTGACGGATATCGAAATTCGTTCAGGCGCCACGGCCACGGCTGGCGGACTGGTATTCACAGCGCTTCAGGATGGTTGGATCGTAGCCTATAACGACGAGACCCTCGAAGAGCTGTGGCGTTTCAACGTGGGCACGGCGCTGAAAGGCGCGCCCGTCACTTATTCGATCGGAACAAAGCAGTACATTGCCGTGCAGGCCAGCGGCCGGCATCTGCATCCCGTGAAGTTCGACAACTTTCAGGACTCCAGCTACCTGTTTGTGTTCGCGCTGAACTGAGCAGTTCGAGAGAGGCCTACTTCGCGAACTCCTTGCAGGCGTCCGTCTCCGAGCCCCAGAACTCCACGCATTTCGCGTGATCCATGGGGCCTTTCCCGACGACTTTTGCGATCAGGAAGTCGACAATCAGGTCAATCTCGCGCTGCTGCAGCGTCGCGGGAGGGTCGGGCATACGGGTCGGGTAGGCCTTCAGATCGGATGCGGTCTTCCCGTAGCATCGCTTGTCGCCTGTGCTGTACGCGAACTTGTCGAAAGCCGGCATTTGTGAGTTGAGCCGCCCGCACTTGATCACCGTAACCAGCCCTGCGCGGTTCAACTTGGTCTCACGCAGGTTCGCGCCGTCAGGCATCTGGCTGTCGGTCTTGTGGCCATCGCCTGCCCAGCCATGACATGCCTGGCAAGCGCCCTTTTGCTGAAACAGCCGCATGCCATCGGCGATGTCGGAGGCGTTGGGGGATTGCTCCTGCGCCAGCGCTCCGGGGCTGATCCATACAGCCGTCAGGATCGCGATCGCCACGCGAGTCCCTGAAAGCGGGAGCCTCGAATGTTTGCGCGTGTTCTCCATGAACGAAGTATATACAGCCGGGGCCCGTCTTGCCGCTCACACTTCGCTCGCATGAGCCTCGGCGACAAAACCCTCGATCTCGAGATCGCCCAACACGTCCTTCCTCGTAAACATCCGGACTTGGGATAAGCGGCCATCGCGCACCTTATTCACCCATTCCGGATCGCCGATCAGGCTGCGCCCGACCGAAATCAAATCGAATTCGCGGTTGTTGAAGCGCCGCACCAATTCGCTCAGGCCTGTTTCACCGGTGGACTTGGCGTCCTTGCCGAAGAAGTTGTCCATTACGTCCGTATCCAGGCCGACGCTTCCGACGGCGATCACTGGGGCGTCGGTCATAGACTTGGTCCAGCCGGCGATGCCGAGATCCGACTCCGGCCATTCGGCGACCCAGAAGTAGCGTGCGGACGCGTGAAACACGTCCACGCCGGCTGCGCGCAGAATCGTCAACATGGCCTGAAGATCCTGCGGCGTGGGTGCGATGCGCGCCTGGTAATTTACTTCCTTCCATTGAGAGAAACGGAAAGATATCGGGAATCGCTCACCCACCGCCTCGCGAATCGCCTGCACAATCTCCGCGGGAAACCTCACCCGGGCGCGGATATCGTCTCCGCCGTACCCATCGGTGCGCCGGTTGGTCTCCGCCCACAGGAACTGGTCGAGCAGATAGCCGTGACAGGCATGAACTTCCACGCCAGCGGCTCCAATCTGTTTGGCGGCCCGGGCTCCGCGGACGAAGGCCTCGCGAATATCATCCAGGTCCTTGGCCGTGGCAGCAAGTCCGTTGGGCTTACCTGCACTGACCAATCCGGAAGGGCTTAACGTGGGGAACTGAGAGTAGGGACCGTCGCCTCCCTCTTTCCGAACCGCCCCCTCGTGCCACAATTGCAGGAACATCCGGCCTCCGGCGCGGTTCACCGCATCGAAGCAACGTTCCCATGCGCCCATGGTCGCGTCGTTAATGCGACAGTAAAACGGCACCTGAGTAGAGGAAGGGTGATCGACGGCGCACGACTCGGTGATAATCAGCCCCACACCGCCCTCTACTCGCTGCCGGTAGTATTCAGCCATGCGTGGCTGCGGCACGCCGTTGTCGCACCACTGCCGTTGCATTCCCGGCATGACAAAGCGGTTCGGCAAGATGAGGTCCTTGATCGAAAACCGGGTAAATAGCGGTTCCAGATTTACGTGAGCCATGGCCTTTTTCGGACGTTCGGAAATATTTGGACACCCCTGTGCCACAGATATCTTACCAGCCTGGACTCCGGGTTTATCAGAAACTCGCGGAGGCGGCGATATTCGAGCTCAGAGTGACGCAGTCATGGCGCTTCGACTGGGCGCATTCGCATTCGGGGCTCCTGCTACGGGCTCGTGCGTGGATCAGAAGGCGCGACGCATCCATCGCCATCTCTGATAGACTGCACATGACATCGAGCCCTACGCAAGGGCGGCTCTCAACACACGGAGGTCATCATGAATCGACGATTCCTGGCCAGCGTTCTAGCGTGCTTCCTGATCTCTTCAGTGGTCGGGATTTTTGCTCAGGGCCCGGCACTGACTGGGCCTGCGGGCAAGGGCGCCGCGAAGGGCGGCCAACGTCCGGGCAGCCCCGCGACCCCTGAAGACCTCGCCGAAATCGCAAAGCTCGCGAATTTGCCGGCGTGGGCCAAGGGCTCCGGCGACGGCGATTATTCGATCGGTCCCGACTACGCGCCCGCGCCCGAAGAAACGCAGCGAGTCGGCATTCCGCACGGCAAGCTGATCGAGTTCTTTATGAACTCCGCCGGCAGCAAGGTGTTTCCCGGCATTAACGGCCCGTTTGAGCGGCTGGTGTCCGTCTATATTCCGGCCCAGTATGTTCCGGGAAGGCCGGCTCCGTTTATCTTCTCGGCGGACTCCTACGGTCTGCGCGACCGCCAACTCGCGAACATTCTGGATAACATGATTGCCGATCGCCGCCTCCCTGCAATGGTTGCGGTGATGGTGGCCAATGGCGGTCCTGAGCGCAGCCTCGAATACGATACGGTGTCGCCGGTCTTTGCCGATTTTGTGGAGACCGAAATTGTGCCGCGCGTGGAGAAGGAAACCGGTGTCAAGCTGACCACGGATCCCGAAGGCCGTATGACCTACGGCGGCAGTTCGGGTGGAGCGATGGCGCTCACCATGGCCTGGTTCCGCACGGAGCGTTACCATCGCGTTTTGTCCTATTCCGGCACGTTCGTGGATCTACGCAACGGGCCCGAGGCGCCGCACGGAGCTTACGAGTACCCGGAACACTTCTTCCCCGATAGCCCTGGGAAGCCTCTCCGCATCTGGATGCATGTTTCGGAAAACGATATAGGCGCAAAAACCGCCTCGGCCGAACGGCGCAACTGGGTGATCGCGAACCAGCGGCTCGCGGCTGTGCTGAAAGCCAAGGGCTATCACTATCAGTTCGTGTATGCCAAGAACGCGGGTCACGTCGACGCGAAGGTCATCCGCCAGACTCTGCCGCAGGCGCTGGAATATGTGTGGCAGGACTACCCGGCTTCAGGCAAGTAGCCTGGTCAGATGATCCTGCGAATCGGTGTACTTAATCGACGCCGCGGTGCGCTCGCTTTGCTCGTGATCGCATTCGTAGGATCGCCGGCGCCCGGCTTTGGGCAGTGGGTGCATTACCCAACGGCCGGCCTGCCTAGAAAGGCGGACGGGACTCCGAATTTAGCCGCCCCGGCGCCGCGACTCTCGGACGGGAAGCCGGATTTTTCAGGGATCTGGCACGCAGCCGCGATCAATCAGTGCGTGCCCGCTACGGGCGCATTCTGCGGGCTTGAAATCGGCGGATCCCCGCTCGCTCTTAACATCGGCAAAGACCTGCCCGGCGGCCTTCCGTATCAGCCCTGGGCCGCCGAGCTCGTGAAGCAGCGGTTCAGCAAGGACGATCCCCACGTACGGTGCCTGCCGGATAATCCTCCGCGTACCTGGGGAATGCCGCACCTTACAAAGTTGATCCACACGCCCCGCCTGCTGGTCCTGCTGTATGAAGTGAACGCGATGTACCGGCAAATTTTCATCGACGGACGTCCCCAGCCCCAAGATCCGAACCCCTCCTGGAACGGTTACTCAACCGCGACATGGGACCGCGACACGCTGGTGATCCAGACGACGGGTTTCCGCGACGATCTGTGGATCGATATGAACGGAGCACCGCTCACCAGCGCCGCGAAGATGACTGAACGGCTGCGCCGCCCGGATCTTGGAACACTCGAAGTGGAAATTACCGTGGACGATCCGAAGGCCTATACGCGCCCCTGGACGGTATCGATAAAAGAGGGCCTGGAGGTTGACACTGAGCTGATCGACGAGATCTGCCTGGAGAACGAAAAGTCGTGGCAGCATATGCAGGCGGCTCCGCCCGTCAAGTAGTCCGCCCGCTCGCCCCCGAAAATTATGTTTGGCGTGTTCCCGTCGACGAAACCCCACTGAAAACGCGGCCGGATTCTCGCTACGGGCGCCCCTCACCGATCGCCAGCCAGGCTTTCGCGCATTCCTCGACCACCGTGAGATACTTTTCGACCTCTCCCTTGCCGACGATCCAAGGATTCGGCTCGCCGGCCTTCCGCGCCTTGGTCCGTTCCAGGCGGTTCAGCGCGTCATTGTACTCGGTGTGGTTGACGATGATGACGTCGGCGCCCGCCCCGTCGCTGATGTCCTTCAGGCGTTTCGCGTTGGAAATATAGGACTCCAGCATTTCCTTCGAAGTTCCGCCGCTCAACGCGGTTCCACCCCACTCCATGGCAAGATGCGGCTGACCGCGATCCTTCACCGGAACCAGCACGGACAGCGTGCCGCCGGTGTGACCCGGGGTGATGTAGATGGTGACCGTCGTGTCTCCCAATGTCACCTTCTGTCCGTCGGTTGCCTCGATGTCGTGACGCGGAGGATCGGCCTCGCGGGCGGAAAGCTCCCAGTCTTTGGGTCCCATGACGATGCGCGGCTTATACGTATCCTGCAGAAACTTGACGGCCCCATCATGATCGCCGTGCGCGTGGCTTACGATGATGTATTTTATGTCCGCCGGATCGAGCCCCATCTTTTTCATTCCATCGACGATCGCGTCCTGTGCCGCATAGCCGAACAGCGTGTCGATCAGAATGATCCCTTGGGAAGTCTTCACCGCCCACGCGCTGTTCACCTTGGTGGTCAGCATGTAGAGGTTGTCGAATACCCGGCCACCTTCGGCGTACCAGTTCTCCTTCGGAGGAGCAGCGGACGGTCCGCGACCACCGCCTTTGGCAGCGCCGCGGGACGGCCCCCCGGCACGGCCTGGACCGGCGGGAGAGTTCGCGGTAGCCGCTGCACCGACAGTTGCCGGGCACGCCAAGCGCGCCGCGCCGCTATTATTCGAATTCAGGAGCGCTGTGGCAGCGGCTTTGTGCGCAGTTCCGGTATCTTGCGCAAGCACGGTACTCAGAAAAAGTGAGAACAGGATCGTGCGGTTTAGCATGGCGAATTAGTTACCTCGTGCTGATCGAATGCGGAGCTCGTCAGCGGATCGCCTGAAGTATACAGGAGCGCAGCCTCAGCCTGCAAAGATCGGGCCTGGTCACTCCAATTGAAACGGCGTTTGATACGCTAAAAGCCAATGCTCGTGTCGAGCGAAATCCATGCACTTCCGAGGCCTCGATCTCAATCTGTTGGTGGCGCTCGATGCGCTCATCGCCGAGCGAAGCATTTCCCGTACCGGTGAGAAGATCCACCTGAGTCAGCCGGCCACCAGCGGCGCCCTCGCCCGGCTGCGTGACTTTTTCAAGGACGATCTCCTGGTTCCGGTGGGCCGCAAGATGGTCCTTACCCCTCTCGCCGAAGAACTCGCGCAGCCGGTTCGTCAACTGCTGGTGCAAGCCGAAGCGATTATTCACCGCAGTCCGGACTTCTCCCCCGAGGTATCGCAACGCATCTTCCGCCTGGTCATGTCCGACTACGTCGCGACCGTCCTGATGAGCCGCGCACTCCCCGAGATCCAGCGCCAGGCCCCGGGCATCGCGGTCGAGGTGCTCGTTCCCTCCAACCGTTCCGACCGGCTGGACCGCGGCGAAGCGGATTTGATGATCATGCCCAAGCAATATCTGTCCGGGAATCACCCCTCCGAGCCGCTCTTTTCGGACGACTTTGTGTGCGTCGCCTGGGCCGAAAACCGGGAACTCCGCGGGCGCGCTATCTCCCTGCGCAACTACCTGCGTCTGGGTCACGTGGTGGTCCGGTTTGGGGAGCAGCAGCAGGTGCCTGCCTTCGAAGAGAAATTCATGGAGCACTTCAGCCAAACCCGCCGCATCGAAGTGGTCACCACCGGCTTTACGCTGGTTCCGCAGTTGGTCGTCGGAACCACGCGGATCGCCACGATCCACCGCCGCCTCGCGCAATTCTACGCAAAGCAGTTGCCGCTGAAGATTCTCAGGCCGCCGGTGGAGATTCCGCCGGTGATTGAGTCCATGCAGTGGCACACGATTCGCGACGCCGATCCGGGTCTGCGGTGGTTCCGGCGCATTCTGCATTCGGCCTGCGCCGAACCGCCGGCCCGCTGAGGCTATTTTCTGGCCGGTTCCTTGAGGCTCTGATACACGGCCGCCACGAACATCTGGGTGGTCCACGGACCGCTGTTTGCGCCGTAGCGCCGATCGTAATCAGCGGTGATCTTTGCCGCCTGTACTTGGTAGAGCGAAGCGCCACTCGCGATGAGTTCCCTCACCCGGTCGCGGACGATGACCACCATGTCACGGTATTCGGCGACTTCATGCTCATCGCACAAGTATCCGTGCCCTGGAACGACGAGCGTCCCCCCCTCACCCGAGTGTTCAAAGACCGTGCGGTCCAGAATGGCGTTGAGCGCATTGATCTCGCCCTGAACGCTGCCGCCGTTGGCGATGTCGATGAACGGATATTGAGTCGTACTGAAGATGTCTCCGGCGACGATGACATCAGCGCGCCGGAAGTGGACGATGCTATCGCCATCGGTAGAGGCGTGGGGCATGTAGAACATCTCGATGCTGTCGCCATTGTGGAATTTACGCCGGCGGCCGGCGAGGTAGGTGTCTATGGGCCACGAATCGGGAGAGGTTGGTGTGTTATTGCCGAGCGCACCTGTCATTCGCGCGGCGACGTTTTCGTGCGCCATGATTGTCGCTGTGGCGCCCAGGCCCGGCGAGTTCAATGTGAGAAATGTCCCGACGACACTGGGGTCTGAACCGGCATTCTTCAAAGTTGCATTGCCGCCAGTGTAATCCGCGTGGAAGTTCGTATTGGCGATGTACCGGATGGGTTTCGTCGAGAGGCGGCGGATTTCGGCCAGAACCTTGGCGGTGAGTTTGCCCCCGCCGGTGTCAACGACGAAAGCCCCCTCCTCGCCAGTTTGCAGAACGATGTTCGCGCCATCGCCGACCAGCATGTAGACGTTGTTTCGGATCGGCAGGACGTGAATCTCTCCGTCGTGGGGGTTGGGATCGACGGCGGCGCTGGTTGCGGAAGGTCCCGGCGCCGGACGGGTCAATTCACGAGCCTGGGCGTCGGAGACTGAGGCAAGCTTGGACTCGAATTCACGGTAGAGCGTTTCGGGCCCGCCGAGCGCCCCGATCAGCGGTACCTGGTTCTTCTTGGAATACTCGTCGAGATAGGGGTGTGCGCCGAACAGATAATTCGGAACCTGATCCGGGGCCCGTCCAACGATCTGTTCGCTGTCGTCGCACGGGAATAACCATGCCCCTGGATCGACCGGCTGACGGTAAAAGTCGGTGGTCCGGATCCACGGCTCCGACAGAAATACCGGATCGTTGATCACGGACGTATACGTTATGTGATCGCCATGCCGCACGAAGAATTCTGTAAGCGTCGCCTGATCGCTTTCCGGAAGCCCGTTGCGGCGGAACCAGCCCTGTTTGAGATGAGTGGTTTCCACGCGCAGGGCATTGCCGACGAACTGTCCCGTGGAAAAACCCATGTAACTGTGCGGTGCGTATGCGGGCGGATGGGGACGGTCATCCATCCAGAAGACCCGGTGCCCTTCGAAGGTCTGCGAATACCAATGAATTGCGATTAATGTGTGCAGCTTCGGGTCGCGCTCTTCCCAGACCAGCGTATTTCCGATGGCGCGGACCGAATAAGGCGCAACGTAGCCGTCGCACTGATGGAAGCGCGAGGTGAGCCGGGACGTGTCGTAGGAGAGCGCCCACAATCGGCCGGCTTCGTTGATAGGGATGCCCCCGTAGTCCACCAGATCCGGCCCGGCGCCGCGTTCCGCTCCGTCCTCCTGCATATTGCCGGTCCAGTATCCCGAGAAATCGACCGCGGGGGCGGGTCCGCCTTTGGCGGCGCCTCCTGTCGGCACCTGGGCTTTCAGTAACCATACGGTCGCCGCACATCCGAACAAGAGCAGAGTCAGACGAAGAGTTTTCACGATTGCCATCGCTATTTTGCGTCGCACGGCTGCGGGTTCCAGCCGGCCTCGTCTGCCTGTTTCTTGAAATGCACGCTGTACCAGTAGGGTCCGTTAAGGTAGTCGGGATCGGTGACTTCCACGCTGACCACCAGCAGCGTAAGCCCGCTGGAAACATCCTGGCGATCGTAATATTCGGTGAAGGTGGCCCTGGCGCCGTAGGGCACGCCGTTGCGCGCAAGATATCCGGGGCTTGCCTGCGTGGTGACGACTTTGAGAGAGCCACCACTGCCGCCGCGGCCTCCCAGGGTGAAGCCGCTGAGAGCCGGCGCAAGGCGATCCCACGAAGCGATCGAGACACCCTGCAAGCCGCCAGGCTGGCCACTCGGACGTCCAAAGGAGAGCATGCGAGTCTGGGCGCCGGCGTCGGACTCGAACTTGAGGTTATTGCCCTCCCAGGTTATGTGAAGACGTCCGGGCATGCGTAGAATTCCGCCGACTCCGTAAGCCTTGCATGAGTTGGCCGACGCCGGGTCCCACGCGGCAGCCTCGCGGCGTCCGGCCGCGCTGACCGGGATGCTGCCAACGTCGCCTTTCGCCGCCGGATGGATCCGTTCTTTCCAGTCTTCGGTGATCTGTGCCACCCAGTAACCCGTGGGATCAAACAGCGCGGACGCAGGCCCGCCGCCTGACGGACCGCCGCGTCCTCCACCCGGTCGTGCGGCAGGTGGCTGTGCGTTGAGAACGCAGGTGAGAGCGAACAGGATTATCCCAGAAGAGCTTTTCGCCGCCCTCATTGCTTGGATTCCTTGCCGCCCGCCACGTCTCTGACGCGCTGGTTAAACTTGTACTCCTCGGTCGGAACGCAATAGATCTGCTCGTCCCAGCGCTTGGACTTCTCCCGATCGATGCGGAACACCTTCGTGTCACTGACCCAAGGGCGCGTGTACATCTCGGGATCCGTCAACGCCATCGTCAGTTCCAAGGTGTCTGGATCCCGCCGCCGATAACGTTCCTCAAGGCGCATGTTCTCGCTATGAGGGTAGCCGAATTTGTCGAGCCAGGTGCGCTCGTCAAACCCGATGCTGGTGACCACCAGCGTGTTGCCGTCCCAACGGCCGATCGAAGTTCCGTTCCAGGTGGGATCCACGTCATCGGCGGACGGCAGTTGCCGTCCATCCAGAAATACCTCGCGCCAGTCGTGGTGCCATTCGAAGAACTGAATCATCCGCCCGGGCACCTGGACAATTTCCATCGTCTGGTGAGGCGTAATCACTTCGGTGTTCAACAGCCGTGGAATTCCCAGCGGATCGCACGTTCCCATCGGATCGTTGCCGATCGCCGGCGGCACCGCTCGCGGACCATATCCAGGTTTGTTCTTTTCGAAGCGCGCCTTACCCGCAGGCGTTAAGGGCGCCTCTTCCGTGCCTTGCGTCGGACCCTGGCCCGGCCACACGTTACTGAATGTTTGAAAGCGGCTGGTCCGGTTCCAGTGTCCTGACAAATCGTGCGGATCGAACTGCGGAGCGGACTGCGCGAACGCCGACCCAGCGGATCCCGCGACGATGGCAACCAGCAGCGCACATCGCATTACTGTTTTCCTTTCGCGGCGCCTGCGGCGGCGCCGCCGCCCGGCGCTACCGGCCAGTCCTTGCCGTTGATCTTGAGCTCCTTTGCCAGACAGGCCTTCGCGCCCGTGGCACGCGGCGGATTACAGACCAGCACGATTTCATCGCCTGGCTTCATTGTGGTGCGGCTCCAGCCGACCTTCATATTCTTCATCATCGAGGGTGTGGGCAGAAGCTCCGCCGCCCAGTGCGCGATCTCGCCCGTTTCGCTTTTTACATCGAAGTAGATCTGCGGGTGAGGATTGATGAACTCCCATTCGGTGACGGTGCCGGCGATCGTCATCGTCCGGTCCGTGTAATAAGAAACATTGCTTCCGTGGTGAGCCACTGCCGAAAACGCGGTAGTGAGCAGGATTATCGGAATAGATGCGACAAGGGAATTGCGGTGCGCCATGGTTTCCGCCAGTATAGGCCGGGCGACGGCCGGCACAGAAATTGGTTCTCGCGATGCGAGCCATTCGCCGGACGAATGTACAAACGGGAGGTCAAAACCCAGTCAGGCCTATGCATCGAATCCACGGAACCGTGCACGGGAGAATGGTCGAATCGACCCGTCCTCAGCGCACCGCGCGGCGTCACTTCACCGCCGGGAGCATAGGCTTGCCCTCGGCAGGATGCTCATCGACAGCGATGGCGAAAAACCCGCTCACGGCATAGGTGCTCATGACTGCGACCATATCCATTGCGCCACGCTTGCCCCACAATTCGACCACTTTCGCGAACGTGGCCGAATCGACCTTCTTTTCATTCAGCAACTGGCGTCCGAAGCGGATGACGGCGGCGTCTTTTTCATTCAAGCCAGTGAGCGCTCCGTTCTTTCGAACAACGTCGATCGCTTTGGCGTCGATTCCCGCCTTGACGGCGCTAGCCTCATGCCCGTTCCACTCCAGGTTGTAGTTGGTTGCGCGGCAGGCGACCAGGATCGCAAGCTCGCGCGTATGCGCATCGAGCGTTCCGCCCGTCACCGCCGCGTCGTGCAGATCCAGCAAGGCTTGTCCGACGGCCGGATTGTAGGTGGCGAAGGCGAGGGGCCCGGTTACCATTCCACTTTTGCCAAAAACATCGGCGACTCTTTTGCCTTTGGCGTCCACTTCGGAGCTCTTGAGATACGGGAGGCGGGCGCGGGACTGGGCATCGAGGTCGGCGGGGAGCTTCGCTTGAGCATAGGCGATCGCACAGGCCGACGCTGCGATTAGAACCGCAGCCCATTTGTGGGAGGACGGAGTGGTCATACGTGTTTTCTTCCTCCGTCGATTCTACTGCCTTCGTAGGCAATATTCCACGGCCATCGAGATTCATGTAGACTGCGTCCATGAACTGGCACCGGAATCTCTGGGTTCTGCTTTTCGCGGCATTGGGCGCTCTGTCCGGACATGCTCAAACGGCAGGGAAATACCTCGCGCCGCCCGATCAGGTGGTCGCGATTCGTGCAGGGCG
>JBAIXM010000034.1:0-43092 GCA_037916615.1 Bryobacterales bacterium
ATCCAAGGCAGTGCCTCTTCCCGAAACGCTCCATAAGGCGCACTCGGTTTTCCATCCGCAGAGGCAAATCGTCGGAAAACCGACCGGCCCACTTAAGGAGCTGAAGCCGCTGCCGACACGGCAACGGAGCCTCGGGGAATTGGAAAAGCACGCCGCCAAGGGTAAGTTTCCCGGCAGCTCCGCACCACCGGCGCTGCAAGGAGTTCATCCGTCATCCGAAGTGGCTGGAGTATCGCCGGCGAAGCGTGGGCGGATCAAAAGTCCGAAGGTAGAGAAACCAGCCGCGAAAGCGAAGCCCGCGCCAGGGGCCGCGAAGCCGAAGGGCAGCGTTCCAGCAGCAACTGGCAAGAAGGCGCCGAAGAAGACTTCGCCGCCTCCGGCCGGGCACACACCTCAAAAGGCGGAAGCACGTCCCTCGCAAACCAGAACTCGCGGAGCCAAACCGCGCGGCCGGGCCAAGGCTGAGGCGCCTCCCGCGCTGAATGCGGCACCACCGGCGCCCGCGAAAACTCAGGTTCCTCCAGTGAAACACACGAGCACTGAAGTACCGCCCGGAAAAGTCGAAATCACAGGACATCCGCATGGACCCGGAGGAACTCCGACGGTGCATCCTCAGAATGCTCCCGAGCTCCACCTGAAGCCGCAAGGAACTCCGAAAGCTCCGGTTCCGCCCGCGGCGCTGGGCAAGTTGGGCAAAGCTGGACAGAAGCTTCGCGGTGCCGGCAAGTACGCTGGACCCGCGCTGAACGCAGGTCTGACCGGATACGGACTCTATGAAGATCTGAAATCCGGACAAGGAAAAGGCGAGGCGATCAGCGGGGCAATCGGGAATTTCGCGGCGGGACAGATCTACTCCGGCGGTCCCGTCGATACCGCGATCAATCTTACCAACGCAGGTCTGCAGCTTGCCGGCGCGCCCAAGGAGGTCACCGATACGACCTCCGTCGTCGCGGATGCCACGCCTTCCTCCTTCGTGACCTCCATGGCGAAGCAGGCTGGACGCGGCATCTACAACATCGCCAGCGGCGATACGAAGGCTCTCGATAAACAAGTGCAGGAAATGCAGGAAGGCAAGGCCGGCGCGCCTTTGCAAGGCTACGCGATGCTTACGGAACTCGCCGCCGATGCTGCCTCCGGAAAAGATCTGGACCAAACTATCATGCGGCTCGGCTCCAAGGGCGATAACACCGTGTTGAAGAAAGCCGGCGATTACCTGGGCGACCAAACATACCAATTCATCAACAAGGATCTGCCTGAAGCTTCCGAGTTCGCCAAGAAGGATTTGAAAAACCTGAAGGAAAGCGCCAAGGACAAGATGTCGAGGGCCTGGCACTGGATCAAGGACTGATGCTCGAGGACATCGACAAGATGCTGCGGCAGTTGTTCAAGACTCGAGTTCCCGGAATCACAACGGATCTTCAGGTGCGATTCGATCCTCCGGATGAGGATTGGCGCAAAGCGGTCTCGACGCTCGGACAAGTTGCCCTGAACGTGTATCTGGTGGAGTTTCGCGAGAATCGCAAGCTCAAATCGAATGAGCGCACGCGGGAGGTGAATCAGGGAATCATTACTGATACTCCCGCGCCACGACGCGTGGATTGTTTCTATCTCATCACCGCCTGGGATCCGGCGACGCCGCAGCCGGCGGTCGAGCCGACTCTGGTCGAGCACAAACTGCTGTGGGACGTCACCACCGCGCTGATGGACGCCGATCCGCTCCGGCCGCGGGAAATCTATTACCCCCTGCCGCTGCCGCTAGGATTTCCAGGGGAAATCGCCGACGCCGAGCTTCCGACCGTGGTTCTGCCACACGAAGGATTCCCGAAATACGCGGAATTTTGGGGGACCATGCCGGGCCATCATCACCCCTGGAAGCCGGCTGTGTATCTAGTGATCACGCTGCCGGTGCAAATGGAGCCGATGCCCGCGGGCCCGATGGTGACCACGAGGATCACCGAATATCGCATTGCCGGAAAGCCGGAAACAGCGGAAACCTTCATCGAGATCGGCGGCACCGTGCTGGATGCGACGGTGAATCCGCCGGTGCCGCTCTCCGGAGCCTGGGTGCAGATCGAAGACACCCTGGGCACACCGCTCGCGACCACCACGACCGATACGCTCGGCCGATTCATCTTCGAGAAACTGCGCCAGGGCAACTATCAATTGCGCTATCGGGCGGGCCCGCGGCCTCAGCCGCCTCCGCGGGCGATCAGCGTGCCATCGCCGACAGGAGAGTACGACCTGAAATTTGTGTGATTTGCGCCGGGAGATCCGGCCGGAGAAGAGACGAGAGAGGAAGGAGAACGAGATGGCAACACAAGTGAGCTACCCCGGCATTTACGTTCAGGAGTTCACTCCCGGCGCACCGATTCAAGGCGTCGGAACGAATACCGGAGCCTTCATCGGAACGGCGCAGAGCGGCCCGGTGGATACGCCCACCGAAATCTTCAGTTGGGATGAGTTTCAAAATATTTTCGGTGGATTCGTCGCGAATCCGCCGCTGAGCTATCTTCCGGCCGCGGTGTACGGATTCTTTCTGAACGGGGGAACGCAGTGCTTCATCGTGCGGCACGGGATCGGCGCGCACGCCACTGCAAATCTCGACAGCCGCCCCCCTGGTGTCGGACCCGAACTCGTAGCGACCGCGATCGCCGAGGGTACGATCGGCAACAATTTGTCGGCGCAGGTGGTCGACAGCAGCCGCCTTGGCAGTATGCTCCAGGCGCTCGCCTTGCCACAGACGCTCACGGCGCAAAACATCTCGACCAATGTCACCAGCCTCGATGCAACCAGGACCAAGCTGGTGGTAACGAGCAATACCGGATTCGCGCCCGGCGATCGGCTGCAAGTGAAGAAGGGCGCGAACACCGCGACCGGCATCGTCCAATCCACGCAGGGACCCGACACCATCATTTTCAGCGCGCCGCTGGCAGGAGCATGGAATCCCGCTGGAGGAACGGCGCGCATTGACGATCTGCAGCCCGG
The DNA here is from genome assembly GCA_037916615.1 of Bryobacterales bacterium. Taxonomy (GTDB): domain Bacteria; phylum Acidobacteriota; class Terriglobia; order Bryobacterales; family Bryobacteraceae; genus Palsa-187. The sequence continues at coordinate 2,986 of JBAIXM010000034.1, forward strand.
ACAGACAACATTCCGCGTGATCGTTCCCGCGGGGCTGGTGTTGAGCCAGGCTCTGCCCGCGGGAGCGCTGATCAGCATCACGCTGGGCGGCACGACGGAGATCCAGACCGTTCGGTCCGCTGGCGGCGACACGATCACACTGACGAGCCCGCTGGCGAACGCTTACAGCCTCGCGGGCCCAGGTTTTCCGCAGATTGCGTCCCTTGAATTTGATCTCAAGATCACGAATGCGAGCACCGGTAAAACGGAGGCATTCGCTTTTCTCTCGATGAATCCGTTGAATCCCGGCTATTGGGGAACAGCGGTGACGTCGCAGCTCCTCACGCTTGCGAATCCTCCGGCTCCGCCTGCCCCGATGCCCTCCGACCCACGGCCCAAAGCGGCAATCTACAACCTGGGCGGAGGAACGGACGATGACCGCGCCACGGCGTTGGCGCAGATTGTTGCCGCCCCGAACACGTATCTGAACCTATTGAATCCGTATCCAGTCGAGTTAGTATGCGTACCGGGCGTAACGGACTCGAATGTCCAGTCGGCCCTGGTGTCGTACTGCGAGCTGAAGCAGGACAGGTTCGCCATTCTGGACGCGGTGCGCGACAAGAAACCGGGGTTCGACGATCTACTGGTGCAGTACGGGCAAGTACGCTCCGCCAAGGGTTATGCCGCGATTTACTATCCCTGGATTCAAGTCGTCAACCCGCTGAACGGGCAAACCGAGTTTTGGCCGCCATCGGGCCATGTGATGGGCGTCTACGCTCGCACGGATGCGCAGCGCGGAGTGCACAAAGCCCCCGCGAACGAGGCGGTTTTCGGATCGCTCGGCGTAGAGCGTCGGCTGACCGATCAGGAGCAAGGTCCACTCAATCTACTTGGGATCGATATCCTCCGCGTATTCCCAGAGCAAGCCGAGCCGCTCGTGTGGGGAGCGCGAACGACGTCCACCGACTCGAACTGGCAATACGTCAACATCCGGCGGCTGTTCATCTATGTCGAGCAATCCATCGAGCAGGGTATCCGGTGGGCCGTGTTCGAGCCGAACAATCTCCAGCTATGGCAAAAGCTGAAGCGGACGATTACCGAATTTCTGACGCGCGTGTGGCAGGATGGGGCTTTGTTCGGCGCCAAAGCCACGGACGCCTTTTACGTCCGCATCGATGATGCGCTCAATCCTCCATCGACGCAAGCGCTGGGGCAATTATTCATCGAGGTCGGCCTGAGACCGGCCTATCCGGCGGAGTTCATTATCCTGCGCATCGGCATTTGGCAGGGGGGCTCGCAGGTTACCGAATCCTAAAGGAGAACTGACATGGCTACCGGAGCAATGATCGACCCATTCGTAAATTTCAGCTTCCTGGTGGAAATCGACGGCATTCGCCGCGCCGGATTTCACGAGTGCAGCGGCTTCGCCTCGACCGTCGATGTAATTGAACACAACGAGGGCGGCTCGATCACGCCGCGCAAACTTCCGGGCATGACCAAGTTCGCCAACATCGTTCTCAAGTGGGGAATGACCGATGATCGGCAACTCTACGACTGGCACATGCAGGTGGCCAACGGCGATATCGTGCGAAAAAACGGCTCCATTGTCGTGCTCGATCGAGCGGGGAACGAAGTCGCGCGGTGGAACTTCATCCGCGCTTGGCCGAGCAAGTGGGACGGCCCGGATTTTAACGCCGAAGGCAATGACGTCGCCATTGAAACGCTGGAACTGACACACGAGGGCCTGACGCGGGCCTAAAGAAAGTGAGAATCGCGATGTTTCAAACAGAGTTCGAGTTCACACTTCCCTGCGGCTATCTCGATACGGAAGGCGCGCTGCACCGGGAAGGCGTCATGCGGCGCGCAACCGCAGCCGACGAGATTCTTCCGCTGAAGGATCCGCGCGTAATGAAGAATCCCGCATATCTGGTAATCGTGCTGCTGTCGCGCGTGATCACGAGGCTCGGAAGTCTTCCCCAAGTCAATCCCAAGATCATCGAAGAGCTTTATGCGACGGACCTGGCGTATTTACAAAAACTCTACAACGAGGCGAATGCGCTCGAGGAGACGGGCTCGCGCGCAGTATGCCCGGAATGCCGGCATGAGTTCGCGCTGGAGGCCACTGCCGCGGGGGGGTGATCGGCTATCCCCTCAATGAGCTCCACGAGGAGATAGCCTTCATTGCGTACCACTTCCATTGGCCTCACAGCGAGGTAATGAATCTGGAGCATGTTGAACGGCGGCGCTGGGTGGCTGAGATTTCGACTTTGAACCGGAGGATGAACGAGGAGTGATCGAGCGAATTCGAATTCGACTGGCGCGGCGGAACCTGGGTTCCACAGCGGCGCACATGGCGCACGCGATTCAGCGCCGTTACGCTGCGATCGGCTCCGGCGCGCGCAATATCTCGCGCCTCCTACGCCGGCAGAGTATCAGCCCATGGCTGCGTTTCGTGGACTCGCGATTCGTGCAGTTTTCGCCGCGGCTGTCGTTTCGGTCGTCGTTGAGCCACATCGAACTGACCGCGCCAGTCCAGCGCGGCGCCGCGGGGCTCGACCAGGTGATGCAGCTCCTAAGCCGGCTAGCCGCGCGAGCGTTCCGCCCATCCTCGATGATGGAGCGCCGGCGCGATGAGAACCCGGCGGTCATTGCCAGCCCGCGCACCTCTGAGGCCCATTCAGCCGCTCGGCCTCCGGGCCGGCCCATCGACCGAGTCCTCGCGCGGACGCAGCCGGTCATTCCCTCGTCGGCGTCCCAGGCGCCGGCATCAAGAAATTGGAGCGAAACGCCCGTGCCAACGGACAGTTTCGCGCCGCCTAAAATGCCGAATCCGTTCCCGATCCCCGCACCGGAAGTGAGCCGGCTCACGAACGAAGTCCTGAAGGCGATCGATCGCAAGCTGATCGCACATCGGGAACGCGCAGGGAGGCGATGATGGCGCTCGAAAAGGCTCTCATCACCAACACCGACACGGGAACGGCGATTCCAGTGATGTTCAACCCGTCGGACTATACGCTGACGCGCGATATCAATTATGCACAGGCGGCGGTACCGGGATTGAGCGCCCCGATTCTTCAGTTCGTCAATGGCAACATCCCGACGCTCGAGATGGAGCTTTTCCTGGATACTTACGAAAAGAATGTGTCGGGCGGCCGGACGCTGAATCAGGCCGGCGATGATGTCCGAAAGCTCGTCACGCAAGTCACCGGGCTGATGGACATCAATCCGGAAACGCACGCTCCGCCCGTCCTGTTGTTCACCTGGGCCTCGCTGAGCTTCACCTGCGTACTGGCAAAAGCCGCGCAGAAATTCGTGATGTTTCTGTCGGACGGGACGCCGGTTCGCGCGCGAGTTCAGGTGACGTTCCATGGCTTCAGCAACGGCGATATCGAGCCGAAGGAAGTGAAGCGCCAGACCGCCGACTATACGAAAATGTATGTCGTCGCCGACGGCGATACGCTTTCAACGATTGCCGCGCGCGTGTATCGCAATGCGGCGTTGTGGCGGCCCATCGGAATCTTCAACGGCGTTGGTGATCCGCTGAGCCTGACGCCGGGAACGCGGCTGCTGGTACCGCAACTTCCTTTTACCGATCCGGAAACAGGCGAGGTGATTCAGTAGGCATGGGCGCTTCGCTTCAATTCGTCCCCGATTTTCAGGTCAAGATCAATGGCGATGCCATCCCCTCGGCATTGCGAGGTTCGATCAGTAGCGTCGTGTACGACGACGGAATCGATGCAGCCGACCGGGTCGAAATCGGAATCGCGAATGCAAACCTTCGATGGCTCCAGGACCACATCAAAGGTCTCGGCTTCCGACCGCCGACCGGCATCAGCGTTGGTCCGATCCAAGGTCCCAGCCTGACCGGAACCAGCCTGTTCGACATGGCCAACAAACTGGAATTGTCGCTGGGCTACACCGATTCGGGATTGGAGCATGTGTTCAAAGGCGAGGTCACTGGAGTCGACGTCAATTTCCCGGCGGGCGGCATGCCAACCATGACTCTGGTTGCTCACGATTACTTGAATCGCCTGGCGCAGGGCAGCTATGGCCGCGGATTCGGACCTCTCCCGGATTGGATCATCGCGGCGATTCTTTCCGGCGAGAATCTGCTGCTGCCGCTGATCGATCCCGCGGTGAGTGCTGCGTCGACCGCGCTGGGCGTGGTCAACATGATTTTCAACGGCTCAGGACGGAAGCAGAAAGCGCAAACCGATCTGGAACTGCTCCAGGAAATCGCGAAGACCTACGACGCCGATTTCTGGGTCGAGGGTGATGTTCTCTATCTTTCGCGCTTCTTCAAACAGTATTCGCCGAGCGTGACGCTGAAGTGGGGTGAATCACTGCTCGAGTTCTCCCCGCACGTCACAACCATTGGACAGGTAGTCGGCGTCGGCGCGAAATTCACTCTCCGCGAAATCCCTCTGAGCCTGATGGTCACCGTCTCGTGGGATTTCGACCGCGAAAGCCTGATGGTGACGGTGATTCCCGGCGCGGCCGCGGCGGAGATGAAGACCTTGATCGGTCCGATTATCTCCTTCATCAACCGACCGATCGGCAGTCCGGCCGACATCACCAACAGCGCGCTATTTCTTGCCCGCAAACTGAGGAACACGATCAACAATCGCCTCACCGGATCCGGGTCGGCGGTCGGAAATCCGGCGATTCGCGCCGGCGCGATGATCCAGCTCGACGGTCTGGGTCCCGATTTCAGCGGCGTATATCGGGTCGCCAGTGCGACTCACACCATAGATAGCAATGGCTATCGAACCAATTTCAAAGTCAGGAAGGAAATCATTCCATGAGGGACATTGCACTCGACTGGCTTTCGCAGCCACCGGACACCGACGACGAAGAAGAGCCGAAGCGCTTTTACGGTGTGACCGTCGGGACGGTAATCAACCTGGTGGATCCGATGATGCTGGGGCGCGCGCAGGTGCAGCTCCGCTTTATCGACGATATTGACCTGAGTCCCTGGGCTCGCGTCGCATCGCCTATGGCCGGTGTGGCGCACGGAACCTACTTCATCCCCAATATCGGCGACGAGGTACTGGTCGCTTTCGAGCATGGAGACATCAACGTGCCTTACATCATCGGAAGTTTGTGGAACGGCCTTGCGCCACCACCGATGCCGACGCCCTTGCCCCAGATCCGCGAAATCCGGACATTGGTCGGAAATCAGATCACATTTCTCGAGGCGCCGCCGACCATTCAAATCATGACTCCCACTGGCCAAATGGTTACGCTCGCCGCAACAACCACGATCGTCTCGCCCACCGGCGTGCAAATCGTAGTGGGCGACACGATCATCAACGTCACTCCCGCGGGAGTGAACATCACCGGAAAAGCGCTTACAGTCACCGGCACGGCGACACTTTCTTTGGCCGCGCCAACCATCAATATCACCGCCGCGACAGTCTGCAACATTAAGGGGCCGATGGTGAACATCAATTCGTAAGTCATGGCGACAACACCGCAGAATAAGGCGATTCTGGGCGTCGGCTGGGCGTTCCCTCCCGCGCCTGCGGCCGGCGACGTGCAAATGGCCGCGTATGAAGAGGACATTCGCCAGGCTATCCGAATCATCCTGGGAACCTCGCCCGGCGAACGTGTCATGCGGCCGGACTTCGGGGCCGGCTTAAACGCATTGATTTTCGAACCGATTAACACGACGACCATGGCTCTGGCGAAACATCACGTCGAGCAAGCGCTCATTCAGTGGGAGCCGCGGATCGATAACATTACCGTCTCTGTGACCGCCGATCCGCCCAATGGCAAGCTGATGATCGAAATCCGGTACCGCGTGAGGGCGACGAACACGTTTTACAACCTGGTCTATCCGTTCTATTTGACCGAAGGGGATCGCCCGTGAGGTCTCCGGTTACACCGGTTCTCGATCCGCGCGATGCCGCCGCGTTCTTCGCACAGCTAGAACAGGGCATTCCCGCATTTACTCCGGAACTAGTCGAAAACGGAAGCGGCTCGACCACCGCTTTATTGCAGGTTCTAGCCCGATATTTGGGAACCGTAACGCAGCGGCTGAACCAGGCGCCCGGCAAGAATTTTCTGGCGTTCTTGGAAACTCTAGGGATCAGCCTGATTCCGCCGCAACCAGCGCGCGCACCGCTGGTCTTCACGCCGCTGCCAATGGCGCCGAACGGAACGATTCCCGCCGGTACCCGGGCCGGCTCGAGCCCGCCGGGAGCCGCGAAGCCTCTCATTTTCGAAACGGAGAAGACTGTCGCGATGTGCGCCGCAAACCTGGTTGCTGCCGTTTCTTTATGGCCGGATCGAGACACGTTCGCCGATCATACGGCCGATCTTGCCGGCGGGCGCCCGTTCACATTGTTTACCGGCGAACAGCCGATCGAGCACGTGGTCTATTTCGCTCACGACAATCTTCTGGCCTTCATGGGCAGAACGATCGTCGAGATCCGAGTGAGCCTGGCGCCTTCGGGAAACCAGCCGCTCGAAATCCGCTGGGAACACTGGGACGGGCAAGTCTGGCGGCCCTTCGCGGATTTCGATCCGGCCAGTCCCGCGACCGCAAGTCAGGACGGGACGGCCGGGCTCACCCGGAGCGGGGTCATCGTGCTGCGCGCGGTATGCGGCGATTCGATGCCGACCAAGGTCAGCAATCTGATGAGCCATTGGATCCGCGGCCGGCTCACCAAGCAGCTGCCACCCGATGCATCGCGCGTGCTGGCGCTCGCAGATCAAGTGCAGTTGCGCACAACGGTCGATCGCTCGTTGCAGCCTGGCTCCGCCGGCGTGCCTATCGACAAGGCGCTGGCCGACACGTCCACCCTCGACCTCACCAAGACTTTCTTCCCCTTCGGCAAAGCTCCGACGCAGGACAGTGTTTTCTACGTTGTTTGCGAAGAGGCGTTCTCGAAAGCAGGCGCGAATGTGACGATCGCGTTTGAGCATGTGAACACGCCGGAAGAAGACGCGGACGCGCTCGGCGCAAAATATGCCATCGACATCGATAATGCGCGTAACATGCTGGTCCAGGCCGAGGCGGACGCTGGCGAAGCAATCGCGAACTCAGCAAAGGCGATTGTTGGACTCGATGCATTGGCGTCGCCCTTTGCGATTCCTGCCAACGCTGCAATCGGGAATCTGGAAAATGTCGTCGGCGCCTTCAGCGATCCAAATAAGACGAACGATATCGCAGCCGCTTCGGACCTCATGGAACCGCTCCTAAAGCTGTTGAGCGTTGGGGTTGTTTACCAATCGATTCCGCTTCCCCCCTTCTCGGTTCCTGATCTCTCAGCGACAGATGCGGCGATGCAGGCTGGCCGTGATCGCTCGATCGATGCGATCGACAAAGCGCGGGCCGCGCTCGGCGCCTTAGCGCAGCTCACGCCGGCCTCGGCCGTGGGAGGTGTCGGTGGGACGCCTCTTCTTCCTCCACCGGAGCTTATCTGGGAGTACTGGAACGGAACAGCGTGGGCGCCCTTGATTCTTCCTAGTAACAATGATGCCGACAATCTGCTGGCGACCGGTCAAATTCAGTTCGTCGTGCCGCCGGATCTGACCCCGTTTCCGTTCGACAGCGGCTCCGGCCGCGCGATCCGCGCCCGGCTCGCTAGCGGCAGCTACAACAAACTGGAGATCGTCACGTGGTATGACAGCCAGGCTGGAAAGACGAATTACTACGCACTCATCGAGCCGCGCCCGCCCGCTCTTCGCAATCTCGCGCTTGGGTATACGTGGCGATCTGCTTGGAAGACTCCCGAGCAGTGCCTGACGAAAAACGATTTCCTCTTCGAGGACCACACTCCTGACGTCGCGCGACCAGGAACCGCATTCGCTCCCTTTCATCCGGTCGCAGACACTCTTCCGGCACTGTATCTCGGATTCGATCAACCGCTGCCCAATGACTTCGTTTCCATGTACTTCAATCTGACGGAAACCGATGGCGACGGTCCGCCGCTTGTCTGGGAGTCGTGGGATGGCGCCCAGTGGCAGACCCTGAAGGCGCTTGATGATACCGGCGAGCTCGCCCGGCCGGGAATGGTTTCGTTTCTCGTTCCCGGTGTTCCGCCACGGCAGTCAGCAACAGTTTCCGCTGCATCGGAATTCGGGATCACCACCGGCGGCCCACTTGAGGCGGCGAGATTTGTGCCTGGAAACAAAATAGTCGTCACGTCCGGCAAGAACGGAGAATTAGCAACCATCCGAAGCATCGATCAGGCCAGCTTGACGCTCGAAACGCCGCTCGCCGGGTCGTATACCAACGCGACGGTGCAACTGGCGGCATTACCGCGATTTGGCGCTTCACTCGATTGGGTCCGTGCACGTCTCCGCCAGGATGGCGCTCCCGAGGCGGCCAATGTCCAGGGAATCTATCTCAACGCGGTTTGGGCCCGCCAGCTCCAGACGATCACGGGAGAAATTCTCGGCTCTGGTCTCGGCCAGCCGAATCAGACGTTTTTTTTCAGCCAGTTCCCCGTTTTGCCCGGCGAGCGCGTCGAAGTGCGCGAATTGGACGGCGCGCGCGCAGCGGTCGAGTATCCGATCTTACGCGATGATCTGCTGAGCAGAGGCTTCACGGATGACGATATACGCACGGCTACAGATCCGCGCACGGGTGCGATTACCGAAGTGTGGGTCCGCTGGCGCGTCCAGCCGACGCTGTACTTCTCGGGCCCCGACGATCGCGATTACACCATCGAGCGCACGCGCGGCCGCATCCTTTTCGGCAGCGGAATTCAGGGAAAGCTTTTATCGCCGGGTAATTCAAATGTTCGGGCGGCGATGTATCAGGCTGGCGGCGGGATCATCGGAAATGTCGCCGCGGGAACCATCAGCCAAATGATGAGCGGTGCCCCGGCGCGCGGCGTCACGAATCCCCGCGCCGCTGAGAGCGGAGCCGACGGCGAAGATGTCGCCGGAGTCGAATGGCGTGGCCCTCAAGTATTGCGGCATCGGGGACGCGCGATTTCAGGCGCTGATTATGAGGCTCTCGCGCGGGAAGCGTCGCCTGGAGTCGCGCTGGCGCGCGCGCTTCCCGCAACCTCCGCGAATTTCCGGCCCGCGCCGGGGTGCGTCACGCTGATCGTCGTTCCTCAAAGCGCCGATCCGCGGCCACAGCCGTCCTACGAGTTCCGGCAGCAGATCGCCGCGTATCTTGCCGAACGCGCGCCGGCTTCCGTGGACGCGCGGAATATCGTGGTGATCGGACCTACATATCTCGCAGTCGGAGTGTACGCGAGGATCGCGCCGGTCGCCCTGGACCAGGCGCGCGCAATCAAGGATTCGGCGCTCGCCGCACTCGCCCGATTTTTTCATCCTCTCACCGGAGGGCGCGACGGCCACGGCTGGCCGTTCGGACGCGACGTTTACATCTCGGACGTAGCCGGGCTGCTCGAATCCCTCGCTGGAGTCGACTACGTGCAGAACCTGGAGTTGCTGGTCGACCAGATCCCCCAGGGCGATCAGGTCTCCGTGCCCCCGGACCGCATCGTCGTCGCGGGAGACATGCAAATCGAAATGGAGGGCGTGCCGGCGATCTAAACCATGCCGCTTGCGTTGCCCAATCTCGACGATCGCCGATGGTCGGACTTGATCGATGAAGGCCGTGCGCTGATCTCGCGATATTCCAGCGTCTGGACGGATTTCAACGTTCACGATCCGGGAATCATGCTGATCGAGCTGTTCGCCTGGCTGGCGGAAGCGTCGGATTATCAGCTCAATCAGGTTCCGGCGCGCCATCGGTGGAAATTTCTCTCTCTGATCGGTTACCGCCCCCATGGACCGGTGCCGTCGCGAGCCGTGATTACGTTTGGCGCCCTCTCTCCGGGAACATCCATCGATCTTGCCGCCGGTGTGGAATTCGATTCGGGAGCGGTGCGCTTTGCGACCACGCGCGGGATCCATTTGGAACCCGTGACGATTAGCGCGTTGCAGGTGGACGATGGAAGCGGCAAACTGCGCAGCTTCTCGCGCGATCTAAAAGACGGGCTGCCGATCTACGCGCTCGGCCGAATTCCGCAAGTTGGGTCGGCCCTGTATCTGGGTTTCGACGACTTGCCGTCGGCGGTTCCAGTGGCGCTGGCATTCTGGTTTGGAGGGCCAGGAAACGACGCCAGAGAGCGGGCTCGCATCGAGCGCGAAGCGGAATGCGAGCGTGAGGCGTGCAGGCATCTTATCCCGGGCGCTCCATGTCCCGGTGCGCCCGCGGCTCCGCCGGCGCCTGTCTGGCATCCTCCGAAGCATCATTCAGCGCGCATCGTTTGGGAAGTCTTTACCGGAACAGGCTGGACGGCGCTTACCGCGATCACCGCGCCGCAACGTCCCATGACAGGCGAAACCGCGGACGACACGCGATCGCTTACTCTCGACGGAATTGTCGAGATCAACCTTCCTGCCTCGATTGCGAAGACCGCACTTGGCGCCGAACCCGCGGCAGTGTTCTACCTGCGGGCGCGACTTGCTTCGGGAGCCTTCGATGCCCCCGTGGTTTTGGACGATGTGCGTCCAAATTCGGTGTATGCGAGGCAACACATCGTTCTCGCGCGTTCGTTCTCCATTGCCGCCGGAACAGTCGTCGGTGGAGTCGCGCCCGCTCCCGGAAACACAGCCCGCTTCCAATTCCAGATGAATTCCCAGGGAATTGTAACCGCACTCAGCTTTATTCCAGGCTCGCCCGCCGCCATACCCGGCTTCACGTTGCTCGACTACACCGCCCCGACCGCGGGTGTTCCCGGCTCGATCACGGTCGAAGCCGTCGTGTTGGGCGTGGGATCCGGCGCTCCAAATCAAAAGCTGATTCTGCCGGATCCGCCGGTCGAAGCGGAGAGCGTCCGGGTGTACACGCACGACGGCGTCTCGTGGATGCAGTACCATCGGCGCGAGGATTTCGACGCCGCCATCCGAGACTCGCTGGTCTTTACTTTGGATCCGGTCGCTGGGATTGTGACATCCGGCAGCGGCGAGCGCGGCGAGGTGTTTCCCTACGGCACACTGATCGTCGCGGCGGCACGCAACACGCTTGGTTCCGTGGGCAATGTGGCGGCGAAAACCATCACGAGCCTCGCGAAGTCACCGGCCAATTCGACGTTGCTCGCGCCGCTATCGCCGGCAGATCTGGCCCGGCTTAAGACTGCCCCCTCGAATCCATATGCAGCCGCCGGCGGTCGGGACGAGGAGACGCTCGATGAAACCGTCGCCCGGGCGGCGGAATTGCTCCATGCGCACGAACGAATCCAGGCGCTCGCGGACGCGCATCAGCAGGACACGCTCGATCAGATTCCGCGAACGCAGGTGGTGGCGATCCCTGCGCCGACGAACGCCGTGAACAGTCTGGATATCGAGCGGATGGCACTGACCGTTCCTGGAACACGAGTGGCCCGAGCGCGGGCATGGCACAACACCAGTCACACCTTCCCCTGCCTTGATGCACCCGGCGTTGTGACTCTCGTGATCATTCCCGCGATGCCCGTGCCGATGCCGCAGCCAAGCACCGGGCTGAAATCGGCGGTGTTTCGCGATCTCGATCTGCGGCGCATGATCTGCACGCGTCTTGAAGTGGTCGGACCGTCGTACGTCGTCGTCACGGTGGAGGCGCAGGTCGCGGTACTCATCGGAGCCGATCCGAACCCGACGCGCCAGGCCGTGATCGCAACCTTGAACAACTTTCTCGATCCACTCATCGGGGGCCCGCTCGGTCTCGGGTGGCCGTTTGGACGGAGCGTTTACCGGGCGGAAATCCTGGAGAAGATTGCGGAAGTACAGGGAGTGGACTACGTGACCAACCTCCGGCTGGTCGCCGATTCGGGCCAGCCGCAATGCGGGGATCTTCAAATCTGCCCCACGTGGCTGGTCGCGCCGGGGAAGCACAAAATCGAGGTGGTGTCATGAGCTGCGAAAAGTTCCTGCCCGGAATCACCCCCGCTGATGTGGACATTCCGTTCGATCGGGTCACATGGCGGGACGGCCAGCCGCTCACCTCGCGTGACATGCGCGACGACAAGCGCACCGACGATCGCCTCCGCTGGCTGCACGTGCGTTATCTGCATGGCGTGTGGGGAATCGTCAGCGGGCTCGATGTGAGCGAGCTAAACGTGGGTTCGGCGATCGTGCAACCGGGTTACGCCATCGATCTCCACGGCCGTGATCTTCTCTCGCCCGAGGCCACGGTGGTACCGTATCCGCCTCTCGCCGGGCCTGTGCTAATGGTGCTCGTGATGCGCTATCGCCCGGATTGCGAGTATCGCTCGCAACCGGATCTTCGGGGTTTATGTCCGGGCGCGTCCATTCCTCCTCGCGACGAACACACCGACTTTACGTGGAAAGCGGTCAACGACGTCGAGCTCGGCTGCGATGTCCCGCTCGTCGGCGCCATGATCGTCAATGCGCGACGGCAGGGGGCGTTCCGTCCTGGAGTCCGTCATTATGCGCGAGGCGAATCGCATCCTCGCATGTTTTCGGGAACGACTCAGGTGGGAAATACCGGCTGGACGGAACAGGAATTGAAGAGCGCGAAATTCAAGTTCCTTCAAGCTGTGGTGGATACCGCCGAAGCCGGATTCGCGTTTACGCCGTATTATTTCGCGCAACTCGGCAAGGGCGACGGATCGTCGTATCCTGGCGGTGCGCCGCAATTGTTCATAGCGCTCACCCGCTCCAACCTGTTTGTTGCGCGAGTCGTGCTGGCTCCGGGGATGCCCTTCGCCGCCGTGATTTCCGCGCAGCAGGCCGAACGGCAGGGCTGGATCGTGTCCTGGCTGGCGATCGAGGCTCCACCCTCGCTCGATACCCACCTCTGGGAGGCGTTTCTGTGAGTATTCCGAACCTCGAACGAATCGTTTTCTTCAATGGCGAGTCGCTTACCGCGGGCGATCTCACGGCGCTCGATGATTCCAATCGCCAACTGCGATGGCTCCACAACCGGAGCCTTCATAACTGGGGAATCGCGATCGGATTGGAAGCGCAGGGAAATCGCGGCGACACCGCCGTCATTGTGCAGCCTGGCTATGGAATCGACAGCCTGGGCCGGGAAATCATTCTCACCGAGGCGGTTCACAAGCCGATTCCAGCGGTACCGGGCGCGATTGGCGGAGGTGAGGTGATTTACTACTTGACCGCCTCGTATCTGGACGATTCCGGTCAAAGTGTGGAAGAGCGGCGCGACGGGGTCTGCTTGCCTGGTGGAACCGTACGCTTGAGCGAAGGACCCTCGATCGATTGGCGCCTGGCGAGCCAGCTTCGAAACGGCATCGATCTGATTCTCGCGCAGATCTGGGTTCTGAACTGCCAGTTGAGCCGTGATGTCTCGGGCGCCCCAAGGAGGTACGCGCGCGCCTGCCAGCTCCCGTATTTCCGCGCGGGACGAGTATCGCCGAAATGGTCGCCCTGGATCGCCGCCGGTCACACGGTGGGATTCGAAGCGGCGATCGACACGTCAGCCGCGTTGTTTCAATCCGTCCCGCGTTATTCCGTCGAATTGATCGGGCCTCGAACAACCATTTGGAGCGGCCAACTCGTGCTGGCCTACGCAATGGCATCTGTCGCAGGTCCGACGCCTCACGGATTCACCGTTCAAGTCGCGCTCCCCGAAATCGGCGGATTCGCCAATCCCAAGGATCTGCTGGACGCGGTTAACGGGCCGAAAATCATCCAGCAGTTTGCTTGGCAGGTCGTCTGGATAGGAGTCGAGGGATGATCGCCAACGGCCAGAAGGGCTTCTTCTTCCTGAACGACGCGAACAAGTGGTCTACTTTCTTTTTTTCGAACGCCACGGTCGATTCGCGGGGCGCGATCGGGCTCGCGAAGACGGCAAGCGGATTTGAATCCGCCGGCGCGCTCATGGGAGGTCCCTTCGAAGTGACTCCGGCGATCGCGAGCTGGTTCCGCTTCGGCGCCGATGCTGATCCGCTTCCGGCAGCGTCGCACGTTCAGTTCTTCACGTTTACCGCCGATGCCGGCGTTCCGGCATTTGCCCCGCTCACTGATCAGCCGTTTCCGGGTTGGTCGCCGATTCCCCGCGATTCCTTCGATGCCATCATCCCGGATGTCAGCGGCCGCAAGCTCTGGATCGGAGCCGTGCTTCGTGGCGACGGCACCGCCACGCCCTCCATCCGTCAAATCCGGGTCGAATACGGGCGCGATACGTACCTTAAGTATTTGCCCGCGATCTACCGGCGCGATGCGAGCTCGCGCGATTTATTGGAGCGCTTCTTGTCGCTCGCTCAGACCGGCTTGGGAGGTGTGCATCGCGAAATCGCCGATCTGCCTTTGCTTTTCGATCCTTATGCAACTCCGGCGGGCGGCTATCCGTCCTGGCTGGCATGGTTGAGCGGATGGCTGGCCTGGCAGATGAATCAGGCATGGACGGAACCTCAGGCGCGCAAGTACATCGCCGGCGCGTACGCGCTCTACGGAAAGCGCGGAACCGTGCAGGGCTTGAAGCGATATCTGAAGATTTACGCGGGAGTGCATGCGCACATCCTGGAACCGGCGCGGATGGCGACGCTATGGTCGCTTGGCCAGAATTCGACGCTCGGATTTTCGACCATGCTTGCGCCGGGCGAGGCGCAAGGAGCAGTTCTCGGCTCCACTGCAGTGCTCGATCGCACCTCGCTGCCCGATCCGAACGCAGGCTTCGGATCGGTGCTATTTTCCGATATCGCTCATCGCTTCTGCGTCCTGATTTACTGCGGCGAGCTAACGCGCCCCGGCGCGTTGAAGGATGCGCGCGCAGTGATCGATCGCGAAAAACCCGCGCACACCGTCTACGACCTCTGCGTGATCGGCCCCGAGATGCGCGTCGGAAGCCAGTGTACCGTCGGCGTGGATGCGATTGTGGGCGGAGCCAGGGAGCAGCACCTTGGAAAACGCTTGGGCGGAGTACTCGCGGCGAAGGATCGCGAATGCAGTGAGGAGGAGGTGGTCTGAATGGGATCTCCATTGGCATTGGCAGCGCCGGAACGCATTCATTATTTCTATGGCTTGTTGCTGGACGCGGACCGCTTGCAAGAAGAGCAGAATTACTTTAACGGCAAGCGATGGCTGATGAATCGGTTGGGCTTCGGTTGGGGCGTACTTCGCGGATTGGGCATTGCATCAGATCCCTCAACGATTAGCACCTTGGTCATCGATCCTGGCGTCGCGATCGATGCATGGGGCCGTGAAATTGTCGTGCCCACTACGGTGCAGGTCGACGCGACGCAACTGACCGATGCCATGGGAAACCCCGCGGGACCCGCCGGCGCCGGCGCAGACGTGATTATCTCGCTCGCCTACGCCGAATCGCAAAGCGATCCGGTTCCCGTGCTTGTCGCCGATTGCGATCATCCGGGCAACTGTGCGCCAGCATCCGTCCGCGAGGGGTTTCGGATTCTGGTGCGAACCGCGACTGGCCCGCCGCCGCCTCCACCCGGGGGCGCTGCCGGATCGCTCCCGTTGCCCACTGGCCTCGCCCTGGAACAACTTCTGTCCGGTCTGGTCGGTTCACCGTTTCCTGCTCCCGCAGCCGACCCATCAGTCCCTCTCGCGCGCTTCACGGTCGCAGGTGGACCGCTCGATGCCGTTTCGGACCGGCGACTGGTCTACTCGAACGGGCTCCTGTTCCAGATGATCGTGTCGTTGATCGATAACCTCAATTCAGTCGCTGGCGCGAGTCTGTTGCTGTACGTCTCCGGCGACGCGCAATCTGGTTCCGCGAATACGGCGTTGCCAAATCCCCTGGTTGTCGCGCTGCAGGATGGATCTGGAAATCCCGTCACGGGAGGCTTGGTGCAGTTCTCAATCGCCGCGGGTGGCGGAACTGTAACTCCGGCCGCGGAACTTCCTGGTGGAAAATACTCGACTCAGTGGACGCTCGGCGTTTCCGGCGCGCAGACCGTCGTCGTCAAGGCCGCCGGAACCAATCTCAACGTTACATTCGAGGCTACTGTCCTATGAGCTGCTCTTCCAATAACACGTCTGTCATGACCTCCATTCAGGTGCTCGATTGCCTGCAAGGCGAAATCGTCACGCTGGAGCGGGTCAATTATTTCAACCGGCAGTTGCTTACCGCCGACGACATGATTACGGAGCGCGACTATTTCATGCAAAAGCTCCGGCGCCACAACCGATTTCTGCACGGCTGGGGCGTAGTGTGCGGTCTTGCGGTCACCGCCGCGCCGACCAGTGCACTCCCTTGGCGCGTGCAAATCGGCACAGGTTATGCGCTCGGACCGTACGGGGACGAGATCTACGTCGCCCAACCGGTGTTTCTCGACTTGGCGAAGTGCGGTCCGAACGCCACCACGGATCCGTGCGAGCCAAACGTTTTGCACCCCGGCAAAGGTGGCATCGGCGCGCGCGTTTACGTTGCCATCAAGTACGCCGAATGCATGGCGCGGCCGGTACGCGCAATGCCGGCCGGGTGTGGATGCGACGACGATCCATGTGAATATTCGCGTATCCGTGACAGCTTCCAGGTGCAGTGTCTGACGAAGATCCCGCCAGTTCCGCCTCCTCCGCCGTCGCTGTGCGACATTCTGCGGAGAAAGGCCGTCGTGCCTTGCCCACCCTGCCCCGACGATCCCTGGGTTGTACTCGCGGTCGTAACGCTTCCCCTGTCCCCTTCCACAAACATTGCCAATTCAAACATCGATAACGCCAGTGTCCGAAGGCTGGTTTTCAGCACTGCGGTGCTTCAAGATCAGCTCATTCGTTGTTGCTGCGGAACATCGTCGAGTTCGTCCAGCTCCTCGTCAAGCTCTTCATCCACGCCTTTCGCCGATCTTTCGGTGGATCAGAAGTTTGTGCCCTTGCAAGTGCCTCCGAGCATGGAGAATGTAGCTGGGATTACGGAAGTGACGGTGGTGGTAAACAACGACGGGCCCGCACCGGCCGACAACGTACAGCTTAAGGTTATCGTGTCCACGCAAGCCGATCCGCAGTTCTTTACGATCACTGCAGGTTCTGGAACGAGCCTGACTGGAAATATCGTTACGGCCTCGCTCGGCTTGATGATGCCCAATTCATCGCTGCAACGCAAATACACGATCACGCGGACCAGGCGATTGCAGCAAGCGGTTCCGTTCAGAAGCGAGGCACGAGCGGTCAGCTCCACGCCCGACCCCAACGTCGGAAACAATACTTCGAATCTGACATTCAACGCCTAAGAGGAGTGAATTCGATGGCGCAGGATCAACAACTGCACTTGGGTCCAGTAGGCGGGTTAAGCCAGCCCACTTTCGAGGCTGGTGATCGTTTCTCCGCCTGCGATCTCGAACATTTTCAGCAGTACCGCCGGCAGAAGCTGCGCCGCCACTTGCGATATATGCATTCAGCGGGGGTGATTTGCGGGTTGAACGTAGTCGCTGCGGGCGACGCCGAAGCGCCATGGATGGTTCGTGTCTGCCCCGGCTATGGAATTTCGCCTTGCGGCGACGAAATTCTGTTTCCTGAAATCGTTCTCGTCGATCTGCAAAGGTTTCTGTGGATGCAAATCCAGACGCAGCCGCCGCGGATGGTCTGGCTCGCGATCTGCTATGCCGAACGCAAGCTCGCAAAAATCGCCGCACCGGGGGGAGAGTGCGGTTGCGACGAGCCCGTCTATCGCGCATCGCGCATTGCTGACGCCTGGCGCTTCGACTTGCTCGACACCGTTGTGCCCCCACCCTTCGGCGGGTTTAACATTTGCGGGGGCCAGACCCCGCCCTGCCCGATTTGCCCCGATACCTGCGATCTCGTGCTCGCCTCCATCCAATTGCCGCCGCAGCCCGACCAGGTAATCACTGACGCCGAAATCCACAACGTTGCGTTTCCATTTGAGGACTGATGCCCGCTGCCGCCAGAGTTTTCGATAACCACGTTTGTCCGGCGTTCAATGGCCCTCAGCCGCACGTCGGCGGGCCGATTCGCCCGCCCGGATGCGTCACGGTGCGGATCGGGGGACTTCCCGCGGCTCGCGTCGGCGATGCATGCGTTTGCGCTGGACCGCCGGACGTGATCGCCACGGGCTCGAAAACCGTCCGCATCGGCGGAGCTTTCGCGGCGCGGCAATGGGATCAGACCGCGCACGGCGGCGTAATCGTCACGGGGTTTCCGACTGTGAATATCGGCGGTTGAACTACTTCGAAGCGAGAAATGCCTCGATCGGAGTGAACTTCCTGCTCTCGTAGGCCACCATGTACGCGCACGCCAGTAAGCGCCCGAAACCGTCGTGCAGGTAGTAACTTCCGGACGGATTTTCGCATAGCTCGCCGGAGTTCATGGCGCACAGCACGATCCTCTCGTCCCCGGCCAGACTCGGCCATTCGCTCCGAAAAGCCTCGATTTTGCGTTGACGTTTGCTATACTCGCCGGGATCCCGCGCCGCAACGATACCATTGTCGAAATACTTGGCGCGACGCGCATTTTCAACCACGCGGCGGAGAATGCGCGGATTCGATTCCAGCGAGCCGACCAACCCGTTGCGCCGCGTGTCGGGTCCGTCAACGCATACCAGGCTGAGGATCTCATCCGGTTCGGTAAGCTCCACCATGCGCCAAACCGCTTGTGGAAACCAGGGGCGAAGTTTTCCGGGATGAACCCGATTCATTTCGGCCCGCAATTCCCCGGCAGTGCCCGCATATGCGACGCGATTTCCCTTGCGAGCTTCCCGTCGCAAGTACCACGCAATAAACTCTTCGAAGCTCGCTGCACACAGGTCCCGCATCTTATTCCGCTCTCGCCACAATCGTCTGATGCCCCGAGAACAGCACGTGCCAGCCGCGATCCAGCAGCCACGGCACGGCGCTCGCTCCGATCCCGTGAAACCCGCCGCTGAAGTAGGGCGTGTCATCAAAGCACACGATCGATCGCGCATAAAGCATCGGATAGGCCGCCTCGAGTTCCGCGAGCGCATGAGAAGAAGCATCCGGATGGTCCGTATCCACGCTGTCGAGTAGCAGCGCATCGATCGGCTGCGCATTGTGAGCGAGCCACTCGACCGAATCAGACTGAATCACCTCCACTCCGCGTCCGAAGCATCGCGTCCAGGCGCGCGCAAAGTCGCAATGCGCGGCGTTCGAGTCAATGGAGATCAGTACGCCCCCCCGGCCGGCCACATACGCGCCGACGACATACGTGCTGAATCCCGCGCCGCTAAAGTCTTCCGGGCATCGGATGCATCCGGTTTCGACGATGCGCGGATTCTCAAAACGGGCAGCGAGCGATCGCAACAGCACGTCGAATCCGCGGTGCCGGTCGCGATAGCCGCCGAGCGGGCTTTCACCGCCGCGCTGCCAATCGAGCACGAATTGTTGCAATTGGATGTCGGCGGCGCGCTGGTCCGACGAAAGATATCGCGGTCCGGCGAGCATCCGCGCGGTTGTCGCCGCGAGGGTCGCGGGCAAGTCTTTGATCTCCTCGCACTCGATCAGGTGAAATGGAATACGCGCGTTCTTGCGCCAACGGCCAAGGTGTTTCCCGGAGACGATGTTCACCTGCTGCGCGCGGGGAAGGCTCCAGCTTGCGGGCGACCCGTCGTTGATCCACAAGCCAATCGCGGGCGTCTCTGTATAACGTGCCGCATGCAAAGGCCCGCTGTCGACCCCGATCAGCAGGTCGGCCGCTGCGATCAATGCGATCAGTTCTGCCGTATCCGGCTTCTTCCATTCGTCTTGGATGTGACGCACTCTCCAGTGAGCCAAGCGCGGTGCCCGATTATCCCAATCGAGCAACACGATGGTGCCGCGGGTCCCATCCAGCAGCCGCCGGTACATCTCGCCGCACAACGATGTTGGAATGTTTTTGCGGCCTTGGTCCGTATTGCCGTGCGAATGCAACAGCGTGAGCGGGCGCTCGAATTGTCCAGCAAAGTTTGCCGCGGCCGATCGCGCTTCCGCGGGCAGGGTCGCGAGCACGTCGAACCGCACGTCGCAGTACTCCTGCCATAGCTCCTCGGCGGTTCCGATATCGGGCAGGGGCGGGCAGGACAAATTCAAGGCCATCTTCGACCACAGCCACGGCTTTTCGATTTCCGAATCGTCCTCAGGCCTCGGCGCCTCATGCCATGCGACAGGCAAGGCTCCGCGAAAACCGTCGAGTCGCGCGCCCGATGGGGCGAAAAGGACTCTCTTGTCCGGCGCGCAGGAAATCGCGATCTCGTGCCCACGCCGCTGGTACAGCGGGATCTGGTGAGCGAAATACACGCAGTCCCCCAGGCCGTGTTCAAACGCCACTTGAGTCAGGGATGAGATGGAAGAGCTCCTCCTTCGAAATAAAGCTCTATCCTTCGAACCACTTCATCCACTTCGATCATATCCATGCAGCGCGGCAGGTCTCCCCGAACATCGACGCATAAATGATCGGGTTGATCATGCTCGGCGCCGTCATGCAGCGGGATGGTGCGTGATTTCCAGCACCCGCCCTGGTCGCAGCAGCGCAAAGCGCCCACCCTGTGAACGAACTGGTGGTGCGGATAGGCTTCCCAGTGCGGCGGCTCACGGCCTCCAGCGATTACGACGCAGGGTCGGTTTCGAGGTCCGCTTTTCACTTCAACGGCCGCCGCCAGGTGCATCGGCAAGCTCACCGGACAGAGCACACCTTGTGCATGATGTGTGAGCAGGATCAATTCCCGCAGATCGGTTTGACCTCGCAGATCGATCGCCCCGTGAAGCGGCGGATGGAAATGGTCGCGGCGGCCGGCCTGCACGAACCGGATTCTTCCGCATAGACGATCGACAACGCCCTGGAACCGTTCGTGACTCCACCACTTGATCGTAAAATCCGTCTTTCCGCCGCCGACCACGATCCAAAACGGACTGTCGCCAATGATCGGAGCAACCTGCGACGGCAGGTCCCGTTCCGCTTGACTGAGATGTAGATCCCCCTTGAACTCCGTTGGCCGAATCTGCAATCCCAGGCGCCCGTTCAAGAAGTCGATAAATCCGTGCAGGAAATGATATGGCGCAAAGTTGCTCTTGTGGACAAGCGGATACCCGCAGTCGATGTGTTCCACGGCCTCGTCCCAGTCGCTGAGCGGGGTCAAGTACGGACTGTTCTGCCATAGAGCTTCGAACGGCGTGCGAACATCGGTTACAAACTCGCCTGGATAGGTTCGATGAAGATCCCGAACCGCAGCGGTCAGCATCACAATGTCACCAGGTGATTGAAAGTTTCGGAGAATCAGACGCCGCACGATCTTTTCGATGTTATCGCAACGCGCCTGAACAGCCGGACGCCAGCGGGTCGGCCGCCCGCAGACTCACGACGACTATGAGGCTTCTTCCTCGTTCAAACTCTTCCGCTGTCCGGTTAGGGCGATTTTATCCTGCGTACAAGGCGGCAGTGCGCGTTATACTGCCAGCCACATGATTCGGGATGAGCGACGGGAGGCGAGTCGCAAAATTCTGCAGGCCGATCTTGATGCGGCTATCAAGTGGCGCGATGTGGCTGCTGCTAAGTTCGACAAGAGCATGGATCGATCAAGCAAGAGTGCACTCGGCCAGGAAGAACTCAGGAGAGTGTCGGCCGAATACAGCCATGCACTACGTGCAATTTGCGAAAGCTCTCAAGAGCCGGCATCTCCGCCGAAAGCGGCATCCCGACCTTCCGCGGCGCCGGCGGCCTCTGGCGTAACTTCCGCGCCGAGGACCTCGCCACCCCACAAGCCTTTGCCCGCGATCCCAAACTCGTTTGGGAGTGGTACGACTGGCGGCGCAGCCTGATCGCCGCCGCTCAGCCGAACGCAGGTCACCATGCCATCGCCGAGCTCGAAAAACGCACGCCCGATTTCACACTGATCACCCAGAACGTCGACGGTCTCCACGACCGCGCCGGTTCCAGCCGCCTCCTCAAGGTCCATGGCGATATCTGGACGCTCCGCTGCACCCGCTGCGGCCGCGAGCGCAGAGACACCCGTCCGTCTCTGCCCGATCTGCCGCCGCGCTGCGAATGCGGGGCAATCGAGCGCCCCGGAGTCGTCTGGTTCGGTGAAAATCTTCCGCCGGGAATCTGGTCCCAGGCCGAGCGCGCCGCCGCGTCCGCAGACGTCTTTATGGTCGTCGGCACCTCTGCGATCGTCTACCCGGCCGCCGGACTCGTGCATCTCGCCAAGGCTTCGGGCGCTAAAGTAGTAGAAGTGAATCCGGCGGAGACGCCCGCCTCAGGGATTGTGGATTTCTCCTGGCGGGCTCCCGCGGCCGAAGCCTTACCGCTCCTGGTGAACCAAGCGGAATGAAAATCTGCTACCTCGACGCGTTTTCCGGAATCAGCGGCGACATGACCGTCGGCGCTCTGCTGGATGCCGGCGCCCCGTTGGAACCATTGATCGAGGCGCTAAACAGCCTGGAAACCGGAGCGCAGTACGCCGTCGAAAAGACCGTTCGCGGCGGTGTGGCTGCCTCGAAATTTCGCGTGCACCTAGATGCCTCCGCGCCCAAAAAGCACCGCCACCTTTCGCACATTCTCGAAATGATCGAGCGCGCTCCGCTCACGCCGCGCGCCCAAGCCGCCGCAACCGCCGTTTTTCTTAAGCTCGGCGAGGCCGAAGCCGGCGTCCACGGCGTGCCGATCGAAAAAGTCCACTTCCACGAAGTCGGCGCCGTCGATTCCATCGCCGACATCGTCGGAGCCTGCGTCGCCCTCGATCTGCTGGACGTCTCCGAAGTCCACGTCTCCGCCATTAACGTCGGCAGTGGGAACGTCGAAACCGAACACGGCCTCCTTCCGGTTCCCGCCCCGGCCACCGCCGCGCTTCTTCGGGGCAAGCCCGTATATTCGCGGGGTCCCGAAGTGGAACTGACCACTCCAACGGGCGCCGCCCTCGCAGCCACGCTGGCGTCGAGTTTCGGCCCGCTTCCGCCCATGTGCATCTCCTCCATCGGTCACGGCGCGGGCGACCGCGATTTCAAGCAGCACGCCAACGTGCTCCGCGTCCTGATCGGCGAGCGAACCGCCGCTCCGGAAGCAACGCTCGTAAGCGTCCTCGAGGCCAATATCGACGATTCCAGCCCGCAGGTGCTCGGCTACGCGCTCGAAAGACTGATGGATGCCGGAGCGCTCGACGCGTCGCTGTCTCCCTTGCAGATGAAGAAGAACCGGCCCGGGTCGCTGCTCCGCGTCATCGCCAGGCCCGAAGATCAGGAGCGCCTGGCCCAGATCATCTTCGCGGAAACATCCACTCTGGGCCTCCGGATCCATGCGGCCGAGCGCCGCATCGAAGCGCGCAGCGTCATCGAAGTCGAAACGCCCTACGGAACCGTCCGCGGCAAAATCTCTTCACAAGGAACGTTCGCGCCCGAGTTCGAGGACTGCAAGGCGATCGCCCAGCGAGCCGGCATCCCGCTGCCTCGCGTCCTCGCCGCCGCGCAAGAAGCGTATTTCAAGAATCCGAAATGAGCAAATACTACTTCACTACGCCGATCTACTACGTCAACGCTGCTCCGCATATCGGCCACACCTACACGACCATCGCCGCCGACGCGATCAAGCGCTTCAAGCGCATGCAAGGCTTTGGGCCGGTGATCCTCACCACCGGCACCGACGAGCACGGCCAGAAGATCGAGCGCGCCGCGGCCGCCGCCAGCCGGTCTCCGCAGAAATTCGCCGATCTCATTTCCCAGGAGTTCCGCGGGCAGTGGGAAATCCTCGGCTTGCAGATCGACCGTTTTCAGCGCACCACCGACCCCAAGCACGCCCGCGTGGTCCAGGATCTCTTCAATCGCTGCCTTCAGAACGGATACATCTACAAAGGCACCTACACCGGCCAGTACTGCGTTTTCGACGAGCTGTACGTCAGCGAAGCTAAACCCGGCGATCCGTGCCCGGATTGCGGCCGGCCCACCGAAACCGTCACCGAAGAGAATTTCTATTTCAAGCTTTCCGAATTTCAGGACCGCCTGCTCAAGCTCTACGAAGAGCAGCCCGACTTCATCCTGCCCGAGACTCGCCGCAACGAAGTCATCGCCTTCGTCAAGCAGGGCCTTCGCGACCTCTCCATCAGCCGCACGACCATCAAGTGGGGCATTCCCGTCGAGGGCCACGCGCCGCACGTATTCTACGTGTGGTTCGACGCGCTTTCAACCTACATGTCCTCCATCGCCGGCGAGAATCTCTGGCCCGCCGATCTGCACTTGATCGGCAAGGAAATCGTCCGGTTCCACGCGGTCTACTGGCCCGCGTTCCTGTGGGCCGCCGGACTGCCGTTGCCCAAGCGCATCTTCGCTCATGGCTGGCTGCTGTTCGAGAGCGACAAGATGAGCAAGTCCAAGGGCAACATCGTCCGCGCCACGCCCATCAAGGAAGCGCTCGGCGCCGACGCGCTGCGCTATTTCCTTCTGCGTGAAATCGTCTTCGGCCACGATGGAAACTTCAGCTACGACGCGCTGGTCCAGCGCTACAACTCCGACCTCGCCAACGGGCTAGGGAACCTCGCCAGCCGCACTCTCGCGCTGATTCACCAGAACTGCGGCGGTAGAATTCCCAGCGGCCCTGGCGATTCCACGATCGCCCAGGCAGCGGCCGTTGCCGTCGACAGCGTTCTCGATTCCTACGAGCTGCTCAACTTCTCGAAGGCCCTCGAAACCATCTGGGGCCTGATCAGCGCCGTAGACAAATTCATCGTCGAGCGTGCCCCCTGGAATCTGGCCAAGGCCGGCGATACCGCCAAGCTGACCGACACGCTCTACACCGCCGCCGAAGCGCTTCGGATCGTCACTGCCCTGGTCTACCCCGTGATTCCGGACTCAGCCGCAAAGATCTGGGCGCAGCTCGGATTCCGAACGCCTCTCGACGCGATCCGCACCGGCGATCTGGAGTGGGGCAAGCTGGCTTCCGGGCAGGAGATCGAACCCGCAAGTGGCGTATTTCCAAGAGCAGACATAAAACTTATGATCGAAAAGATGAAGGAGGGCGAGGCCCAGGAACTGGCTCGCCAGCAGACGATTCTGGGCGGCAAACCCGCTGGGCCGGCGGTTGCAAACGGCCAAATCTCGATCGATGACTTCGCCAAAGTCGACCTGCGTGTTGGGGAGGTCAAAAGCGCCAGCGCCGTCAAGGGCGCGGACAAGTTACTTCACCTTCATGTGGATATCGGGGAGCCCCAGCCTCGGTCGATTGTGGCTGGAATTGCATTGGCTTACAAGCCGGAAGCTCTAGTAGGGCGTAAGGTCGTGATCGTCGCCAACCTGGCTCCGCGCAAACTGCGCGGATTGGAATCGCAGGGCATGATCGTAGCAGCATCGCTCGAGGGAGGCAGCCCGGTCCTCGCCAGCTTCCTGGAGGATGTCCCGGTCGGAGCGCGTCTCAAGTAGGAACACGCCGTGACCCTGGTCGATTCTCACTGCCACCTCGACAACGAGCAGTTCAACCCCGATCGCGACGCCGTGATCGAACGCGCCCTGGCCGCCGGAGTAGAGCGCATGGTCGTGATCGGCACCGGCGAGGGTCCGCCCGACCTCGAAGCCGGAATCCGCCTGGCAGACCGCCACGAACCCATTTACGCCACCGTTGGAATCCATCCGCACGATGCCTCCAAGGCGACCTCGGACACGTACAAGCATCTACGTGAGCTGCTGCAGCACCCGAAGGTCATCGCGCTTGGCGAGATCGGTCTGGACTACCACTACGACCATTCCCCGCGCGAAGTCCAGCGCGACGTTTTCCTACAGCAGATGCTGATCGCCGGGGAAGCCCGCAAACCGATCGTCATCCACACGCGCGAAGCCTGGGAGGACACCATCGCGCTCCTCGAAGTCTACTGGAGACCGCACGGCCTCGGCGGGATCATGCACTGCTTCTCCGGCGGCCCCGACGAAGCGGCGCTCTGCCTGGACCTCGGGTTCCACTTAAGTTTCGGCGGCATCGTCACGTTTCCGAAGGCGGCCAACGTACAGGAAGCCGCTCGCCAGGCGCCTGCTGACAGGATTCTGGTGGAGACGGACGCGCCGTACCTCGCGCCCGTTCCACATCGCGGCAAGCGCAATGAACCGGCTTTCGTTGCCGAAACCGCGCGCAAGCTGGCTGAGATTCGCGGCGTCACGCCCGAAGAAATCGCCCGAACGACTACCGCCAATTTTCGCGCGCTCTGCCAGTAAGAATCCGCTTCAGACAGTCAATACCGGGCAAGGCGATTGCTGAATCATAGCGTAGACGTGAGTGTGCAGGCGTCCCAGCGTGTTCGGCAGCGATCCTCGGCCCATCAGGATCAGGTCGGCCTGTTCGCGGTGGGCCTCTTCGATTACCGTCTCGGTGACTCCGCCGACGGCTGCCGTGACCGGTGCGACCGCGCTGGCCGTCTGCCGCATCGCTTCAATCTGCCTCGCCGCCTCCGCTCGAACCTCCTCCTGCAACGCCCGCTCGCTCGGCAGGCTGAGGATGTCGCTGACGGGCGTGACCACGTGCAGGACCTTGAGCGCGGCGCCCATTTTTTCGCTGTATTCGGCTGCGTACCGCATCACTTTGACCGCTTCCGGCGTGCGATCCACGGGACAAAGAATCTTGCGGGGCACGTCGGGCGAAGTTTGCTCTTCCGCATGCGCCGCGGTCCAGACCGGACACGTTGCGTCGTGCAGAACCTTGGCCGCCACGGAGCCGATCAACATCGTGCGGAAGGTCCCGAGCCCGTGCGTCGGCATCATGATCAGATCCACGTGATGCGTTCGCGCGAACTGCACGATCTTGAAAGCGGCTTCGCCCAGAGCGGTCGCCACTTCAATGGGCACGCCCGCGAACAGTTCGCTCGCAGCTCTCTCCAGCCGCGCCTTTAATTCCACTTCCGGCGCATTCACGCCATTGAGCACGGGCAACTCGGGCGACCGGGTATCCCAGGCTGTCGGTACCACGCCGAAAATGGTCACTTTGGCCCCGAAGCGGCACGCAACGGAGCGGACGTAAGGCGAAATGAGCGTGCATTGCTTGGAGAAATCGTAGGGAAGCAGAATATGTGCGATTCGCGGCATCGGAAAAGTCCCACCCTGGTTATTGCAGGTGTGCCGCCAAAACCATTCCGCGGTTTCGCCCGATTTCCGGCTGTCAACGCCCGGACCCGCGCGATATCGCCCAGAAAACCCTAGTAAGGTTGCGCGATTCCGCTATGACTCGGCGCTGTCCCGCTCTGCTACACTCAAACATCGCATGGCATTCGGCAAATTGGGGCGTACTCTCACTGCTGTCGAGATCTTTGACCTGGTGCGTTCGGATCTCGACCAAGTGGAGCGGGAAATCGGACTTGAGTCCGTCGCTTCGGTAGAGGCCATCACCTATATCGGCCAGTACCTTCAGTCTGGGGGCGGAAAACGTCTGCGGCCGATTCTGGTTTTGCTGTGCGGCAAACTGTTCGGACCGTCCACGCCCGGACTCACGCGCATCGCCGCCGTGATGGAGATGATCCACACGGCGACGCTGGTGCATGACGACGTGATTGACATGGCCAAGACCCGCCGCGGCCGTCCTTCCATCAACGTTGTCTGGGGCAATCACACTTCGGTTCTGGCGGGCGACTGGCTGTACATGCAGGCGTTCAACGTGGCGTTGCGCGAGCGGAATTTCGCGATTCTCGATGTTCTGATCGGCCTCACGCAAATGATGGTCGAAGGCGAGCTTTTGCAACTCGAACGCATCGGCAAGATCGGCGTGACGGAAGCCGACTACATGGAGCTGATCGACCGCAAAACGGCCAGCCTGTTTTCGGCCTGCGCGCGCCTGGGAGCTGTCTGCGCCAATGCCGGCGAAGATGCCGAAACCCGCCTGGGCGAATATGCCTGGAACCTGGGCATCGCGTTTCAGTTGATCGACGATATTCTCGATTTCACTTCGCGCGAAAAGATTCTGGGCAAGCCGGTCGGCAACGATCTGCGCGAGGGAAAAGTCACTCTGCCTCTGATCTACGCTCTGGAAACCGCCGAGCCGGAAGAGCGCAAGCTGGTGGAGACGGTCCTTTCCGACGGCAGCTACGACCAGGTGCCATTCGCCAAGATTCTGCACATTCTGAACCGGCACGAGTCGATCGCGCGCGCGCAGGAGCGAGCTTTAACGTTTACCCGCAAGGCCCGGGAGATCATCGCCGAGTTCCCGGACTCGCCGTACCAGCGGGCCTTGACCGCGGTTACGGATTTGGTTACCGATCGGGATCACTAACTGGAGTACAATCCGTTCTCGCGAATGTATTCGGCGACGCGCTTCGGCACCTCCGACGGCATTTCTCCGCGCGCCAGCGCGGCCCGAATCTCCGATGACGACACCGGCAGCGCGACCGTTTCCAGCCTGTGAACCCGCGCTCCCGGAGGGCTCTCATAGTGATGCCCAGGGCGCGTCACTACAATGAAGTCCACATCGCGCACCACATCCTGCCAGCGAAACCAAGTCTGGATCTCGGCGAATGCATCGGCCCCGATCACGAACAATACCTCACCGCCCATGGCTTTCACGCGTTCGATGGTGTAAATCGAATAACTCTTGCGCGAGTCCGCTTCCAGGCGCGAAGGCACGAAGCGCGGATCTTCCTTGCACGCCAGCTCCACCATCCTGTAGCGATGCTCGTAGGGGGTCCCGGCTTCTTTATGCGGCGGATTCGCGGCCGGAATGAACAGAACTTGATCCAAGGCGAACGCGTCCGCAGCCTCGCGCGCCACGATCAAGTGGGCACAGTGGATTGGATCGAAGGTTCCGCCGAAGATCGCGCGCCTCATGAAAACATCCGCAGAAATTCCGCTTCGTTCTCGATTTCAATTTCGATGCGCAAACAGTATATTCTAAGCGGCGGCTCGACTCCCGCGGGCAGATTCATCATGTCTTTTTCGGTAGTCACCAGCGCCCGTGCTCCGGCCGAGGCAGCTTGCTGGCCGATCACCTTTAGCTCGTCCGCAGTGTAGCCATGGTGATCGGGGAACGAGATTCGAGTCGCGGCGTTCACATTGTGCATGTCAAGAGTTCGCCAGAACGCTTTCGGCTGGCCGAGGCCACAAAATGCGCCGACAGGGCCGTCTGGAATCTCGCCAACCGGCCGGATCCTTGCGCGAAAAATTGGCGCCCGGGGATTGTAACGCCGGATAAGCCGCTCGATTCCGGCATGGCCGTGCTCCGCACGCATGATCACCACGGCTGTGGCTCGCGCGAGTGCGGAAAAAGACTCGCGAAGCCTGCCCAGCGGAAACACTCCGCCGCCGAGCGGATCCAGCGCATCGATCAGCACTATGTCGTAGTCGCGATGCAGAGCAAAATGCTGAAAGCCGTCGTCCAGCAGAAAAACGTCCGGCTTCAGCTCTTTCTCCATCCGCAACCCGACTCGATAGCGATCGGATCCAACGCCTACGTGCGCCACTCCGCGCTGGATGAACATCTGCGCCTCGTCGCCAGTCTTCTCAACCGCGGCGCTTCCGGCGCGCGGAACGATTAAATCCAGCGGCGATTTCCGCCCATACCCGCGCGTGAGGATGGCGGGGTTTCGTCCCACTTCAGCTAGCTTCTGTGCAAGATGAGCGACAAACGGCGACTTCCCCGCCCCGCCCATGGCGAGTCCGCCCACGCTGATTACCGGGGTTCCAAGCTTCATGGGATGCGTGCGTGCAACGTTCAGCGCGTGGCCCGCTCTCCAAATCGCCGCCAGCGTTCCCAGCATGAACCGCGCGTCCAACGTGTGCGGAGGATCGGGCACGCCTTCTTCGGACGCAAGCAGGATTCGTTCGGCCATCTTATCCGCCGTACCCCGTTTCGCTCTCGCCAGGGCGCGAGCCTTTGCGCCGATGTCCGCCGCGCGAGCGGGGTCGTTCAGCAATGCCTCCACTGCGGCCGCGAGCTCAGCGGCACGATCGATCTTCACCACCGCTTCTTCCGCCGAAAACTCCTCGATGATGGCGGCGAAATTTTCCATGTGCGGTCCCACAATCACGGGTTTTCCGAAATACGCCGGCTCCAGAATATTGTGGCCGCCGCGGCGGGCCAGCGTTCCGCCCATGAATACGGCCGTGGCACGTTCGAATAGCCCCGCCAGCTCGCCGATCGTGTCGAGCAGCAACACACGATTGGGAACGCCTCCTTCGGATCTCCTCGCAAACGGCATGCCCGCCGCAGCGAGCTTCGCGGCAACCGCCGGAAACCGCTCCGGCCGGCGCGGCGCCAGCACCAGCATCAGACGCGGATGGCGTTCCTGAAGCTGCCGGAAAGCGTCGATCACAACGTCGTCTTCGTCCGGATCGCCCGGTTCGACCGCCGCGGCCGTGCTGGCCGCAATCCATATGGGACCGCCCCGGTGGGCCTCATCTACGGGAAAGGTCGCGGCGGCTGCTTGTGGCGGCGTGAAATCGTATTTCAGATTTCCCGCAACCCGTACGCGCCCCTCTGGCGCCCCCGCCAGCAGATACCGTTCGCGATCCTGCTCGCTCTGCACCAGAATTTCGTCCGGCCATTGAAGGACGTGCCGGAAGAAGCCGCGCCAGCGCCGGTAGCGAGGCAGCGCGCGGTCGGATATCCGGCCATTCACAATCAGCAGGCTGGCTCCCGACCGCTTGGATTCCCGGTAGAGATTCGGCCAGATTTCGGTTTCCAGTACGATCAACGCGGCCGGGCGAATCTTCCGCAGGACACGTCTGATAACAGACCGGAAATCGAAGGGAGCGTAGAATACTCCGTCGGCGAGCCCCGCCAGGCGTTGCTCCGCTGCATCGCGGCCCGCCAGCGTCGCGACCGAAACGAAAATTTCGGCATGCGGCCGCCACTCCCGTACGCGCCGGATCAGTTCCACGGCCGAAAGCACTTCGCCCACGGAAACGGCGTGAAACCAGATCGAGCCAGGACCCGTCGGCTTAAACGACCGGGGCAGCAGGCCGAAGCGTTCGCCGATCCTGTCAAAGTACCTTGGGTTCCTGAAACCCCGATACAGTAGATATAGGGCCAGCGCAGGGCTGAGCGCGATCTGGAGAACCTGGTAGAGGAAATAAATGAAACGCGTCGCGTTGATCGTTCTATTGAGTATAACGGCGGCCTGGGCGGTGGACAAGGACAAGGGCCGCTTCGCTCCGGGACCCCCTTCCTCGTACCCCGGCCACCAAACGCAGCAAGGCATCACGATCGCGGCCGTCCCCTACACCACGGCCGAGCAAGCCGCCTCGGCGTTCGGCAAGGTCAACCCGTACGAACGCGGCATTTTGCCGGTTCTGGTTATCGTCGAGAACGGATCCGGAAAAGCTCTCAGGTTGGACCTGAAGGTACAGTTCGTCGATCCGGACAATCATCATCTGGACGCGATCCCGCCGGAGGACGTGGTCACGTATCAGGCTATCAAGAAGGTCCCCAGAATCGAGCCTCCCTCCCGATTTCCGGTTCCGGTAAAAAAGGGACCCAAGAAGGGACCTCTCAATACGCCGGAGATCACCAACCGGGCGTTTTCCGTGAAGCTCATGCCCAGCGGCGAAAAGGCGTACGGATTTTTCTATTTCGAAGCAAACTATCTGCCGGGATCGAAGCTGTACGTAGACGGGCTGAGCGACGCCTCGAGCGGTAAGGAGTATTTCTATTTCGATCTGCCGCTGGAAGCGAAGTAGCGCTCAGAAATTAACAATCGAGGCGAAGGACGCCGCATCCAGGCTCGCGCCGCCGACCAGGGCCCCGTCAATGTCCTCTTGCGCCATCAGGCCTTTGATGTTGTCGGGCTTGACGCTGCCGCCGTAGAGAATCCGGCAGTTTTCAGCGGTCTCCGGGCCGAGTTTTTCGGAAATCTGGCCGCGAAGAAATCCGTGCGCCGCAGCGGCGATTTCGGGGGTCGCCGTGCGGCCAGTCCCGATCGCCCAGACCGGCTCATAGGCGATGACCACGTGTGTAAACTGCTCTGGCGTGAGGCCGGCGAGCCCTCCGGCGAACTGCCGGGCCAGGACGTTCTCGGTCATTCCGCCTTCGCGTTCTTCCAAACGCTCGCCGACGCACACGATCGGAGTGAGGCCCGCCTCCAGAGCCGCCGTGGTTTTCTTCAGTACCGACTCATCGGTCTCGCCGAAATACTGCCGGCGCTCGCTGTGTCCGACGATCACCCAGCGGCATCCGGCGGCCGCCAGCATCGGCGCAGAGATTTCGCCAGTATAGGCGCCCTCTTTAAGCCAAAAAAGATCTTGAGCACCAATCTGGATGTTCGTGTTTCGCGCCGCTTCGGCGGCTGCCGCCAAATCCAGGAAAGGCGGGCAGACGACGATCTCCGCATGCGTCGAGCGCGCCGCCAGAGGTGTGAAGTCGTGAAAAAACGCTGCCGTCTCAGCGGGCGTTTTGTACATCTTCCAGTTACCGGCGATCACCGGTTTGCGCATGAGTCCAGGATAGCGAGGAACCAAGACAGCCTACGCCAGCCGCAGCCCGTGGAACGAATCGATCAGCGCAAAATTGGTCCGCACGTCGCGGACGTTCTCTCCCCGTTGCTCGATCTTCGATTCCTCGACGTTACCCAGATTGCCGGCTGCCATGCGGAGGTATTCGACCTTGGAAGGATCGATGCCCATGATCCGGCAGCAGGTGGCGTCCACGGCCGGCAGGTCGCTGCCCATCACCAGAACGCCGGCGGGTTTGGGCACACCCTGAATGGGGCCGTTGCCCTCCATGCCGACGATGCCATCCACGATCGCGAAGCTGCGGCGGAAGATGCGCGTCAGCTCGACAATCGACTGCGGGATGCCGATGTGATGCAACTCGTTTTTCGGCCAGCCGTAGACCGATCCCGGGACCAGGCCGAAGAAGTTTTTCATCGAAAGCGTCGCGCCCGCCCAGTGGTGCGTCTTCATCTTGGCGAGCGAGACGACCAGATCGGCGCGGAGCGCGGTGTTTGGGAAATAAAGCTCGTCGCGGTCGGCAAAGCCCTGCACGGGGCTCACGTCGTCGCGGTTCAGATCCACGAAGAGATCATCGAAACCGGAAATGTCGCGATAGCGGGCCATTTCTACCAGCGAGTACGTGTCGCGCCGGTGGCCGGGGCCTTCGCCGATCAAGACCTCGGCGGCTCCCAGCGATTTGAATACTTCATACGCCGCGGCCACTACGGACAAATCGGTATTGATGCAGGTTGCCGGATCGAACTCCACCAGATTCGGCTTCAGCAGCACTCTTTGGCCGCGCACGTCCAGCCCGCATTCGCGGACGCCGCGAAGAATTCGCTGGGCCAGATCGTCGGAATAAGAGGACGCTTTCACCACCACGACCGGCGACGGATTCGGAGGAGCGAAACGCCGCTGGCGTATGCCCTCCCACCCGGCGTAGCCGGCCACGGCTCCTACACCCACCAAAGGAATGAAATCCCGGCGGCGAAGCTTCATGCGATCGCTCCTGTCTGTAGCAGTCCGAAGTTGCCTTCCGGAGCGCCCAGCGCCTCAAGCGCCAGCACCATCAAATCCGGCGAGCCGAGGCCATTGACCGGCCGCAGATCTTTCGGAATGGCGACGCCATGCAGCCGCAGCGCAACCGTGATCCAGGCGCGGGCCAGCGACGATGGCGTGTCCTGCAGCCAGCCTTTCGCAAGATCGATCGAGCTGGCCGCCTCGGCGCGGCCCTGAAGTCCGAGCAGGGCCAGAGCCGTGGTTTCGGGATACGAGCGCTGGTCTTCGCCCAGCGTCCAGGGGCTTCCGTAATTCCAGCCGCCATCCTTACAGCGCACGTCCAGCAGCAGAGCCTCGCCAGAACGAACACGCTCGCGTAGCTTCTGAGCGTCGGGAAGGTGGGCGGCGGCTTTCTTGAGCGCGATCAGCGCGAGCGCCGTGGGCTCCACCCACGACGATGTCCCTTCCTTCCAGGGCCACCCATGCAAACTCAGGTTGCGTCCAGGATCGTAAAAGCCCAGCCGGGCCAGCGCGCGCCGCCACAACTCGGATTCTGTGCCGGCCGTCCGCAGCAGATAGTCGACGCCCTTTCGATACGGCTCGCCCAGATCGCCGCGAATCTGAGCCAGCGTCAGGCACAGCGCGGCGCCCCACCCGGAAATCGCGGCTCCCGCCGTCGGAGGCCAGCTTCCATCCGACGCTTGCCAGGATTTGAGCAAGGCCCAGGCCCGGTCCGCCGCAGGATCGCCATGCAGGACCAAAGCGCCGTAAAACGTGGGCTCCAGCCAGGATTGCTTCCCGGCGTAGTAGCTCCAGCCGCCATCCGGATTTTGCGCACGCCTGAGAATGTCCAGACGCACCCCCAGGTAAGAGTCAGCCACGAAGATTGAATCGTCTGGATTCCCCCTAAGCGTTAGATCTAAGGAGGGTTCCGGTACTATCGACCGCCCTGGGACCTCGGTACTGGCTAGGACGTTCTATTTACCGATCTCAGAGGTTTATCTTAGAGTCAGTTAAGGGCGGATGCCGTGAATCAACTGCTGCTTCAGTATTCTTACCTGCAAGTATTGGATCTGCTCTCGACGCTGGCATTCCTTCTGCATGGCGTTCGCGAGGGCAACCCCTTGGTAAGAATGATGATGCACCTGACAGCCAACCCTTTGATCGGCCTGGTGCTGGTGAAGGTTATCGCCGTCGGCCTGGGACTTTACTGCTGGAAGCTCGGGCGGGGGCGGGTTCTCGCCCGGATCAACATCGCCTTCGCGCTGATCGTGGCCTGGAACCTGGCGGCGCTCATTATCGCTTCGGCGGCGTAACCTCCTCGAGCTCCGCCGGCGTTTCCGCATCGGCTTCGCAGGCATACCACTCCAGCAGGTCGCCCGGCTGACAATCCAGCTCGCGGCAGAGCCCTTCCAAGGTGGATAAGCGGATCGCTTTCGCCTTGTTCGTCTTGAGGACGGATAAATTCGCCAGCGTGATTCCCATTCTTGCGGCGAGCTCCGTCAGCGTGATCTCTCGCTTCAACAGCACCCGATCCAGCTTGATACGAATGGCCATCAGATGGTGAGCGATTGCTCTTCCTGGAGCCGTGTTCCTTCGCGAAAGACCTCGGAGATGACCAGGATCACCAGGCCGCTCAGCACCACACTGATGTTGAAATCGGCGATGGCGACGAAGTTCAGGCCGTTCGCGGTGAAGTGCTGGCTGAGGTATGCGCTCCAGGAAAACACAATAACGCTTCGCGCCACTTCGCCGACGATTATCGCGATTCCCACCCAGCGAATCCTCCGCGCGTTGTCGGCGGCAAAGGGTACACCCGCGCTAAGGGATCGAAAGACATGGCGGAGTTGACCGACCACCCAGAGCAGAAATGCGGTCATCAAAAGAATTAGGGACACGCTGACCGACACGAACGCGTTTCTTCGAACGGGAAACTTGAGGTTGCCCCGAACTTTTTCGATCTGCGCGTCGGTCTGCAAAGACGAGTTGACGCCGTGAACAGCGGTATCGAACTGGAGCGCAACAGGCAGGCTCAAGGTGAGGTTATTGCCGCGAAAATCCAGCAGGAAACTGCATAACAGCAACACCGTCAAGAGCGCGATTGCTGCCGAAATCAGCCACCACAAACTGTCCAGTACGCGCTTCACGAAAGATGCAATCGATCGCCGGCCGAGGACTTTCATGACCCGCCTCCTTATCGATAATCGATAATATCGATTATCGATAACAAATGCAAGCGCTCATCGGCGGGCCAGGGCGTATTCGAGCGATTGCAGCAGCCATTCACGGTTGGTCTTCACGTCGGCCGTGAGGCGTCCAACCAGTTGGTCGCGGTTTTCATACAACCGGTAGCCTTCCCGGGGGCGCAAGTAGCCGCGGGCTTTCGGCTCGTTCTCGAAAAGCGCGGTTTCGCCGACCTCAGCCGCGAGGCGCTGGTACCGATTCCGGTTGTCGAGCAGCGCTTTGACCAGGAACGGCATGAGAGTGGAATAATCGGCCTGCATGCTCTCCGTTCCGGCCTGATACGTGTCTTTATCGACCTTGCCCCAGGTGACCGCCTCGGCCGGCGGACAGGAGGAAAGCGATCCATCCGTCACAGGAGCGGTCACGATCTGGACATCGAAGTTGTAGCCGCGCACGTTCGGCAGCCCGAGCACCTGGCCTAAGGCCGGCTCCGGCTGTAAATTGTAATTTTTAGGAACGCCGCCGCCGAGGATCATCGTCGCCAGCGCATTCGGCGAATTGTCGAACAGGCCCCATCGATGGTACGCGCACGCTTCATACACTTCGGCGTGTAGATCGATTTCGAACTTGTAGGAATCGACCAGGCCCGCCTGATGCATCGCCCAGAGCTTCATCGAATTCAGGAAAATGCTGCCGTCGGCCGCAGCGCCAACGAAAACAGGGATTGCCAAACGATGGCAGGTGGAAAGCAAGCCCGGCGGAACGCGATTGAGGCGCTCCTGCTCGGCGTAGAACGCGCCCAGCCGGTAGCGAAGCTCGGTGCCGGTCATCCTACGCTGGAATTCCGGGCGCAGCAGAACCGCCGACAAAAACTTGTCCTGATCGAACAGCACGTCCTCGCTGAACGCCATGTCGGTGACGCGAATGGTGTGCTCGTCTCGCAGCGCGCCGTCGTCGCCCCAGATGGGAACTTCAAACACCGGCCCGTGGCGATGCGCATCGAGACTCCTATGGCCGTCGTGATAGCACGCGGCGTCGGTGGTTGAGAGATAGGCGATCCACCCGGTCTCGAGCAGAGGGATCAGCCAGGCCTGATGCTGCCCGCTCACGGTGACCGGGCCGGAAATGGCGAGCGTGAGCGGGCAGCCCATGCCGACGGCTCGGTCAAGAATGGTGTAGATGCGGCGGAGGAATGCGCCGCCGAACGCGGGGAAACAGTGCGTGATCAGCTCATCCAGCGTTTCACACTCGTCGACGCGGCGGACCCGCACTTGAGGGCGATCGTTCATGTAAATTTGATCTTACTCAAACTGGCGGCGGAAACTCTCGATCTGCTGTTTGAGTTCGGCCACTTCACGTTCCAGCTCGGCGACGCGGTGCTCAAGACTTTTTCCGGCCGCGCTGGAGACGGGTTCCGCATCGGGTTCCGGGATGTCATCCGCGCCGCTCCACAAGTGCCGCCAGCGCCCGCGCGCCGCGGGAGCGGCCAGCGGATCGGGCTGGCGGGCAGCCAGCGATTCGAGCACGCGCTCGACCTCTTCCATATCCGCGAAGGGATGCATCCGCTCGGTCCGGCCGCGGAGTTCGCCGACCGTTTGCGGCCCGCGCAGCATCAGTACGCAGAGCAGGGCCAGCTCGCGGCGGCCGAGGTTCAGCGTTTCGCCCAGGCGGTGCGCATATTTTTCGACGCGATGCCCCGCCCCGCTGACCTTCAAGACAAGCTGCTTCTGCCGCAAGAGCTCCAGGCCCTGGGCGACGGTGGTTTCGTCGTAGTTCACCACCGGCTCGCGGCTGGATTTCTGGTTGCACGCGTTCTGAAGGGCGTTCAGCGTGAGCGGATAGTATTCGGGCGTGGTGAGATCTTTTTCGAGCAGCGATCCAAGGACGCGCAATTCGATGGGATGCAAAGGCTCCACTTTGCTATCATCGCGCACCTCACGCGGGAGGCGGCTGATACTGCGCTTTCCGCCGCTCGTCGATCGCGGCCCGGATCGCCGTCTGAAAAATCTTCTGCATCATGCCGTTCATGGAACTGTATTTCGGGTCGGCGAGCGCGCAGGCTTCTTCGATCGATCCACCCGCTTCCAGATGCTTCTGAGCCCGGGGGTCCACTGATGCGCCGCATGGCGCGAGTCAATTGAGTGCACCCCCACAACATGCCTGCAATGTACAGTACTCCGCCATACAGGATAAGAAAGTCGCGGTTGGGGTCCTTTGCAGGCACGTTCAAATAAAGAAAAACAGCCACGCCCGTGATCGCAGCCATCAGGAAGCACACGAACAGGATGTAGAACTTGTTCACGCCGCGGTCGTGATCGGAACCTCGACTGCGCAGCTTTAATATTACGCCCCTGGCGTATATTGAAAGTGGATGGCACTGGTTCCCCCCTACATCGCCGCTTTGCGGCCCTACCGGCCGGGCCGGAACATCCAAGAAGTCCAACGGACCTACGGGCTGAAGCGGGTCGCCGGGCTGGCGTCGAACGAAAATCCGCTGGGACCGTCGCCTTTGGCTCTCGATGCGATTCGCCGCTCCTTAACCGACCTGCACCATTACCCCAACAGCGGGCTCGATCTGCGCGAAACACTGGCCGAGGAATACGGCACCAAGGTGGCCAACGTGATCGCCGGAAGCGGGTCCGACAGCATCATGTCGGATATCATCCGGGCGTTTTTGGGCGACCAGGATGAGGTGCTCACCACCGAGGCTGCGTTCGGGGGATTTCAGGTGCTGGCGCATTCGCGGGGCGTGGCGTACCGAACGGTCCCCTACGACCACTGGCACTACGACCTGAAGAAGCTGGCAGGGGCCATTACCGAAAAGACGAAGATCGTCTACCTGGCGAATCCGAACAACCCCACCGGAACCATCTTCACGCGACAGGAATTTCAGCAATTTTACCAGCACGTCCCCGAGCGAGTGCTGATCATCCTGGACGAGGCCTACTTCGAATACGCGCGGGACAATCCGCGATACCCGGATTCGATGCACTACCGGTACGACAATGTCATCACTCTCCGCACGTTTTCAAAAGTGTACGGTTTAGCCGGGCTGCGCATCGGGTACGGCTTCGCCCACGAGGACCTGATCGCAGAGCTGCTGAAGGTCAAGCTGCCGTTCGAGCCGAGCACGCCCGCGCAAGCCGGCGCCATCGCTGCGCTCGAAGACAAAGAATGGCTGCACCGTTCGCTCGAGCTGAACGCGCATGCCATGCGGCGGATGACGCAGACTCTCAGCGAGCTCGGGTTCCGGCCTGTTCCTTCAGAGGCGAATTTCGTGCTGGTCCCGCTCGAGACTCGCGAAGCGGCTCGCGATCTGGTCGATCAATTGCTGCGTCGGGGCGTGATCGTCCGGCCCATGGAATCGTGGGGCTTGGCGCATTGCGTGCGGGTTTCGACCGGAACAGACGAAGATCTCGATCTGCTGTTCAGCGCGCTGTACGAGGTAGGACAGGCGGTCTCGCCGCCCGTCACAAAGTAAATCCTATTCCTTGGGTGCTTCCTTCGCGGGCGCAGGCTCGAGCGGCTTCGGAGCCGGAGTCTTCAACGGATTCATCGAATCCGGAACCGGCGTGGCGTTCTCCATGGCGGGCATATTACGGGGCTGGAGATTCACGCGCGTGCCGACGTCCAGGAAATCGAACATCAGGAAGATGCCCAGGAACAGGAATCCGGCGATCGCGATGATCGAGTTCACAGGCTTGTCCCAGACCAAGTGCATAAAGAACAGCGCGACCAGTGTGGCCTTAAGCGTGGCGATGGCCAGGGCGATCACGACGTTGGCGGAACCGAAGTTGAACGAGGCCGCGGCCACCGTAACGATGGTCAGAAACAGCAGCGCGAACAGATTCGCGGTGTAGATCCTCGGGCCGCCGTGATGAGAATGGGTTTCGTTATGGGAGCTCATGAAATCAAGTAGTACAGCGGGAACAGATAAATCCAGATCATGTCGACCACGTGCCAGTACAGCCCCACCAGGTCGACCGGCGTGTAGTATTCCTTGTTGAAGTCGCCGCGCTTGGCGCGCATCATCAGCCAGCTCAGCAGGACGATCCCCACGACCACGTGGATTCCGTGCAGGCCGGTCATCATGAAGTAGAACGAGAAAAAGGTCGCGTAGCCGTGCGTTCCCTTGATCAGATCCTCTGCCTGATGCCCGTAGAAGATTCCAGGTAGCAGATGATCGGCGAACTTATGCGAGTACTCGATGTACTTGATCACCAGGAACACGCAGGCCAGCAGGATGGTCGCGAGCAGGTAGCGCACCAGCTTGTCCTTCTGGCTGGTTTGGGCGGCATTGACGCCCATCACCATGGTCCAACTGGAAATCAGTAGGACAATTGTGTTGATGCTGCCGTAGAGCGGGAACAGGTGCCCTCCGATCAGTTGCTTCAGGTGCTCGTGTGCCTCGATGAACTCGTTCGGGTAGCGATGCTGCATTAACCCGAAGCCGACGAACAGGCCTCCGAACAGCAAAATTTCGGTAACGATGAACAGCCACATACCAAGCTTGCTGGTATCAAACTGCTGCTCCATCGTGGCGAAATGATGTTGATGGTAGGGGTTGTGCTCATGCTCTTCCCCGTGCCCGCCGTGCGAGTGAATATCGGTTGTCGTGGTACTCATTTAGTGGGCCACCGCCTTGGGCCGGTAATCGTATGGCTCATGCTCGAGCACAGGCTGCTCTTCAAAGTTGTGAGTAATGGGAGGAGAAGAAGTCTCCCATTCC
>JBAIXM010000035.1:0-75541 GCA_037916615.1 Bryobacterales bacterium
CTCAAACCCGCGGCGGCAGCAGCAGCAGCGGCGGCCGCCAAACCCCTTCCCCGCTCCGCGCCCGAGCCTCCGCCGGCGCTGGAAGACATCCCGATCCGGAGTCTCGAGCCGACACCCGAGCCAGTGCCCCGTGGCTCAACCTTTGTCGAGACATCGTCAAGCGAGCCTCCCGCTCCGGAGCCTGCGCCTTCCACGTCTTCGCGGGCGGCTGCGCCTGCCAAACCCCGTTTCGTGTTCCGGCTGCCTTCCACCGAGCTTCTTCAGGAACCCGTCGGACGCGCCGCCTGGGATACCCAGGAGCTGAAAGACACCGCCGCTCAGATCAAGTCCAAGTTCGAGGAATTCAACGTTCACGGCTCGGTGGTCCAGATCAATCCTGGACCGGTCGTCACCACTTTCGAATTCAAGCCTGAAGCGGGAGTGAAATATTCGCGCATCACCACGCTGACCGAGGATCTCTGCCTGGGACTGCAGGCAGAATCGATTCTGATCGAGCGCATTCCCGGCAAGCCGACCGTAGGCATCGAGGTCCCCAACACCAAGCGGGAAACCATCAGCCTGCGCCAGATTCTCGAATCGGAAGAGTTTCTGAATTCTTCCTCGATGCTGACGGTCGCGCTTGGCAAAGATATCAATGGCCGCATTAAAGTGGCTGCGCTCGAATCCATGCCGCACCTGCTAATCGCCGGCTCGACGGGATCGGGCAAGAGCGTGATGCTCAATTCGCTGATCATGTCGATCCTGTACAAGGCCACGCCGCACCAGGTTCGCATGATCATGGTGGATCCCAAGCGCCTGGAGTTCGGGCCGTACGAAGGAATTCCGCATCTGCTCACGCCCGTGATTACCGACGCACGGAAGGCGACCATTGCGCTGCGGAATGCGGTGCTCGAAATGGAGCGCCGTCTGAAATTACTGGCCGCGCAAGGTGTGCGCAACATCGAGCAGTACAACCGCAAGATCCGCCAACTGGAATCCGAGCCGCGCAACCTGTTCGAGCAGGAACTGGAGCAGGAGGAGCTCGAACAGCTTCCCTACGTCCTGATCGTGATTGACGAGCTGGCGGATCTGATGATGGTGGAGCGCGCCAATGTCGAAGAAAGCGTCACACGGCTGGCGCAGATGGCGCGCGCAGTCGGCATGCACCTGGTGCTGGCGACGCAGCGGCCGAGCGTCGACGTGATCACCGGTTTGATCAAGGCGAATTTCCCCTCGCGCATCAGCTTCCGCGTGGCCACGCGCGTCGACTCGCGGACCGTGCTGGATGTCATGGGCGCCGAACATCTGCTCGGCAAAGGCGACATGCTGTATCTGCCGCCGGGCTCCTCGCGGCTGATCCGCGTGCACGGGTCCTTTGTCAGCGAAGCCGAAACCAACCGCGTGGTCGAGTTCTGGAAGGCGCAGGCCCAGCCCGAATACGACCAGACGTTCCTGATCGCGCCGCCTTCCGATGAGGAAGAGACGGAACCGGATGAAATTGACGGACCCGAAGATCCGCTGTACCAGGAAGCCGTCCGCGTGGTTTGCGAAATGGGCAAAGCGTCCACTTCGACGCTGCAACGGAGGCTGCGGCTGGGCTACGGCCGCGCCGCTCGAATTCTCGATATGATGCAGCGCGACGGGATCATCGGCTCGCCCGACGGCAGCCGCCCCCGGGATGTCTTAAAGCGTCCCGACTGGCTCGAAGAAGTCGAGAACCAGATCAGGTAGTCTTTCCACCGCGAAGCGCCGCGGCCATGGAAGGGTCCGCGCGAACTTTTTCGTGGGTGAGCCATTCCGGCTCGACGCTTGCGCCGGCTGCAACCAGAAGGGCCACGGTCTCCTGATATCGGTCCCGCTCGGATTCCGGAGGCGGATCTCCCCAGCCGTGGAGCGCCCAGCCCAGCGGTGTCCCGCCGAAATTATCATCCCGGACGTCCAAGGGCGCGTCCCGTTCCAAGAGCAGCTTCACGATATGGGCGTGAGCGTTTAACGCGGCCCAGTGCAGGCCGGTGCAGCCGCGTTTCGTGGCGGCGCCCAACCCCCGTTCGATCAGGAATTCGATGACACCAGTGTGGCCATATTCGCAGGTCCAGAGGAAGCCGTCCTCCATTTGTGTTTTCGTGGCGTCCGGCTTCAAGTTTCCGTTCGCGTCAAAGAAGCTCTGGACGACATCGAGACGCCCTACGCCCGCTGCGCCCTCCAGGTCAAGTTTCGCGCCACGCGAAGCCAGAAACTGCGCCGCGATTCCACGACCGTTGTGAAGAGCGGCGATCAACGGATTCCATCCGCCCGGCAGGCCATCGGGCGAGGCGCCCGCCTCAAGCAACGTCTCGAGCAGCGCGATCTGCACTCCTGCGCGTGCGGGATGGACGCTGGTGGCGACTAATCCCAGCGCTGTACCGCGGCCGCCGTAGTCCCCATTGTCCGCGTCTACCTGAGCGCCGGTATTCAAGAGCATCCTGGCGATTTCCACGGCGTTCTTGGGCGTCTTCTGGCGAAAATCCTCGACGCCATTGGCTCCGACATAGTGAAGCAGCGTCGATTGATGCGCGCGGGTCGAACGTGCCCGAATCAGGCTCGGGTCCTCGCGCAGCAATTGCGTGAGTTTTGCCGCGTCACCCGTGACCACGGCATCCGCCGCGGCCTCGAAATTCGAGACGGGCGAATTCTGGCGAACGATCGCCTCGATGTGTTTTTTGAACTTCGGCCAGCTTTCAAACGCATGCTCGCGCGCGATCACAAACTGCGCGCCGGCCAGAGCTAGTTCCTCCGGCTTCAGCTTGCAGCGTTCCACTCGCCGGATCGCCCCGGCATCTCCGGCTTTGCACGATTTCAAGAGATCCTTCGCCTGTTTCTTGTACTGATCCAGGCTGGGATGGGCAGGGAGTTCTTTCGCGTCCATTACGACCTTCCTTTCGTTACTGGGTCATCGACCCGGCCTGGAGTCCGCTCAATTCAGGCTGAAAGAAGG
Source organism: Bryobacterales bacterium (assembly GCA_037916615.1). Classification (GTDB taxonomy): domain Bacteria; phylum Acidobacteriota; class Terriglobia; order Bryobacterales; family Bryobacteraceae; genus Palsa-187. The sequence goes on from JBAIXM010000035.1 coordinate 2,954, forward strand.
TTCGTAACCTTCGGAAACTGCTTTCAAGGTGGGCACGGCCCTTTCCGCGGACAGGATGCGCCCTGGTGCGCTAACCAACAATCTAACCCGATCCTCCAGGCGAGTCAATGACACGAGCGTTTGGCAATGGGATAATTGTGTTCACAGTATGAATATCGTGCGAATCTTTCGACTGGTCCTGGTGTGCGCTTGCCTGGTGGCTGTCGCGTACGGGGCATCCACGCCGCGCCCGCTCGCCGATATTTCCGTCCCGCTTCCTACCGGCAAAACAATCCGTCTAAGCCAGTACAAAGGGAAAGTGATGGTCATCGCTCTGATTTCGAGCACCTGCGACCACTGCATCGCCTCTCTGGATCTGCTTGGGAGACTACAGGCGGAGTACGGTCCTCGCGGGTTCCAGGTGATCGCCGTGGCGGCGGATGACAAGGCTGAAAAAATGGTCGGCCCGCTCACGCGCGTTCGAAATATCACATTTCCGCTCGGCTACCTGGATCAGAACACGACCATGCAGTTGTGCGACTTCAAGCGCGACGATCACCCGTTCGTGCCGATGTATCTGTTCGTCGACAAGAAGGGCACAGTGCGCTTTCAGTACAACGGGGACGACAATTTCTTCAAGGCCGAAGAGAAGAACACCCGTATCCTCATTGAGGGCCTGCTGAAGCAGTAGCGTTTACAACTCGAACTTGATCCCCTGCGCCAGCGGCAGTTCGCCCGACCAGTTCACGGTGACCGTCTGCCGCCGCATGTAGGCTTTCCAGGCATCGCTGCCCGACTCGCGTCCGCCGCCGGTATCTTTCTCGCCGCCGAAGGCTCCGCCGATTTCCGCGCCGCTGGTGCCGAGGTTCACGTTGGCGATGCCGCAATCGCTGCCGCGCGCGCTCAGGAACGTTTCGGCCGAGACCAGATTCCGTGTGAAAATCGCCGAAGAGAGTCCTTGCGGAACGTCGTTGTGCCAGGCGATCGCCTGATGCAAAGCGTCGAACTCGATCACATAGAGCACGGGAGCGAAGAGTTCTTCTTTGAGCATTGGCATCCCGGGCGGGGCTTGGACGATCGTAGGCTCGACGTAGCACCCTTGCAAGCGTTTTCCGCCGGTCAGGATCTTTCCGCTCTGTTCCTGGATGGTCTCAAGGCCGCGCAGCATGTTCTCGACAGCGTTCTCATCGATCAGGGGTCCCATCAGCGTGCCCGGATCCGACGGATCGCCGATGCGGACCTGCCGGTACGCAGCAATCAATTTCTCCATGATTTGCGGCGCGATACTCTTGCGCACAAACAATCTTCGTATGGATGTGCAGCGCTGGCCCGCAGTGCCCACGGCTCCGAACAGCACCGCGCGAACCACCAGATCGGGATCCGCATCCTCAGTCACAATCACTCCGTTGTTGCCGCCGAGTTCGAGCAGGCTGCGGCCCAGCCGGGCCGCGACTACCTGGGCCACATGACGGCCCATGCGCGTCGATCCCGTGGCGCTGATCAGCGGAACACGAGGGTCGCCGATCAGCCGCTCGCCCACCACTTCGTCTTTCCCGATGACCAGATTGAGCACGCCCTTCCATCCGTGGCGGTCCAGCACGCGATCACAGATTTCCTGCACGGCAAGGGCGCACAGCGGAGTCTTGAGCGAAGGTTTCCAGACAACGGCATCGCCGCATACCATCGCGATGAGCGCGTTCCAGCTCCACACCGCTACGGGAAAATTGAAAGCGCTAATGACGCCGACCGGACCCAGCGGATGCCACTGCTCGTACATGCGGTGGCCGGGCCGCTCGCTGTGCATCGAGAGTCCGTAGAGCTGGCGCGACAGCCCGCAGGCGAAATCGGCGATGTCGATCATCTCCTGCACTTCGCCCTGCCCCTCGGCCACGATCTTGCCGGCTTCGAGCGTGACCATCTTGCCCAGGTCGGCCTTGGCCTTGCGCAGCTCGTCGCCGATCTCGCGGACGATCTGGCCGCGCTGCGGCGCCGGCAGCATGCGCCAGCGCTCGAAGACGGCATGGGCACGCGCAATCGCCGCGTCGCAATCTTCGGCTGACGCCAAAGGGACTCGGCCCAGCTCATCCCCGGTCGCTGGGTTGTAGGAGATTACCTGATTGCCTTCGATGCGTCCGCTCATACTGCCAGTCTGGCAAACCCGCGCGGCCAGTGCGCCATCAATGGCCGACGAAGTGTTTCGAGTCGCGTTCGTTCTCTTTGCACACCAGTTCCAGCAAGTCCCTATCCGCCATCAAAGCTTGATTTTGTGTGTAAGTAAGAGCCCGGCGGTAATTCCGAAGGCGAGGAAACCCGCGGCGTTCATAGACTACTCGGCCGCGGACCTCTGATCGATAAGATTGCGAACTTCGCCGATGAACTGATCCACGGGCTTCGCTCCCTGATCGCCGTGTTTGCGATGCCGCACGGCCACGGCGCCCGATTCTGCCTCGCGGTCGCCAACCACGAGCATGTACGGCACCTTCTGCAATTGCGCCTCGCGGATCTTGAGGTTGACCTTTTCCTTGCGATCGTCCAGATGCACCCGCAGCCCCGCGGCTTCGAGCTTCGCGTGAACCTTCTGCGCGTATTCGAGTTGCCGATCGGTGATCGGCATGACAACCACCTGCACCGGTGCGAGCCACACCGGGAAGGCCCCGGCGTAGTGCTCGATCAGCGTGCCGAAGAAGCGCTCGACGCTGCCGTAGAGCGCGCGATGCACCATGAGTGGCTGGTGCTTCTTGCCGTCCTCGGCGACGTATTCGAGCCCAAACCGTCGCGGCAGAGTGAAATCGAACTGAACGGTCGAAAGCTGCCATTTGCGGCCGAGTGCGTCGAGCAGCTTCACATCAATCTTGGGTCCGTAGAACGCGGCTTCATCGGGGATCACGGGCGCTTTCATGTTCAGCCGGTCGACAGCTTTCTTCAGCGAGCCTTCGGCCAGCGCCCACTGGTCCTCCATCCCGTCGTACTTGCCGCTCTTGCCGCCGTCCCAGGTGGAAATTTCGGCGTCGTACTGCTCGAACCCGAAGGTCTTCAGCACGTCCAGCGCGAATTCCAGGCAATTCACGACCTCGTCTTCGATCTGGTCCGGCGTGCAGAAGATGTGCGCGTCGTCCTGCGTGAAGCCGCGGACGCGCAGCAGCCCGTGCATGGTTCCGCTGCGTTCATACCGATACACCGTGCCGAGCTCGCCCAGACGAACCGGCAGCTCGCGATAGCTGCGCAGCTTGTCGCGGTAGATCAGGATATGGCCGGGGCAGTTCATGGGCTTCAGGCGATATTCCGCGTCGTCGAGCTCCATGCCGGCGAACATATTGTCCTTGTAGTGACTCAGGTGGCCGGACGTCTCCCACAACTGCGCGCGCATCACATGCGGCGTGTAGACCAGCGAATAGCCGCGCTTCAGGTACTGATCGCGCATCCAGTCTTCGATCAGCTTGCGCACGATCCCGCCCTTGGGGTGATAAAAAATCAGCCCCGGGCCGGCCAGATCCTGGATGCTGAACAAATCGAGCTCTTGGCCGAGCTTGCGGTGGTCCCGTTTCTTGGCCTCCTCCAGCTTCGCCAGATACTCGTCGAGCTCTTTTTTGCTGAAGAATGCCGTGCCGTAGATGCGCTGGAGCTGCTGGTTGTGTTCGTCGCCTTTCCAGTAAGCTCCGGCGATCGAAAGCAGCTTGAACGCCCTGATCTTCTTGGTAGAGGGCACATGCGGGCCGCGGCAGAAATCGATGAAATGGGGCCCCAGCGTGTATTCCGAAAAGACGTCGCCCGCGCGCTCCGTTATCAGCTCCACCTTCATGGGCTGATCGGCGTATAGCTTCAGCCCTTCTTCCTTGCCCGTGTACTTGCGCTCGTAAGGCAGATCGCGGGCCTGGATCTCCCACATACGCTTCTCGATCTTCTCGAGATCTTCGGGAGAGAAAGCAGTGTCGCGCTGGAAATCGTAATAGAATCCGGTCTCGATGGGCGGCCCGATGCCGAGCTTGGTTTCCGGAAAAAGTTCGAGCACGGCCGCTGCCAGCAGATGTGCGGTCGAATGCCGGTAGACTTCGAGCGACTCGGGGCTCTTGGTCGTCAGAATCTCGAGCCTGGCGTTGCCCTCCAAGGGCCGGTTCAGGTCCCACAAGTTCCCATCGACGCGGGCCACGATGGCGTCATCGGCCAGCCTGGGGCTAATCGACCTGGCGACGTCCATCGGCTTGGTTCCTGCCGGGACGCTCTGAACACTGCCGTCCGGAAGGGTGACCTGTAGGTTTTCCATGGGTATTTTTCAGGTTAGCAGAGCGAGATTCCGGCCGCGATTCGGGAATAAAGTCGCCTCTGCGGATGCCTGTTATAGTAGAGAGGAGGTTTCGTCCCCCCGTGACTTCCACCACAGGCACACTTGCGGGCTTCGATGAATCCGCACTGGTCGCCCAGGCCAAGGCCGGCGATCAGAACGCCTTCGGAGAGCTTGTAAATCGTTACGAACGAAAGATTTACAGGCTTGCCAAGAACATCACCCGGAACGACGAAGACGCCGAAGATGTGCTCCAGGACGCCTTCCTCAAGGCCTATTCGCACCTGGATAACTTCAAGGGCGATTCGAAATTCTACACCTGGATCGTGCGCATCGCGGTGAACGAGGCCCTGATGCGGCTCCGGAAGCGCAAAACCGACCGCAGCGTCCCCCTGGACGAGCCCATGGACTTGGGTGAGGAGACCGTAAACCGGGAGATCGCCGTGTGGGAAGACAACCCCGAACAGCGATATTCTAAAGAAGAATGGCGCCAGATCCTGGACGAGGCGGTCGAGAGCCTGAAGCCGGATTTTCGCACCGTTTTTGTCCTGCGCGACATCGAAGAACTGAGTACCGAGGAGACCGCCGAGGCCCTCGGAATTTCCGTTCCAGCCGTCAAGAGCAGGCTCCTCAGAGCCCGCCTGGCATTGCGGGAAAAGCTTACCCGCCAGTTCAAACGGAAAGGGGAAGACTTGCTTGGTTACCTGTAAACAGTTCCTTCAGGAATTGAACGATTATCTGGATGAGACGGTAGATCCGGAGACGAAGAAGCACTGGCAGGAGCATGTGAATGCATGCCCCAACTGCTTCGTCATCGTAGACACGACGAAAAAGACGTTGCAGGTATACAAGGGCGTAGAGCCGCAGACCCTGCCGGACGACGTAAAAACGCGACTATGGCAGGCCCTGGAAAAGAAAATGGCAGCCAAGAAACAACCTCAAGCCTGAATCCCACCCTCCTCCTTTCCCGCCGGACAAATTCCCCTCCAGAACGGACACTTCCCGCACTGCTCTCCAATCTTCAAAGGAAACTCGAGCCGGTCCTGCGCATCACGTAACTGCCGGACTGCATCCCGCGCGGCTGCAAGTTCCTCGTCTCTCAGGCTGATTTCGATTGCGCGATCCGAACGCAGATAACAGAGAAGCGCGCGATCCGGCCGCCGGCCGGCGTAACGCTCCAGCGCGAGCGCGTAGAGCTGTAACTGCAAGGCATAGCCGGAGGCAGTGGCTTCCTCGCGATCGGTCTTGTAGTCCGCTAACACAAGCTCGCCATTCTCCTCAAACCATAGATCGATCTGGCCGCGGACGATGACATCCTCAATTTCGATCATGAAATCGAACTCGCGCTCGATTCGCTGGGCGGCCTCGGCGCGCTTTCCTAACGCGCTCTCGCGAAAGCGCGCGATCAGTTCCCCCGCTTCCGCGCCGGCCACCGTTTCTCCGGCGAGCCCGCGGTGAACTTCCAGGCCAAGCTCGATCGCTCCCGTGCCCTGCCCCTCCGGCTGTGTCTCCAGCCTCAAGTACCGGCTGAGATAATATTTTCGCGGGCAAGCCTGGAATATTGCGACAGACGTGGCGGAAACGGCGGAATCGTATTGGCAGGATACGCTGGGAGCATCGATTATTTCCACGGCACCGTCCGAGGCTAAGACTGCCGAGGCCGATGGCTGAGGCGGCGCCGGCGACTCCGGGATGGCCAGTTCCGCCAGTTTTTGCCAGGAGGACGATCTCTTGCGTTGGGCGTACGAAAGAATCAGGCGATCCTGCGCGCGCGTCATTGCGACATACAGCAGGCGGTTTTCTTCTGCTTCTTCCTGCTGCTGGATCCGGTCGATCAGAGCCAAGTGCGCGAGATCGGACTGGCCTTGTCCCGATAGCGGATGCCGCCATTTCACACCGAGTCCGTAATCCCCCGAGACTGCAATCACCGGCCTTCTCCGGTCGGGCCCGCGGTGAAGGGCGCTGACGAAGACCACGGGAAACTCCAGTCCCTTGGCGGCGTGGATGGTCATCACGCGGACCACGTCGCCGGCCTCGGGCGGAGGCGCTTCGGCGACACTCTGGGTCCAGCGCAGCGCTTCCAGGTCTTCCAGCAATTCGCCCAGGGGACGCGGGTTTTCCCGAAACTCGCGGCGGAGCCATCCGAGCAGCTTCTCGAGGTTCGCGCGAGAACGCTCGGGCAGCCCCCGGCCGTAGCCGCACCGATCCAGCGCCGCGGCGATCAAGCGGTCCGGGGGCACGAATCCGGCAAGCTGACGGATCCGGCCGAAGCGGTCATCGAACTCCGCGCGCCATCCCTCGCGGCCGATCCGAAAAATTTCCGCATCGCTCAACCCCGCCAGCGGACTTCGCAGAACACCGACGAGCGCGATTTCATCCAGCGGATTCACCAGGGCCGCGAGAAAATTCAACAAGTCCCGGGTTTCGCGCGCTTCCAGAAATGTCCGGCCCCCAGTGAGAAGGAACGGGATCCCGAGCCGGTCGAATGCCCGCTCAAGCGGGCCTGTCGATGGCAGGGTCCGCACCAGAACCGCGATATCCCGGAAGCGAAACTCGCCTGCGTCCACGAACTGGCGGATGCGAGAGGCCACCAGCGCGGCTTCGGCATCGCCTGCCTCTTCCGAGGTCTCTCCCCGGCCTGCCAGCCGCTCGACCACCGGAACTCCGGCGGGAGCAAACGGCGCGCGCGCCTCCAGCGTCCGCGCCTCGATTCCCGCCTGGCCCTGGAGCATTCGCGAAACTGCCTCAAGGATCTCCGGACGGCTGCGGTGATTCTCTCTCAGCTCGTCAATCTCTGCTCCCGCCGAACGCAGTTCCTCCCGGTATTCGGAAAACACTTCGGGATCCGCATATCGAAAACCGTAGATCGACTGGTTGATATCGCCCACGGCGAAAAAACGGGTGCGAAGCAGGTTCATCAGCCGCCATTGCAGGCGATTCGTGTCCTGCAGCTCGTCCATGAGGATGTGCTGGAATCTGGTCGACATTCGCGAACGCAACCCGTCGTCGGATTCCAGCAACGCGACCGTGAACTCCTCCAGGTCGGCGAAGTCCAGCGCCGATTCCTGCCGCTTTCTCGCGCGATAAATCGCCTCGATCCTGGCGATCGCCGAATTCAGGAGTTCGCGCAGGCCCGCATAGTATTCGCCGATCCAGTACGCCCGCAGTTCGGGCAAAAGAACGTTTTTCAGCCGGCTGGCAGCGGGATGTTTCCCGACGCGGTTCAAATTGAAATCGAAGCGTTCGAGCAGGTCCAGATGCTGCTGCGCCACTGGCCCCTCGGAGAGATCAAGAAACTCCGCCGCCCAATCTCCCAGGCGAGGTCCGTCCGCGCCGCCGGGAGGCTGGGCACACAGGGTTCTTGCAACCTCGCGAACCGCCGCAAAAGCGTCCGATGAAACATTCCGAGCCGGGCCCGAGCGCCGTCCCGAGAGACGCATCGATTCATAGACGCGCAGCAGGCTCTCGGCGAGGTCCGGCTGGCGGCTGTCATCCTGAGTGGATAGATCCAGAGCCTCGAGCAACGCGCGCATCCGCTCCGGCTGCTCGCCATACATCGCGTTGAGCGAAACTTCGGCCGATTCCCGCGCCATCCGGTCAGCCGCGGCCTGGTCCAGCACCTTAAAGTCGGGCGCAAGCCCTGCGGCGATCGCGTTTTCCTGAAGGAGTCTCGCGCAGAATCCGTCAATGGTCGACACCCAGGCAGACTCGATCGCGGCGCGGCGCTCGGGAGAAGCCGAGAGTCGCTGCGCCAGCCGCCGCTTGATCTCGTTCGCCGCCTTCTCGGTAAACGTAATCGCCAGGATCCGCCCCGGATCGATGTTGCAGCGTTCCACCAGCCAGGCGAAGCGTTCGGTGAGCACGCGCGTCTTCCCCGAACCGGGTCCGGCTACGACACAAACGTTTTGCCCGGTGCGTTCGACAGCGCGGCGCTGGTCGTCAGACAGAATCATTACGCATGCCCGATTCGAACCAGCGCTGCCGATTCAACGCGGCAGATATCGCGAAAGTCGCACCACTGGCACTTCTGCCTATCCGCCGGACGGGCAGCTATGTCTCCGGAAGCGAGCGCCTCGTGCACGCGCGCTGCGGCACTTTCCGCGCTCTCGACCAACCGGTTCAGCTCCTCGCCCGTGCATGCCGCGCCGAGCTCTTCCAGCCCGGGGACGCTCACGTGCCAACCGCCCCACGTCACCTCTTTCTTCAAACCGCAAAAGAGCATCGCGACCGGCTCCAGCCCGAAAGCGCGTCGGGCTGCCGCCAGGTACAGCCCGCCCTGGACAGCGTGCCCTTCGCTCGAGTCCTCGACCCGCTCGCGAATCTTATTTCCTGCGCTGTACTTGTAATCGATGATGATCGCCCGTCCCGCAGGCCCAGGTTCGATCCGGTCGATTCGCCCGGTAATCTTCAATCGGGGAGTAAGGGCATAGCTGAAGTTTTCCTCGACGCGCGTAATCGGCCCGGCGGGAACACGGTCCTCCTCGATCAAGCGGCGAAAATGACGCAACAGCTCCAGGCGAACAGCTTCGGTGCGATAATCCACGGGCACTCGCCGCGCGGCGCATTCCTCCTCGAACACCGGGTCGAGAATCGCTGTTCGCAGCAGCGGCGCGTGCGCCCATTCCGCCAGCGCGCGATGCAGAATCGTTCCTTGAAGCAGCACATCCAGGCGATCACGGGGGGCAACAGGGCGCTGCCGGAGCCGCAGCGTTCTCCCTGCAAAAAACTGAAAGGGACACTGCAGGAAGCTCTCGATTCCGGTCGCGCTCAACTTTTTCGGCGCGAGCTGAATCGGGTCTGCAGGCCCGCGGCGCGCTTCCACGCCCGGCTTTGAGCGCGGCGCGATTCTCGGCCCCGCAACCGCGGGAAGCTCGCCATCGAGGAAGAACGACGGCAGCGTATCTTCGCCCTGCTCGTTGAATCGCGGATAGCTGAGAATCGTCTCCTCGGTGGCCCGCGAGGTCGCCAGTTCAAATAGAAACCGCTCCTCGATGTGCCGGTCCGCGATGGTGCCCAGTCCCGCGCGCCGGCGTGCCACATCGCCCAGGATCGGATCCTCGCGGTGATACTGCGGAAAATGGCGCTCGATCAGCCCGCAGACAAACACAACGGGAAGCTCCCACTGGCGCGCTTCATACGCGTCCATCACGTGGACCACGTTCCGCCGCGCATCCGTCACCCGCAGCGGTTCGAGCGCCAGTCCGGTTTCTACTTGCTTCCAGAACGTCGCAAGCGGGCAGCGCCCGAAACCCTGAAGGCCGATCGCTGCATTGTCCAGGATTTTCCCGAACAGAGCCAGCGCCGCTGAAGCGGACTGCCAACGCGCCACCTCGTCGCGATCAGGGCGATCGCGCATCTCCGGCCGCGGAAGCAGAGTGCTCAGCGTTCTCAGGCGGCCCGCCCAGTCCTTGGGTTCGAGCCGCTCCCGGCGCCAGCTATCCAGCGCCGCAAAATGCTCCAGGCGGGCGGGCAGGGGCAATCCTGTCGCGGGAATCTTTTCGCGCCAGGCGAAATCGATTTCGTCGCCGGCCGGAGTGGCGCCCCATCCGGATACCGGCATGCGAACGGAGCGCAATAGCAGTTCATGATCCCAGCCTGCCAGCATCGACCGGATCACGCCCGCAAGGAACAGCAGGGCCGGATGCGAGCTTGCAGGCGGATCGAAGTACAGCCTGGCAGGGATGCCGAAGCGCGTCAGAGTGGTCTCCACCAGACCCGCATAGGGCTCCCGCGCTCGTAAAACGACCGCCATCTCCCGAAATGCCCGCCCGCGCTCGGCCGATTGCAGAATCCTCCGCGCGATTTCTTCGACTTCGTGTTCGATGGTGGCGGCGGAGAATCCGGTCCTGCACGCCTTGCGGACCGGCGATAACAGCCGCTGTTCGGCGAATCCCGCCTCCAGCAGGATGTTTCGAACGGATTGCGAGCCCGGCCACTCAGGCAGAGTAATGCTGACGTGCGTGCGCTGCGCGAGCGCCAGGATGAAATCCAGTTCAGCGGAAGAGAGCGTGAAGAATCCGTCCAGAACCAGACCCGGCGGGACGAGGTCAAAACCGTTTCGGAGCGTTTCCGCCGCGCTCCGAAGGCGGATATGCCGCAAGCCCAAGCCCCGCAGTTCCAGCCTTCTCTGAACGTCTTCTTCCATAACGCCTAAGTCCGCGGGCAGACCTCCGGCCGGAGCTTCTTCAAACAAATCCGCCAGCGCGCGCCTGAATCCCGCGAATTCGGAAACTGCGCCAAATTTCGCCGGCCGCAGCACGTCGAGCGCTTGCTCGACCATCGCATCCAGTACCGCGCCGGGTGCTGCCGCCAGGACGCACCATTCCTCCAGCAAAGAGGCCAGCGTGCAGACATCGCGTGGACGAACGGAAATTCCCGAACGCGCCAGCCGATGGCGCGTGTGCTCGGCCATCGTGGCAGTAGGGACCACCAGAATCGAACCGGGCTGCGCGCGAAAACACTCCAGGGCGGCAAGCGACTTCCCGGATGCCGCGGGACCTGAGATCAGAAGATTCAAGATCCCACTATACGGCAGTTAATTTTTGGGTTCTGCGCTCAGTTGAGGAGCCAGCTCCGCCCGCATTTTTTCGAATTTCTCGCGCTGGCCGGGCTGGAGGATCTGGCGGATCCGGCTCAAGCCAGTCGAGCGGAGATCGTCGAGCTGATCCTGGAGACTTTCGTAGTAATGGCTGTAATCCTGAAGGACCACAGAAATCTGATCGGCCTGTTCCGGCGAAAGATCCAGCTTGGTCTTAAAATTTTGAAGGACGGCATCGTGGCTCGACTCGCGCGGCGCGGAAGCGGAGACAGCAACATGGTGCAGCCGGTCATGAAGCCCGTATTGCATCCCGAGCATGCCAACGGCGGCTCCGGCCAAAAACACGAGCAACAACGTGGATGCGACCCGCGGGTTACCGAGAGAGGGTTTATTGCTCACGGTAGGTGACCAGATTCACAAGCACGGCATCCTGGTCCGGAGTGCCCGTCACAACTCGGGGCTGGCCGTAATCGATTAAGTCGCCGACCGGGAGATCTCCAGTGAGATCGGAGACCTGGCCTGAAACCAACGTGGACTGGGCCGATCCGCCAACCAGGGCGATCTCCGGCGATGAGATCCGCTCGGACGAAATCACATACGCGCCCAACAACAAAGCCAGCGCCAGCGAGGCCATCGCAATCCTGCGAGCGAACAGAGAGTCGAAAAAAAGCGTCCAGGCCGAACCGCGTTGCGCCTCGATCCGATCGAGGACTCTCGCATAGAAACCGGAGCGGGGCTCAATTTCAGCGAGTTCGCCAGGAGCGATACGCCACTGCCGCAGAATCGCGGCCTGCTCACCCAGAGCCGCAACGGCTTCGCGGCATTCCTCACAATCCATTAAGTGCTTCGCCGCGGGATGCTCTGGAGCGGAGCCGAGTCCGGTCAGAACCTCTTCCAGATGGTCCCGAATAATCCGATGCATCATTTCCTTCCCTCAGTCACTACCCGAAATTCAAAGCGCGGATCTTCGTCCGCTCGAACCTTCTTTACTTCGAAGTCATGCGACCGCGGCCCAAACGCTGCGCAGCCTTGAGCAGCTTCTGGCGGGTCCGAAACAACTTCACCTTTATTGTATTCTCGTTCATGCCCGTCATTTGGGCCAGTTCCTCGACGGAATGACCCTCGACTTCCTTGAGAAGAATCAGGCTGCGGTCCTCTTCGGAAACTTTGGATAACAGCTTTAGCGCGAGGTCCCGTTGCGCCAGCCGCGTATCGACGGGCTGAGACGGGTCTACCGCCGGATCCGAAGCCTCCATCCGCTGGGACTCCTCCTGGCTGAAGTCGCTCTCGTACACCAGCCGGCGAACCCGCTTCTTGCGCAGGTAATCGTAACACTCGTTCACCGTGATCTTGTAGATCCAGGTGAGCAGCGAGCTCCGGAAGTCGAAGTTCCGGATGGAGAAGTAGACTTTGCTGAAAACTTGCTGGGCGATATCCTCGGCGTCATTGTGATTGCGAAGGATGCCGAAGATGATCGAAAACACCTTGGCCTGAAATCGCTCTACGAGTTCGCGGAATGCGAGTTCATCCCCGGCTTGCACGCGCCGGACGAGCGTTGCCTCCTCGCTGTTCCTATGGTCCACTCGCGTCCTGGCTCGTGCCTTCGTTCCGATAACCGGGAATTGTAGAGCGCCGATCAGGGTAGCCATAGCTACTCATCCGACGCACCCCAGCCTGGCCCGGTTTCATTGGGTTTTCCTAAGGATAGACGAAGCCGGAGCCGCCAAGTCCGGGCGTTCGTTGAATCTGGACCAGTCTGGTCGCCTATAGTATAATGCTTCTGAGGAGCGAAATACGCAGCAATGGTCCAGCTAACCGAAACCGCGATTGGAAAAGTGAAAGAAATTCTTGATTCCCAGGAGCCTAAGCCGGCTGGTCTGCGGATCGCCGTCGTGGGCGGCGGATGCTCAGGATTCAGCTACTCGATGGCTTTCGAGAATAACCCCGGCATGCTCGACAAGACCTATAATTTCGGCGGGCTGAAGGTGTTCGTCGACCAGGCCAGCATGCTGTACCTGGATGGCGCGGAAGTGGATTACGTCGAGACGCTGGAAGGGTCGGGATTCAAGTTCAACAACCCGAACGTCAAGTCCACCTGCGGCTGCGGCAGTTCGTTCAGCGCGTAAGCGCCTTCTCTTACAGAAACCAAGAGCACCCCTTTCGGGGTGCTCTTTTGCTTTTAGGGCTTCGCTCGCACAAAAGCAGAACGGGCCGGAATTGCTTCCGGCCCGCTCTGAGCTTTTGAGAGTTCGGAGATTGGGAAGTTACTTCTTCCCCTGCTGACGACGGCGCATGAGGCCGAGGCTGAGGAGCCCGAGACCCATCATCGAAAGCGTCATGGGCTCTGGAACCGCATGGCTGTTGACGAAATCGCTCATCGTGGCGTTGTTGAACTGGATGTCCTTCTCGATGAACACGGGTCCGCCGTACACGAAGCTCGCGGAAGCAGTCGCAGCATTGCCAGTGGAGATAGCTCCGATATTAGCTAGAGTGTTACTGGCATCGCCGGTACAGACTCCGTTAACAAAGGCAACCTTACAGGCAATCTCGGTAATCCGAACGTTGCCTCCCTCACCGAGCGGAGTCCCCTGGAACGACAAGTCGATACCCAAGATGCCGCCGGTCACCTCGTAGTGCATCAGGATGTCGGTCGTAGCGGCTGTAAGCCCAGAGACATGGAATCCTAGATAGATTTCGCCATTTGAGAACCGCGTCGTACCGGGATCGGTATTGATGCCGATCGTTGCGGTGCTTGGACTGACGTCGAAATTGCTAAAAAGAACGTTGGGGTCGCCTGTGACGAAACAGGAATTGCCCGTGCCTGTACCCAATGATGTCACGACGTTCGTAATGGCAGGGCTTGTGCAATTCACGACTGCCGCGTTCGCCGCAGCCCCCATCGCCATCAGCCCAATCAGAACCACGAATACTTTCTTATTCATAAGTGTTTGGTATCCTCCTCCGACTCTCTAAACTCCGTCAATCGGCAACTGACTGCTTGCTCACTTGGTAAGTATAGGGTGGCTCCCTTAAAACAGTCAAGGTACATTCTTAGGTCGCATAGGCCGGGTTCGAGTCGGCCTGATCGTAAAAACCTATTTTTATTCAACTGATTAGGGGGTCCTGCCACGACGGCCCGCGGCTTGGTACCAGTACTAAGTACCGATTTTACGTGTTCGTCCCGTTACCAATTCGCCTAAGTCTTTAGACCCTGCGTGTACAATACAGTTTTCCATGCTGGAAAGACTCTCCACGGAGCAGCCCCACCCGAAATCCCGCGCTTTGGACGAGTTGCCCGTTCTTCAGCAACTCGAGATCATGAATGCTGCGGACTCGGAGGTCGCTGCGGCCGTCGCCCAGGAGGTCCCCCGGACAGCCGCCGCAGTTGAAGCTATCGTCAGGGCGCTGGAAACGGGCGGATCTTTGATTTACCTTGGGGCCGGGACGAGCGGGCGGCTCGGGGTCCTGGACGCCGCCGAATGCCCCCCGACCTTCGGTGTTCCTCCGGACCTGGTTCGCGGGATCATGGCTGGCGGGTACCGCGCTTTAGTCCAATCCGCGGAAGGAGTTGAGGACGATCCGGAGGCTGGAGCCCGGGACCTGGAAGCGGCCGGATTCGGACCCAAGGACGTCCTGGTGGGCATCTCTGCCAGCGGGCGAACTCCTTACGTTTTGGGAGCCGTGGCGAAAGCGCGTGCTCTGGGCGCAATTACCTGCGGAATCAGTTGCGTCCGGGACTCTGAACTGTCGCGGGCCGTCCAATTTCCAATCGAGCCTTTGACCGGGCCGGAGATCCTGGCCGGGTCTACCCGCCTCCGAGCGGGCACCGCCACCAAGATGGTTCTGAATATGATCAGCACGGCCGTGATGACCAGGCTGGGCCACGTCTATGGCAACCTGATGGTGAATGTCCAGCCAACCAACCGCAAGTTGGAAGACCGGGCACGCCGGATCATCCAAGAGGCAACCGGCGTCAGCTACGTCCAGGCTTCCGAGCTTCTGGACCAGGCCGGCCGCGACGTTCGGACCGCGATCGTGATGCAGTTGAAGGGCGTTCCCCGCCAAGAGGCGGAAAAGCTCCTGGCCGAGGCCCGGGGGCGGATCCGGGAGGCATTGAAATCCCTTGGATAAACTGGTCATCGAAGGCGGCGTGCCGCTGACAGGCGAAGTCGCGGTCAGTGGATCGAAGAACGCCGCGTTGCCGGCTCTAGCCGCCTGTCTACTCACCGGCGAACCCGTGACCCTGCGCCGCATTCCCCAGGTCCGGGACATCCGCACGATGCTGGGACTGATCGGGCACATCGGGGCGGATGTCATCGTCGAGGGAGAGTGCGTTCGCATCGTTGCGGCGGAGATCGAGCATCCCGAGGCTCCGTATGAACTGGTAAAAACGATGCGGGCCTCAAGCCTGGTTTTAGGACCGCTGGTCGGCCGATGCGGGCGGGCGCGGGTTTCCCTGCCCGGCGGCTGCGCGATCGGGGCGCGGCCCATCAACCTGCACGTTGCGGGGCTCGAGCGGCTGGGCGCGGAGGTCCGTCAGGAGCACGGCTATATCGAAGCGCATGCGCCCAACGGGCTTCAAGGAACAACCGTTCAGTTCGACCGCATCACCGTGACCGGTACCGAGGACCTCTTGATGGCAGCAGTGCTCGCCCGCGGCGAAACGGTGATCGAGAACGCGGCTCGTGAACCCGAAGTGGCCGATCTTGCGGCTCTGCTGACGGCGATGGGCGCGCGTATTGAGGGCGCGGGCACTTCCACCATTCGCGTTCAGGGGGTCCGGAAGCTCCGCGGCGCAGAGCATACCATCATCGCGGATCGGATCGAAGCGGGAACCTTTCTGATCGCGGGGGCGATTACGCGCGGCGATATTGTCGTGCGCGGATGTGTTCCCGAACACCTGCGCGCTCTGATCGCGAAACTCCAGCAGGCGGGCGCGGAGGTGACCGAGCCCGCAGCGGATGCGCTTCGCGTGCGCGTTCCCGGGAAGCTGAAGAACGTAGACATCACCACGGAGGAGCATCCCGGATTCCCCACGGATCTTCAGGCGCAGTTCATGGCTCTGATGACCCAGGCCGAGGGCATCTCCTTCATCACCGAGACGATTTTCGAAAACCGGTTCATGCACGCTCAGGAGCTCGCGCGCATGGGCGCCAACATTCGCCTAGAAGGCCGGCAGGCGATCATCGCCGGACCCACGCCGCTATCCGGGGCTCAGGTGATCGCGAGCGACCTTCGGGCCAGCGCCTCGCTGGTTTTGGCCGCCCTTGCGGCTCGAGGCGAAACGGTTGTGGACCGCGTGTATCACATCGATCGGGGGTATGAGAAGATCGAATCGAAGCTGGCGGGCGCCGGCGCTCGCATCCGGAGAGTGATCGAGTGAGCACGCCCCATAAACATCACAGTCCAGGGTTTCTGAAGCTGGTGGACGACGCGAAATCGCGCGTCAAGCAAGTCAACATCGAACAGTACCAGAAAATGCGCGACGGTCACGTTCTGGTTGACGTCCGCGAAGACCACGAGTGGGCCGAAGGCCATGCCAAGGGCGCCATTCACCTGAGCAAGGGCACCATCGAACGGGACATCGAAACGAAGATTCCGGACAAATCGGCGACCCTCGTGCTGTATTGCGGCGGCGGATTCCGGTCGGCGCTCGTGGCGGACAATCTGCAAAAGATGGGCTACCAGAACGCGATCTCGCTCGACGGCGGGTGGCGGGGCTGGAATGCGGCGGGGTTGCCGGTAGAGAAGCCCTGACGTTCGGTATCGATTGTGGTATTCTTCTCAGTATAACCCTCAAGAATACTATGAAGACAGCGATTTCCGTCGACGACGCTCTCATGGCTAAAGCCGACCGGACCGCTAAAGAAATGGGTGTCAGCCGGAGCAAGCTGTTTTCACTGGCGCTGCGGGACTACCTTCATCATCGCGACGCAAGCGAGCTCACGCGGCAGCTCAACCAAGTCTACGATGACCTGCTGGCGCCGAACGAACCCAAGACGCTCAAGCACATGAAAACGAAGTTCCACAAGACCATCCGGGAACGGTGGTGAAAGAGATTCGCCAGGGCGAAGTCTACTGGCTGGATTTTGGGCCCGCCAAGGGTTCGGAGCCTGCCGAACGGCATCCCTGTGTGGTGGTGCAGAGCGACATCTTCAATCGAAGTCTGATCGCGACTACCGTGGTGTGTCTCATCACTTCGAATCTGGCGCGGGCGAAAGCGCCGGGGAACGTGGCCCTCAAGCAAGGCGATGGGGGTCTGCCCAAACCAAGCGTCGTGAATATTTCGCAACTGCTGACGGTAGACAAACTGGAATTGATCGAACGCCTCGGAAGGTTACCAACGAGTGTTATCGATGCGATCCGCAACGGATTAGAACTATTGTTCGAACGCGTCTAAACCGGACTATTTCTTCAGCAGCGCGGTCCAGTTCAACACGACTTCCACGATCCGCCCGCGATAATCGTGCTGATTTCGCAGATCGTCTGTGGGGAGCCCCCGGTCAAGTCGATCTTCACCATCTTGTTCAGCCCTTCAAAATCCGGATAGGCGATGAAGCGGCTGTCGGGAGACCAGAAAAAAGAGGGCGGCCCTACTTGCGTCGGCGCAAGCCGGCGGGCTTCGAGTGAATCGAGCGAGCGAACCCATAGCCCGCCGCCGTTCTCCTCGCTGGCGTAAAAGGCGACCTTGCGGCCGTCCGGGGAGACGGCGAACTTCTGCATCGAGGTTTTTTCGGGCCGGAAGATTTCGAACTTCACCAACTCGGCGGCGAGCGGCGGCGTGCGCCAGGGGGCCCAGAAGGCGAGGATCGCGACGACGGCGAGTCCGGCCGCTGCTGCCGGCCAGATCCACTGGCGAGCGGGACTGAAGTCCCGCGCAGGCTGAAGGCCGGCCCCACCCAGAAGCAATTCCATGTCGCCGATGTCGCGCAGGCGCTTGGCGGGGTCTTTTTCCAAACAGCGTTCGAGCAGCGGACGCACCTGCGGGGGAACCGCGCTCAAGTCAGGCTGCTCTTTGATTACGCCGGCGAGAATTTCTGAAATGTCCTCGCCTTTGAACGGACGATGACCGGCGAGCAATTCGTACAGCACGACACCGAAGGCCCAGATGTCGGCGCGCTTGTCCACCGATTTGCCGCGAGCCTGCTCCGGAGCCATATACGCCGCGGTGCCGAGGATCATGCCCGCTTGTGTTGCGGCCATTGACAGCGTCGGCGAGTCTTCCGGTCCATCGGCTGAAACCGACGCCACCTTCGCCAATCCGAAATCGAGCACCTTGACCGTGCCATCCGGTTTGATCTTGATATTGCCCGGCTTGAGATCGCGATGCACCACGCCTTTGTCATGCGCGTAAGCCAGCGCGTCCCGTGTCTGCCTTGCGATACGCAAGGCCTGATCCAGCGCGACCGGTCCACTCGGAGGTTCGCCTTCGACCAGCTCCATCACCAGGTAATTGAGACCGATGTCGTGCAGCGTGCAGATATTGGGATGATTCAGCGACGCGATCCCGCGCGCTTCGCGCTCGAAGCGCTCGGAGAATTTCTCCTACGAAACCTTGATCGCGACGTCGCGGCCCAGGCGCGCATCGCGGGCGCGGTAGACTTCGCCCATCCCGCCCTTGCCGATCCGTTCCTGGATCTCGTAAGGGCCGAGTTTGTCGCCCGCGGAAAGCGCCATCGGTATCCCGTCAGTCTATTGCGTCGTAGGCGTATTCTAAAGGGGAATGCGTTTCGCGACGGCGGCGGTGCTGATGCTTGTCGCCAGCCCTCTCTTCGCTCAGCTCGATTTGACCGGCATCTGGAGCCCGGTGTTCCACGAAGATCAGCCGGAGCGGATTCCAGGTCCTGAGCTGGCGGATTATCTCGGCCTGCCGATCAATGAAGCCGCGCGGCGCTGGGCTCTAGCCTGGGATCCCTCTCGTCTGACTCTGCCCGAGCACCAGTGCCAGGTGCACACGGTCGCTTATATGTATCGTGGGCCGCTGTTGCTGCGCATCTGGGAAGAGCGCGACCCGCAGACGCAGGAGCTGATCGCCATCCGCCAGTACATCAGCAATTACGAACAGAACCGGACTATTTATATGGACGGCAGGCCGCATCCTCCGGCGTGGGCCGCCCACACCTGGATGGGATTCTCCACCGGCAAGTGGGACGGCAACATTCTCACGGTGACCACGACGCACATCAAACAGGGCTGGCATCGCCGCAATGGCTTGCCTTCGAGCGACCGGATCACGCTGGTGGAGCATTTCATCCGGCACGACGATCACCTGACGCACGTCACGGTGGTCACCGACCCGGACTATCTGACCGAGCCGCTGATCAAGAGCCAGGATTTCACGCTGACGGTCAACGAATCGGGAATCGGCGGCGGAGGCATCACCGGAGGCTGGCTATATCCGTGCGAGTACGTGGAAGAGATTCCGGGGCGGGCGCTCGATCAGGTCCCAAGCTACATGCCGGGTGAGAATCCGTTCGTCACGGAGTTTGCGGACAGGCACAAGGTGCCCGTGTCGGCGGCGATGGGCGGCGCAGAAACGATGTATCCGGAGTATCGAAAGAAGCTGCCCTAGGCCAGAGCGTCGGAGATCATCACCCAGATCATCAGGACGAGTCCGGCATTGGCGAGGAATGCTACGAATTTCGAAATGCCGGAACCCATGAATTCGAAGCGCAACAGCAGGCAGAACGCCAGGCCTCCGTACAGGATTGCCGGGTTCACGGGACGGTCCGCGACATTGGTAAAGACCACCGCGACGAAGTAGAACAGCAGAGGCAGGTTGCTGTCGTACCGTTTCCTGATCAGCATGAACACGGCGATGACGGCAATGGCGACCACCAGGAGCTCGGTCATGTTCGTCGGGGTGGGGTTGAAGTACATAGATGTCCGCGGATGTACCTGAGGATCTATCGGCAGGTCCGGCGGGAGGGCTTTAGGCGCCCTTTGCGGGCTAAAAAGCCCAGGAAACCGAGCTATATCCGGTGTGGGCGCGGTAGTTTTGAAGGGCCGAAAAATCTTCGCGATAGGCGTAGTGCTGGTAACCGGCGTTCCAGCGCAGGCGTTCGTTGATGCGGACGGAGATGCGGCCTTGGGGGGAGAGGTAGCGCAGAGGGAAGGTTTGAGCCGTATAAAAGCTGGGGAACTGCGGAAAGCCCGGCACGATTGCCGGGGCAAGTCGGCCATCGCCGACATCCTGCACGTGGCTATATCCAACGGATAGGTCCACTCGCTGCCTGACGCTGAAGCGGGCTGCCAGATTTCCCGTATGAATATTGCTGATGTAGCGCGACTGGTCGGTGGTGACCTGCTGGAGCGGGCCCGGCGAAACCAGTTGCGCGAAGTAATTGATCGCGCCGAGAGTATCCAGGTGCAGCTTGTTGTAGCTGGTATCGATCGCGAACCAGTTCTTGGGCGTCCAGGAGAAATCGGCTCCGTATTGCCGTGAGTGTGACGCGAAGTTCGCGAGCGAAACCGAGTTGGTGTTGTAATCGGTACGCGAGTAGCCCGCCACGCGGAACGACTTCAATTTGTACTCGATGCGGCCGCGGTAGGCTTCGAAGTTGCGCTGGCTGATGGGATAGATCGGCATATCGGCGCGGCCGATTTCGGTGTCCAGCAGAACGGTCAGACCCTTCACGGGGCGAATCCGCAGGCCAAGCAATCCGGTGTGCAGCGCGTTCTCCTGCTCAATCGGCACGCGCGCGTCGGGCGGCGTGGGAGTTCCCACAATATCGGCGCCTTCAACGGAACGGATCCGCCGAGTGGAGTATTCGTAGCCAGCGCGAATGCCGAGCCATTTGGTTAGCCGCAGGTCGGCATCGGTCGAATTGGCGATGGTGCGGATTCCCAGGAACGTGAACGGAAAATAGGGCGTGGCCGGGACGCCGTTGGTGGTTTGCGTGAAGGCCGAGTTCCCCACCATGCGGATGTGGTCGATCGAGGTCTGGTTGGTGAGCGTCAGGCTGGATGTAGGAAACACACTGAACGTCAGGTTTCCTGCGATCGCAGGCCGCTCGGCATTTCCCAGCGTGACGATCTGAGTGGATGTCGGCGCGCCGATCCGGTTGAATCCAACGGTGGTTTCGTCGTCCACGAATGCGCGGTGTCCCGCGACGTAGGTGAACCGCCCGTTCACCGCCCACAGCTTCCGCTCACGAAAGAGCGCCACGCGCCAGTAGGGGCTGGTCCCGTGATACGGCTCGCTGCGCCGGAGCGACGTGAGCGCGGTCAGATCGTTGGGGTTGTTCCCCGCCGAAGAACCAAGCAGATTCACCGGCGTGTCGTCCTTGAAATCCACCCAGCCGTGCAGCACGTTCAGACGCACTCCAAAGAAACGAACCTCGCCGCCCAAACGGTACTCGTGCTGGGAGCGGCGCACGTTTTCAAACAGCGGGAACTCGTCGCCGCGCGTGTCGAACTGCTGGACCGTCGTGAGCGCGGGTCCGGTCTGGCTGTTATTCGAGTAGCCCAGGAACAGCTTGAAGTTGCTCTGCGGGAAAAGCGTGAAATCGTGATCCTGCATGTGGCGGACGGTATCCAGAAAATGCTCCCCGCCGGAAATGGTCAGGCCGGGATTGAAGTAGGAATCGGAGCGCCAGGCCAGATCGTAGCGATAGAGCCGGTTTTTCTCAAGGCGCAGCGAAGCGGATTCGTAAGGATCGTTGCCCAGCCCGAGCGTGTTGAGCTGGATCAGGTCGAACAGGCCGCCGTGGCCTTCCAGCGAATTGACCGAAAGCGAGCTCGAGAGCAGGCGCGGGCCGTTTCCGTAATTCACCGTGCTGCGGTACATGTCTGCGTCGCCGCCGACGGTGTGCCAGCGATAGCCAAGTTCAAACGACTGCCGCAGGTTATAGCCGGAAGCATTATCCCCGCGCGGGATGCCGACCGGCTCATTCGTCGGCGCAACCGGCGTCTGGGCGTGAAGCGCGGCGGCGGCCAACAGCAGCGCAACGGTTCTCATCGGAAGAACACCTGGCTGGCGTTCGATCCGTGAATCCGCACGTGGCACGTGGTGCAGTTCTGATAGCGCGGATCGGCGAGGTTGTGCGTGGGCGAGGGATTCGGCGGGCCATCCAGGCGGCGGCCGAAATTCGCAAAGCCGTTATGGCACTCCAGACAGAGCGTGAACACGACGGGACGCTTGAGCAGCCGCGGATTCGTCGATCCGTGCGGCATGTGGCAGGTTTCGCATCCCTCGACGCGCACGGCGGCATGCTCGTAGACGAACGGGCCGCGTTTGTCCACGTGGCATTTCAGACAAGGCTCTTCGTTGCCTTCCGCCTGATCGACCATGCGCGGCCGCGCGGCCATGTTCCAGGTGGCGGCGAACGATCCGTGCGGATTGTGGCAATCGGTGCACTGCACCGATCCCTCGTTGACGCGGTGCTTGAACGGCATCGAGAACTGCGCGCGAACCGAGGAATGGCAGCCGTAACAAAGCTCGGTTTGTTGTTTCGCGAGCAGAAATTTCGGCGCGGGCGAGCTGTGGATGGAATGGCAATTGGTGCAGACCACGTCGCGCTGGGTGTGCTCGCTGCGGCGGATGTTGGCGCGCGAAAGCGTCTGGCTATGGCAGCGCAGGCAGGCGTCCAGCACTTTTTCGGGCGAGAGTTGGGAAAAAGCGACGATCGTCGCCTTACCCCCGCGCGCGGCTACGTGGTCCTGGCCGGGACCGTGGCAGCTTTCGCATCCGGTATTCGCGGGTGTTTCTTTGCCGGAAGCGATGCTCTTGTAGTGCGGATTCCGGAAAAACGGAGTGTAAATGTTAGGATGGCAGGTGCGGCACACGTTGCTGCCGACATAGTCGGCGCCCTGGAGTCCTATAGGCGCTAACCACAACAATAGGACCGCCGCGGGGCACGCCAGAAACAGGCGGCCAAGGGCCCCCCGCACGCCACCCACCAACATTCCCCAACTATAACGCACGGGGGGTTCGCCTCAGCCTCATCACTTGGTTGTGACTCATGCAGCGGGCTAAGGGAACACCCCCACGAACAAGAGTCTACTTGCCGAAACTGATGGCGACCATCGGCACGATGTCGTGCACCCAGCCCGAAACGCTCGCCCCGGCATTAGGCGTGATCACCTGCTTGGGGAACGGCGACATATAGTCGTGAACGTCCAGGCGGAGCCAGGCGTGCCCGCCGAGCTTCATTTTCACGCCGCCGCCCACGCTGATAACGGCCGTCAGATCGTTGGCCTTCGTGAGCAGGGCGTATTGGCTCAGAGGCTGGGTGATCTGTTCGGTTCCCGTGCCGCGATAGAACTTCATTCCGGCGCCTCCGGACAGGAATCCGCGGGCTTTCGAATCCTGCGGCGCTGTGTACAGCAGAAAACTGTAGTCCACGGTGTGCGATTCGGCGCCAAAGGTCGCCTCGGTGGAGTTTTGCTTCAGTTGCGCGTCGCCGAGCTGATAACTGTAGCGGAGTTCCCCGCCCCAGCGGTCGCCCATGTTCTGGCCGACGAACGTGCTGAACGCGGCGTTGGTTTTGAACTTCGCCTCAGCCGAGGTCGAACCCAGGCTGATATCCTTCGACGTGTAAAAACCTCCGCCGGCCCCGGCGCCCACTTCCCACTTCTGCGCCATCGCCGCCGGCAGCAGGGCTGCCGCGGAACACACTGCGAACAAACGAACGAGTTTCATACGCTCCTCTTTCTGATCCCCCACTTATGGCGCGGTCTAACGCCGCGGTTTTTGTTTGGGTGCGCTCTTTACTGCTGTTGGACGACGCGCACGTTCTGCGAATAGGTCAGGCCGCCTTGCGAAATCGTCAGCGGCACGCTGAGGCCCTGGGGAGTATTGCTGGGGACGCCGACATTCAGCACGTACAATCCCACATAGCCTGGAACTAAGCCTGAAAATAAAACTGGAGCATCCATGCCCCCGATGCTGACCTTGGGGGTGTTCACGGTCCGAGATAACGGATCGAGCAGGGCGGCGTCACCGTCGTTGACGGGAGGAACCACCGCACCCAGTCCCGTCAAATAAATGGTCAGGATGTCGCCGCGATGGACAGGATTGGTGGCTGTGACCACCAGGCCGTTGTAAAAGCGGATAACGGTTGGCAGATTCGTCTGATCTCCCGCCGTCGCACTCAAGAAGACCGCAGGGGCGCCGGAAGGAACTGTCAAAGTGAAGGTATTGCTGATCCCACCCGGGGTGTGCATGGTCAGAGCAACGTTTCCGGTGGCCTGCGCGGGCATCTGCGCGTTCACCTGCCCCGGAGAGATGAACATCATGTGAACCGGCTGGCCGTTCACGGTCAGGCAGCTATCGTTGATGATCGTCGGCAAAGGTACTTCGGTGGTCGCTTGGTTCGTCCCGCTCAGGTTATTCCCGAGCACTGCCATGAGCCCGCCGGGAGCTACCTGCGAAGTCATATCCGCCGCGCTCACCACGCTGGTGATCATCGGAATGGCGACAGCGGCATCGTAGGAATAAGGCAACACCGTGATTCCGGAGGTCGTCAGCGAAATCAGCATGCTGAGGTCGGGCAGGATCGCCAAGGAATGCGTAAAGACCGAAGGCGCCACACCGGAGGTCGCCAGTAAGGGCGCCTCCACCATGTGGGTGGGGCGAATTCCCGAGCCATTGCTCAGGTCGGCCCGCTGAATCACGCCCGGGCTGGCGGAGTCCGGAGCCGTCGTCCGGATTCCCACCAGGCCTGTGAAGACGAATCCGGAGGTATCTCCGGTGGAGGACTCGAATTGAGCCACGGGCACGCCGGAGGAATCCAGGAGATTGTTGCCTACCACAAACTGGTCCAATGAGGATGCCGCGTAGGTGCCCTTAAGCCCCGAGAAATCTTTCCGGGAGACCGTAAAGCTGTCTACGTTGGCATCGTATACATACACCGTTCCATCCGCGC
The DNA here is from genome assembly GCA_037916615.1 of Bryobacterales bacterium. Classification (GTDB taxonomy): domain Bacteria; phylum Acidobacteriota; class Terriglobia; order Bryobacterales; family Bryobacteraceae; genus Palsa-187. The sequence goes on from JBAIXM010000035.1 coordinate 27,618, forward strand.
CGGCCACCAGCGCCTTCGACCCGTTCGGGGAAGCGGTGATGACCGAGTCCGGGGTCAGTTTGTTTTCGTAAACGCCGAGCGTGGCTAGCTGGGTCGAAGTGCGGGCCGCCAGATCGAGCCGGATCACATGCCAGTTGCTTTGGTAGTCTTCCGTGGTCGCAAGCACGCCTCGGGTAGTGACAGCCAAGCTGCGGACAACGTTTCCAGCGCCGGCCGAAGTCTTGATATACGGCTGCGCGGCGAGCGCGTCCAAATCGAAGACCGCTACGGTTTGCGATTCATTGTGCCCCACCAGCAGCGCGTGGTTGTCTAGGGTGAATGCCATCGAAGTGGGCACGTTGTAAGTCGGAAGCGATCCCATCAGAGTGTTGTTTTGCGAGTTGAATACCAGGACTTCGTTCGTGTCCTGGCGCAGAACGTAATAGCGCTTGCGGATCGGATCGGCGGCGATATCAACCAGCGTTCCAGGGATGTTCAGGAAAGTGCCTCGCTGATCCGGCTCACGCGAATTGATCAGCACACGTACCTGGTCAGGAACGTTCACCGCCGCGTTGGAAGCCAGTGTAAGAGTCACGGCGACGGTGCCCTTCTGGCTCTGGTATACACTCGGATCCACAGAAACGGTCACGTTGGCTGGAGTAACGCCCGAAGCCGGCGACACCTTGACTCCAGGGGAAGAAGCACTGATGGTAAATGGCGTACTCCCGCCGCCCGGATCGGTGATCGTCAGAGTCTGAGTCGCGATGTTCGGATCGCAGAAGTTGCCCCGGAAAACCATATCCCGCGTAGAAGCCACCACGCGCGGCGACTTATTGAGCGTACCAACCGGGAGAATGAGAACTCCTGAATCGGACACCGCATAGAGAGTATTCGAATCTCGCGATAGCAAGCTCCGTCCCTTGGTATTCTCGGGCAGCTTGAGGCGCTGGCGCAGCCTCAAGTTAAACGAATCCAGGACTTGGAGCGTGGGCGATTCCCCGGTAACCGCCGGTATTTGCGCATACATAAGGCCGCGCGAATCGTCAAATGCCGTGGTGCCGACCGAAGCATCGTTGGATCGCTGGGCAAAAAAGTTGACGAAGGTGCCTGCTGTGTCCACCATCACCCATCCCGCCATGGCCATCGAACCGTCATTGTTCAAGCTCACCACGCGTGGCCCGAGAGTACCGGACGCGAGCGTCACACCGCCCGGCGAGATTGCGTGAGACGCGACGTCGTACCGGAAGGTCACGGTTCCATCCGAGCTGCCCAGACCGTAGATCTTCGTTCTGTCGCGCGAAACAGTCACCGAGGCCGTCGTGATATCGGCAGGAAAATTAGCTGCAGGCACCGGTACAGTCTTCGCGTTCACGCCTGCAATCGTGTCGAGCTGGGTGCTCTGGCCCGTGGTTGGATCGAACAACAGGTAGTCGTGCGTCGTAACGACCAGTGCTTTATTGTCGAAGCCAAAGGCCGCGCCCAGCGGCGGGTTTCCCAGAACGAAAGTCTGCTTGGCGTAATTGGCGGAAAGATCGATCAAGGTCAGGGCATTGGTGGGCGAAGCGGGGGACGCGTTGTTCCCAAAGTGCGTCAGCAGCAGCCAGTGGCCATCTGGCGAAAGAGTGATCGAACTGGGCTGCGCGGCGACGTTTATGGAGGTCAGAATCGTGTTGCTCGCAAGCGATATGACCTCAACGCGGTTCGCCGTGAAGTTGGCGACGTACAACACTCCTCGCGCCTCATCCAGCGTCAAATCGCTCGCTTCCCCTCCGATCGACACGACCTTCCCGAAGGTTCCGGCCAAGGCCGAACCGGCCAAAAGAAAGATGCTGACAGCTCCCACAATCCAAGACTTTCGAAGCATACCGACTCCATCCCTCTCCGAAGATGAACTTCGTTTCCGGCTGCCGCGCTTGATTGAAGCGCGGCGCGCCGGTCATACAGTTTTCAAACGTTGTGCCGCTCTCAGATCATCCCGAGCGTCGAGCCGCCCGGGTGTGCTGTTTGTGCTCCCGCGTTTGGCTGCCCGGAGACAATTCCCAGGCCGCCGCTATTTCCTACCGTTCACGCTCTGCCCGGCGTGTTATTCGGCGTTCTTTTTGCGGCGAAGCACGATGATCCCCAAAAACAGGACCGCCAGAACGGCGCATACGATTCGAACCGTGGATGCATCCAACATTGCTCTTTCTCCTTTCCGACAAGAATTAATTCGGCCTCGCTCGGTCCGAGCTTTAGGCAGGTACTAGAGATTCGTCATCATCGGTACCAGTTCCCGGATGATCTTCATGGCCACTGGACCGACGGTGACCACGAAAAGAGACGGCAAAATGCAGAAGAAGATGGGGAAAATAAGCTTCACGCCCAGTTTCGCGGCCTTTTCTTCCGCTACCTGGCGGGCCTGAATCCGCATGAAGTCGGCGTGAGCGCGTAAACTCTGCGCGACACCTGTTCCAAAACGGTCCGCCTGAATCAGAACGGCGACCAGCTTTTTCAGATCCTCAACCCCGGTGCGCTCGGCAAGGTTGCGGAGCGCCTCCACCCGGCGCTTCCCCGCTTTCAACTCGAGATTCACGAATCCGAACTCTTCGCTGATCTCGGGATGCGCAAACTCCAATTCTTTAGAAACTTGCAAGATGGCTTGGTCCAGCCCCAGCCCGCTCTCGACGCAAACGACCAACAGATCCAGAGCGTTCGGCAATCCGCGAGCAATCTGATGCTGACGACGAGAGGCCAGCCGCCGCACGTATTCGTTCGGGCCGAAAAAGCCCACTGCTGCCGCCGCAAGCGTAACCGCGATCTTATTCCCGGAGTCTGTCGAAACACCCGCCATGAAGCTGAGCACCAACAACGGCAGGATTATTCCGGTGGCCACCTTGGCCCCGTATAGAACCTTCAAGGCGCCTTCCTTGCGGATGCCGGCGCGGATCAGCCGGCGCTGCATCACCGTCACGTCTTTCGGAGAGTGCGGCACGAAATTTCCGAGCCGCTTGATGATTTCGTGAAACGCCAGGCTGGGATGCTCGACGCGCGTTTCCGCGGGCCCCATCACGCCAGCCACGCGCTCCATCGCCTCCTTCGGGCGCACGTAAAGCTTCATGCCGGCCGCAGAGGCCACCGCTACCATCGCCACAAAAATCAGGACACTGACGAAGAACATGGCCTCACACCTCGATATTCACGATTTTTTTCATGATCACGTAGCCGACCAATTGCAGAGCAATGGCGACGCCCATCATGATGTTGCCGACATCGTCGTTGAAGAAGAATTTCACGTAATCCGGATTGGTATAGAACATCAGGATCGCGACGGCAATCGGAATACAACTCAGCGAAGTCGCGGTCATGCGGCCGTGTGCGCTCACCGCGCGGATTCGGCCACGCAGTTTGAAGCGCTCGCGGATCACGTACGCCAGCTTGTCCAGGATTTCGGCCAGATTGCCGCCCGTGCGCTTTTGCAGCAGCACGGCGGACACGAAGAAATGCACGTCCAAAGATGGAACGCGCTTCGCCAGTCCTTGCAGGGCCACCTCGATCGGCAATCCCAGATTGACTTCTTCGAAGGTCCGCCGGAACTCGCCGGCGATCGGCTCGGCGAATTCGCGGTGAATCATTTCCAAGGAAACCGAAAAGGCATGGCCAGCGCGCATGGAGCGCGAGATGAATTCCAGCGTTTCCGGAAATATCGCTTCGAACTTCTTCAGGCGGGTGCGGCGCTGCATCCACACGTAAATGAACGGAGCAGGCGCAGCCGCCAGGCCCACCACGAAGGCGAGCGGACGCGGGATGGCGGCGGGCAGCACGACCCAGGCGAAGACGAATCCGATCACGAAGGCCACGGCCGAAAGATGTACCAGCCTCGCTGGGGTCCAGCGCAATCCGGCCTGCTCCAGGAAAAGCTTGATCTTCGGGCCGAGCTGATACTTCTCCACCAGCATCTGCGCGAGCTTGTTGCCGGCCTGTTGCGTTTGGATGACGGACTGGCTGCCCGCTTTGCCTTCCTTGCTCTTGCCGCGCGCCTTCCCAACGCCCATCAGGCGTTGTTTGACCTTATCGGCATCCGAGCTCTTGAAATACTTGGAAACCATGTACCAGCCGGCCATTGCAGCCAGCCAGACCACGATTGCCAGTGTGAGGAAACCCATGCGTCAGACCTCCACCACTTCGTCGAACAGATCCGGACGCAGGCGAATGCCGGCGCTCAGAAGTTTTTCGTAGAATTTCGGCCGGATGCCGGTGGCGGCAAAGCGGCCTAAAACTTTTCCGTCGGGATCCAATCCGCGGCGGTCGAACACAAACAAGTCCTGCAGCGTGACGACCTCGCCTTCCATCCCGGTGACTTCGGTCACGGACACCACGCGTCGCGAACCATCGCTCATACGCGAAGCCTGTACCAGGAGGTTTACGGCGCTGGCGATCTGCTGGCGGATCGAGACCAGCTGCATATTCGCGTTGGCCAGCGAAACCATCACCTCCAGACGGCTGACGGCGTCGCGAGGCGAATTGGCGTGAACGGTGGTCAGCGATCCGTCGTGACCTGTGTTCATGGCCTGCAGCATGTCGAGCGCTTCTTCGCCGCGGACTTCGCCCACCACGATGCGATCGGGACGCATACGCAAGCTGTTGACCAGGAGTTCGCGCTGGCGCACGGCGCCGGAGCCTTCCAGGTTCGGCGGGCGAGTTTCCAGACGGGCCACGTGCGGCTGCTTCAACTGCAATTCGGCCGCGTCTTCGATGGTGACGATGCGCTCTTTTCCGTTAATAAACGCGGACAGCGCGTTCAACAGTGTCGTCTTACCGGCGCCGGTTCCTCCGGCGATGATGATATTCAAGCGGGCCTTCACCGCGGCTTCGAGCAATTCCATCATTCCCGGCGAGAGCGCCTTGCGGTCCACCAGGTCCGGCGGCATCAGCTTGTCCGTCGAAAAACGGCGGATCGAGAGCAGCGGTCCGTCCACAGCCAGCGGCGGAATGATCGCGTTGACGCGCGATCCATCGCTCAGGCGCGCGTCGACCATGGGAGTCGATTCGTCAATGCGCCGGCCGACCTGGCTGACAATCTTGTCGATGATCCGGAGCAGGTGCTGGTCGTCGCGGAACGTGACGTTGGTCAGCTCCAGCAGACCCTTCTTTTCAATGTATACCTGGCGGTAGGTGTTCACCAGGATGTCCGAAATGCCGGGGTCCTGCAGAAGCGGCTCGAGCGGCCCGAGACCAAACACTTCGTCCAGGACTTCGTCGCTGATCTGCTGCTTCTCGAGCGAGCTCAGCAGCGTGGGTTCCGAATCGATCAGTTGGATGACGGCCTGGCGAACCTCGGCGCGCACGCGCTGGTTGTCGATCGTGGCCAGGGCTTCCAGATTGATCTTGTCCACCAGCTTGCGGTGCAGGGTGAACTTGAGTTCCTGGTATTCGGGCTTGAGGCTGGTCTTCTGCCGGCCAGCGTTCTTCAGCAGCCTCTGTTCCCACGAGATCTGCTGATTGTTCTTATTTCCGGTTTCTAAGGACGTGAACATAGGGATCTTGTAAACTCAGGAATTCTTCAAACCTCACGCTTGCGCCATCGCGGGCTTGAAATCGCGCGCCCCGGGAGCCGGCGGTTTGGCACTCGCTTTACAAAGCCGCTGCGCGACGTTCTCGATGGCCCGGCCCAGTTCGTTTTCCGAGCCCAGGGGTTGGCCCAGCGTCACTACGCGGTGGAGGGCAAAGTAGTCGTTAGGCAGGCTGGCGTGCACGCCGCAGCCGAACAGTTTTTCCATGTCTCCGATGCTGATCTCTTCGCGCCGGTCCAAGCGGTTCACCAGCACGTGAAACCGTTCCTTTGGAAAGCCCAGCTGTGTGAGCATCGTCAGAGCCTTGCGGGTGAGGTGCAGGCTGGGCAAATCCGCGGTGGATACAAGAAAAGCTCGCTCGCATTCCGCCGTGGCCATCAAGCTGGTGGCGCTGAACACCGTGGGAAGGTCGAGGATCACCCAGTCATAGATCTGGCGCGCCTGCTCGATAAGCATCCGCAGCCGGGTTCCGTCGATCGGGTCCGCGTAAGGAATGGCCGGCGCCGGCAGGATATCCACGCCGCCGTAGTTCACCGCCAGGGAATTCCACAACGCTGGATCGAGATGCTCCACGTGCTGAAGCGCGTCCACAACCGAATAGGTATGGCTGAGCTTCAGATAGAAGCCGATCGTGCCGCCTGTCAGGTCGCAATCCGCGAGCAGAACCTTCTTCCCGGTCAGCCGGTGCAGGAAAAAAGCTGTCTGGGTGGCGACCGTTGAGGCTCCCGACCCGGGCTTGCAGCTACTGAAGGCCACTGCCTGACCCGCTTCGGTGCGCTGCAAACTCTCGGGAGCAACCAGCCGCTTAAGCCGCGAGAGGGCCTCGCGCTGGGTTGCCAGATCGAACGGGGCGTACAGAAACTCCACCGCTCCCGCGCGAAGCGCCTGCAGGATAGCCTGCGAGTCGTTCTGCGCGTGCAAGCCGACTACATGAACCGTAGGGCTCAGGGATGCGACATAGCGGATCAGATCGAACGCCGTTGCGGGCTCGGAACTCAGGTCCAGCAAAACCACCTGCGGTTTGAGCTGCCGGGCCCGGATCTCCAGCGTCTGGTGCGAGGGATAGTTCTTGAGGTCCGCCAGAATCTGGAATCCGCGCGTCTGCGGGATCGACTCAATAAACTTCTGGGCGAGCTCGCGATCCGGCGCGATCAGCAGCGCTGTGATTTCCGGGCCGTTCTGTAATAGCGCACTCACGCAAGCTCCTGTCGATGGGTTACTTTTTCTTGGAGTTGGTCTTCGCCGGCTGCAAGTCCTGCGGCTCGATCCTCTTCAGAAACTCTTTGGGGAAGTAGGGCGTCGGCTTGGGATCGTTGGGACCGAGCGGTTCGGTCACCTCGGGCGTAACCAGCATCACCAGCTCGGTGTTGTTCTTGTTTTCGATCTTGCTCTTGAAGAGCGACCCGATTACCGGGATGCTGCTGATAACCGGGATCTTTGAAAACGCCTCCGTTTCGCGGTTATCCATCAGGCCGGCCACGACGAAGGTCTGGCCTTCTCCCAGTTCGACGTTGGTTTCCGCTCGCCGGGTAGAAAGAGCCGGAATCAAGAAGCCGTTAAACGTGACCGCGTTGGCGAAGTCCAAGGTGGACACTTCCTGGCGCAACGCCAGCTTGACGGTGTTGTTGCCGGTTAGCTGCGGCGTAAACAGCAGGCGGATGCCGAACTCGCGGAACTGAATGGTCACAGCTCCGGCATTCGCGCCGCCCTGCAGGACGGGCACGGGAAATTCGCCGCCGACCAGGAAGTTGGCTTCTTTGCCATTGGTGGTCACCAGGTTCGGCTCAGCCAGGATCTGGAGAATATTCTGCTGCTGGAGCGCCTTGATGAACCCGGCGACGTTCAAGTCCGGCCGGAACGCGAAGAAGTTCAGGGCGTCGGTGACCGTTACCGTCCCGGCGGACTCCAGGCCGTTGGGGGTCAGCACGCTGGTCGGAGTGACCGTGGCCGAGGTGAACTGTCCGGTCGAAACAGTGCCGATCGTCTTCAGGGCGCCGGTAGAAAGAAGATTCACGCCGTACTGCGCCGCGGTGGAACGGTCCAGTTCGGCGAATTTGACGCGCAGCAGGATCTGCTTCTCGACCGGCCCCTGCGCGATCTGCAGATTATTCACAACCGTTTTGGCAAAGGTGGCCGAAAGAGCGGCCGCGCGGTCCGCCACCTCCTTGCTCGATACGGTGCCGTTCAGAGTGATGGAATCCCGGGAGCTATGGATTTCGATCTTCTCGTTGGGATAGGTGTCCTGGAGGATGCGCCGCAGCGGATCCAGATTGAGATCCACCGTGACGTTGTAAAACATGCGCTGGTCATTTTTGCTCCAGACGACCATCGTGGCCGACCCGAGCCCTTTGGCGTTCAGCAAGATTTCCCGCGTGGTCACCGGATTGGCGTCGACGATCTCGGGATTGCTGGTGGAGATCTGACGGATGTCGGCGGGGTAGTCGATCACGATGCTCTTGCCCACGGTGATCCTCAGATCTTCGGCGCCTTGCGCCAGGCAAGTTCCGGCGGATAGGGCCAGCAGTGCCGCGCTCAGAAGAAACCGGCGAAGCTGCCCGGCAGTGGCAAAATCAAACACGCGAATGGGAGTCATAGTCGTTTCCTTCGGTTTAGGGCTTGAGGTCCGCCTAATTGCCCCTCGGGATCACTTCCACCGTTCTCTTGTCTCCGCGGATGACCACGATCTGGTCCGGCGGAGGCGGCGGAGCGGGCGCCACCGGAATGGCAACCGGCGCGGCCTGTACCACTACAGGTCTCGGAGCCGGCGCGGGCCGCGCAGGCGCGACGGGCTTACGTGCCACGCCGTAGAGATCGGCCACAAACTTTCCGGGCGTTTTCTCGACCTTGTCGTCGCTGGAGTTTCGCAGCACGAGCTGAATGCGGCCCTCTCCGCCCGCCAGCGCGAGCGTTTCGGCGTCGGACGGCGTCACCAGCAAAGTCACTGTCGAAACTGAAACCGGGGTCCCACGCGCGTCCGGCTGCATGGTCTGTCCCGCGGAGAGAACCAGAACGTTCTGGAGAACGGTAGTGGTCATGTTGCTCTCGTTATTCGGCGGATGTCCGGTGACCAGCACGTCGACCTTCAAACCAGGGAGGACGAATCCGGCGGCTCCGGCGACATCGTTCACGCGCACCGTGACGGCGCGCATTCCGACCGGAATCGTGGGAGCCAGACCGAGACCGCTTCCCTTGGCGGCGAGGCGGCCTTCGAGCAGAGGCTCATCCAGCAGAATGTTGGAGACTACGGCGCGATCCAGAACTTCTTCTACTTTTTGAAAGCCTCCCTTGGGGAAAGCCTCAGTCGAGACCTTGATGACTTTGACGTCAGCCGGTTTGATCATGACGCCGATGCCCAGCGGCCGTGTCGCCACCACCACGTCGCGCATATCCGTTTGCACGGGCTTGGGTCCGCTGCTGCCCCGCGAGGTCATCTGGTAAAAGACGCTGGAAACCACCAGCGCGAACACCAGACTGACGCCCAATACCGTCAGAAACCTGCGATCCATAACTTGTTCTCCTCTGTGCCTTCCGACCCGCGAACGCGCGGGGCCTTTAACCCGCTAAACCCTTGAAGCCAGTGACAACCACACTCCCAGCGCGATGGCCGGAGCGTAGGGAATCGAGTCTCGCTGCAGCTCCTGTTTCTTACTCCCGCTCAGCGCGCGGCGCACGGCTCGCACGCTCAAAACGCCGACAGCGATCACACCGCCGACTCCGCCGATCCACAGCGCGGCGGCCACCACTTGACGGAACCCCAGGAGAGCCCCGAACCCCGCCATCAACTTCACGTCTCCTCCGCCCATTCCGCCGAGCAAGTAAAAAATCAAGAAAACTGAAAATCCCGCGATGGTTCCCGCCGCGGCGTATAACAGTCCCCACAATCCGCTCTGCCCAACCTGCCAAACGAAACCCGCGAGCAGGGCCATCAGGCAAATCCAATTGGCGATCTGCCGGCGCGCGAGATCATCGATCATCGCCGCCACCCCCACCAGAACCGCGATCCACACTTGAGCGCTCACTGGATCCCTCGAAAGCTGCCGGAATGCTCCGGCACCTCCCTCGCCTGACTCTCCACAACCGGACTGACGGGAGCTGGGGGCGTCTTCTTGCGTTTGAAATTCGGACGCTCCAGCATCAGAGGCGCCAGAAAACCTGCCTGAAGAGCGAATTCCGCGAGATCCTTGCCCGATGGCAAACGCCAGCTCATCGGATCCATCCACTCCATCGGAATCCTGGGAATGCGCGTGGAGCGAAGACGATGATCGATCGTATTTCCGCCTCCGCCCGGACCCTTCTCCGCCATGTCGATCTTTTGCTCCTACTGGATACTCATTCGGCCGCGTCGGGACTTTTCATTAGCCCTGTGGAACGAACCGCCTAGGGTGCTTAGGACCTTCGTTCCGCAGGGAAATTACCTGATATGGGTACTCAGGAGGTTCGGCGAACTAAGAGGATTCGCTTACCGTCATCCTCTAGTACGCGCCAGTCCGGAGCCGTCTTTAGGATCTGCACCACGGCCGAATCCACAGGCAGGAGCGCGAGATTGAACCGATACTTGTCCAGCAATTGCCTCCAGTCCCAGGCGCCCCCGGTGATCCGGATGTAGTCGTTGCCGACCTCCGGACCGTAGAAATCGCTGCGACCGTCGATAAAAACCTTCTGTGCGGGGTTCGCGTAGATCAGGTAGTCCGCCCATTGGTCCGTGGTCAAAACCCGCGACTGCAGGATCAAGTCGCTATGCGCGTGAACCATCTGGGCCGGAAACACAAACTCCGGGAAATCCTGCGGCCACTTGATGGGCCGGCCCATCAGCACGAGCACCATGACCGTCGCGGCTGGCCAGATGCTCGACCGTCGAAACCCCTTGAGCGCATCGGCGGCCATCATGTTCAAAATGTGCGGCACGGTGCCGCGCTTGACGTCCGAGGTCCACCGGTTCCACCACAGGCTCAGTTGTTCGGCCAGAATCGGCGCGGTCACGGTGATGAACAAGGGCGCGTGACGGACGCTTCCGAGCGCCATGTGCGCCCAGAACACGATCCACAATCCTTCCACGATCCTCCAGCGGCGGAACTGCGCGCCCGCAACGATCAATCCGATCAGCAGTAACGCCTCGAACTGAAGCATGTTCTCCGAGCGGAAGGCCGGCGACTGAAACTCCTGGACCACATTCCGGATCCAGTCCGACCGCAGGTATTCGATCACGTGCCGGTGCAGATTCCAGCCGTAGGGATTCAATATCGTGGCTACCGCGCATGCCAGCGTGAGCTTGGCATAACGAAGCGGTTCGCGAATCGTACGCACGGAGCCAAACCACGCCTCGATCGAGCTCCCGATGAAGGCCAGCCCCAGCACCGCGATCAGTGCCAGGAATCCACCGTGCAGATTGGTCCAGACCGCGGTAAGCGGAACCAGCCACCAGATCCGCCGGCTCGGCCGTTTCCGGTCTTCCTCGATCATCCACACGGAAATCGAAAGCAGCAGCATCGTCAGCAGGTGGGGACGCGCCAGGAAGTGCATGCTCGATCCGCCAACGCCCAGCAGCGCAACAGCGAGCGCCACGAACAGATGAACGCCTCGCGAAACCATCCTGCGGATCAGCGTTAAGGCGAACAGGGAAATCAGCACTCCGGCAAGGAGCACGATTCCCTTCAATCCCGCCATCCGGTGAAGTCCGCCGAAGGCCAGATCGGTGAGCCACTCCCAGGCGTACCAGGGTGCGCCGGGCTTCGAAAACGAGTACAGATCCACGTATGGAACAGCGTGGTGATCGAGGATGTACTCACCTGTGCGGATGTGCCAGCCTGCGTCGGCATCGGCCAGCAACCCTTCCCAGCCGGCCGCGCCCGAACTCATGAACAACCACGCCAGGATCGCCAGAAAAAACAAATCCGACAACGACGGAACCAGCGCGCGCGCCCATGGCTTGGTGAGGACCGAGTCCATCTGCGGCACGGCCGGCCGGATTGCGGCGAGCGTTTGCGGAGGTGTCATGAAATCCTTTCCTGCGCCGCGCTCCGGCGCAACGGACTGGTCCACGCTAGGCTGGCGAGAAATGCCATAAGAACGGTCGGGGTAACCGCGGCCCAGGGCGACCCGGCCAGGCCGAGAAGCATCGGCACCGGTGTGAGGACGGCCAGGGCCAGGATGCGCGGCAGGCGCGCAACGCCAGCCTCAAAAATCGCCAGCCAGAGTCCGATCAGCAGCAGAGCGGCGTCATATCCATACACATGCGGCGCGACCAGCAGCGATCCCGACCCGGCCGCCGCAATCATGCGCCACAGCGGCGCTCGCCAGCAGGCCAGAGCGGTTAGCACAATCGCCAGCACGATCAATACGGCCTGCGCCGGCAAACTGTGGATGCCGAAATTCGCAAGGAATCCGCTCACGCCGATCATTAACTCAGGCGATGGACTCAGATGCCGCAGGTCGCTCATGCGCAGCAGCGCGAAATATCGTTGGATCCCGCCTGATCCCGCCAGGATTAGCCACACCAGCGCTTCCGCGGCGGCGGCGGCGCAGGCTCCGGCGAGCATCCGCCATCGTCTCTGAAGCAGCAGCGCCAACGGCCACAAAAGGAAAAGGTGAAACTTGATCAGGCCGAGTCCGAGAATCAATCCGCTCAGAAAATGCCGTCCACGTTCGGCCGTCAGGAAGACTCCCAGCAGGATCGCCAGGATCAGCACACAATCCTGGCCGTGCGCGATTCCCAACGCGGCCGGCAGATACATGGAGCCGAAGATGAGAGCATCCGCACCCCAGCGGCGAAAGGCCCAGCCCCAAATGCCCATGAGCGTTCCCGTTTGCATCGCGACCCACGCCCAGAAGGCGGCGCCGAACGGAAGCCAGGCCAGCGGAATCAGGAAAAGCGCGTAGAAAGGCGGCCGCACGAACGGCACTAATTCCGGAAGCTCGGGCACGTAATCCTGTTCCCGCAGAAGCTGCACCTCAGGCACATGCATTCCGGCGAAGATCCCGTCGCGCGCCAGCGATGCGCCGGCATACAGGTTCAGAAAATCGTGCTGCCGGGCCGCGGGTACCACCATGGATCCCAGCACGATCCAAAACGCAGAAAACGCAATCACCGCAAGAATGGCATAAAGAGGAACGGAATGCCGGCGCCGGTCGGAGCCTGTGGCCAGGCTCTCGAGAGCCGGCCGGGCGGCCGGGATCGTTTGGGTCGGATTCACTACATTGTTATTCGCCTTGGCGATGCGTGTACTTTAGCGGCGGTTCGGCACGCTCTTCCGATTGGGGTCCGATCCGGGAGGGTCCGGTGGCTTCCGAATCGAGGAGCTTGCGGCCTTGAATTGCCAGTTCGAACCGGTCTTTGACCCCGGTTTTCTCGAAAATGTGCATCAAGTGTACCTTGACGGTTCCGGCAGTGATCGAAAGGGCCTGGGCGATCTCCTTGTTCTTGAGACCCTCGCAGATCTGCTGAACAATCTGCTTTTCGCGGGGAGTGAGGCGGGGGCTGGGACGCTTTTCCGAGCCCGAAGATGCCGGGTCGGGAGCGCCCTCAATCCACACATCTCCGCGGGACACCGCGTGCAGACAGTCGAGCAGCGACGATATCGGAAGCGTCTTCTTGAGAATGCCCCGGGCGCCGCAGCGGAGTGCGCGGAAGCAGTCCACTTCGGCCAGATCGTGGGCCCACAGCACCGGCTGACACTTCGCCACGGCGCCGCGGACGTCGGTGATGAACTCGAACACGGCCTTCAATCCGTGCGAATGATCCAGCAAGACGATATCGGGCTGGGTTTGTCGCACGGCCGCGAACGCGTCCCCCAGCGCGCTGGTGGAGCCGATATAGTCGAACTCCTCGGATCCGGCCAGAACTTTGGCGAGTCCTTCGAGAACAATGGGCTGCGATTCGCAGGCGAATACGGAGATGCGGCTCAAGCGATTGACCTTAGGCTCTAGATCGTCGCGCGTTCTCCCGGCAGATAGGTACTAAGTGTCGATTGGGTCTAAGCTGCTGATCGCAACGGGCGCGTGGCTCAGGAAGAGCCAACCTGTCCGGAGCTGACAGGCTCGGAGCTGGCCGGTATATCCTGCAAGGACCCGGACGCGAGCATCAATCCTATTGCCGCGATGGCGGAAGCTGTGAGGCCCCAGGCCGTAAGCCATCCGCGCTCGATCAAGTATCCGCCGATGGGAGGAGCCACGATCATCGCTACAGAACTGAGCGATTGGGTCAAGCCCAACACGACGCCTTGTTCGTCGCGCCGGGTGGCTTGCGTGATCAGACTGGTGAGCGTCGGGCGCACCAAGCCTCCGATGGCGGTGACCACGGTGGCCAGCGCCAGCACGGGGATCGAATGGCAAAACGCCAGCAGCGCGTAACCGCAAACGTAGCCCATGAATCCGGCGCGGTTCAATGCCCGTTCGCCGAACCGCTTGACGAGTCTTCCGAGCGCGGGTCCCTGCAAGAAGACTCCCATCAATCCCGCGAAGGCCCAAGTATAGCCGACTTGTTCGGGGCCGAAGGGCTTCCCCGCCCAAGTCAGCCGGCGCTCGAGCAACAGAGGCATTCCCGCCACGAACATCGAAAATCCGAGAGTGAAAGTGAGAAACTGCCACAGCTTCGAAGCGAGCAGCGGCTGACGGAAATATTCCACATACGCCCCCCACTGGATCAAGGACAACCGTTTGCCTCCGGGACCGGCAGGAGCGGCCTCGGCGCCTCCGGGCGTGACGGAGGGCAGCAGCAAGTATGTGGTCAGAATGCTGGTGGCCGATAACGCTGCCGCGGCAAAAATTGGATCGCGATAATCGAACTTTGCCAGGAATCCGGAAATCGCGGGCCCGATCAGAAATCCCAGGCCGAAGGCGATGCCGATAATGCCGAACGATTTCGCGCGGTCTTCCGGACGCGTGACATCCGAGATATAAGCTTGCGCCAGCGACAGGTTGCCGGCGGTCATCCCGTCGATCGCGCGTGCCAGAAACAGGATCCACAAGGACGGCGCGAACGCCGTCACGATGAATCCCGCGAACGTTCCGGCCTGGCTCAGCAACAGCAGCGGCTTGCGTCCGGTGCGATCCGAGAGACGGCCGAGCAGCGGACCGGAAAAGAGCTGGCAGGCCGCATAAATTCCGATGAGCCAGCCGACTTCGGTCGCGCTGGCGCCCAGCTTTTCGGCATAAAAAGGCAGCAGAGGGATCATGATCGTCAAGCCGAGCACGTCCACGGCGACGATCAGGAAAATGGCAAGCAGAGGAGAGCGAACCAAATTCCATCATCCCACGGCACCGGCCGTCAGTTGCCGGACCGTATCTGTTCCGGATCGAGGAGCCCGAAGATATTGCCTTCGGGATCGACGCCTTCCCAGGATCCCCAGGGCCGTTGGATCATGGTGATGCCGCGAGCCTGGAGCTTAGCCCTTTCATCCTCCACATTCGGCACTTGGAAGACGAGCTTAACCGGGCTCCTCTCGCGCGGCTGCGGCGGAGTAGAAATAGAAATGTCCTTGGCGATTTCCGGAGGGATCGCGTGTAGCGCGAAACGCGCATTGCCGGCCTCGAACTCCGCCCAACTCTCCGTCCACTCGCGATTGATCGGCTGCGAGCCCAGCATCTCGCTGTAGAACCGCTTCATGCGCGGGAGGTCCTTTACGTAAATCATCGCGCGGTACAGTTGCATGCCCACGAGTATAGACCGACGCGACACATTCGCGGCGACGTGGAGTGCTGCCGTAAAATGGCTAAATGAACCCTAACGAGCAGTTCTATCGCATCCAGAAGCTTCCGCCGTACGTGTTTGCCGTCATCAACGAGATGAAGGCAAAGGCGCGCGCGGCACAGCTCGATGTGGTGGATCTGGGCATGGGGAATCCGGACGGCGCCACGCCGCGGACCATCGTCAGCAAGCTGGTGGAGGCTTCGCGGAATCCGCGCAACCACCGCTACTCGATGTCCAAGGGCATCCCGCACCTGCGGCAGGAAATCGTCAAGCGCTATCAGAAGAACTACGGCGTCACGCTCGATCCGGAAAAAGAAGCGATCGTCACTATCGGCGCCAAGGACGCTCTGGCGCATCTTTTGTTCGCGGTAATCGGACCGGGCGATGCGGTAGTTTCGCCCAATCCGTGTTATCCGATTCATCAATACGGGGTGATCATGGCCGAAGGGCACGCCTGCGTGCTCCCCATGCCGACGCCGGCCGATTTTCTGCAATCGCTGCACGATTTGTACAAACGGTCGTCCAAGGCGCCGCGGATGATCCTGATTTCGTTTCCGCACAATCCCACCACGCAGTGCGTGGACTTGGACTTCTTCAAGGAGATTGTCGCGCTGGCGGCGCATCACGGAACGATGGTGGTGCATGATTTCGCCTACGCGGATATCTCCTTCGATGGCTATAAGCCTCCGAGCCTGTTGCAAGTCGACGGGGCCAAGGAAATCGGCGTCGAAATTTTCTCGATGTCGAAGAGCTACAACATGGCCGGCTGGCGCGTCGGATTCTGTCTCGGCAATCCGAAGATGATCGCCGCCCTGGCGCGCATCAAGAGCTATCTGGATTACGGCGTGTTCCAGCCGATCCAGATCGCGTCCATTATCGCGTTACGCGAGTGCGAGGAAGACACGAAAAAAATCTGCGCCATGTATCAGAAGCGCCGCGATGTGCTGATCCAGGGCTTGCATCGCGCCGGGTGGCCGGTGGAAGCTCCCAAAGGAACCATGTTCGTCTGGGCTCCGCTGCCCGAGAAACTCAAGCATCTGGGATCGCTGGAGTTCTCGAAGTACATGTTGGAGAAGTCGCTGGTCGCTGTGTCGCCCGGCATCGGATTCGGACCCTTGGGCGAGGGGCACGTGCGCTTCGCATTGATCGAGAATCCCCAGCGGACGCGCCAGGCGACGGCTGCAATTAAAAAGATGCTGGCGAACGCCTGAGCGCGCTCACTCCGTTTCTGAGCGCTTCGGCAGGCTGGAAATTGCGCCCGCCGGCTGCGGCCTCTGCGCGATCCAGCTCCCCAGCCAGAATTCGGCTGACTTCGGCGATCCGCGGCTCGGCCAGCATCGAATTGTGGTTCCCCGGCACTTCGTAGAACCCGAATCCGTTGGGCGAAAGGAATCCACAGATGAATTCAGGATCGCGGAAAAAACCCTTAGGCCTCTGGGCGGCCCAAATGTGAACGATCCGGCCGGACCAGGGCTCCGGCCGGTAAGCGTTCATAGTAGCCGCCAGCATTTTTTCGAATCTTCCGGACGGACCTGGCTTGGCCGGCAGGCGCGAAGAGAAAGCAGTCTGGACCGGCGCCTGCCCTTCTTCCATCACACGCGACACGAAATGTTGAACACGCTGCGCCAGGTGGCAGCCCTGCACGATCCAGCGCTTGCACAGGCTCATTGGCGGGAGGTAGACCGTGCGGGCATCGAACATCGCCACGAGGGGCACTTGCGCTCCCTGCCGTTCCAGTTGTTTTGCGATCTCCAATCCGATGAAACCCGCCGAACACCACCCAGCAAGCGCGAACGGACCTTCGGGCCGCAGCTTTCGCATTTCGGCTGCGCAGTATTCCGCGATGTCTTCCACACGCAGAATGCCGGTCTGGCTCTCGAGCTCCGGTAGGCGAAGTCCGAAGAGCGGGCGATCGGGTCCCAGATAGCGGGCCAGGCTCACGGCTTCCATGCATGGCGCGACCAGAAACAAGGGTATTCCCCGGCCTTGGGGCTGGAAGGCAAGGACTGCCTGGCCTCCGACACTAGCGGATTCCGTCGTCATAATCCCTTAACGGGCTCTAAGCTAAAATGCAGTGCACGCGAGCCTACTCCGACAGCTCTTGCTGCTCGCGCAAATGACCCAAGGTGGGCGCCTCGTTCAGCCGGATCTGCACCGGCCGCCGCACAACCTTAGCTTCGTCAGCCTCGTCCGCCAATCGTCGCCGGATCATTTCCGCCCGGCGGCGTGCCTCCTCGGCTCTTCTCTTCTCTCCGGTCCGGCGAAACCCGAAACCTAGAGCGACTGCGACTCCGAACAACGCTAACGAAACAACCGATACACCCACAGGCTTAAGATGAAGCGCCCCCGCAAAGCGTTACGCTGGCTCAATTTTGTGCAGGACTGGCCTGCTCGCGCTAAGATCAGGCCATGGCCGCGCTTTTTGACCAGCATCCTAGCCCCCTGGTCGATCTGCGCGATGTCACCTCCAGCTATCTGCAACCCTTGCTTTCCCAAGAAATTGAGGAATGGCGTCAAGATCTGGACTGGGATTACCGCGCCTCGGCCGATCTGGTGCGCCGGTTCGTGGATATGCGGGCGCTTACCGGTTACGTGCTTCCCGGAAATTCCGAGGCCGCGGGCTATGGATACTATGTCTGCGAGGAAGGAAAAGGCTTGATCGGAGGCCTCTATGTCGGACGCCGCTACCGAAGCGTCGAGCACGAGAACACTTTGCTAGCGGCCATTCTGGACGCGATGTGGCGCACGCCCGGGACTCGCCGGGTGGAGGCGCAACTGATGATGCTCAGTTCGCCGCTGAACCGCAGCATGCCGAGCCAGCGCTGGTTCCGAGCTTTTCCCCGTAAATTCCTGGAAATGGCCGCGGACGCGATCCGGTCGCTGCCGGCGAGAGAGCCGAAAGTGGCGATTGTGCCGTGGTCGGAGTCCCGCCAGGAGGACGCCGCCCGTTTGATTGCGGCGGCGTATACGGGCCACGTCGACAGCCACATCAACGATCAGTACCGGTCCTCCGGCGGCGCGCGCCGGTTCCTCACGAATATCGTGCAGTACCCCGGATGCGGAACGTTTTTCGCACCCGCAGCATGCGTGGCTGTTCCCGCCAACGGCCGCGGCATCTATGGGCTTTGCCTGACGAGCCTGGTGGCGCCCGATATCGGGCACATCACGCAGGTTTGCGTCTCGCCCGCTTTCCGCGGCACCGGGCTCGGGTACGAGTTGCTGCGCCGCAGCCTGGTTGCGCTCGCCGCGCACGGCTGCCGCAAGGCGAGCCTCACGGTCACGACCTCCAATTCGTCTGCAATCCGGCTCTACGAGCGGATGGGGTTCGCGAACCGGCGCGACTTCGCAGCATACGTCTGGGAGATGAAATAAAGTCCAGCCGCAAAAGCTGCTACTTTATTAGGCGTCGTTTCGGACAGAGCGAGCGCACATGAACTCCGAACCTTGGAGCCTCAAGAGTTTAGCCCCGGGCATTCAAATCGGAAGCTTTTGCTTCGAAGCGACCCGCCTCACGCCTCCTGCTACGCTAGAAGCTGCACCCTATGGCATGGTTTTCGCGGGAAAAAGCAGGCGTCGAAGCTGCGGAGGGCGAAAAGCGCCTGCGCACCGAAGGCTTATGGCTGAAGTGCGAAAAATGCAGCCAGATCATCTGGAAGAAGGCTCTCGACGAGAACCTCCAGTGTTGCCCGCAGTGCGAATTTCATTTCCGGATCGATGCCCGGACCCGGCTCGAAATGCTGTTCGACGGCGCGTTCGAGGAATTCGACTCGGGTATGATCTCGGTCGATCCGTTGGGTCTGGATGCGGCGTACAAGGATAAACTTAAGACCGCGCGGCAAACCACGAACCTCTCCGATGCTCTGCTTTCGGCAGCCGGCGCGCTGGACGGCCGGCGCGTCCACATCTGCGCCATGGAATGGAAGTTCATGGGCGGCAGCATGGGCGCGGTCGTCGGCGAGAAGATCACTGGCGCCATCGAACGGTCGCTGGAGAAGCGGACTCCGCTGATCATTATTTCCGCCTCGGGCGGCGCGCGCATGCAGGAAGGAACCATCAGCCTGATGCAACTCGCCAAGATTTCCGCGGCGCTGATGCGTCTGGACGAAGCTCGCGTGCCCTTTATCAGCATCCTGACCGATCCGACCTCGGGCGGCGTGACCGCCAGCTTCGCCATGCTGGGGGACCTGAACATCGCCGAACCCGGGGCCCTGATCGGCTTCGCCGGCCCGCGCGTAATCGAACAGACCATCCGCCAGAAGCTTCCCGAAGGCTTTCAACGTAGCGAATTCCTGCTGGAACACGGCTTTCTCGACGCCGTGGTGAAACGATCGGATATGAAGGCGTATATCGCCCGCAGCCTCAAGTTCTTCTGCGACTAGCCTGCCTTCTTGTAAATTATGCTTGACACAGTTGCGTAGCGGAGGTACGATCGCTGTGTAAAGTATAGTTGATATTTAGACAACTAAAGCCGACACAATGGACCAGCTTAAAAACCCCGAGAACGGCTACAGCTCGCGCATTAGGACGAGCACTCGACGGCTCTGCCAGTGGCACGGCCTGTGGGCGGCCGCCACGCTGCTCATGGCATTCGGGCCAGGATTTGTCTGGCATAGGACCTTGTGGCTCACGCTGCTGGCGGCCGCTCTGGACGTCGCTATGGGCGTGGGCATGATCCTGGCGACGAAAGCGTACGTCATGGGACTCGATGAGCTGCAGCAGAAGATCTTTCTCAACGCCCTGGGGATCGCGGTGGGAGTCGGCTTGATCGTCGGCGTTCCGTGGACGGTTATGGACGCATACCGCGTGATTCGCTTCCACGCCAACTTCGGACTTCTGGTGGTGCTCCAGGGTCTGACGTTTTTGGCGTCCTTGCTGTAC
Organism: Bryobacterales bacterium; assembly: GCA_037916615.1. Taxonomy (GTDB): domain Bacteria; phylum Acidobacteriota; class Terriglobia; order Bryobacterales; family Bryobacteraceae; genus Palsa-187. Next base: position 47,709 of record JBAIXM010000035.1, read on the forward strand.
GGCACCTGGCGCTACCGATGAAGAACCGTCTCAAGGTGCTGCGCGCCGAGCGCGACTGGACCCAGGCCCAGTTGGCCGAGGCCCTCGATGTATCCCGGCAGACGATCAACGCGATCGAGACCGGCAAGTTCGATCCGAGCCTGCCGCTGGCCTTCCGGGCCGCCCGGCTCTTCAAGCTGCCGATTGAAGAGATTTTTCATGACCCCGGGCTCGACAAAGGGGATAATAGTCTTGCTGCCGAAACAAAAAATGACACTTATTTCTAAAATCAGAGCCACATTTTGCAGTCTCGCCATTTTCGCGGCCGCGGCCGCGTTCGGCCAGACAAAGCCGGCCTTTGAAGTGGCCACCATCAAACCGTCCGCGCCGATGGACCCGGCCAAAATCGCCGCAGCCCTGCAAGCGGGCGGGAAAATGCCTGTCGGCGCAAACATCGAGAATCTGCGCGCTGAATACCTGTATCTCGATCTGAAGTCGTTGATGACCTACGCCTACGGAGTAAAGCCCTACCAGATCACCGGACCCGACTGGATGTCCACGACGCGTTTTGACATCGTCGCGAAAATGCCGGAAGGATCGAAGAAAGACGACGCTCCGAAAATGCTGCAGGCGCTTCTCGAAGAGCGGTTCAAACTGGCGGCGCATCGCGCCAGCGCCGAACACCCGGTGTTGGCCCTGGTCGTGGGCAAGGGCGGGCCGAAGCTGAAGGCTTCCGCCGAAAAACCGGTCGCTATCGATGAGAGCGCGCCCCTGAAACCAGGTGAATTGAAGATGGAGGGTTCCCAGGGACCCGTCCGCGTGAGAGTCGACATGGCCACTGGGAGTTCGGTCATCGACATGGGACTTCAGGGCAAAATGTCCTACCGGCTGGAGCCAGCCACGCGGACGTTCCACATAGACTTCAGCATGACCACGATGACCGGCTTCGCGGACATGATCACGCAGTTGTTTGCGCAAATCGGCGGCACTGGTGGACGGCAGGTGGTGGATATGACGGGAATTCAGGGTAACTACGATGCATCGATTCAGCTCTCGCTTGCGGACCTCATCGGCATCGCGAGAGCGGCAGGTGCGGATATTCCGGCAGGCGCACCGGGCGGAGCCGGAGGACCGGGTAATGCGGCTCCGGTAGCGTCCGATCCAGGCGGTGGAGGTTCGTCCCTAACGGATGCGTTGCAGTCGATGGGACTGAAGCTGGAATCCCGCAAGGCGACGGTAGATCAGTTGATCGTGGACCACATTGAGAAGACGCCGACCGAAAACTAGACCAGTCAGAATCCGCCCTGCATTCGGGCCGGCTGCACTTTACAAGTTTGACGCAGAGACCTAAGTACCTCTTACAGCGGGCGGAGCGGAGAACCTATTGGGAAACCGTTCCTCGCTCCTCAATTGCGTGGATTGCTCTTAGCGCCTTTCTGGCTTTCGCCGCCGTGGGACTTTCGACGAGCGATCTGGGAAACAGCCTGGAGTTCCCGTACTGGTGGGTCCTGACACGCGCCGCCCTGTTCGGCGGTTCCACAGCGCTGGTTCTTGTCGCTCTGCTGCGGCGACCGAGGTCCCGGACCGCGGCGGGGATCCTCTTGGCACTGCTGTTCGTCCTTTTATCGCGGATCGACAGGCTGCTTCCGGCGAGTTCCTGGCTTGCGGGTCCGGCTTTCCGCTATGTGCGCTCGCGCCTTGCGATGGACGGCTTGTTAGCGGGCCTGGCTGCCACACTGGGGTGGCTGACACTGGTGGTTTTCGCGGGGACACAGGGAATCAAACAAGTGCGTGCGCGAACCGAGCTGGAACTGACGGAAAAGCTTCAGGGGACACTGGCGCCGCCGCTGGCTGCACGAAATGCTGCTTACGAAGTCCGGGGAAAATCCGTGCCCAGCAGCCAAATGGGCGGCGATCTACTCGATTGTCAGCAGGACAGCGACTCCATTGCATGTTATCTCGCTGACGTTTCCGGTCATGGAATCCACGCCGGAGTATTTATGGGCATGGCGAAGAGCAGTGTGCGGACTGCCCTGCTCCGCCCCGGGCCATTGGAACAGCTTCTAGGGGATCTGAACCGGGTACTGTTCGAGATCAAAGCGGGATCGTCGACATATGCTACGTTCGCCTGCGTTCGCTGCGGGGAAAATGGGCAGATCGAGTACGCGCTGGCCGGACACGGGCCGATTCTGCACTACCAGGCCCGCACGAAAAACGTGTCATTTCTGACCATGGAACAGTTTCCCCTAGGTCTGTTCGGCGACGCGAAATTCGAAAGCCGGGAGGCGAAGCTCGATCCCGGCGATATTCTGGCGCTGCTCACCGACGGCCTGCCGGAAGTCACGGATGCAAAAGATGAACAACTTGGGCTGGAGCGAATCGGCGGGATTCTCGCGCAATATGGCGAAGATCCGTTGGAAAAATTGATCGATCGCCTTTTTGAAACGGCTCGGCGCCACGGACATCAGAACGACGATGAGACCCTGATCCTGGTCAGAGCAATTCCCGGTGGTTAAAACAGGCCGATTCCACGCCTCGCGGTAAGATCGTATCAGACTCCCACGCGAGCATGATCCAACTGCAAGGCGCCGGAAAACGATTCGGCCACAAACTCCTGTTCGAAGACTGTGACTGGCTGATCACGCCCCGGGAGCGCACCGGCCTGGTGGGCGCCAACGGTACCGGCAAATCCACGCTGCTCAAGGTCCTGTGCGGCATGGAATCGCTCGACTATGGATCCATCAGCTTCACCAAGGGAATCACTAAGGGCTATCTTCCGCAGGACGGGCTCTCGCTCAGCGGCCGGACCGTCTTCGCCGAATGCATGAGCGTGTTCCAGAGCCTCCGCGAGATGGAGCAGGAGATGGAATCGCTCCACCACAGACTCGCGGAGATGGATCCGAACGGCGCCGAATATGCAGCCGCGTCCAACCGCCTTCACGACATAGACTCCGAGTTTCGGAACCGGGACGGCTACGCGATCGAGGCGCAAGTCGGCACGGTGCTGGACGGTCTTGGATTCCGCAAGGAAGATTGGACCCGCCGGACGGAAGAATTTTCCGGCGGCTGGCAGATGCGCCTGGCGCTGGCGAAGCTGCTCCTGGAGAAACCCAACCTGTTGCTGCTGGACGAGCCCACGAATCACCTGGATCTGGAGGCCCGCAACTGGCTCGAATCGTTTCTGGCCGACTATCCCCACGCTGTGGTGCTGATTTCGCATGACCGTTATTTTCTCGACGTGACGGTCAGCCGCATCGTCGAGATCTGGAACAAGAAGATCCACTTCTATCCGGGCAATTACGAGAAATACCTGGCGCAGAAAACCGAACGGAAGGCGCAGCTCGAAGCCGCCTACAAGAATCAGCGCGACCGGATCGAGCAACTGGAAGCCTTCATCAGCCGCTTCCGCTACCAGGCCACCAAGGCCAAGCAGGTGCAGAGCCGCATCAAGGAGCTGGAAAAAATCGAGCGGATCGAGATCCCGCCGGAAGAGCAAACGATTCACTTCAGCTTCCCGCAGCCTAAGCCGAGCGGCCGGATCGTGGCTGAATTCAAGGATGTCTCGAAGAGCTACGGCCAGAAACACGTATTCAGCGGCGCGAGCTTCATTGTCGAGCGCGGCGACCGGATTGCGCTGGTGGGCGTCAATGGCGCGGGAAAATCGACGTTGATCAAGCTCCTGGCCGGGACCGAGCCACTGACGTCTGGCAGCTACACGCTGGGGCACAATGCGACACCGGACTACTTCGCCCAGGACCAATACAAGGAGCTCGATCCCAACGCACGGATGATCGACGATCTGGGCAACGCCGCGCCGCGCTCCAGCCAGACCGAGCTGCGAACCCTGCTCGGATGCTTCCTGTTCAGCGACGACGACGTGTTCAAACGCATCGGCGTGCTGTCCGGAGGCGAGCGAAACCGGTATGCGCTGGCTCGCATGCTGCTCGCGCCCTCAAACTTCTTACTCCTGGACGAGCCGACCAATCACCTGGATATGCGGGCCAAGGACGTATTGCTGGAATCGCTGAGCAAGTATACCGGCACGGTGGTTTTCGTCTCGCACGACCGGTATTTCATCGATCATCTGGCCACCCGAATTTTTGAGATCGAGGACGGCCACGTCCACGTGTTTCCGGGCAACTATGAGGACTACTTGTGGCGGAAACAGGGCGGCCCTGAGAGTGTGGCTCCCGCGCTGAGCGCTGGACCCCTTCCAAGCCGCGCCAGTAACGGCGCGGGCAAGCGCGTCAACCCAATGAAGCTTCAGAAGCTGCGCGACCAGCTGTCGACCGTCGAGAAACAAATCGCTGCGCTCGAAGCGGAGATCGCGGAACACGAGTCCGCGCTCGCCGATTTCAAGAGCGTGGACGAGACGTTGCGGATTAACACCCTGCTGACCGCCCGCCGGGCCGAACTGGACGCGCGCGTGTCCGAATGGGAACAGCTTTCGGCGGAGCTGGAAACCGTCAGTTCTTGATTTCCACGCCGCCAAACAACGCGGCCCCTTCGATGATCAATCGCTTGGCGCGCGCAGCGGTATGACGCCGGTTCTCGTTGACGCCTCCAAAAATGGCGATCCCGCGATTGACGACTTCCCAATCTTCGGGCACACGAATTTCCGTTCCGCCGAAAATCGCGTAAGCATTCACCACCGCTTCTGTGCCTTGTATTTCGGCGTCTCGCAAATCGATCTGGCAGCCGCCGAATATCGCGGTGCATCCTGTGCCGTGGAAATCCTGTGTTGTGATCCTGCGCTCGATCCCGCTAAATACCGCAACCTCTCCTTTCGCGGCCTGATCTACAAAGTAGACCAGGATGAAAAGAGCGATGATGCCGACGATCAGTCCAGGACCGGCCGAGAACGCCGGCCGGGGCGGCCCGTATTGCGGCGGGCGCGATGTACTCGGGGGGTTCGGTTGCATCTCGGGCTCCTCTTGTCCGTACCAATCTAACCGCAAACGGAAGCCTGCGTGCCTTGATATTCGGCGGATAGCGGAGATCCACCGGTGAACGGCGGAAAACGGCAATTTCTAAGCCGCTCATTTTCATCAGTTACGAATAGTCCTCGTAAGGGATGTAATGAAAGCCCGCCTTAAGGTATCTATGAGGGGCCGATATGCGCCTTACGTTCCGGCTTACGTTGCTTCTGACCCTCTGCGTCGCGGCAGTGGCGACGTTGTTTGCGTACCGCCAGGCGCAATCTGAGCGCACCGAACTCCAGCGCGATCTTCGCCGGCAGGCACGCGACCTGGCGGAAGCGCAAGCAAAGACGATCGAACCGCTGCTCAGCCGGCGTGCGTACCCGGAACTGCAGGCGTTAGTGGACCGGATCAAAGACGGACAGAAGCTGGTCGGCATGGCCGTCTACGACGCCGCCGGACTGCCTGTTGCGATCACTTCAGGTCTGCTGCTGCGGCTGAACGGACTGCCTCCAGCCGCGGGATTCGAGCCGCAGACGGAAGCGCAGCCCGCGGCTCCGGAAGACGCGGAAGCCCGCTCGGAATTCGTCCAACTCGGTGGCATCCTGATGCAGGTGACGGCGCTACCGCTGCGGTCCAGTTCCGCCATGCTCGGAACGCTGGCGGTCTTTCACGACGCGGCATTTATCGACCGGCGCATCGCCGACACCTGGCGCCGGACGCTGGCCAGCATCAGCCTGCAAAGCCTCCTGATCCTGACGATTACGCTGATCACCATCCGGTGGGGACTAGGGATTCCACTTGAGCGCATGGCGCAGTGGCTCCGGGAATTGCGGATGGGCGCTGAAGTCGCCGCACCGCCTCTACCGGGGGAACCGGTTTTCGAACCGCTCAAGCGGGAAGTCTCGCGTCTGGCGCTCAGCTTCACGGCGGCGCGAGCAGCTGCGGAAGAAGAAGCCCGCCTGCGCGATACCGCCGATTCGCACTGGACCACCGACCGGCTCCGGGTGTTCGTGCAAGCGCGCCTGAGCGGAAGCCGGCTGGTGGCTGTGTCAAATCGGGAGCCCTACGAGCACTTTCGAAAGCCGCAGGGAATCGAATGTTCCGTGCCGGCCAGCGGCCTTGTGACCGCGCTCGAGCCTATTCTGCGCGCCTGCGACGGAACCTGGATCGCGCAGGCGACGGGCGATGCCGACCGCGAAACCGCCGACGAGAACGGCCGGCTGCGCGTTCCGCCGGATCATCCTCAGTATTCGCTGCGGCGGGTGTGGTTGACGCGCGAGGAGACCGCCGGATTCTACCTGGGTTTCGCCAATGAGGGACTCTGGCCGCTGTGTCACATCGCGCATACGCGTCCCACATTCCGGGCCGAAGATTGGGAATTCTACCAGGGGGTGAACCGCAAATTCGCGGCCGCAGTGATCGATGAGATCGCCGGCCAGGAAAACCCGGTTGTGGTGGTGCAGGACTACCATTTCGCCCTGCTGCCGCAGATGATCAAGGCCGAGCGCCCCGATGCGCGCGTCGCGATCTTCTGGCACATTCCGTGGCCGAATCCGGAAGCGTTCGGCATTTGCCCCTGGCAGCGCGAATTGCTGGAAGGCTTGCTGGGCGCGGATCTGGTCGGTTTCCATATTCAGGCCCACTGCAATAATTTTTTGGAGACCGTAGATCGGGTGCTGGAGTCGCGCATCGAGCGCGATCGCAACGCGGTCAGCCGACACGGGCACCTCACGGTGGTAAAGCGTTTTCCAATCAGCGTGGCGATGGATGCCAGCGATCCGGTGGCGACCTATTCGCCAGGTTCGGAACTGCGGTACCTGCATCGGGCGGAGCTTCTGGCGCAACACGGCGTTCGCGCGCCGTTCATGGGCGTGGGCGTCGATCGCGTGGACTACACCAAAGGCATTCCGGAACGCTTCCGCGGAATCGAGCGATTTTTCGAGCGGCACCCGGCCTATCGGGGCGAGTTCACGTTCGTGCAAATCGGCGCTCCCAGCCGCTCGGAAATCCGGCGCTATCACGATCTGATGGTGGAAGTGGAACAGGAAGCCGAGAGAATCAACCGGCGTTTTCAGACCAGCGAATGGCGGCCGATCGTCCTTCTGACGCGGCATCACAGCCGCGCGGAGATTCTCCCGTACTATCAACATGCCGATTTGTGCATGGTCACCTCGCTGCACGACGGGATGAACCTGGTGGCGAAGGAATATGTCGCGGCTCGGACCGACGATCAGGGGGTTCTGATTCTCAGCCGCTTCACCGGAGCTTGCCACGAACTGGTGGATGCGCTGGTGGTGAATCCGTACGATACGGAGGAGGTGGCCATTGCGATTCACCGCGCGCTGGAAATGGCGCCCGAAGAGCGCCGCCTGCGCATGCACCGCATGCGGGCGGTGGTGCGCGAACACAACATTTATCGCTGGGCCGGAAACCTGATCGCCGAGCTGTGCGAGATCCGGACGCCGGCCGAGCCGTTGCGATCGTCCTCCGAACTCATGTACACCGCCTCACTCTAGGCAGGCGGCAAGAGTGCCTGCCCGACTCTAAATCGTCTTGGTCGAGCCCGCATCCATGTCAATCAGCGAGCCCTGGAACATGCGGCCTTCGGGACCGACCATCAGCTCCACCATCGCGGCGATTTCTTCCGGCTGGCCGATGCGGGTGATCCCGGAGCTCTGAAGGAACTCGCGCTCGGCAGATTCCGGGTTGAGTCCGCGCTCCTTCGCCATTGCATTCAGGCGCGCGGTGTAGCGGTCCGTGCGAATGGTCCCCGGGTTAATGGCGTTCACCTGAACTCCGTCGCGGACGCCCAGATCCGCGAGAGCTTTGGTGAGAGAGAGCAGGGCCGCGTTTACGGATCCGCCGATGGCGAAGTGAGCGCCCGGTGTGCGGCCGCCGGCGCCCGAGATAAACACAACCGACCCTTGGGAAGATTGCAAGTGCGGCCACGCTGCCCGAGTCAGCCGCACGGCCCCGAAGTACTTCAGAGCGAATCCGTCGGCAAAGTCCTCGTCCGTCAAGGCGACGAATTCGCCGCGCTTCGTTGCGCCGGCGTTGTTGACAACGATATCGATGCGCCCAAACCGACTTAGGGCGAAATCCACGACGCGCTTGCCGGAATCCGGCTGGCGCAGGTCGAGTGCCATCGCTGCCGCGTCGACGCCATTTTTCCGCGCTTCCGCGGCGGCGGCATCGAGCAATTGCTGATCCCGAGCGGTAAGCACAACATTCGAGCCGGCCCCGGCCAGCCGCAGCGCAATCGCGCGGCCGATTCCGCGGCTCGCTCCGGTGACGATCGAAATTTTGCCCTTTAAGGCGTATGTCATAGTTTTTTCATTGTGACCCAACCCGGCGGAAAAGTTGACACTCGCGACTCCGACAACGGACAGTAGAAGTGTAATGAGATTTTTCGCTCCTCTCGGCTTGATTCTTCTTCTTTCTGCCTGTTCCGAAGCTCCGACCGAAACCAAAACAAAAGCGCCCGAAAAACCGCCTGCTCCGATCACGGCACAGCAGGCGTTCCGATACACGTATCCAGCGGCCCGAGCCTGGGCCGGCGATTCCCTGCCCCTGCGGATGCGCAGCATGCAGCTCGCCGAAGTGCCTGCTGAGCCCGGCAAAGCCGCGGCGTGGGAAATCGTCTACGTGTCGCCCGCGCAGCAAATGGCGCGGATCTACACCTGGTCGGCGATTGAAGCTTCCGAAACGCTGCACAAAGACGTCTTCGCGGGCAAAGCTCAGGCTTGGAACGGATCGAGCGGGCAGGAAAAACCGTTCGAGGCCAACCTGTTCAGGATCGACACGCCGGCGGCGCTCGAAACCGCGAAGGAAAACAGCAAAGCGTATCTGGACAAACCCGGCGCCAAGCCGGCGATCAATTTTCTGCTCGAATACACGCCACGTTTTCCGGATCCGGTGTGGCGCGTCATGTGGGGGGAATCCGCGGGCTCGGCTGCCTATACGGTCTTCATCGATTCAGCCAGCGGGCAGATTGTGGGAAAAGGTTAGCTTGCCTTTTTGGGCCGCCGGACCTGGATAACCGGAATCAGGGAGTTGGAAGACGGCGTCGACGCGCTCGGACGAACCCGCTGCGACATCTCGGTATTCAGGCTGGAAACAAACGCCTCGATCTGCCGCTGCATTTCCGCCATTTTCTCGCGCATATTCAGGATGATCTCGACGCCTGCCAGGTTGACGCCAAGATCGCGGGTTAGCTTGAGGATCACTTCCAGGCGTTCGAGGTCCTGCTCGGTATAGAGGCGGGTATTCCCTTCGCTGCGGGAGGGCTTTAAGAGCCCTTCTCGCTCGTAAAGCCGCAGCGTCTGCGGATGAAGCTGATACTGCTCGGCCACGGCCGAGATCATGAAGGCGGCCTTGCGCGTTTTGGGCATGTTACACCTTATTCCAGATCTCTGAGCGCGGATCCTCGGGATGCAGGCCCGCGTATTCCCGCAGAAGTTCTTTGGTGCGTTCGTCCTGGACCACGGGAGCCTGGATGCTCACTTCGACGATCTGGTCGCCGCGTTTCCCGGAACGCGCGTTGAGCACGCCCTTTTCGCGCAGGCGGAACTTCTGGCCGTTCTTGGTTCCCTGCGGAATTTTCAGAAGCGCGCGGCCGTCAATGGTCGGGACTTCAATTTTTGTTCCCAGACCCGCTTCGTCGATGCGGACCGGGACGGTGATCTCGATGTCGTCGCCCTCGCGTCGGAAGAACGGATGTGGGTCGACGCGGACGGTGATGTAGAGATCTCCGGCCGGGGCGCCGAATGTTCCGGCGTTGCCTTTACCCGGGACGCGTAGACGCGACCCTTGCTGGGCGCCCGGAGGGATGCGCACATCGACAATTTCGTCCTTGGAAATACGGCCGTCGCCGTGGCAATTCGAACATCGATTCCCCAGGCGCCCGGTCCCTTCGCAGCGCGGGCAGGTGAGGCTGAACCGCATGGCCCCCGCCATCTGCGTCACATTTCCGCTACCGTTGCATTCCGGACAAACCGTATTGGCTCCCGCGCGCGCCCCGGTCCCGTTACAAACCGGACAGGTCTCCTGGCGCGAGATGCTCAGGCGAACCTGCGTTCCGCGGATCGCTTGCCAGAAGTCGATATTCAGACCGTATTCGAGGTCGGCGCCCTTTTGCGGCGTGTGCCGCGGAGCTTCCTGAGACCGGCCGAACCACTGGCTGAAAATGTCCTGAAAATTCCCAGCTCCGCCCTGTGGTTGTGCACCCGACTGAGCGCCGGCGCCTTTGGTAAAGAGGTCCGAGAAATCGAACCCGCCAAAGCCCATGTGCGGCGCGCCGCCAGCTCCTGCCCGGGCGCCGCCTGACGGCATTCCGTTTTCCGAATAGAAGCCGACCTGGTCGTACATTTGCTTCTTCTTGGTGTCGCTCAGGACGTCGTAGGCTTCCTGGACTTTCTTAAAACGGTCTTCCGCCGCTTTATCGCCGGGGTTGAGGTCGGGATGGTGTTTCCGGGCGAGCTTACGGTACGCCTTGCGGATGTCCTCCGCGCTGGCGTCCCGCTTGACCCCTAGAGTCTCATAAAAGTCCATACCGTAATTCCCGTAGGAGACGGGCTTGCCCGCCTCCTACACGCCCTTATTTCTTCTCATCTATTTCTTCTCATCGACGTCGACGAATTCGGCATCGACCACGTTGTCCTTCGGTTTCTCCTCCGCTGGCTTGGCGCCGTCAGAAGGCGGAGCCTGTCCGCCGCCCCCCGGTCCTTGCGAAGACGCCTTGTACATCGCCTCCGCCAGCTTGTGGCTGGCCTGGGTCAGGGCGTCCACGGCCTTGTTGATCTCGTCGACGCTGCCCTCGGCGATCTTCTTGCGCGTTGCATCCAGCGCCTCTTCCACCGCCTTGGCATCGTCATCGCTGATCTTGTCGCGATGGTCCTTCAGCAGTTTCTCCACCTGATACACCGTGGCGTCCGCCTTGTTGCGAGCCTCGATCTCGTCCTTGCGCTTCTGATCCTCGCCGGCATGCGATTCGGCATCCTTAGCCATCTTGTCGACTTCATCCTTGCTCAGGCCGGACGAGGACGTGATGGTGATCTTTTGTTCGTTGTTGGTGGCCTTGTCCTTGGCCGTGACGTTCAGGATTCCGTTGGCGTCGATGTCGAAGGTGACTTCGATCTGCGGAATCCCGCGCGGAGCCGGAGGAATGCCGACCAACTGGAACACGCCCAAGAGCCGGTTGTCCTTGGCCATGGCGCGCTCGCCCTGGAAGACTTTGATTTCGACTGAAGTCTGGCTGTCGGCCGCTGTCGAGAACACTTCGCTCTTGCGCGTCGGGATGGTCGTGTTCCGGTCAATCAACTTTGTGAACACGCCGCCCAGCGTCTCGATTCCGAGAGACAGAGGCGTGACGTCGAGCAGCAGAACGTCCTTCACTTCGCCGCCCAGCACGCCACCCTGCACCGCCGCTCCGACGGCGACCACTTCATCGGGGTTCACGCTGCGGTTCGGATCTTTTCCGAACAGATTCTTGACGATTTCGAGAACCTTGGGAATTCGCGTCGAGCCGCCCACGAGCACCACTTCGTCAATCTGCGAGGGCTGCACTCCGGCGTCCGCCAGAGCCTTCTTGCAGGGCTCGACGGTCCGATCCAGAATGTCGGCCGTCATCTGCTCCAGGCGCGCGCGGGTCAGTTTGACCGCCAGGTGCTTGGGCCCGCTGGCGTCGGCGGTTAAGAACGGCAGATTGATTTCCGTCTCCAGCAGCGTCGAGAGCTCGATCTTGGCCTTTTCCGCTGCCTCTTTCAGGCGCTGAAGCGCCATCTGGTCCTTGGACACATCGATTCCCTGATCGCGCTTGAACTCCTGGATCAGCCAGTCGATGATCCGCTGATCGATGTTGTCGCCGCCCAGGTGCGTGTCGCCATTGGTCGATTTCACCTCGACCACGCCGTCGCCGACCTCGAGGATCGAAATATCGAAGGTGCCGCCGCCGAAGTCGTAGACCGCGATGGTCTCGTTCTTCTTGCGGTCGAGACCGTAGGCGAGCGCGGCCGCGGTCGGCTCGTTGATGATGCGCATCACGTCCAGTCCCGCGATCTTGCCCGCGTCCTTGGTGGCCTGGCGCTGGGCGTCGTTGAAGTAGGCGGGCACCGTGATCACGGCCTGCGTCACTTTTTCGCCCAGGTAGGCCTCGGCTGCTTCTTTCAGCTTGGCCAGGATCATCGCCGAGATTTCCGGCGGCGATTGCTTTTTGCCGCCCGCTTCCACGCGGGCATCGCCGTTGTCCCCGCGCACGACTTTGTATGGGACCAGCTTCATTTCTTCCGAAACCTCGTCAAAGCGGCGTCCCATGAACCGCTTGATCGAATAAATTGTGTTCTCCGGGTTGGTGACCGCCTGGCGCTTGGCGACCTGCCCCACCAGCCGCTCCCCGCTCTTGGCGAACCCCACCACGGAAGGAGTCGTCCGGCCCCCTTCCTGGTTCGGTATCACGACCGGTGTGCCAGCTTCCATCACCGCAACGACGGAGTTGGTTGTTCCCAGGTCAATCCCAATGATTTTGCCCATTCTGTAGCACTTCCTTCCAGAGGAATCTATGGCTTCAATTTAGCCTATTGCCATTATGCAATCTTAGTGCGTTCCTGTCAAGTTTTGTCGCATTGCGCCACTAAGTCATTGATCCTAATGAGCGTAGGAACCGCAGCTTGGATCCGGGCGTATACTTAAATACGATGCGAAAGCTCTGGATCGCCGGGATCGTTCTCTGCTCTCTGAGCTTTGCCGGGCCTGCGGTTCGGTTCGAGATGAAAGACACAAACCAGGTAGTCCACACGGCCCAGGAGTGGAAGGGGAAACGTGCGGTGGTTCTCTTCTTCACCATGACGGATTGCCCTCTGGCGAACGGCTATGTTCCCGAAATGAATCGGATACGAGCCGATTACGAGCCTAGAGGCGTCGCGTTCTACGCCGTGCAGGTCGATGCGACGGTTTCCGAAGCCGCGGTGAAAAAATACGCGAAGGAATACGTCTATAGTTTCCCCATGCTGAACGATCCCAAGCTGACTCTGGCGCGGCTGACGGGGGCGAAGGTAACTCCCGAGGTCGCCCTGCTCTCAGCGAGCGGCGAGGTCCTCTATCTGGGAAGGATCGACAACAAGGTGGAAGATCTCACCCGGCCTCGCTACGGCGCCACCGACCCCGAACTTCGAAATGCGCTGGATGCGGTCCTGGCAGGCAAGCCTCCAAAGCAGGCAAGAACCCGAGCCGTTGGGTGTTCGATCAACTTGGAGAACCAATGAAGTTTTTAGTCCTCACGGGGTTCTTCGCGGCGCTGGCGGCGGGCGCTCCGACCTTTAACAAAGACATCGCGCCGATTCTGTATCAGAACTGCTCGAACTGCCATCGGCCTGGCGAGGTAGCTCCTTTCCCGTTGCTTACGTATCAGGACGCAGCCAAGCGGGCGAGCCTGATCGCCGTGGTTACCAAGAAGCGCTATATGCCCCCGTGGAAGCCGGAACCGGGCTACGGCGATTTCGCCCACGAGCGCCGGCTCACGGACGACCAGATCGCGCTGATCCAGGAATGGACCCAGGCGGGGGCTCCGGAAGGGGATCCGGCGGACAAGCCGCCAGCGCCGAAGTTTCCCGAAGGCTGGCAGGCAGGACAACCCGACCAGGTGTTGAAAATGTCGGCTTCGTACAGTTTGAAAGCCGACGGCCCCGATCAGTTCCGCTGTTTCGTGCTGCCGATGAACCTGGACCAGCAGTCCTATGTCAGTGGTGCCGAATTCCGTCCGGGGAATCCGAAGGTGGTGCACCATGCGCTCATCTTTCTGGATTCGACCGGAACGGCCCGCAGGCTCGCCGCGGCTTCGGGCGGGAGCGGATATCCATGCTTCGGAGGACCGGGATTCACCGGCGCTGGCTTGCTGGTGGGGTGGGCTCCCGGCTACACTCCCCTGCCCGCCGAGCCCGCGCTTTCGCAGCCCGTGCGTCCCGGGACGGACGTCGTGATCCAGATTCATTATCATCCTTCCGGCAAACCGGAGCAGGATCAGTCATCAATCGGCCTGAAGTTCGCCGGACCGCCGACAAAGGGCCGCGCGCTGCTTCTGGTAGTGAACCGGTATCTCGATATTCCGGCCGGCGAATCGCATTACGTGGTGAAGGCTTCGGTCACGGTGCCGCAGGATGCCGAGCTCTGGGGCATCACGCCGCACGCGCATTATCTGGCGACCGATATGAAGGTGAACGCCCGCTTGCCCGACAACTCGGTGATCCCGCTGATCTGGATCAAGGACTGGGACTTCAACTGGCAGGGCCAGTACCGCTACACGCAGCCGATTAAGCTGCCGAAGGGCACCAAGATCGAGCTCGAATACGTGTACGACAACTCGGCCGGCAATCCGCACAATCCCTCGAATCCGCCGGTGCGGGTCAGGTTCGGCGAACAGACCAAAGACGAGATGGCGCTGGCGTTTTTGGGGCTGGTGCTGCCGTCGCCCGAGGATGTGCAGCCGTTCCAGCGAGCCGTCGTGTTGCAGTACGTGGAGGATTTCGTGCGGCTCACCGATAATCTGAACGATCTGCCAGAGGAGATTCCACCGGCGATGGCGGCGCGCCTGCGGCTGGCGCTGGCGGCGTTCGACCGCAATCGTGACGGCAAACTAGACGCCGATGAGCGAGCGAACCTGCTGCGCGTGGTCCAGATGATGATGCCGCAGTAGGGGCAAGGCAAGCCTGCCCGCTTCACCAAAGATTGTAGTAGCCGTCGCGTTCCGTCAAGTCGAGCGGCAAGCCGAACAGATCGGAAAGCCGGGAAGCGACCAGGATTTCGCGCTTGGGTCCATCAACCACGATCCGGCCGCGTTCCATCAGCACGACCCGGCCGATGTCCGGGATGAGATCGGACAGATGATGCGTGACCATCACGATGCCGATACCGGCCTGCGCCAGCTTCCGAAGAATCTGCCGTAGCTCGTGCTGGGCGAATAAATCGAGCGCCGTCGAGGGTTCGTCGAGGATCAGGGCATGCGGATCGTGCACCAAAGCGCGCGCAAGCAAGACGCGGCGGGCCTCGCCAGACGACATCTCATCGGTAAATCGATCGGCCAGATGCGAGACTTCGAGCATCGCGAGAGCCTCTTCGGCTTTCTTATGCATCTCCGGTGTGACTTGCTGGTGCGGCCAGATGCCGATACTCGAGAAAAACCCGGAAAGGGCGATGTCGCGGCCGGTTACGTCGCGCGTGCAGGTGGCCATCAGGTCGCTGGAGACGATCCCGAGCAGCTTGCGCAGCTCGAAGACGTTCCAGTGGTCGCGACCAAGAATGCGGACTGACGATCCCTCGCGCACCAGCGGGTAGCACTCGCGCGTGATGGTTTTGATGAGTGTGGACTTGCCGCAGCCGTTCGGGCCGAGGATCGCGACGTGCTCGCCGAGACCGATGCGAAGCGAAACGTCCTTTAAGGCGACCGCCTCGCCGCGCATGACGGAGACGTTTTCAAATTCGATCAGGGCGGGAGTCAACTCCTCATCTTAACTGGCTAGAGTAGGTAGATGCCTTCGGAAATCTGGTTGGTGCGTCACGGCGAAACGGAATGGAGCCGCTCCGGCCAGCACACCTCGCGCACCGATTTGCCCCTGACGCCTGCGGGAGAAAGCCAGGCCGCCGGGCTCAAGCGCATGCTGGCGAACCACGCATTTGCGCTGGTGCTCTCGAGCCCGATGAAACGCGCGCGGGAGACTTGCCAACGGGTGGGCCTCACGCCGGAGATTGATCCCGATTTGCACGAGTGGGACTATGGCGACTACGAAGGTCTCACCACGGCGGATATCCAGAAAAATGCTCCGGGCTGGACCATCTGGACCGGCACGCCGCCGAACGGCGAATCCTTAGACCAGGTTGGCGGGCGCGCCGATCGGATTCTCTCTCGCATCGGCAACGCTCCGGGAGATGTCGCCCTGTTTGGACATGGCCATTTCCTGCGAGTGCTTGCCGCGCGATGGATCGGACTGGAAGCCGTGGGGGGGCGGCTGCTGGCGCTCTCCACCGCTTCGTTGAGCATCCTGGGCCATGAGCGCGAGACACGCGTTCTCAGACTGTGGAATCAGACCTCCTAAAATAAAGACATGCACTCGCGGCCCTGGCTCTGGCCGAACCTGCTCAGCCTCGACGCGCCGGTGGTGGCGCTGCTGTGGCAGATTCTGTTTGTCCGCTGTTTTCACGGCAGCCTCGGCATGCTTCCCGCGGTTCTGCTTTCGCTCGCGGTATGGCTGATCTATGCCGCCGACCGGATGCTGGATGCCTGGCGCGGCTGCATCGAACAGCCACGGCACGAGTTCTATCGGCGATACTGGCGCGCGGTCTTGCCGGTGTGGATTCTCGCGCTCGCGGCAGGATCGTGGCTGGCCTGGAGCCGGCTTCCCACGTCGCTCTTCGTTGAAGGCGCTGTACTAGGGTTTGGGGCGGCGGCCTACCTAGGCGCCGTGCATCTCGCGCCAGGATTTGTCCTCCGGATCAAGGCCAAAGAATCCGCTGTCGCGGTGCTTTTCGGACTTGGGGCATCTCTGGCGGCTTGGCCGCGCGTCCAAACGTGGGCCGATGTGCTGGCGATCATGCTGTTTTCCTGTCTGTGTTGGATGAACTGTACGGCAATCGAAGACTGGGAACGTGGAGACGGTTTGCGCTCCTCTGTAATCCTTGCCGCGGCGTCTATCGCGGTGCTGGCCGCATGCTTCCTCCGCGATTCACGGCCGATCCTGGGCTGCGCCGAAACGTCTGCAACTCTTGGCTTAGTATTGCTCGACCGACTGCGCTCGCGGTGTTCGCTCTCGGCCTTGCGCGTGCTGGCCGATGCGGTTCTGCTGACGCCGATTGTGCTGCTTCCCATGGTGCGAGGGTGAACTGCGACTGGATCGCCCCGCACTATTGGTGGATGGAGCGGGCCGGAATGGGACGTTCGCTCGAGCGGCGCCGTCGCTGGTTTCTTCCGGAACTCAGGCATGCGCGCCGGGCCTTGGTCTTGGGCGATGGCGATGGACGCTTTCTGCGGGAGTTGCTGCGGGACAATCCCACGGTGAGAGCCGACTATGTCGATCTGAGCGGGCGAATGTTGGAACTCGCGCGGCAGAAGGCGGGTACGGAGCGCGTGAATTACAGAGTGGGCGATGCACGTGAAATCGAGTTTGCGGCAGGCCAGTACGATCTCATCGCGACTCACTTTTTCTTCGACTGTTTCGGCTCGGGAGAGCTACCCCGCCTGATCGAGCGCATCGCCGCGTCGGCAAAGCCCGGTGCGCGCTGGGTGGTTTCGGAGTTCCGGACTCCCAACGCTGCTTCTGCGCTGATGGTTCGTTTGCTGTACCTGTTTTTCCGCGTCACCACGGGTCTCCAAACACAGAGCCTCACGGACCACCGTCCGTTTCTCGAAGCTCACGGGTTTGAACGGCTCACAACTTCCGGTGCGGGGGGCGGACTGCTGGTTTCTGAGTTATGGCAGCGCGGGTCCGTATAATAAAGGCTTGGACCTCGAAAAAACACTACTACGCAAGGTGGGCGAGGCCGTCGCGCGCTTCAGGATGATCCGCGGCGGCGACCGCGTTGCGGTGGCTTTATCTGGCGGCAAGGATTCGCTGACGCTGCTCGAGGCACTGGTCCGGCTTCGGGACCGCGCACCCGTCGACTTTTCGGTATGCGCATTCACGGTCGAGCAGGGCAAGTTCCTGCGTCCGATCGAGCCGATAGGAGAATATCTCAAGGCCCGAGGAATCGATTGGACCTGCCATCGCGACAATCCCTCGATTCGTCTGATCGACGAGCAGCCGGATCATGGGTGCGACCTGTGCAGCCGCTTCCGGCGCAGGGCTGTGTATCAGATCGCGCGCGGACTGGGCGCGAATGTGATTGCGTTCGGGCACACCGCGGATGACTTTTGCGAATCGTTTTTGCGCAATGCCTTGTTCACCGGCCGCATCAGCGCCCTGCCCCCGGTCACCTGGTCCAGCCAGCGCGACTTCCGGCTGATCCGACCACTGGTATTCGTAACGGAAGACATTACGGAGCGCTTTGCCGGGTCGCTCGGAGCGCCCGTGATTCCCTGCGGATGCTCGCAGCGCACCGGCACGGTCCGGCGGACGCTTCGGGACCTGCTGGGCGATCTCGAAAAGGAGCATCCCCGGCTGAAAGAATCGCTGCTTTCCGCAATGGGGAACATCGAAACCGAACGGCTGCTGGATACCCGTTATTTGCCTGCGGAAGGAGTCCTCGAAGAACCTGCCGAGAAGAACCCGCTGGCGATCGTTTCCTCGGACTGACTACGCTAAAATCGGTTCTTGTTCCCTCCAAAAGTCACAGTAGCCGTGCCGACACTGGCCGCCGGCGAAGTGTTGGAGGCGTGCCTCAGCGCACTGGAATCGCAAACCGTGAAGGATTTCGAGGTCATCGTGATCGACAACAGCGGAGCAGGAAAAGTGCGCGCCTCGGGCGCACGCGTCCGCGTGATTGCGAATGAACGAAATGCGGGTTTCGGAGCCGCTGTGAACCAGGCATTTCGCGCTTCCGAAGGTCCGTATCTGGCGACACTGAACGATGACGCCGTTGCCGATCCGCGCTGGCTGGAGATGCTGCTGGCGGACGCGGACGCGCATCCTGAAGCCGGAATGTTCGCCTCAGAGGTGCGGCTAGCCGGGACCGGACGGCTGGATTCGGCCGGCATGCTGATTGCATCGGATGGATCGAGCAAGCAGCGGGGCCACGAAGAAGCGCCCGGCCAGTTTTCGAATGCCCCGGAGGCTCTGTTTCCGAGCGGATCGGCGGCATTGTACCGGAGAACGATGCTGGAGCAGATCGGGCTTTTCGACGAGAGTTTCTTTTTGTATTGCGAGGACACAGACCTGGGACTGCGGGCGCGCTGGGCAGGATGGGCGTGCCGCTACGTTCCGGGTGCCCTGGTGGAGCATCGTTATTCGCACTCTGCCGGACGCGCATCGCCACTCAAGGCCTACTATGTGGAGCGCAACCGGCTGTACACGATCCTCAAGAATTTCCCGGCAGGCATGCTGTGTGCCGCGCCGTTCGCATCGCTGGCGCGTTACTTCTGGCACTTGGCTGCGCTCTGGAAAGGACACGGGAAAGGCGCGGAATTCCGCCGGGCGGGCTACTCTCCGGCGCTGCTGCCGCTGGTCACGATACGGGCGTATTTCGCGGCCCTGATAAGCGTGCCTTCGCTGCTGGCCGAACGCCGGCGAATCCGAGCCGCGCGGCGGATCGGCCCCGCGGATTTTCGCGCGCTGCTCCGGCGCCATTCGATCACGCTCCGGCAGGTGGCTTCATTGTGACTCCGGCGCCGACCGAAAAACGCCTGCTGATCCTGATTCCGGCGTTCAACGAAGAGAAAGCCGTCGGCGGAGTCGTGCAGGAGGTGCGTGCGGCGGTTCCGGGCACTCCGATTTTAGTGGTGGACGATTGCTCCGCCGATGGCACCCGCGGGGAAGCGCGCGTGGCGGGCGCCCAAGTATTGGCTCTGCCGCATCATCTCGGTTTGGGCGGCTGCGTCCAGGCCGGATATCGGCTGGCCTATGAGCTCGGCTACGATTATGTGATTCGCGTGGATGGCGACGGCCAGCATGACCCGCGCGACATTCCGGTGGTCCTGAAAGCGCTGCAACACGGGGATTGCGAAATGGTGATCGGCTCGCGTTTCGTGGACGGGAACGGATCGCACACCAGCCTGTTACGAGCGATTGCGATCGTGTTCTTCCGGGCCGTGCTGCGGCCGATCCTGGGGCGTCCGGTGCGGGATCCGACCTCGGGATTCGTCGGCGTGAACCGCACCGCGCTGGAGTTGTTTTCCGCTACCTTTCCACTCGAATATCCGGAAATCGAGGCGCTGGTGGTGCTCCAGCGCAAGCGCTTCCGGTTTGTGGAAGTTCCCTGCCGTTTCCGCCCGCGCCGTACGGGAAGGAGCACGATTACGGCGGTGAAATCGATCTACTACATCATTCACGTGCTATTAGGAGTGTTTGTGAACGTTCTGAAGTTTGAAGGACGAAAGAAGTGAAACATGAATCAGCTCTTTGACGTGGTTACCATTTTCAGTTTGATCCTGATCGTCTGGGTTTTGAGCTCGGTCCGGCGGGAACACATCCGCGTGGAATACTCGGTGAGCTGGCTCCTGGCGGGCACGGTGCTGCTTGTGCTCGCCCGCTGGCGGGCGATCGACGAGTGGATCGCCGCGGCGCTCGGCACCTCGGACAGTTTCCTCGCGCTGGGCATGATCGCAGGCGCCGCGTTCCTGGTGGTGCTGTACCGGCTATCGCTGCGGATCTCGGGGCTAAAAGATTCCAGCATTACTCTGGCGCAACAGGTGGCGATTCTCGAATTCCGCTTAGAAGCGTTAAATGAAAAGATCCAAATTCCCCCAGCGCGCTGAACGGAAGATTGCCGCGGAAGCCGTCCAACCGCGGCGGACCTGGTGGCCCTGGACGGCGGCCCTCGGCGGCCTGATCCTGGTCTTCGAAGTATACGGCCCCGCGCTGCGGGGACCGTTCGTGCTGGATGACCGATATCTGCCGTTCATGGACCCAGGCGCGGCGTTACTCGCCTTCCGCACCTGGATTCAAGGCCTGAGACCGCTGTTGTATTTCAGCTACTGGGTGAATTTCCAGTCCGGCGAGATCGATCCCTACGGATATCACCTCACGAATGTTCTGCTGCATTTCCTTGGCTCGGTAGCGATCGCGTTCGTAACGGCCCGCTTGCTCGAATTGAGCGGCACCCCGGGGCGGATGAGAAATGTTCTGAGCGTGCTCTCAGGCGGGCTATTTCTGTTGCATCCAGTGCAGACTGAGTCGGTCGCCTATGTCGCCAGCCGCTCGGAAGTTTTGAGCGTGCTGCTCTATTTTTCGGCGTTCGCGGTTTTTCTGTACCGGCGCACCGGGTCGATGACAGTTCTGCGCTCGATCGCGATTGTGGCGCTGTTCGCCGCGGCGATCAGCACCAAAGAACATACGCTCACTCTCCCTGCTCTGCTCCTGTTGGCGGATTACTATTGGGGGCTGGGCGGGATTCGCAAAAACGGAGTACTGTACGGCATCCTTGCCGCGGCAGGAGTTTGGGGACTGTTCACCGTTTCCCGCGTGTTGAGCGATGCTCCCACTGCCGGATTCCACGTCGCCGGACTGACTCCGGCGACCTACTTCTTCACGCAATGCCGCGTGATCTGGACGTATATCCGGTTGTTCTTCCTGCCGTTCGGCCAAAACGTAGATCCGGACGTTGCCATCTCGCAAAGTCTTCTGGATCATGGATCCATATTCGGACTGGTCGCGCTGATCGCGTTGATCGCGGCCGCGTGGATTTACCGCAAACGCTGGCCGCTGGCCGCGTTCGGCGTGTTCATGTTCCTGCTGCTGCTCGCGCCAACATCGTCGTTTGTCCCGATCAGCGACGTCTCGGCCGAACGTCGTCTGTATTTGCCCTTCCTGGGCTTGACGCTGATCGTTCTGGAATTATTACGCCGGTTCAAGTCATCCAGTGCTATCGGGGCGGGCGTCGCCGTGCTGACCGTGTGTTCGGTCCTTACCTATCAACGCAGCGCGGTGTGGGCCAGTCCGGTGGCCCTGTGGCAGGACGCGGCGGAGAAATCTCCGCGCAAATATCGTCCGCATTTCCAGCTCGCATCCGCCTATTTTGAATCCGGGGACTGCGCGCCGGCGGCTCGCGCCTTTGAGGAAGCTTCGCGTCTGGCACCACCCGATTACGATCTGTTCGTCGACTGGGGTTTGGCGCTGGATTGCTCCGGGAACTGGCAGGAGGCGGTGGCGAAACTTCAGCAGGCGTTTGCAATCCAGCCCAGCGCCCATATCGAGTCGCAGATCGGTATGGTCTACGCGAAAAAGGCCAAATGGGATGAGGCTTTGGCGGCCCTGGCGAAAGCCGAGCAGCTCGATCCGAAGTTCGAGATGACGTACGTTTATCGCGGCGGTGTTTTCGAGTCGACCGGGAACAAAGCCGCTGCGGCCGAGCAATACCGGCGCGCTCTGGCCATCAATCCTCTGAATCCGGCCGCCAAAGAGGCCTTGGCTCGCGTGAGCCAATAGTCGCATGGCGCGCATCGGAATCAATGCCCTCTACCTGATTCCGGGTGGCGTCGGCGGCACAGAAATCTACCTGCGGCAGTTGCTCGCCGCGCTGGCAGAGATCGATTCGGCGAACGAATATCTGGTCTTTACGAATCTGGAAACCGAAGCGGATCTGGTTCCCAAGCAGGCGAATTTTCAATGGACGCCGCAGGCAGTGCATGCGCGGTTCCGGTCTGCGCGTATCTTGTGGGAGCAGATCGTGTTGCCGATCGAAGCCGCGCGCTATAGGCTGGACGTGCTCTTCAACCCCGGATTTACCGCGCCGCTTTTCGCTCCCTGCCGCCAGGTGACGGTGTTCCACGACCTGCAACACAAAAGACACCCCGAATATTTCCGGTGGTTCGATCTGCCGTTTTGGCGATTCCTGCTATGGGCGGCCGCGCACCGTTCGCATCGGCTGATCGCGGTCTCGGAGGCAACGCGGTCGGACTTGCTGCGGTACTATCACGTCCCGCAAGAGCGCGCGGCAGTTGTGCCGCACGGTGTCGAGCCGGCGTTTTCGCACCTGGACCGATCGCACATCGAGCCGTGCCTGCTGTGCGTCTCGACGCTGCATCCGCACAAGAACCTGACGAGATTAATTCGAGCTTACGGACGCAAGCCGCGCGAGTTTCGATTGGTCCTGGCGGGCCTGCGGGGCTTTCATTCAGAGTCGGTCGAAAAACGGATCGAAGAAACGGGGCTGCAGGATTCAGTGCAAATCACCGGGTGGCTTCCGCGCGAGAAGCTGTATGGACTCTACGCGCACGCGCGGGCGTTCATCTATCCTTCCACCTTCGAAGGTTTCGGAATGCCGGTGCTGGAGGCGCTCGCGGCGGGAATTCCCACGGCGTGCGCCGATATTCCCCCGTTGCGCGAGGTCGCCGGAGACGCCGCAGTATTTTTCGATCCGTTGGACGAAGACGCCATAAGCGCCGCCATCGAGCGGATCATGGAGGATGCGCCGTTGCGCGATCGCCTGAGCAACGCGGGTCCCGAACGCGCACGGCCGTTCACCTGGGCGCGCTCGGCCGAGTTGACGCTTCGGATCCTGCTGGAGTCTTAGCTTACTTGAAGGACGGGTTCAGCGTGGCCTTAGCGCGGGCGATCTCGAGCAGCGTCGGATAGAACTGCACGAACGTATGCTCGACGGCGGCATTCTTGCCGTGACAGGCATTGCATCCCGCGCCATCGCCCAACACTTTGGCCGAAGTTGCGTTTCCGTTGAATGCGAAATAGCCCCAGCCATCGGGGAAGCGCGTCTTGTCCTTCACCGAATATTCGACGCTTAGAAGATTGGTCTGATACTGTCCGCCCTTATTGATGGAACCTTCGGTCGCGGGCTGCCGGATTTCCAAGGCGAAGATCGAGCTTTCAGGCCATTTGCCCATCTCTACAAATTTCCGGTAGGCCGATGGTTCGACAAACACGTTGCTAAAGGGCAGCGGTCCGGAGCCGTAGTTCATTCCCACGCCCGAGCTCAGGAAAATCCACTCGCGGTAGTTTTTCGGGCGCACCAGCTCGCCGCTTTTGTTGAATTCCGGATCGGCCGCAAAAGCGGCGATTGCAGTCAGAAGCAATATGGAACGTTTCATCGAAGCAGGTCCTCCAATTGGACGCGCGAATCGGTTTTTTCATCCCTGTATTTCACGATCACGGGGGTGTATAGAGAAACTCCCCATTCCTTCCCTTTGCCGCTGGTGATGGCGCGCGAACCGGCGACCACGACGGCTCCTTCGGGGATTACGAGCGGCTCGTCGTCCTTGGACGAATGAACCGCTCCCCGGGCGACGTCATAAACCGGCGTTGAGCGAGTGAGAATCACGCCGCTCCCGAGCACCGCGCGTCGCTTCACCACGGTCCCCTCGTAAACGCCGCAATTACCGCCGACCATCACATCGTCCTCGATGATGACGGGCATAGCGCCGACCGGCTCAAGAACTCCGCCGATCTGCGCCGCAGCCGAAATGTGGCAATTCTTCCCGATCTGGGCGCAGCTTCCCACCAACGCATGCGAATCGACCATCGTTCCGTCGCTGACCCAAGCACCCGCGTTGATGTACATGGGCGGCATGCACGTGACGCCCCTGCCGATGAAGCACCCGTCGCGAACACTCGATCCACCCGGCACGATCCGCACACCGCTCGTTGACGTGAATCGCTTCACCGGCCACGTAGCTTTATCGAAGAACGGCTGCCGCGCGGGATCGACGGACATATCCACGATCCCGCCCATGCGAAATCCGAGCAGGATTCCTTTCTTCACCCACGCGTTCACGCGCCAGCCGGTTTTCGAGGCGGCGTCCGGTTCCGCGGCTCGAACATGGCCGGCATTCAACGCCTCCTTGAATCGCGCAAACAGCGCGAAATGTTCCTCGATGTAGCTTGCAGGCGGACGGTCGAAAAGCGTTTCGATCTCAGCTTGCATGCGAACTCCCGGCCGTAGCCAGCAGCCCCGCGGACTGCAGCACGGCCTCGATCTTGGCGCGATTGACCTCGGAGGGCGGAACCATGGGCAATCGCCACACCGGCTCTAGCAAACCCATCATCGCCATGGCTGCCTTCACCGGACCAGGATTCGTTTCGCAGAAATTGACTTCCATCAACGAAAACCATTTCCCTTGCAGGGCCCGCGCGCCCGCGAAGT
Organism: Bryobacterales bacterium; assembly: GCA_037916615.1. Taxonomy (GTDB): domain Bacteria; phylum Acidobacteriota; class Terriglobia; order Bryobacterales; family Bryobacteraceae; genus Palsa-187. The sequence goes on from JBAIXM010000035.1 coordinate 72,338, forward strand.
CACCCGACAAGGCGAGTTGCGTCAGCCTTGCGAATTCCACGGGAATCTGGTTCGAGACTACGGAAATGACGCCGCGACCACCGAGGGCGATCAGCGGAATTGTGATTGCGTCGTCTCCGCTAAACACGGCGAAACGCTCCGGCAGATGATGCAGCACCGCAGCCATCTGGCCGATGTTGCCGGAGGCCTCCTTCACGCCGACGATATTGTCGATCTCCGCCAGACGTTTGAGCGTCGCGGTCTCCACGTTGACGCCCGTCCGTCCTTGGATGTTATAGACGATGAGCGGCAGCGGCACCGCCTTCGCGATCGCGCGATAGTGCTGGATCAGGCCTTCCTGCGTGGGTTTGTTGTAATACGGCGTTACGGAAAGGATGCCGTCCGCGCCAAGGTGCTCCAGTTCTTTGGCAATCTCGATCACTTCAGCCGTGTTGTATCCGCCCGCGCCCGCCAGCACCGGAACCTTGCCCCTGGCTTCCTCGAGCGTGATTTCCACGACGCGCAGATGTTCCGCCCGCGTCATGGTCGGATTCTCGCCCGTGGTGCCGCAGGGCACCAGGAAATTGATGCCGGCCTGAATCTGCCGCTGGATCAGCTTTCGGAGAGTTTCTTCGTCGAGCGATTGGTCTCTGCGGAACGGAGTGACCAGCGCGGTGCCGCATCCTGAGAACGTTGTCATAGAATCTCCTTGAACTCGAAAACGCCCTTCTTGCCTGGAATCCATTGCGCGGCCTTGAGAGCGCCGCGCGCGAAACCTTCCCGGCTGCGAGCCGTGTGGCGCAGCGTGATGGTATCGGCCGCGGAATCGAATCCGATTTCATGCGTGCCGGGATGAGCGCCGGCCCGGTTCGAACCGGTGTCGATCGGCCGCTGGTATCCCGCGGCCTTCATCTCATTCACCAGCGCCAACAGAGTCCCGGAAGGCGCATCTTTCTTGGTGTTGTGGTGAATTTCCCAGGCCCACGCGCCATAGGCGGGCTCCTTGGCAAGCAGCCGAGCGGTCTCATGAACGGCGCGCAGAAACACATTCACGCCGATCGAAAAATTCGCCGCCCACACCAGTCCTGCCCCGCCCCGCTCGACCGCGGTTCGCACGCGATCCAGGTGCTCGAGCCAGCCCGTGGTGCCAACCACGGTCGGGACGCCCATCGCGGCCAGCGCCTCAATATTTCCGAGCGCGGCATGCGGCGCGCTGAACTCGATCGCAACGTCCGAACCCTCGAGCGCCTTCGGATCGTATCCCACGTCCAGGCGCGCATGAATGCTGAATCCGTACTCCGGCGCGAGCTGTTCGATCAGCTTGCCCATTTTGCCGTAGCCCACGATGGCGAGTCTCGTAATGATCTCCTATTCGAAGGATGCCGGATCGGGCGTTCGAAAGAACTCCCGGTGGAGCGATTCTACCGCGCGCTTCAGGTCCTGCGCCGCGACCACGATGCTCAAGTTCAGCTGCGAAGCTCCCTGCGAAACCATGCGTGGACGAATGCCGTTCAGAGCCGCGAACGCGCGCGCCGAAACGTTCTCACAGCGGCGGATGTTTTCGCCCACCATGCACACGATGGCCTGGTCCTTCTCGATACTGACCTCAGCGAAAGATTCCAGCTCGGCGCGGATCGCGTCCAAGGATCGCGTGTTGTCGATGGTCAGCGAAACACTGACTTCCGATGTCGCCAGCATGTCCACCGATGTTTCGTAGCGGTCGAACACTTCGAAGATTCGCCGCAGAAAGCCGTGGGCCATCAGCATGCGTGTCGAGACGATGTTCATCAGCGTGATGTTCCGCTTGCAGGCGATGGAGCGGATCGGGCTGGAACTCGGCGGCGGATTGGAGACGATCAGCGTTCCCTCCACTTCCGGGCGGCGCGAGTTGAGGATCCGCACAGGAATGTTTTTCTCGATGGCCGGCAGCACAGTGGCCGGATGCAGCACTTTCGCGCCAAAGTACGCCAGCTCGGCGGCTTCGGCGAAGGAACAGACTTTGACGCGATGCGCGTCGGGGAGAACGGTCGGGTCGGCGGTGAGCATGCCGTCGACGTCGGTCCAGATCTGGATCTCGTCTGCCCCGATTCCGGCGCCGACGATGGCAGCAGTGTAATCCGAACCGCCGCGGCCGAGCGTGCTCGTCACGCCGTCCTCGGTCGCTCCGATGAATCCGCCCATGACGGCCACATAATGTTCCGCAAGGGGAATGATTGTTTCCTGAAGCCGGCGGTTCGTTTGATCGAACAGCGGCGCAGCTTGCGTGTGCCGGCGATCCGTGACAATGACGCTACGGGCGTCGATGTGCGCACAGGGTATGCCGGACTTTTTTAAATGGGCCGTCACGATCAGGCTGGAGATCCGCTCGCCGAACGCGGAAATGGCATCCGTGGACCGAGGCGTCAGCTCGCGCATCACGGAGAGACCGCGCACCAGTGCGTCGATCTCCCGAAAATGCGCGTCGACGACCGCATCGGTATTGAGACCCGCCGATTCGCGCAAATGAAACTCGCGCAACTCACCCAGACTCGCCAGCGCGGCGGGCAAGTCGCCGGAGACAGCGTCGCCCGCAATTGCCAGCAGCTTGTTCGTGGTCTTGCCCATCGCGGACACCACGATCACAGGCTTGCGGGCGCTTTGGCTGCGAACGATTCCAGCGACACGCTGGATGGCTTCGGCGGACTCAACCGAGGTCCCGCCGAACTTCATCACGATCATGCGCGAACTCCAGCGACGCCCTGCGGCGCGCCGTGAACAGTCCCTTGCTGGATCAGCACCTCTGCGATTTGAACGGCATTGAGAGCAGCGCCCTTGAGCAATTGATCCCCTGCGACGAACAGCGCGATCGATTTGCCTGAAGGATCGCTCGAATCCTGACGGATGCGACCAACCAGAATGTCGTCCTGGCCGGAAGCGTCTTTGGGCATGGGGAAATAATTCCGCTCCGGATCGTCGACGATCTTCACACCCGGCGCGGCGGACAACAGCTTCCTGACTTCACTCGGCGTAATGGGGCGCTCGCATTCGAACGTGATCGCTTCGGAGTGCGCCCGCAGCACCGGCACGCGCACGCAGGTCGCGCTGACGCGAATTTCCGGATCGCCGAAGATCTTGCGAGTCTCCTTGGCCATCTTGGTTTCTTCCTCGTTGTAGCCCGTATCTGGATCGATCTTAGTGTTGTGGCTGAACAGATTGAACGCGTAGGGATGCGGCAGAACCGTGTTC
>JBAIXM010000036.1:0-3340 GCA_037916615.1 Bryobacterales bacterium
AAATTTCACGGCTTCCACGTGAACCTTGGTCACAAGCGGGCAGGTGGCATCAATCACGCGCAGTTTGCGAAGCTTGCTGTGCTCGCGGACCTCCGGGGACACCCCGTGAGCGCTGTAGATCACGCGCTCGCCCTCCGGCACCTCATCGACGCTATCGACGAAGATCGCACCCTTATGCTGCAAGTCCTCCACCACGAACCGGTTGTGGACGATCTCCTTGCGCACATAAATGGGCGGACCGAAGGCCTCCAAGGCGATCCGGACAATGTCAATCGCCCGTACCACCCCGGCGCAAAAACCACGCGGTTTCAAAAGCAGCAACTTCTTGCTCTCTGACAATCCTTCCCCCACTCCTCAGGCGACACCAATCCCTGAGCTTTTTGTTCTTATTAGGGTACCGGAAACCACCTCACGAGGTCAATGTAAGCCTTTGAACCCGTGAGGATTAGCAGCGGACGGGGAATCCGCAGTGGTGAGTGGTTTCAAGCCGCGCGAGCGCCTAGCCCGATTGAGGGATCCCGATCGCCTGGAAGTCCTCTTCGCTGTGAATCCACCCTTCCTGCCCGGCGATGCGGACTTTCAGCCAGACATCGCCATTCACGTCGAAGGAGACAGCTTTAGCGTCACCTGAAAGGTCGACTTGCGCCCGAACTTCGAGGAACTCGATCTTGGAGGTCGGCTGCACAACAAGGTGCTTGGGTGTAAAACCGTCGTCGGGTTCCGGGAATAGCCGCACAAAGGTGGGCTCGCTGCCCAGATGCGCCTCGACTTCCACAGGGTAAGAGCAGCGCTGATTCGGTCCCTTAGGCGTCATTTCGAGACAACGACGGGCCGGTTCCAGCCTCCCGGTGATCCAGTTGATCCGCACGGGATACATGACGAAGAAATTTCCAGTCCACACTTTGAACTTCAGAATGTCATCCATGGTCATCATGGTGACGCCGGCTGGCAGGGTCGGCTTGGGACGGTCAGTGTCAGTTCCGATACCCAGGTAATCCCCTTGGATCCAGATCGGCGGCCCAAAAGACTGAAACAGGCTTTCATCCACGCCATACTTCTCACGTCCGTACTTGTATCCGAACAGTTGGACGGAACCGCCCGAGAGAGGATCGGAGGGCTCATCTCCACGTTGTATAACGATGCCGGCGCCTTCCTTCGTGGCAAAGGAATTCGCAGTAACGCTGACTGCGAAGTCGAACACTCCATTCACGACATTGAATGGATACTGCTCCCGATAGACAACCTGATCTTTCGAATTGCGCAGCTCCCACCATTCCACCGTTTCCTCGGCGGTCTTTCCCGGGGCCGACTCGATACGCTGCACATGTTTTATAAAGCGAATCACATGATCGGCGATGGAGAAACTCTGGGTGCTGTCTGCGGCCACTAACTTTGCCGAACCAGACTCCGATGCGGCAGGCGCTGGGGCGGACGATCCGGCAGCTGAAGAAGTGGAGGGAGCTGGAGCCGCGCTGGTTTGACTCGTCGCCGGTTTCGGTGCCGCTGGTTGAGCAATGACGCCCGTGACTGCCTGGGCAGACGCCGTCCCCTGATTTCGGTTGCATGCGATAAGGCCAACGGCACTGACGGCCACGAGAACGATGGTCACACTACTCCCATTGTTTCTCATGGGCTAAGGATAGCCCGCTTCTGCGGGTGGGTTAAGGAACGAAAGACCGCGAACTTCCGGGAACGGGTGCGATCACGCGTTTGCTCGAATCATCTGCTCGGCATGCTTGCGCGAGGTCTCGGTCAGTTTCGCGCCCGATAGCATGCGCGCCACTTCCTCGGTCCGCTCCTCGCCCTCGATCCGGCGGACAGTGGTCTTCGTTCGCCCGGCGCTCTCGCGCTTTTCGATGACGTAATGGTGATCGGCAAAGGTGGCGATCTGCGGCAGGTGCGTGACGCAAAGCACCTGGTTTGCTTTTGACAGAGCCTTGAGTTTCTTGCCCACAGCTTCGGCGGCACGCCCGCCAATGCCCGTATCGATTTCGTCAAATACCAGCGTGCGCTGCGCGGCTGCGGCTTTTCTCTTCCCTGCCGGATTCGCTCCGGCCTCCACGCTGGCCTTGAGCGCCAGCATGACGCGCGACAACTCGCCGCCCGACGCGATCTGCTCCAGCGGACGCATCGTCTCCCCGGCGTTGGTCGCGATCCGGTAAACCACCTGGTTGACGCCCGTCGAAGTCCAGTGTGCTTCGGCTTGATTTTCTTCCACCGCGATCCGGAAACTGGCTCGCATGGCCAGATCATTGATCTCGGCTTCGACCAGCTTTTCTAATTTCCTGCCGGCCTCGATCCGCTTTTTCGACGCCGCGGCCGCCGCCTTGCGGTATTCGTCGCCTGCCGTCGCCAGCTTTGCCCGCAGCTCAACGAGCACCTCGTCTTTGTTTTCCATCTCGCTCAGCTTGCGGCGCATCTCCTCGCCATACGCCATGACCTGTTCCAGCGTCGTGCCGTACTTTCGTTTCAGACGGTCGAGCAGCGCCAGCCGCTCCTCGATCTCGGCCAGCCGCTCGGGAGAAGCCTGGATCCCGCCGGCATAATCCCGCAGCGTCGCTCCCACATCCTCCACGCTGATCCGCGCCGACTCGAGCGCGGACCGTGCTTCGTCGAACTTCGGCTCGTAGCGCGCGAGTTCGTCCAGATGCTTCTGCGCCGACCGCAAGGTCGATGACGTCGAGGCGTCACCCTCATAGAGGAGATCGAACGCCTGCATGGCCGCGCTGTAAATCTTCTCGGCGTTGGCGAGCACGCGCTTCTCGGTTTCCAGCCTCTCGTCTTCGCCCGCTTGCAGCCGCGCCTCTTCAATCTCGCGGCACTGGAAGCTCCACAGATCGAGCAGGCGAGCGCGATCGGCCTCGTCGCGCTCCAGTTCGGCAATCCGCTCGCAAATCTGCTTCCAATTCGCAAACGCCGCTGACACAGTGCTCGTGTTGACGCCCGCATAGGCGTCGAGCAGCGCCTGCCGTGCCGCCGCATCAAAATTCACAAGGGATTCATTCTGCGCGTGAACAACCGCCAGGTGCGGTGCAATCTGCTTGAGCACCGCTACCGTCGCAGGTTGGTTATTGATGAAGACCCGCCCTTTTCCCCCGGCCGCAATTTCGCGACGCAGGATCAGCGACGAATCCTCCGCGTCGAGGCCATTGGTTTCGAGGATGGCTTCAATCGCGTCAAGCGCCGCGCCATCGTTCTCGAACACCGCCGAAACCACCGCACGCTCAGTCCCGGTACGGATGACATCGGTCGAAGCCTTGTCCCCAAGCAGCAATCCGAGCGCGTCGATGAGGATCGACTTCCCTGCCCCGGTCTCGCCGGTGAGCAGGTTCAGCCCAGC
>JBAIXM010000037.1:0-69466 GCA_037916615.1 Bryobacterales bacterium
CAGTTGGTTAGAGCGACGGTCTCATAATCCGTAGGTAGCTGGTTCGAATCCAGCCGCCGGCACCATCACCTTTCGCTCACAATCTGCTGATACAGCCGGTCGAGCTCTGCTTGGGAATAGTATTCGATTTCGATCCGCCCCCGCTGTTCGCTGAGTTCGACGATTCGCACGCGCGTTCCAAGGACGCGCTCCAGTTCTTCGGCCGCGGCCCGCACGTTCGGATCCTGAACAGGTTCCCGGCGTGATCCGTGGCCGGATTTTGGTCGGTCCGAGGTCATCTCCTGCACCTGGGCTTCAACTTGGCGAACCGATAAGCCGAGAGCGACCGCTTTCTCAGCGACTTGGATCTGTTCCTCTGCCGTTGTAAGACCAAGGATGGCGCGCGCGTGCCCCATCGAGAGCCGGCGTTCTGCAACCAGAAGCTGGACTTCCTTGGGCAGCTTGAGCAGCCGGACGATGTTCGCGATCGAGGTGCGGTCCTTGCCTGTTCGCCGACCGATCTCCTCTTGTGAGAGGCCCAGGTCACGCCCCAGCCGCTCAAAGGCGTGAGCAGTTTCGATCGGGTTGAGATCCTCGCGCTGTATATTCTCGATGAGTGCCAGTTCCAGCATGGAGCGGTCAGCTACATCCTGGACGACGACCGGGACTTCTTCCAGTTTAGCTAGCCTGGCTGCACGCCAGCGCCGCTCGCCCGCGATAATCTGATATCCCTCGCCTAGGCGGCGCACGATCAAAGGCTGGATGATGCCATTGGCTCGGATGGAAGCAGCCAGTTCCTCTAGACCATCGGAACTGAAGTGGGTTCGCGGCTGCATCGGATTGGGCTGGATGAGGCTCAGCGGAAGGGTTCCCGGTTTCGCAGCAGCCGTGGCAGTCGCTGGTGCGGGTGTCACGCCCGAAGAAGCTCCGCTCGTCGGGGCGCGCCCTGGGAGGAGTGCCGAAAGGCCCTTACCCAGCGCTTTGCGTGATTTGTCGTTGGCGCTGTTCATTCGCCAGAATCTCCTTCGCGAGTTTAATGTAGCTCTCAGCGCCCCGCGAGCGGGGATCGTACATTAGGATCGGCTTCCCGTAACTAGGGGCCTCGGCTAAGCGGATGCTGCGTGGGATAACCGTTGTAAGTACTTGATCTGCAAAGAATTCCTTAAGATCTTCCGCCACCTGTCGCGCTAGATTGGTGCGCTCGTCATACATCGTCAGCAGAATTCCTTCGATCTGAAGTGGGCGGGCGAAAGATTCTCTTACCCGATCTACGGTGTCCATGAGCTGGGAAATCCCCTCTAAAGCGAAGAACTCGCACTGAATCGGAATGAGTACCGAATCCGCGGCGACTAGAGCGTTGAGCGTCAGTAAATCAAGGGCCGGCGGGCAATCCAAGAGGATGTAATCGTATCGGCTTCGGATCGGCTCAATCATCTGCCGAAGCCGATACTCCCGATCCGAAAGATCCACCAAGTCAAGATTTGCGGCGACAAGATTCTTATCGGCCGGGATAATATCCAGGCCCTCACAATCCGTTGCAAGAATTGTTGTTGAAGCCTCCACTCCACTGAGGAGTGCATCGTAGAGGGTCTTTATCTCGGACGTTTTTTCTACGCCCAGGCCGCTGGTCGAATTGCCCTGAGGGTCACAGTCGATCAGCAGCACGCGCAAGTCATTTGCAGCCAATGAAGCAGCCAGATTGACGGCCGTGGTTGTCTTACCAACGCCGCCTTTCTGGTTCGTGATGGCGATTACTTTGGCCATGTCTCAGGATATTATCATGGTCGTTCCACGTGGAACACAAGATATCGACTCTCGCCCCATGGAACCGATTGTTTAACTTCAAACCTGTGGGCATCTGTGGCGCCCACCAGCAGCGCTCGGTTCTTCGCCACGTTGAGTTTGGCAATGTCTGCTGGATTAACCGCTCTGGAAACGAGCCAGTCAAATTGCGACTTAAGATTCTCGGCACGCTCTGCGACAACAGTTACGTTGTTTAAAGTGCGGCTGACCTCCGCGAGAAAGATGCTCTTCCGCTTATGTGACTCTACGAGGGTCACCTGACACTCCGGACGCAGGATCGCAATGGGAATTCCCGGGAAGCCGGCGCCTGAACCGACATCCACAATCTTCAGGTGCCCGGGAGCGAGTTTTATGGCCGCGAAAAGAGATTCACAGTAGTGCAAACGCACGGCGTGCTCTAGCGATTCGATTCGTGTTAGATTCAGCCGCTGGTTCCAGCGGGTAAGTAGATTGTAGTGTGATTCAAGCAGATCCAGCTGCCGCCCCGTCAGGGATCCGTAGGGAGCGAATTCTCGCGCCAGCAACTCGCGGAACATGCTACTGCTGAAGACTCAAATACACATCGAGCACAGCAATTGCCGCTGGCGTAATGCCAGGAATACGGCTCGCGTGGCCCAAGGTTTCCGGGCGGACGCGATCCAATTTCTCGGCAGCTTCATTGGAAAGCCCTGGTAGCCCGCGAAAACAAAACTGGGCCGGGATCGGCTTTGTTTCCGAGTCGCGAAGACGTGCGATCAGTCTCTGTTGCTGCGCAATATAGCCCGCGTACTTTTGTTCGACTTCGATCGTCTGCAAAACGCCGTGGACCCAGTCTTCAGGAGGCAGATCAGGAACCTCCGAAATACGGCTCTCTGGACGGCGCAGGCGTTCCGCGACCGCCGGGCGCGATTCGAGGTGACTCCTCAATTTCTGCTTCTGATTTTGCTTTCGCTCGTAAATAGCCCAGCGTTGACTTGTCACCAAACCGACTCGCCTACCAACCGGGGTCAGGCGCTCGTCTGCGTTGTCGATTCTCAGATGCAGCCGAAACTCGGCACGCGAAGTGAACATCCGGTACGGCTCGTCAGCACCTTTGGTGATCAGATCATTGATCAGGATTCCGATGTAGCCGTCTGTTCTCTCCAGAACTACCGGATCCGACTCTCCCACATGTGCTGCGGCGTTCAACCCTGCAAGCAGTCCCTGACAGGCAGCCTCTTCATAGCCTGACGTTCCGTTGATCTGCCCAGCCAGGAACAGACCCCCGATCGCCTTCAGTTCAAGCGTGTCCTTTAACTCCCGTGGATCGACGGCATCGTACTCAATTGCGTATCCTGGCCGTATCATTTCCGCATCCTCCAGGCCTGGCACTGAGGCAACCATTCGAGTCTGGACATCGATCGGCATGCTGGTGGACATGCCATTCACGTAAATTTCGTTCGTGTCGAGACCTTCGGGCTCCAGGAATAGCTGATGGCGGGTCTTATCCGGAAATTTCACGATCTTATCTTCGATCGAGGGGCAATAGCGCGGCCCTATGCCCTCAATCTGACCGCTATACAGAGGCGATCGAGCTAGGCTGATCTTTAAAATAGCTTGAGTTTCTTCCGTCGTATAAGCGACATAGCACGGAATCTGCCTATTTTCTATTTTTGTAGTAAGAAATGAGAAAGGCGTCGGATTCGGATCGCCATGCTGCGGCTCAAAACGAGTCCAATCGATGGTGCGTCCGTCCAATCGCGGCGGTGTTCCGGTCTTCAAGCGCTTCCAGTCAAGTCCCAGGGAGCGAAGCTGATCCCCGAGCAGATTCGAGGGCGCTTCTCCGCTCCGTCCGCAACTGTAGGTCTGCTCCCCGACATGGGCCAACCCGTTCAGGAATGTGCCTGTGGTGATCACCACTGCGTCCGCCTGCAAAACGCGGCCGTCCCGCAGCTCAACTCCCGTGACTCGTCTCTGCGTGCCGCCCGATTCGCTCAGAGACAAGCGCGCGACCTCGGCCTGGATGATCCGCAGGTTCGCTTCCTTCTCGAGAACCTCGCGCATCTTGAGCCGGTATTGCTTCTTATCGCATTGCGCGCGCGGCGACCATACGGCGGGCCCGCGGCTGGTATTGAGAAGCCGAAACTGGATACCGACGGAATCCGTGATCTCGCCCATCACACCGCCCAGAGCGTCGATCTCGCGGACCAGGTGTCCCTTGGCGATGCCGCCGATCGCAGGATTGCACGACATTTGCGCGATCAGGTCCAGGTTCATGGTGATCATCGCCGTGCGCAGTCCGAGCCGCGCGCAGGCTCGCGCAGCTTCACAGCCCGCGTGTCCCGCACCGACAACAATGACTTGATATGGCTTCGCCATTTCCAATCAAACGAACTAGCTACATTTTAACGTGACGCGGTAAACTGTCAGTTCTCCCGTGAAGATACTCGTCATCGGCAGCGGCGGCCGGGAACACGCGATCGCCTGGCGCCTAGCGCGTGAGGGCCACCAGATTTTCGGCGCACCCGGAAATCCGGGAATCGAGGAAGTCGGCCAGCTTCTACCGACCGCGGATTACCTGGCTGCTGCCGATTCCATAAATCCGGATCTGACGGTTGTCGGTCCTGAAGTGCCGCTGGTAGCCGGAATCGTTGACGAATTCCGCGCGGCGGGACGAAAAATCGTGGGACCGGCGCGCGACGCTGCGCAGCTCGAAGGAAGCAAAATTTATTCCAAACAATTCATGCAACGTCTCGGAATTCCGACAGCCCGTTTCGCGCGCGTCGAATCCATTGAAGACGGCCTGGCCGCGCTTGTGCAATTCCCGACACCTGTTGTGATCAAGGCCGACGGCCTGGCCGCGGGAAAAGGCGTGATTATCGCGCATGATCGCGCGGGGGCAGAAGCAGCCGTCCATTCGCTTGGACCGCGCCTGGTGATCGAGGAATTCCTCACGGGCGAGGAGGTCAGCTTCATCGCTCTCAGTGACGGGAAGGACCTCGTTCCGCTCGAAGCCACTCAGGATCACAAGGCCGTCGGCGATGGCGATACGGGACCAAACACCGGTGGCATGGGCGCCTACTGCGACGGCCGCATCTTATCCGAAGCCGATTCGCGCAGTGTGCTCGACACCGTCATTCGCCCAGTTGTCGAAGCGACGCGCTTCACAGGATTCCTCTATGCAGGATTGATGATGACCGCCGGAGGCCCGAAGGTGCTTGAGTTCAACGTTCGCCTGGGCGATCCGGAAACGCAGCCTTTGATGCACCGCCTCGATTGCGGGTTTGGCGACGTGCTCATGGCATCGGCGACAGGCAACCTGCGAGGAGTTTCACTGCGCTGGAAACCGGAGCCGTCCGTTTGTGTGGTTGTCGCCGCTGCCGGATATCCGGGACAGGTTCGAACGGGCGATCCGATCACGGGAATCGACGCTTGCGGCACGGACGTTTTCCAGGCCGGGACCCGGCGGGGCCCCAAGGGACTCGAAACGTCGGGAGGTCGCGTCCTCGGGGTCACTGCGTCTGGTCCGAATCTGGCGGCCGCTGCGGCGAACGCCTATGCTGCCGTCCAGAAGATTCATTTCGAAGGGATGCATTACCGCCACGACATCGCTCAGAAAGGCTTGAAACGCTGGGGCCTTGCTACAATCAAGGCGTAGTGGTCAGGGCGAAGTTGCGCGTTCCAGGCGCGGGGACGTAGCTCAGATGGATAGAGCGGTCGCCTCCTAAGCGACAGGTCGGCAGTTCGAATCTGCCCGTCCCTACCAGAAATATGCGACCGCTGGACTATCGCGCACAGGCGCAAGCCGTTGTGGGCGATAAATCAGATGTGGTTCGGTCGCCTCCTAAGCGACAGGTCGGCAGTTCGAATCTGCCCGTCCCTACCAGAATTCCTGGCCCCCGCGGACGGCCCATCCAGCCGCTTCGGGAAACCACCGTTCGATGGCCCGAATCACCGGTCCGTACGCCAAAATTGCGCAGCTTCGCGGGCTGTGGTATGAAGGTAGTTCCTTTTCACCAGGAAGCTTGAGGTGAACTGATCCCTGTATGGCTTACGTAATAGCAGAACCCTGCATCGGCACAAAAGATACGGCGTGCGTAGACGCCTGCCCGGTGGATTGCATCCATCCCAAGAAAGACGAACCCAAATTCGCGACCGAGGAGCTGATCTACATCGATCCGGTCGAGTGCATAGACTGCGGCGCTTGTGTGCCGGTCTGTCCCGTATCGGCGATTTTCGCGCTCGACGATCTTCCTGAGAAATGGGCGGACTTCGCGCAACGGAACGCGGCGTACTTCGGCCGTTGATGAAGGTTCGTTAACGGCCGGATTCAAGCTCTTGCTTTGTGCGGGATAGTCAGTATAATAGCCCCATGCGCAAAATCCTGCTGATGGTCGCTGTTGCCATGCTCGCCGCTCTGGTTATGTTCGCCCAAGACAAGGGGGGCAAAGGGGGCAAAGGTGGCAAGGGCGGTCCGCCCAAGAATCTGAAAGTCCTCTCGCCGGACAACTACATGGATGCGATGAGGTCGTTCGTGCCGGCCCTCGGTCTCGCCGATAAAGGCGGTTGCAATTTCTGTCATGAAATGGACCGCTCCTCCGATGCGAAGCCAGAAAAAGTGACGGCTCGCATGATGATCGAGATGGTGCGCGACATCAATTCGAAATTCCCGGATGGCAAGCAGCACGTCACTTGCTACACCTGCCATCGCGGAAGCACCGAGCCGCTGACCGCGCCGCCAGCCAATTAGGCTCGCCTGGCAGCAAGGCTTGAAAAGCGAAGCCCGCGATGCAATTTGACGGGCTGCGCGTCCTTTCCCTCGAAAGCCGGCGCTCCGCCGAGATCGAGAAGCTAATCCGCGCACGGGGCGGCGATCCTTTTGTCGCCCCGTCCATGCGCGAGATTCCCCTCCAAGACAATCCCCAGGCCATCGACTTCGCGGCTCGCCTGTTTGCCGGCGAGTTCGATATGTTGATTTTCCTCACGGGAGTTGGCGCTCGCCTGCTGAACCAGGTTGTAGAGAGCCGTTATCCGGCCGGGAGCTTCCTCGAAGCGCTGCGCAAGGTAGCAGTCGTCGTGCGCGGATCGAAGCCTCTGGCGGTGATGCGCGAATGGAACGTGCCGGTGGCCGTCTCCGTGCCCGAGCCGAACACCTGGCGCGAAATCCTCGCCGCGATTGAAAATCGACACGAAAAACGCATCGCCGTTCAGGAATACGGGCGGTCGAGCCCAGAGCTGATCGAGGCACTCCGGGCCCGCGGCGCCCATGTGACCACGGTCCCGGTGTATCAGTGGGATCTTCCGGAAGACACCCGCCAGCTGCGGGAAGCTGTGCGCAGGCTTGCAGCAGGGGAGTTCGATGTCGCGCTGTTCACGACCTCGGTTCAGATCGCTCATCTGCTGCGGATCGCTGCGGAAGAGGGTATCGAAGACGAAATACGCGCGAGGCTCGCCCGCATGGTTGTTGCTTCCGTGGGTCCGACCACGAGCGAAGCGCTGCGCGAAAGCAATATCCCGGTCGATTTCGAACCCTCCCACCCGAAGATGGGATTCCTGGTCAACGAAACCTCCCAGCACGCCCGCGAAATTCTAAAATCGAAGCAGTGAACCCCAAGCCGGATAACCGCGCCAACCGCGAATTCTTCCGCCTCATGGCGCGCTATTCGCCGGTGATCATGCTGATGCCGGCCAGCGCCTTTGGCGGATATCTGATCGGGTACGGTCTGGATTACCTGTTCTCGACCACGTATCTGCGCTTCGTTTTCCTGATGGTTGGAATAATCTCGGGCATCGTCCAGTTGATCCGGATGCTCAGCCGCGACGCATGAGCGCTGATTTCTACGACCGGGCGCTGCGCAGGATCAAAGCGTTGACCTTCGGCGTGGGAATCGCGGGCACTGCCGCGATTTTCTTACTGCGAGGCCGCAACGAAGCCCTAGGGTTCCTGGCGGGCTCGGCTGTTTCCTACCTTAACTTCGAGTTGCTGGGCGGATTGGCGGGATTCATGGGCGGTTCCGCGCCCAAGGCGAAGGGCTGGGGGCTGCTGCTCGCGTTCCGCTACGGCATCATCGGAGTGGCCGTCTATGTTATAGTGAGGATTCTTGGAATCACGCCAGTGGCCGTGTTGGCGGGTCTTTTGGCGGCATTCGCGGCGGTGATTCTCGAGATTCTCTACGAGTTAATTTCGCATGCCCGAACATGAACTGTGGCTGACCGCCCTGTTTAACGATTACCTGGCCGGCCTGGCGAATGCCATCCTCGGCTTGTTCAACGTTCACGCCGAAAACCCGTCGCGTCCCTGGGAAAACTGGATCGTGATGGAGATCCTCGTCGTGGCCATCCTGATGGTGCTTGCGGCCGCGGTGCGCGCGGGGCTTTCGCCTGATAAACCGGGCAAGCTGCAGCATGTTTTCGAGCTGATTTACGGTTTCCTGAAGACCCAGGCCTCGGAGGTCGGCATTCACCACCCCGAAAAGTACTCGGCATTCTTCGGAACTCTGTTCTTCTTCATCGCGGCGATGAACCTGATCGGAATCATCCCGATCTTCGAATCGCCGACCATGGCGATCTTTGTTCCTGCAGGACTCGCGGTTTCCACCTGGTTCTACTATCACGCGCAGGGCTTCAAGGAACTCGGGCTCGCGTATCTGAAGCAGTTCATGGGTCCGATCCTCGCGCTCTTCTGGCTGATGATTCCCATCGAAATCATCGGTCACTTCGCGCGCATGCTCTCGCTTACCGTTCGTCTTTACGGCAACATGTTCGCGGGCGAGCAGATAACCAACGTCTTCATCAGCCTGACCAAGCTGGTGGTCCCCGTACTCTTCATGGGTTTGCACGTTTTCGTCGCGTTTCTGCAAGCCTACGTTTTTTCTCTACTCACGATGATTTACGTGAGCATGGCAACATCGCACGAGCACTAATTCATAAATGGCATCATCGCGTCGAGTGTGAGCCACTGATCCCCCCGGACAGCCCGGAACCACCTCCTTGGCGCAATTTCATAGGAAAGAGAGTACACACACGAATGGTTAGCAAGAAGACGCTGCTTTTGGCAGCACTGTTTTTGCTGGTTGCTTGCCCGATGTTTGCGCAGGCTCCCGGCGGGTCGGGCATCGCGCCCGGAGAAATCAAGTTCCTCGGCGGAATGCTCGGGCTGGGCATTGCCGGCGGACTCTGCGGCATCGGACAAGGCAAGGCTGTCTCGGGCGCCGCGGAAGCGATCGCGCGGAATCCAGGAGCGGCGGGCGGAATCCGGTTCGCGCTCATTCTGGGTCTGGTGTTCATTGAAACGCTGACAATTTACGCGTTGGCGATCGTTCTGAAGGGTTAGTTTTTAGGGCAGGCGACCAGATCGCCTGCCCCACTCCATGAAGCTGCAAGGCATCTTTCCCGCCATCGCGACCCCGTTCGATCACAACGGCGATCTCTACAAGGTCAAAGTCCAGCACAATATCGAGAAGTGGAATCGCACCGGATTAGCCGGATACCTGGTCACGGGCTCGACCGGCGAGACGCCCTACCTCACGGCCGAAGAAAAAATCCAATTGTGGGAATGGGTGGCGCAATACGCCGCGCCGGATAAAATCCTGCTGGCGGGTTCGGGAGCCGAGAGCGTGCGCGAATCTGTCCGGCTCACGAATCGAGCCGCCGAGCTAGGCTACAAGGCCGCGCTCGTGCTCGCGCCGCACTACTACCGCGCCATGATGAGCCGCATGGAGACGCAGATCCTGTTCTTCCGCGCGGTGGCCGATCAGGCGAAAATTCCAGTGTTGCTTTATCATTTCCCCCAAGTCACAGGGATCGAGTTGACACCCGACGCCGTTGCCGCATTGTCGGAACATCCGAACATCATCGGCATGAAAGACAGCTCGGGGAATCTCGAAGGCACCAAGAATTTCCTCGCGGCGGCGAAACCGGGCTTTCAGGTTCTCACGGGATCCTCCAGCGTGCTTGCGGATTCGCTGGCGGCCGGATGCTCCGGAGCCATCCTGGCGCTGGCCAACGCGCTTCCCTACGCCTGCATCAGCATCCACGAGGCGCATCGCACGCGCGAATACGAGGCCGCGCAGGACTGGCAGAGCCGGATCGCCTGCGCCTCGCGCCTGATTGCGACTCAGTACGGAATTCCCGGGCTGAAATACGCGATGGACCTGAAGGGCTACTACGGCGGTCCGACGCGGCTGCCCCTCACGGTGGTGACTCCGGACGCCAAGCGCGAGCTCGAGCAGGCTTTTGAGGGGATCAAGAGTTAGGCCGCCAGGAGCGAATCCGGGTCCAGGATCCGCTTTGGACGCCCTCCCGCCCGCAATGTCCCCCGCTTGCACTCCTGCCGCGAAGCTTGAATCAGATCCGAAACGTAGTCCGCTACGAATCCCATCTTCTTGTCCTTATTCTGGATTACGATCAGGAACTGGCGGCGGCCATAGACCACCTCTGGTAAGCCGAACTTTTTCCTGAGGTCGATTACAGAAACACCTGGATGCCGCCCTTCAAAGGGGACGATCGCTCGAACACGAGAGGCATCGACGGCGAAATCGCGCCCGGCGACGCGAAACGGCAAGTATTCCACGTCCCTCTCATTCGCGCACCTCGTGCGGCTGCGAGCGCGCTGCGTCCACTGCGACGTAACCAAAAGCGATCACCGCAAGAAACATCTCGAGCACCTGGCTGTGGCCCAAGGTCAGCTCCGTCCACCCTGAGATCATCACCGCCAGCAGCACAGCAATCGCGCCATGCAGGATCCAACGTTCGTCTGATTTGACCGGCGCTTTGCGGAGCGCCGTCCAGAAGTCGAACAGCCCGCGGCCTAGCAGCCATAACAGGATCGCCAGGGCCGGGAGTCCCCGCTCGGCCGCGTAGTGGACGTAAATATTATGCAGGTGTTCCTTGTACCATTCCGTAGGAAAAGGATGAGGAAGGTCCGCCGGGAGATATTGCATGAATTGCGGGCCTACCTGTTCGGGTCCCACACCTACAATGGGATGCGCCCGGATCATTTCCCAGCCGGTGCGGCGCAACGCAGCCCGGTGCGCGCGCGAATCCAGGACACCCTGTTGTGTGCTGATCGCCGAAAAAGCGCGCTCACGCACGTTCATCGGGTTCACCAGCAGCACGATAGCGATCAGGACCGGCACCGCAAGAACCAGCCATCTACGCTTCCACCACAACAGCCACAGCGCGCCCGCGACGCTTCCGAGCCACATGCTGCGCGTGAAAGAAAGCAGAATCCCCGCGCCGATGATGGCCAGCGCGGGAATCAGCCAGCGCGATCGGCCCAGCCTGGGCGAGAACAGCAGCATCGCTCCGACCATCAGCAGCGCCATCATGAGCAGGGCGCTAAAGGTCATCCAGTGATCCACGAACCCGGTTATCCGAGTCCCGTTCGTGTAGACGAAATAGAAATACCGCGATGTGCCGCGATACATCTGAACAAACTGTCCGAATCCCCACAGGGCCGACAGGGTCGCTCCCGCGGCCCAGGCGAGTGTGATCGCGCGGACTTGGGGCAATGTACGGACTGCCGAATACACCACGAACAGCATCAGATAGACGTAGAACTTCTTCACCTGCGGCAATCCCGAGCGGGCATGTCCGGAGGCTGCAAGCGAGACCAGCGTCCACCCCATCCAGGCGACAACCGGCCATCCGATCGCCGGCCAGCGCCACTTCGACCTTGCGATTACGAGAGCCAGCACCGCCAGGCCTAACAGAATCTGGCTGGCGGCAATGGAGACTTCGGTCGTGGCTGCCGCCGCGCCCGCGACGTAGAACGGGGCTTGCTCGCGCCAGTTCTGAGGCATCCTAGTAGCGGGGCACGGACGGGTCGATAAGAAGGCTCCAGGCCTCGATGCCACCCGCCATGCTCTGGCAGTTCTCGATGCCCTGTTCGCGCAGCCAGTGGACGACATTGAGGCTGCGCACGCCGTGGTGGCAGTAAACGATCAGCGTGCCCTCATCGGCGCGGGCCTCGAGCTCCTGAAGCTCGCCGGGGACTGCGCGCATCGGGATCAACGCGGCTCCCTCGATTTTCGCTTGGGCGAACTCGTGAGGCTCGCGGACATCGATCAGATGAAGCTTTTCACCTGAGTCCAAACGGCGCTTGACTTCCTGTGGATCCACTTCGAGGGGCATCACACCCCATGATAGTCGTTGTGGGGCGGGTCTCCAGACCTGCGGCGGGCGTCCACGCCCGCCAAAGTAGGCGCGGCCTGGAGGCCACGCGCAGGCTGAAAGCCTGCCCCACACAACTAGAATTTCTTCAATTCTTCGATCAGCGCCTGCAGGCCTTTCTTGTTATAAATCTGCGAAAGGCGCTGCTCTTCGGGCGAAGGGTCGACCACCTGGCGCAAGCGGGGCTGGGCTAAGGCGCTCCGGCTGGGGATCCACTGCGAGCCGTCGGCGAACTCGACGTTCGAAACGAAGCCCGACATGCTCTGGATCGCGACCGAGCCATCGAACCGCAACGCGGCATCCTGCGCCACTTCGCCGCTCTGGTTCGGCGCGAGTTTCATGTCGGCGGGCATGGACGCGGCTAGAAATTCGCGGCCCTGCTGATCGCGGACAACCCAGCCGATCTCCAGATGCTGCACGGGCTTGCTGGAGCGGTTCCGGACTTCGAAGCGGGGCGCTCCCGCCAGGCTCGGACCCATACGGGCAACTCCTGCGGAGGCTTCGATCGGCGCTTCCGGAATCTCCAGGAACGCGAACTGCGTCTCGCGCTCCGAATCGAGGTTGGTTGCGCGGGCCCGCACCATCTGGATGCCGCGCTGCGGGCGCTCGGCTTGCCGCGCCAGGCTGGCCAGCATCTCCTTGCGGAGCCCTTCCGCGCCGGCGGTCTCGAGCAGCGACTTGAAATATTTCCGGTCGCGCTGGGCTTCGAGCTCCCACATGGTCATCGTGCGCTGAGAATGCAGCAGGTCCGGCCCATAGAAACTCAGGTCATCGAAGAGAATCCCGTCGAGCTTCACCTCAACCACGGGATTTCCGGCCGCCACCGGGCGAAGCAGCCGCGTGTTGATGCGTATGGAAAATGTCTCGCCCGGGCCGGCGTCGAGGGTCGGCACCGAGACAGATCCCTTTCCCGAAGCAGCCGTATCCTGGGTGCTGACCATCAACGTCATGCTGCGGATGCGCCTCTGGCCGGAGTTTCGCAGCGACAGCGCGGCGTTTACCTCGATCAGGTTCGCGCCGCCGCGCGCGGAGGCGTTGGAATTGCCGAAATCCGTGGAAAGGGGGCTGACTGGCGAGTCCTTCGGAAAATCGACCTTCAGATTGATCCCTTGCCCGCTGGCGCAGACTCCGCTGAAGCCAAGCACAGCCGCGAAGATCGTTCTACTGAACATAGGTCGCCGTAATCGTTACCTGGCCGGTGTCCTGGTCCACATAGCGCGCGCTGGCCGAGCCCTGCGTGCTGACGGTGAACATGGCCGGCCGCAATCCGCTTTGATCGATCCCCATCCGTCCGCCGTTTTCAAGCAACTCGACGCCCAGAGAAGACGCGCCCACCACGGGTCCTCGTTCTTCCTGCTGCACCGGTGCAACCCGCCCTCCCGTGGCGATCGTATGGATCGCGCGCCCGATCGCTTCCGTGTCCGTGCTCGGAATATTGAGCCACCAGGCGCCCGCGATCAACACGACCACACCGAGAGCGATCGCGACCGGCTGCCAGGTGAACGTTGCTTTTTTCCGCTCGCGAGGCGTGACGCACTCGCCGGCCGCCAGACCCACGCGAATGTTCGCGGTCATCTCGGCCGCAAGCTGGTCCCAGTCCACGCTTGCCGGCATAGTGTCGGCCGCGCCGCGCAGCTCGTGCCGGTCTGCCCGATACGCCCGCGCCAGCTCCCGGCATTCCGCACAGCGCCGGATGTGCATCCGCGCGCCCAGGCTCCGCCAAAGCGGCAGATCGCCCCCGGTAAACAGCGCCAGATCCGTTTCCGCGATGTGCCGGCTCATATCTTTTTGCGCTCCAGGTAGCGGCGCAGCTTGACGCGCGCATTGGCGATGTGCGACCGGACGGTGGCCTTCGAGCAGTTCAGCCGGAGAGCGACTTCCTCAGCCGGCAGATCCTCGACATCGCGCAGCAGCAACGCCATTTTTTCGCGGGCCGTGAGCACTTCCAAACCCGCTTCCAGGCGCTCGCGATGTTCGGTCCGCAAAACCCGCTGCTCGGGGCTTTCCAGGCGCGAGCGCAGCACCGGTTCCGGGAGATTCTCCAGATCCGCAAAATTCACGCGTCCGGCGCGGCGCAGGAAATCGATTGCGGTGTTGGTGGCGATGCGCGAGAGCCAGTGCGCTGCTTTTTCCAGGTCCTTGAGCTGATCCTGGCGCTGCAAGGCTTTGATGAACGCTTCTTGTGTCAGGTCCTGGGCGTCAGCCACGTTGCCCACCAGCCGGTAAATCAGCAGGAACACGCGCCGCATGTTTTCGGCGACAAATCGGCTCTGCTGCTCCGAGGACAACGGAGCGGCGTCGTACCGGGTGGATCCGGGCATTTCGCTCATCACGCGTTCTGTGGCCGTCAACAGGCTGCTCATCGCCATCCGCATGGGGACAACTCGCCCCGCATACGGATGACGCGGAAGGACGCTCAAACGTGCAGTCTGCCGGCCAACCCTCTAGTACTATCGGCGGCCACGTTATCCTAATGATATATGAGGCCGGTCGCGATTGTGGGGATTGGCAAGACGGCGTTCGGGGCATTTCCGGACCGCACGCTGCGTTCGCTGGCCGTGGAAGCGGGCGAGAAATGCATGGAGGACGCCGGCGTAAATGCTTCACAGATCGAGGCTTTTTACCTCGGAAACTTCGCGGGACCGTCTTTCGTGGGCCAGAATCACCTGGCGCCGTATATCGCGGGCAGCCTGGGCCTGACCGGAGTGCCCTGCACACGATTCGAGGCCGCCTGCGCTTCGGGAGGCTCCGCTTTCTTTCACGCGGTTTCGAGCGTCGCGGCCGGGCTGAACGATATCGTCCTGGTTGCCGGGGTCGAGAAAATGACCTCGCAGACCACGCCGAAGGTCACAGAGATCCTGGCCGGGGCGGGGGACATGGCGGGCGAAGGCCGCGCGGGGGCTACGTTTCCAGCCCTGTTCGCGATGATCGCGCGGCGTCACATGTTCCAGTACGGCACCACGCGCGAGCACCTTGCTGCGGTGGCCGTGAAGAATCATGAGAACGGCGCGAAGAATCCATACGCCCACATGCGTAAGGTGATCACGATGGAGCAGGCCCTGGCGGGAAAGCCGGTGGCGGATCCGCTGACGGTCTACGACTGCTCGCTGATCAGCGACGGCGCAGCCGCGGTCTTGATCGTGCCCCTGGAGCGCGCCAGCGAATTCACCGATCTTCCAGTGCGGATATTGGGTATCGCCCAGACCTCCGACTATGTGGCGCTGGATGCCAAGGCGGATATCACCACTTTTTGGGCCGTGCGGGAAGCAGCGGAAAAGGCGTACAAAATGGCGCACGTCAGCGCCCGCGACATCGAGTTCGCCGAAGTGCACGACTGTTTCACCATCGCCGAGATCGTCGCCACGGAAGACTTGGGTTTTGTGAAAAAGGGCGAGGGCGGTCCATATGCGCTCGAAGGGCGCACTCGCTTCCGCTGCGAGCGACCGGTGAACGCCAGCGGCGGACTGAAAGCCAAGGGCCATCCTGTGGGTGCAACCGGCGTCGGCCAGATCTGCGACGTCGTGCTCCAGATTCGCGGCGAGGCAGGCGAGCTGCAGCTCGACCGGCACTCCCTGGGCCTGGCCCAGAACCTGGGCGGATCGGGAGCCACTGCCGTCGTGACCGTATTGGGGTCCATATAAAATAACGACATGACCACCGGAATCGTGTACACCGAAACCGTAGTGCACGCTGCGCCGGCGGAATTCGTGGCGGAAGCGCCGTATCAGCTTGCCATTGTCGCGCTGGACAGCGGGGGCCGCGTGACCGCTCGCATCACGGGCGAGCGTGTGAAGATCGGCGACAAGGTGGAGCTGGCGGAATCCCGCGGCGGGATCGAATTTTTCCGCAAAATCGCAGCCTGAGCCCTGCGTGACTCGTGAAGATTTTTCTCTACTACGTGGGCAAGCCGCGCGATCCGCACGCGAATGCGATGGCGGAGGAATATATCAAGCGCTCGGGCCGTTTTGCGGCTTGCGAGATGCGCGAGATTCATCCGGTACGCTTCGATCCTTTCGCAAAGCACCCATCGGCCCGCAAGATTTTACTCGACCCGGCCGGGAAAACGCTCGATTCGAAAAAACTTGCCGGGCTCTTCGACCGTGACCTGGTGTTCGTCGTCGGTGGCGCGGATGGGCTGCCGGAAGCGTGGAAGCCGAAGGCGGATCTGCTCCTGTCCCTTTCGCCTTTGACGATGCCGCACGAGCTGGCCCGCGTCGTGCTCGCCGAGCAGATCTACCGCGCGCTGACGACTCTGCGCGGCCATCCTTACCCGCGATGATAGGCTGAAGCTTGTGTCCCGATACGACGCCTTGTTGATCGTTTCTTTCGGCGGTCCTGAAAAACGCGAGGACGTGATTCCGTTTCTCGAGAACGTCCTCCGCGGCAGGAATGTTCCGCGCGAGCGGATGCTGGCCGTGGCCGAGCACTATTACCACTTCGGCGGACGCAGCCCGATCAACGATCAGAACCGAGCTTTGATTGAGGCGTTGCAGCCGGTGCTGAAGCTCCCGATCTACTGGGGCAACCGCAACTGGCATCCGATGCTCGCCGATACGATGCGCGAGATGAGCGCCGACGGAATCAAACGCGCCGTTGCCTTTGCGACCTCGGCATTCGGATCGTACTCCGGATGCCGGCAGTACCTCGAAGACATCGAGAGAGCGCGGGGGGATCTGCGCGTCGATAAGATACGCCCGTTTTCGGCGCACCCGAAGTTTATTGAAGCCATGACCGACCGCGTTTGCGCGGCGCTGGCGCAGCTTCCTCACGGGCACCTGATCTTCACCGCGCACAGCGTGCCGATCTCGATGGCCGCATCGAGCCCGTATGTCCAGGAACTGGAGCAGGCCTGCGCCGCGGTGGCGAAAGGCGCCGGCCGCAGCGAATGGAAGCTGGTCTATCAGAGCCGCAGCGGACCGCCGGGGCAACCCTGGCTCGAGCCGGACATCGCCGGCTATCTGCGCGAGATTCGTTCGGACGTGGTCATTGTGCCGATCGGATTTCTTTCCGATCACATGGAAGTGCTCTACGATCTGGACACCGAAGCGCGGGCGGTTTGCGAAGAGCTGGGAGTGAAGATGGTCCGGGCGGGGACGGTGGGAACGCATCCCGCGATCATCGAGATGATCGCGGAAATGGTCGAGCAGGAGCATCCGGCGTGCGCGGAAGGATGTTGTCCTGCGCCGCAACGGCAAGCGGCGAGACCGCCTGTCCTGCCTAGGTGACCTGCTTGTAGACGTCGCGTTTCGAAAGGCCGCGCTCGCGGGCCACTTGCTTGATTGCATCCATCCGCGGCATCCCCTGCTCCTCCAGCTCGCGAACGGCCTGATTGACGGGCGTCGAAGCGGCCGCGGGCGAGCCTTTGCCGATCACCAAAGTAATCTCGCCTTTGACCGACGGCCGCTCGGCGAGCCGGCCACGAACCTGTTCGGCATTGCCGCGCAGAAACTCCTCGTGCAGCTTGGTAAGCTCGCGCGCGACCACCACCGGGCGATCGCCCAGAACCGCCGCTATGTCCGACAGGGTCTCCAAGATTCTGTGCGGGGCCTCGTAGAACACCAGCGTGCAGGTTTCCGCTCTCACTTCATCCAGAGCCTTGCGTCTTTGCGATGTCTTGGGCGGCAGGAATCCGCAAAAGCGAAATGCATCGGTGGGCAGACCTGCAGCGGCCAGTGCTGCCAGCAGCGCGGAAACGCCGGGGATCGGAATTACACTGATTCCCGCCTCGATCGCCGCCGTCACCAGCCGGTATCCCGGGTCGGACACCAGGGGCGTGCCCGCATCGGAAACCAAAGCCACCTGAACGCCATGTTCCAGCTTCGCCAGCAGCTCGCGGGTCCGTGCGGCTTCGTTGTGCTCGTGATAGCTGACCATCGGCTTCTCAATTCCGAAATGCGCCAGAAGTTTTCCGGTCTGGCGTGTATCCTCGCAAGCAATCAAATCGGCTTCCCGCAGCACGCGCAGAGCTCGCAGCGTGATGTCTTCCAGATTTCCGATCGGCGTTGCGACAAGGTAGAGCGATCCAGGCATCGTAGTACCATGAAACCTTAACTGAAATGGACCCAGCGGCACAAGGCGCGCCCGGCTACTACCTCTGGGAAGTGCCGGGAAAGCCTGTTGCAATCCATCTTCGCCTGGACGTGGTAGATCGCATGTCCGTGGACATTCTCCGCGGATTTGGCGCAGTACCCAAACGCGGCGCCGAAGTCGGCGGCGTCCTGGCGGGCACCATCGAGCCCGGCGAGATCACCAACGTCCGGATCGAGGACTTCGAGGCGATCCCCTGCAAGTACGTGCGCGGACCTTCCTATCTGCTGACCGAGTACGAGCGGATGCTGTTCGATGAAGTCTGTGAACGGCGGAGTCCGAAGAATGCGGGCAAGACCTACGCAATCGGGTATTACCGCAGCCACACGCGCGAAGGTCTGGGACTGAGTGCGGAAGACATCGGCCTTCTCGAAAAATATTTTCCGGAGCCGTCTGCGGTGGCGCTTTTAGTGAAGCCATTCGCGACCAAGCCGAGCGTCGCAGGCTTCTTCGTCCGGGAAAACGGCGCGTTTCCTTCAGAAACACCGAAGGAATTTCCATTCCGCCGCTGGGAGATGACCGGCCAGGAGCCTCCCCGCCGCGCTGTGGCGCAAGACGTGAAGCCTGCGGAGAAGAAGCCGGACTTCCCGCCTGCGCCGCGCTATGAACGAATTTTTTCCGCGGAACCCGAGATTCCCGAGGAATCGCCGGCCGAACCTGGCGTGCCGAAAGCGAAATCGCGAGCGGGGATGTGGACGGTCGCCGCGTTCGTCTTCCTGTTGTTGGGAGTCTTGCTCGGATACGAAGCTTCGCGCCTCAACGCGCCAAGGCGCGCATCGGATTTCGCCATCTCCCTGGGGATCGAGCGAACCGGCGACAATCTTACGATTCACTGGGACCCGGACACGCGGGCGATCCGTTCGGCCAGCAACGGAGTCCTGGAAATCGCGGACGGCGCCGAAACGAAGCGCGTCGAACTCGACCGCGCCAGCCTCAGCAGCGGAAGCATTGTTTACCGCAATATGTCCGAGAAAGTCCGCTTCCGGCTGGTCGTGTATCTCAACCCCGAGTTGAGCGTTGCCGAAGAGCTTCTGTGGCCCCGATGAGTGCCTATCCTCTGTTATTCCGGCCGTTTCTTGGCCAGCCGCGACAGGATGGCCAGTTGTTCCAGATACTGTTTCAGGGGCCGGGCCGGCGTACCCCACATCACTTCACCCGCGCGGACTACCTTAGAAGTCAGTACACCGCTTCCGGAGCCCAGAACGGCGCGCGATTCAATCCGCGCCTTGTCGCCGATCCCGACCTGCCCGCCGATCACCGCGTAATCTCCTACGATCACGCTTCCGGACAGTCCCGTTTGCGCCGCGATCACCACGTGGCGTCCGATCCGGCAGTTATGCGCGATGTGGACCATGTTATCGAGCTTGGTTCCTTCGCCGATTGACGTCACCCCGAGCGCGGCGCGATCGACGCACGAGTTCGCGCCGATCTCCACATGATCGCCGATGACCACACTGCCCACCTGCGGAAATTTTTCGTAGGCTCCATTGCTCATGACGAAACCGAATCCATCGGCTCCGATCACGCAGCCGGAATGCAGCACCACGTAATTCCCCACGCTCACGTCATGGTACAGCGCCACTCGTGGATGCAAGATGCAGTGCGCTCCGATGCGGGAGTAATCTCCGATCACCGATCCTGCTCCAATCGCCGTGCCCTCGCCGATATGTACCCCCGCGCCGATACTGGCAAGTGGACCGATGGAAACACTCTTGCCGACCACGGCGCCGGGTCCAATCACGGCGGTGGGATGAATGCCCGGAGAAGGTTCGTGCGGCGGGTGCAGCTTCGCGATGGCCCGCGCTACGGCTCGCCGAGGATCGGGCGTGCGGATGACGGTTTTTCCGGTATCGTTTGCGAAATCGTTGGGAACCAGGAGGCACGCGGCGCGGGAGTCCGCCGCAAGCTTGGCAAAGCGTCCGTTGGAGAGAAACGAAAGATCCTCATCGCCCGCGTCTTCGATCGTCGCGACGCGGCGGATCTCACGATCGCCCTCGCCTTCCCATGGCGCACCCAGCCAGGCGGCCAGTTCCTTGACACGCAAACCCTTGAACTCCTGACTTTCAAGGGTATTCGATTTAGAGGGCGAATGAAAAATGGCGTTCCACCTTCACAGGCCTTGTCGAACCTGGGCAAAAACAGATGGAACGCCTTCCACGGTTCAGAGGGCCGTCGAGCCCTCCAATCAGATAGTGCCGCGATGACCGGAATTCTCGCCTGGGAGTAAACCTACTGCTGCCTCACCTGGTCGGAGGTGATGAGATGGCCGCCGGCATCCGCGAGCTCCTGGAAGAACTGCCCGCACTTGGCCGTGTCAAGGCCGCGAACCGCGTCCGTTACCACGTCTACACTCCGGCCGGATTTGAGCAAACCTAACGTGGCGATTCTTACGCAAATTTCAGTGACCACTCCATACACCACGCAATGCTCCGCGGCGAAGCGATCGAGCAGGCGCGGCAGGTTGGGGTTCACAAACGAATCGAGCGACTGTTTCTCAAGCAGGACCTGCTGAACGCCTTCTAGATTCACTTCGCAAGGCGCGGAGGGCAGCACGGTTCGCTTTTCGAGGAGTGTGGCTGCGGGCTTCTGCTGTCCCGCAGTCCCGGCGACGCAGTGCGGCGGCCAATCGCGGAACTCCGGATCGTTTTCCGTGTGGGCGTCGACGGTAGAAATCACCGGAATACCGCGCTCCGCGGCGTACCGGTTCAGGGCGGCGACCCTCGGGACAATGTGTTCCGCGCCCAAAACGTAAAGTGCGCCCGCGGGGTAGAGAAAATCGAGCTGGGTGTCTATATCGAAGAAAAGTGTCACACAGCGGCCCCTTTGCTCACGTTCTCATAGAGCGCCGAGAGCTCCGGGCTGATCTCGACGCGCCAGGGAGGTTCGGCCGCAAACAGACTGAGACAGGTGGCTGGCAACTGGCTCAGCGACTCGGACGCGTATCGCCGCGCCTCGGCGACGCTCGGCAAAGATTCCACCAGTTTGCCGCCGATCATCACCGGCCGCAACAACGCCTCGCAGCCGGTCCCGCCCGGACCGCAGGCGTAACACTCGCTGGCCCGCGCCAGGACGTCGTGATCCGCCATCCGAAAGATCTGTTTGGCTCCCGGCCGCGTCTGTTTGTCGTGGCTGAGCTTGACCGGGTAGCGGTGTCCGCCGGTTTCCTCGAGCTCCACCAGCTTATAGACGACGCCGAGCGAAGGCGCATCGGCCGAAGTGGCCAGCTCCGTACCGACGCCAAACACGTCGATCGGCGCGCGTGCGGCCATCAGCTCCTGGATCTTGTATTCGTTCAGATCGCCCGTGGCCATGATCTTCGCCTCGCGCAAGCCCGCCTCATCCAGGATTCGCCGCACGGCCGACGCCAGCTCGCCGAGATTTCCGCTATCCAAACGCACGCCCCACAGCGGTTTTCCAAGAGAAGCCGCGCGTCGCGCCCCCTCGAGCGTGTCGTAGGTATCGATCAGATACACCGTGCTCTCGCCCAGGGCGCGCTGGAGTTGCTCGAAGGCCGCCATCTCGGTCGGAAACGACATAATCCAGGAGTGCGCCGCTGTTCCGAATACGGGAACTCCGTAGCGAAACCCGGTCTCGGCATTGCTCGTTCCGGTGCATCCTCCGATATAAGACGCACGTGCGGCGAGGACTCCGGCTTCCGGCGAGTGTGCCCGCCGGGTTCCGAACTCGACGACGTCCCGGCCCAAGGCTGCCCGCACTACCCGCGCTGATTTTGTGGCGATGGTGGATTGAAACCCGATGGTCGCGAGCAGGTACGTTTCGATCAATTGCGCTTCGATCAGGGACGCGCGCACCGTCAGAAACGGCTCGCCCGCGAACAGGGGCGTTCCTTCGCGCACTGCAAAAACATCGCCGGTGAACCGCACCGTGGCGAGCATTTCGAAGAACTCGGGGGAGGTTCGTTCGAACTGCGGCAGGGTTTTCAGGTAGGCGATTTCCGCCGGCGTAAACTTCAGGTTCTGGAGATATTCGACGGCTTGCGCCAGTCCGGCCGCCAGGACGAAATTGCGGTTCCAAGGCAGACGCCGCAGGAACAGCTCAAATGTGGCCCGGGCTGAGGCTTTACCGGCTTCGAAGAAGCCCGCCGCCATGGTGAGCTCGTAGAGATCCGTGTTGAGCGCCGCCCCAAGCTGAGGATTTTCAGGCTGGGGCTGATCGCGCTCAAACGGGTCAGGCACTATTTCTTCTTTCCGTCTTTTGTAGCTGCCGGCGGCGGCGGTTCTTTGACGCCGTTGGCTGCGTCACGCAAATCGCTCACGGCCCTCGAGTCGAGCTGATATAGGGAACTATCGTTTTCCCGCCGGGCCAGGAAATTCATGCCCGCCTGCGCTATCTGGACCTTTTCCGTTCGCTTGCCGTCATTCGAAACCACGGTCACCTCCAGAGTGGGAGTCGTGAAGCCGCCGTCGACAAACTTTGTCGCCGCCAAATCGCGCAGTTTGTCGATCAGGTTCTGGACCGAGATCGAATCCATGGTCTTGCCGCCGGAAGTCCAGTTCTCGCCGGATTTTTCGATTACGCGGGTCTGGCCGCCGTCCTTGATCTCAATGCGCGTCGGATCGCTGAAGCCGAAATCGAAGACTTTCTTGTTGCGGAAATCGTCGAGAGATTTATTGAGCCCGTCGCCGATCTCTTTCGTGATCTTGTAGGCGCCATCCAACGTGCTGGATTTGGCGTAGTAGTCGTCCTTCGATTTCCGGACTTCGAGTGTCAGCGTCCCTTCGGCGCCCGTGACTTTTGCGGTCGCGAGCTTCGTGCCGCCGGCGAAGGCTGTTGCCGCCACTTTGGCATCCGTATCCGCGTCCATCGACGCGTCTTTCAGCTTCCGGACTAGCTCGTCCACCTGGAAGCCGTCCGCTCGCATCGGCTTGGGTTTCAAAATCTGCCACTCCATCCCCGCGCGGCCGAACTCGATGGGGGTCTTGCCCTGCGCGTCCAGTTCCACGCGGCTGAGCTTGTCCTGATCGAAGACCAGCAGGTGTTTTTCGCGTAGATCTTTCGATTGCTTGTCGAGCGAAGTCTTGCTGAAATTGGCGATGGTGAACAGGCGCTTGTCGCCGTCAACCATAGCGTAGGTGTCACCCTCGACCGGCGTGTCTTCGCCGAGCCGAAGCGTGTGCGTCTTCCCGTCGGCCATCGTGAACGTGATCCCGACCCGCGGAGGCTCCAGCCCATAGGAGGCGAGATTGCTCGCGTTTTCATCCACCACCCGGTCCGACGAAAGACTCGTAGCCGCCGAGGTGACGGAGCCCACTGCGGTCTGATCCGCTGCCAGAGGCTGCGGCGCGGTGATGGACCACTTGCCCGAGTCGTCCTTCTTCAAATCGGTGGTCTCGCCGTCACGATGCTTGATCTCGATCTGCTTGATGTCGGCTTCCTTCAGCTCGAGAATCTTCGGAGCGGCCTTCGGATCGGGCTTGCTTGCCTTGGCCGCTTCCGTGCGATTCGACCACCACACCAGTCCGCCGAGTCCGGCCAGAACCACTGCTGCGATCAACAAACGCGCGAACTTCATCGGAGTTCCCTAGTCACGGTTTCGTACAGCTATCTGCGCTTCCACCACACGCCCACGCCCGCGAAGATGATCGCCAGCGGAATCACCACCACGCTGCCGTAAAACAGCATGGTCGCCTGGCGCGGATTCATGTTCAGCCGGCGATCCTCGGGATCCTTGGGCCGGATCGAGATCAGGTCCTCGTCCGAGCTCAGCCAGTTCAGCATGTTCATGTAAAGGTCGCGGTTTCCGTTGAACGCCAGGAATCCGTTCCCGATCCAGCGCGAGGTCCCGACCACCACGAAACGCCCGTTGCCATTTTCCTTGCCGGTAGTGTAAGTTCCAGCGACTGCAAGCACGCGCGCGCCTGGTTTGGCGGCCTTCACGTTCACCTGCGGATTCTTCAGATCCTCAGTCGCCACCGAATCCTCAGTGGTCGAGAACAGCGGCGATACCATCGTTTTATCGCCCTTGGCGACTTCCATCGAGCGGACGATCGGGAAGCCCGTAGGCAGATCCTTCATCTCGCGCACAATGGCATGATCGTCATACTTGGTCACGAGCGGGAATTCGGGCCCGAGCCCAAAAAGCTGGCCGACACCGCTGAGATCGAGCACCAGATCCTTGTGCAGTTTCACACCCCAGCTATCGAGCACCGAAACCAGCGCATTGTTGTCATCGATCTCGGACCGGAACTTCAGCGGAGGATCCAGCATAATCAAGGCGCGTCCGCCGTTCTCGACGTACATCTTGATGGCATCCACCGCGGGCGGAAGCAGATCCCGCTTGGGCCCGGCGACCACCAGGATGGTGCAGTCCAGCGGAATCTCCGGCTTCGGAAGCATGGAGACGACTTTGGTCTTGTAGTTGTTCTTCTCGGTGAGATCCTTGACGTTGCCGAGGCCTTCGCCGGCCTGCGTATCCGTGGTCGAGGCCTCGCCGTAACCGCTGGTGAAGCACACCGTGCGATCTCCACCCTTGAGCGCGCGCACCATCGCGCCGGTGACTTCTTCTTCGGTCAGGCTCTTCGCCGTCTCCGTCTTGTTGCCGACCTTGACGAAGATATTCGGCAGCGGATTCTTCACGCCCGCGGCGATTGCCTCCGTGCGCTTCTTGTCCACGTCCTCGTACTGGATGTTCACCTTCGGCGAAAGGCTCTTGTAGCGGTTGAACAGATCCTCGGCATTCGGGAAGCCGTTGGGCCGGTCCCAATATTGGATCGTCAGATCGCCTTGCAGGTTCTTGACGACCTTCGCCGTCTGATCCGAAAGCGTGTATTTCTTGTTGGCGGTCGCGTCGAAGCTCTTGTTGTAGCGCTGCGCCAGGAAATTGACCAGGCCCAGAATGCCGATGATAATCAGCGTGTAGATCGCCGCCTGGGCGAAGTTCGCGGCTCGATGTGGACTTTTGGCAGCCATTTACGCCCTCCAGCGGATCGATTCCATCGACCGCGCGGTTAAAAACAAGCCCAACACGATCATGCTCACGTAGTAAATCGCGTCCTTGGAATCGAGCACTCCGCGGGCGAACGATTCAAAGTGCGACGTGACCGACAGGTAGCTGATCACGGTGAACAACGTCGAGTTTTCGAACGACGAAACCCAATCCAGCACCCACAGCAGCAGGCAGACTCCGAACGTCGCGACGCCCGCGACGATCTGGTTGCGTGTTGCCGTGGAAATAAACGTCCCGATCGCCAGCAGGCATCCGCCTTGCAAAATCAGCCCGAGATAGCCGACGGCCATGGGACGCCAGTCGGGATTGCCGTACGCGAACAGCACCAGCATGTTCAGGACAGAAAGGCCGAGAATCGCCAGGTACAGAACAAACGCCGCCAGCCACTTGCCCAGGATGATCTCGCCATCGCGCAGCGGAGAAGTGACCAGCAGCTCGATGGTGCCGGTGCGCTTTTCCTCCGCGAACAGCCGCATGGTGATCATCGGGATGATGAACAGGCCCACCACGCTGATATTCGAAAGAACGTTCCGCACCACCCATTCATTCACGTTGAGCGGCACGGACTGGCCCATCATCGTGGTTTGCAGGCTCTGTTGCAGGAAAAAACGAACGGCGGCGTAAAAGAAATAGCCCGTAATCAGGGCGAAAAAAGTCATCACCCCGTAGGCGATGGGCGATCGGAAATAGCTGCTCAGTTCCTTGCGGGCAATGGTGAACGTGTTCATTTTACGGTCTCCTGCGCCAATGCTTCGGGCGCGGGTTCAGAAGCTGCTTCGTCTTTTGAAGCGGTCAGTTCCAGGAAGATTTCCTCCAGGCTCAGACCCATCCCATGCAGCTCATTGAGCTGCCACCCGGACTCGATCACGGCGCGAGCCAGCTCCGGGCGAACATGGCTGCCTTTCTGGCTCTCCACAGTGAAGCGAGCGCGGCCGGCATCTCTCCCGATGGTGTCCTTCGCGATCACGCGGCTCACGCCCGGCACCCTCTCCAGTTTCTGCTGAACGCTTCCGACCCAATCGGAAGAAAACGCCCCGTCCCGCGGCAGCACTTCCACGGCGACTGTTTCGGCGCCATGCAGCCGGCTGCTCAGATTTTCCATCGTATCGGTCGCCACCAGCTTGCCGCGATTAATGATCATCACGCGCTGGCAGGTTTGTTCGACCTCCGGCAGGATGTGCGTGGAAAGAATGATGGTGTGATCCCCGGACAGGCCCTTGATCAGATCGCGCGTCTCGATAATCTGATGGGGATCAAGACCGGACGTCGGTTCATCCAGGATCAGCACGTCGGGATTGTGCACAATCGCCTGCGCCAGACCCACGCGCTGGCGGTAGCCTTTGGAAAGCTTGCCGATTTCCTTGTTGCGGACGTCGGCGACGGCGCACTTTTGCATCACCTCGTCGATCCGGCCCTTGAGGTTGGTCTTGGGCACGCCCTTGATCCGGCCCACGAAATTGAGGTACTCGATGACCTCCATTTCCGGGTACACGGGAGGCGTTTCCGGCAGATAACCGATGCGCCGTTTGACCTCCATCGGGTTCTCGCGCACATCGTATCCCGCCACCTGCGCCGAGCCCTCGGTAGGCGGCATGAAGCAGGTGAGCATGCGCATGGTGGTGGTTTTACCCGCGCCGTTCGGGCCCAGGAATCCAACGATCTGGCCTTTTTCTACTTCAAAGGAGATGTGATCGACAGCGACATTCCGGGCATATCGTTTAGTCAGCCCTTCGACTTTAATCATATGAGTTACTCAGGACGAGCAGAGACGTATTTCGTGAGCCTAAACCCTACATATCATAGAGGGAGGCGGCCCGAACTGTCAATCAGGCCGGTCTGGGATGTTATTCACCCGCAAGGGTTTTCACGCGTCCCTGTGAACCGTTTCCGGCGAGAAAGCCGGGATGCAAATGGCCACGTACTCAGCGCCTTCAGGCGTGCTGTAGCGAATCCACTCGCCTTTCCGGGCGACCACGGCTTGGCCGGCCCGAACTTCCATGACTCCCTTGCTATGTTCGACGCGCAGAACGCCGTTTAGTACCACCGTGAACTCGTCGAAATCGGGGCGTTGGCCCGGCTCGGACCAGCCCGCCGGACTGCGCATCCGGGCGATGCTGACCTGGGACTCGCGGTTGTTCACCCGGCCGACGAATTCTTCGATGACTTTGTTCCCCGGGACGGGGATCAGGTGGGGTCCTGCAATCAGTTCGGGCATGAATTCACTGGGCGCGCATGTGGGCCAGATCTTTTTCGCCTTCTATACAGAAGGTTTCGATCAAGTCCGTATCCGGCACCAGGCGGTTGGCCAGCTTAACCGTAACGGGCTTGGTGTAGGTCTTGGGATCGTCCACTGTGATCTGGACGTCGATGTGGCCGAAATTGCTGCGGCGCAGCCGCTCAGTGAGGCGCATCGCCTCGCTGCGCGGATGCCCCATCACGTCCAGAGGGCCCCGATCGTTGAAGCCGGCCGTTTCCACGACGAAGGTATCGCCGTCCCACCTTCCGATCGACGATCCCATCCAGCTCGGCTGGGGGTCGGCTGGGAGCTTGCGCCCGTCGGTGAAAATCTGACGGAAGACCGTATCGGCCTCATAAAGAAACAGTGTCACTCGCGGGGCCTGGATAATTTTGTACACCGTGGGAACTACGTTTTCCAGCGGAAGACTTGGCGGCGGACAGAGCGTCTGCGGCTTGGGAGGATTCTGGGCCATTTTCTGGTACATGGCCGCGACGGCCGGCTGCATGGGCTCCTGGCCCATTGGATAGTCGGCGAAAAAGTTGAAGAAATACTTCGAGGGCAGGTCCTCTCCCAAACCGTTAATTCCGCCGGGCAGCAGGAACTGCTGAATCTCCTGCACGGGCGCGCTTTCGGCGATCCATACGCCCGTGAGATCGGGCTTGCCGCTCAGGCGCGGCGCCGGCGCAGTCAGGTCCGGTTTGCCGTCCTTGGTTCGCGGAGTGGCAGGGTCGCGGTATTGCGCCCACTGGGCATAAAGTCCCGCAGGGGCCGCGAACAAAATGAAAAATATCCAGGTTTGTCTCATCTTAAATCCTCTGATGCGCGCTGCAACTAATTCTGGGCCAGCTCTACCAGCAGCCCGTTCGGGTCGCGCACAAATCCCACTCGGCCGTTGCCGAGTTTGACACTTCCGTCCAGTGTAACCGACGAGCCGCCGGCGGCTTTCACCGCGGCGACGGCAGCCTCGATGTCTCGCACCTGAAGGCCGATTCCGGCGGCGCCGGGATCGGGGATGCGAGGCGTGTACGATTTGCGATCCACGTTCTTAAATTCGAAGAAGGTCCAGGAGAGCGCCGTGCCGGGAACGGAAATCTCAGCCGTGCGCACCTGCGCGGCGGGAGTTGCCAGAGCCGCATTGAACTCCGAGCTCCACGAAGTAGTTTTGACCGCGAAGCCGAATTTATCGCGATAAAAGGCCGCGGCTTTTTCGGCGTCCGCAACCACCATTGTTCCGAAAGACGCCCCGATGACCTTTCCTGGGCCGGAGGCTGACGGCGCGGGTTGGGCCAGCTCGACATAGTAGCCGTCGGGATCTTTCAACACGACCACACGGGCAGCGCGGCCGATGGCTTTGACCGGACCGCCGGCCGACACAACTTCGCCCCCCGCCTTCTTCGCCGCCGCCAGCGCCGCATCGATATTATCCACGGCTAGAACGAGCAGCGAAGCCCCTGGGTCCTGAATCCGCGGCTTCGCCGCATGAAGATCCAGGCCCGAGAATTCGGTAACTTCCAGCGGAAATTCGGTGTTGGGAATCCGGAGCATCATATTGCGGAACTTCGTGCCTGACGGCACGTCCACCAGGCCCCGGAGCGCATCGTTCAGCGGATTCGGTTTCGCCGTGAGCGCGGGCGCATTGTTCTGCAACTCCAGCCCGAGCGCGTGGTAAAAGGCGAAGCTTCGGTCCAGGTCGGCGACGCCGAGGATATACTTCGTCAGCTTAGCGGCGTTTGGGGGCTGCGACTGTGCGGGTGCGAGCGCGGTGAAAAACAGGCATGCGGAAGCAAGCAGGGTGCGCATATCAGACCGAGCATATCACCCCGTCCGCGCGACTATTCGTATCTCAGGGACTCGACCGGAACGACCCGGGTGGCGCTGAGCGCTGGATAGAGCGTGGCGATCAGGCTGATCGCCATCGCGGCCGCAGCGATCCAGATCCCGTCCACCCAGTGGACGGCGAAAGGCACGTAGGAGATCGAGTACACCTGCTCGTCGAGCCGCAGCCAGTGGTATTTGTTGGCGAAGAAGCAGACCGTGTAGCCCACGATCAGGCCTATCACCGTGCCCACCGAACCGATCATCGCACCCTCCCACACGAAGATCGCGCGGATCTGTTTGGCGCGAGCCCCCATCGAGATCAGAATCGCGATGTCGCGGTGTTTTTCCATGACCATCATGACCAGCGCAATCAAAATATTCAGCGCCGCGACCACTTGAATCAAGCCGATGGTCACCACGGTCACAATCCGTTCCATGGTCAGGGCGCTCAGCAGCGAGCGGTTTTGTTCCTGCCAGGTGAGGGCCGCTAGTTTTTCTCCGATGATCGGTTGAGCCGCGGCTGCTACCCGCGGCGCGGCATCGACATCGTCCAGATACAATTCGATGGCATTCAACACGTCTCCCAGCCCAAAGACCTTCTGCATTGCCGCGAGCTCCATGAAGCCCATCGAGGTGTCGGATTGGAAAAAGCCGGATTCGAATACGCCCGCGACACGTAGCCGGATCGTGCTCGGGCGCATGCCGAACGGAGTCATGTGGCCGTTGGCGATCGTCAGCGTCACCGGCTTTCCGACAACCGCGCCGAGCCGGTCGGCCAAACGAAATCCCAGAATAATGCCCGGAGGCTCGTCCTTTTCAGCGCGGAGAGCGTCCACCGATCCGAACTTGAGATGCGACAAAGTATCGGGGACCGGCGAGCCCTTTCCCACGGGGATGCCTTTGATCGTGACGCCGTCGCCGTTGATCGGTCCAGCCAGGAATCCGCTGTCGTACAGCGCCGGCGATGCGTATTTCACGCGCGGCAGCCGTGAGAGCTTTTGCGCGAGCTGTTCCCAGTTTTCGATTCCTTCGCCCGGCTGCTTTTCCAGAATGGAAACGTGCGCAGTCAGGCCGAGCAGATTCTGCTCCAGCGTGCTGCGGAATCCGTTGTTGATTGCGAGCGCGATGACGAGCGCCATGACTCCCGCGGCCACGCCGATCACGGAGATGACCGTGATCACGGAAATCACCACCTGTTTGCGCTTGGCACGCAGGTAGCGGCGGGCGATGAACAGCTCAAACATCTCCGCTCAGCTTCTCGCGCATTCCGATGGGCCCTTCGGGCCGGAGCAGCGGAAACAAAATCACGTCGCGAATCGATTTTGAATTCGTCAGGATCATCGTCAGCCGGTCGATTCCGATCCCTTCGCCGCCGGTCGGCGGCATGCCGTAGGACATGGCGCGCAGATAGTCTTCGTCCATCTGATGCGCTTCTTCGTCGCCCGCGGCCTGCAAGGAGAGCTGGTACTCGAAGCGCTTGCATTGTTCCTTGGGATCGTTTAGCTCGGTGTACGCGTTGCCGATCTCCATGCCGGCCACGTAAATCTCGAAGCGCTCGACGAAAGCCGGGTCGCTCGGCTTGTTCTTCGAAAGCGGCGACACCTCCACGGGATAGTCGTAGATGATAGTCGGCTCAAAGAGCGTCGGTTCCACCTTACGCTCGAACACCTCGACCAGTTCGTGGCCCCGCAAGTTCGGATTGCCGACCGCCTCCTGCATCGAAACGCGCCGGATGTGCCCGAAATCGAGCTTGGTCCCCTGGTATTCGACCACCGCCGATCCGGTGGCATCGATGGCGGTCTGCTTCAGCAGCTCGACTGTCAGCTCCATCAGGCCCTGGTAGTCGGTGTAGGCCTGATAGAACTCAAGCATCGTGAACTCGGGGTTGTGCTGCGTCGAAATTCCTTCGTTCCGAAAGTTGCGGTTGATTTCGTAGACCCGCTCGAGGCCGCCCACGATCAGTCTTTTCAGATATAGCTCTGGCGCGATGCGCAGGTACAGATCCATATCGAGCGTGTTGTGATGCGTGACGAACGGCCGGGCGGCCGCGCCGCCGTAAACCGCCTGCATCATGGGCGTCTCGACTTCCACGAAGCCGCGCTGCTCGAGCTGCCGCCGCAGAGAAGCGACGATCTTCGCGCGCGTGACGAAAATCTTCTGCGACTCCGGATTCGCGATCAGATCGAGATACCGCTGGCGGTAGCGGATCTCGACATCTTCGAGGCCGTGCCACTTTTCGGGCAGCGCCAGCAGGATTTTCGAGAGAAACGTCAGCTTCTCGGCGTGCACCGATAGCTCACCGGTGCGCGTGCGAAACAGGTACCCGTCCACGCCGACGATGTCGCCCAGATCCAGTCCCTCGTACAGCGCATAATCCGATTCAGGAACCGCATCCTTGCGCACATATACTTGTAGACGTTCGCCGGATTGCACCAGGTGCATGAAACCGGCCTTGCCCATGCGGCGGATGGTTTGAATCCGGCCCGCGATCCGCACGTTCACGCGCTCGGCGAGTTCCTCCGCAGTTTTCGGTCCATAGTCGGCTAAAATTTGCGGGATTGTGTGCGTTGTATCGAAGCGGTGGCCGTAGGCGCGGAACCCCAGAGCCTCGATTTCCGCGGTGCGGCGGAGGCGCTGAGCGAACAAATCGTCTTCCAGGGACAAGAAAGGAACTCCTTAAATGGAGTATAGAGGACGCAGGGCCGCTGACTCCGTTCGAACTATCGGCGCACGATTACTTCCCGCAAGTGGTCGCGTGTCAGAAAGAATTTCACCGACTCAAAATCGTGGAACAGCTTCTCCAGGCTGCGGTTATTGAAGTACTGCGCCGGGCGCCGCCGGCCTTTGGGGGACAGAGTGATCGTCTTCCGGTCGGCGATGCGGTAGGAATAGGTCGGAATGGTCTCGGCGCGCTCCTCGGAGTGAAACAAAGCCAGCAGGTAGGCTCCCGGGCGGAGCATGATGTGCAGACGCCGGACCACCGTCTCGAGCAGCGAGGGAGTCAGGAATTCCAACGCATCCCACACCAGCGCTCCGTCGAAATGCTGCGCGGGATAATCCAATGCCGTGGACAGGAACTGCTCCACTTTCTGTGGGTCGGACTGGTTCTCGTAGAAATCGCCCTCGCCGCCGAAACAGCGATCCATCTGGTAGAGCAAATCGTCGGAATAAATCCGGTGCCCATAGTTGGTGACGAATGCGACAGTACTCTGGCTGGCGCCCGCCAGGTCCAGGAGAGTCAGCCCGGGCCGATCAACCAGGGACGAGCAGAATTGATCCAGACCGCTACTGCTGCGGGTATCCAACTCTTAACGCTTGTGTTCGCCGGCGCCGGCGGCCATGGCGGGACTGGCTGCCGCCGCTGCGGGCTGTGCTGCTTGCGGCCGGGGAGCGGAAGCGGCGGGTGAAGCGCTTTTCGGAACTTCGGCCCGAACGATATCCACGTTGCCTTTGAAATACGCGCCGTCCTCGATCACGATGCGCGCGGTCCGGATATCGCCCACCAACTTGGCTTCCTTGCGGATATCGATCCGGTCGCCCGTCTCCACGTTCCCGTGCAATGTCCCGAGCACAATCACCTCGCGCGCCTTCACGCTCGCCCGGACCTTTCCATTCGGGCCGATGGTGAGGCGGTGCTCCTGCATCTCGATCGTCCCCTCAACCTCGCCGTCGATGGTCAAGTCCTCGCGGCTGAGGATCTGTCCTTTGACGATTGCCGATTTTCCTAGCACTGCGGCGCCGGTGCGCTGGGTATCGAAAGACTCGGCGGGGCGAGCGGGAGCGGTCGACATCGGCATTGCCTCCTTGACAGGCTGGGGACGGGTAGGCTGTGCTGCGGGCGGCTGGGCCGCAGCTGGTTTAGGTGCTGGTTGTTCGTCTTCTTTGCGCCGATTCCACATTTCGGGGCGCCTCCTTTATAAAACTGCTCTCTCAATCCTACTACGGTGGCTAAGTTTTGGAGATGGATTCGCGGAAAAAAACGTTACGGAATTACAATGGGTCAGGATGCGGATTTTCCGGACGGCTTCGCGTCTGCTCGTGATGCGAACGTATGACGGATTCACGCAAATCCCTTCCGCGTAGATATGCCGCCCCTCACGTCATCCAAATACCGGACGCTAAGCGGTTTGCCGCTGGAGGCGGTCTACACGCCGGAAAGTCTGGCCGATCTTGATCCGGGCCGCGACCTTAGTACTGCCGGGAAATTTCCCTATACCCGCGGCATTCACGAATCGATGTATCGCGGCCGCCTCTGGACCATGCGCCAGTTCGCGGGATTCGCCACCGCGGAAGAGACCAATGCGCGTTTCCGCTATCTGCTGGAACAAGGCCAGACCGGACTCTCCGTGGCGTTCGATTTGCCGACGCTAATGGGCGTCGATGCCGATCATCCCACCGCGCTGGGCGAGGTCGGCAAGTGCGGTGTGGCCATTTCTTCGCTGGATGACATGGAGACGCTGTTCCAGGGAATTCCTCTGGGCGACGTCACAGTCTCGATGACCATCAACTCGCCTGCTTCCGTCATCTGGGCCATGTACCTGGCCGTTGCCGAAAAGCAGGACGCCGATTGGTCCCGGCTTTCCGGCACGCTGCAGAACGACATCCTGAAGGAATACATCGCGCAGAAGGAATACATCTATCCGCCGCGACCTTCGATGCGCCTGGTGACGGACTCGATCGAGTTCGCCACCCGGCACGTCCCGCGATTCCATCCGATTTCGATTTCCGGCTATCACATCCGCGAAGCCGGTTCGACCGCGGTTCAGGAACTGGCCTTCACGCTGCGGGACGGCATCGAGTACGTGGAGCACGCCCTGGAGCGCGGCTTGGCCATCGATTCGTTCGCGCCCCGCCTCAGCTTCTTCTTCAACGCGCATAATGATTTCTTCGAAGAAATCGCCAAGTACCGCGCGGCCCGCAAGATTTGGGCGTACACCATGCGCGACCGGTTTCACGCGAAGAACGAGAACAGTTGGAAGCTGCGTTTCCACGCGCAGACTGCCGGGTGTTCGCTCACTTGGCAGCAGCCCCGCAATAACATCGTCCGTACGGCGATCCAGGCCTTGGCGGCCGTGCTCGGCGGATGCCAGTCGCTGCACACCAATTCGCTGGACGAAGCGTATGCTTTGCCGTCCGAGGACGCGGTGACGCTTGCGCTTCGCACGCAGCAAGTGATCGCGCACGAGACCGGCGTGACGGCGGCGCCGGACCCGCTCGGCGGAAGCTATTTCCTCGAGCGCCTGACGCTCGATGTAGAAGCCGCGGCGAACGAGTACATCCGGCGCATTGACGCGATGGGCGGCATGATCCCGGCCATCGAACGCGGATTCCCGCAGTCGGAAATCGCGCATGCAAGCTACGAGTATCAGCGGGAAATCGAACAGGGCGAACAGGTGATTGTCGGGGTGAACAAGTTCGCGGACGAAACCGAGCAGCCCATCGATGTTCTCGAGATCGATGAGACCGCCGAACGCAAGCAAATTGAGCGGCTGGCCGGCGTCAAAAAGAAGCGAAATGCCGCCGGAGTGGCCCGGACTCTGGATGCCCTCCGCCACGCAGCAGAAGGCCCGGAGAACACCATGCCCTACATCCTGGATGCGGTCCGCGCCTATGCCACGGTGGGAGAAATCTGCGGGGCCCTCAAAGATGTTTTCGGCGCCTACACAGAAACCAGCGTTCTTTAATCCTTCCTAATCGCTCCGCGGCGGGAATCCGATAGATACGTATGTCCCTGCTGCGGCGCACGAGTGTGGTGTTTCTGTGCACTCTCGCTTACCTGCTGTGGCTGGCGGCGTCCCGCTTCGTTTTCGTCATGAATGACGAAGGCATCTATCTGGACGGCGCGCTGCGCGTGTTCCACGGCCACATGCCCTACCGGGACTTCTTCTCGATCACCGGGCCTGGCACCTTCGCGCTGGTGGCCGCGAGCTTCCGCGTGTTCGGCCTTACGCTGTTCGCGGCGCGGATTCCGGTGGCGCTCGACATCGCGATCGTCACGGCATGCCTGTTCTGGCTCACAAGCAAGCTGAGCAGTTCGAAGGCG
This sequence comes from Bryobacterales bacterium, assembly GCA_037916615.1. Lineage (GTDB taxonomy): Bacteria > Acidobacteriota > Terriglobia > Bryobacterales > Bryobacteraceae > Palsa-187. Next base: position 35,068 of record JBAIXM010000037.1, read on the forward strand.
GCGATGTTCGCCGTCCTCATCTATCTTCCGTTTGCGACCTTCGTTGAAACGGCAGTGGTGGTCAATCACCGCTGGGATTCGGCCGCATGGACGATTCTGGCGGGGACGCTGCTTGTCGGCGAGCCTTCGAAACGGGGATTTTTAGCTGGAATCGCGGCTGGCATGGCCGCCTGGTGCACACCGACGGTGGCTTTAGCTGTCCTCGTCCTGGGCGCGTGCCTGGTCGCGTATCGCGAAACCAGACCGGCCTTTTGGATGTTCGCCGCCGGCGTCGCTCTGATGTTCGCCGCGGGAGCGATCTGGATCATCTCCACCGGAACCCTCCGCCCCATGCTCGATTCCCTGCTGTGGAGCTCCTCCAATTACGTCGCCGCGAACCGCACCTGGTACGCGGCCGTGCCGGGCGGCTATGCCAATCTGCTGCACGGCTCTGCATTGGACATTGCGGTCGGACTCGTCATCGTGGCGTTCTTCACTCTGCCGGCGACTTTGCCGGTGGTCGGCGCGATATGGCTCTGGAAGCGGCCCTCGAGAAAGGTTGTGATCCTGCTTTCTCTGGGCGCGGCGTTAGTGCTTTCGGCATACCCGCGGTGGGATCTCAATCATCTGACCTGGGTCGCAGCTCCGTTTTATGCGCTCACGGCAGCGCTGATCGCGCGCCTTCCGTCTCCGGCGGTAAAGAAAATCGTGGCGGGGGTAGTGGCCACCGCCGCGACCCTGTGTTTCGCCATAATCGTTCAGCAACGCCTCCGCGAAACGACGCAGCTCACGACGCTCGGCCGCATCCACGGCCGCCCGGCCGATCTGAGCGCGCTCGGAAGAATTCAATCGCGAATCGCGCCTTCCGACACGCTCTTCGTTTTCCCCTACCGTCCGCTGCTCTACTTCATCACCGGCGCGCAGAATCCCACGCGTTATTCCTTTTTGCAGCCGGGGATGGCGTCCGATCACGACCAGTGGGAAACCGTTCGGGAGTTGCAGGCTCGTCCTCCGCGCTGGATTGTTTATGCCCACGTATCGGCGCGAGACATTTTGCTCACCTGGCCCAGCACGGATCCGCAGCGGCTGGAAATGCCTTCGATCGAATCTTTCCTGCGGGAGAACTATCGGGAAGCCGAACGATGGGGGGATCTGGAACTGCTGGAGCAGACTGAATCGCGCGATCGCGGTTCAGCGCACACTGCCGTGCACCGAACCGCGACCGACTGAGCCGCGTTAGAACCGGAATCCAAATCCGGCAGACGGCTCCGCGCGATGCGTCAGTAGCTCCGCGCTGACCGTGGACGCGCCCAGGATCGGACTGTTATACACCAATCCGCGATACTGTGCACGCAGGAACCAGCGGCTGCCGAGGTCAACATCGGCTCCGGCGCCGTAAACGAACACCGGCCGCGCCAGAACATCGCCTCCAATGTCCTTCGGATCGAAGATCAGGCTGCCCGTTCCGGCCAATGCGAAGGGAGTGATCCGGCGCAGCGGCAGGCGCAGCACGTAGGCGGCGGTGGCTTCGTGCGAGTACGCCTTGGTGCTTGAAGTAACGCCATCCAGCGCGTAACGCTGCGTGTTCAGCGCGTAGCCATAGTTGAACTCCACTCCGTTGTGGCGGTTGAAGTAAAAACGATAGGTGCCCAGCACGCCTCCGCTATTGCTGGCGGAATGCGTTACCCCGTTTTCCGTGGTTTCCTTTACGAAACTACCCAAGGCCTGCGCGGTCACGTCAGACCTGAAATCCTCGCTCTGTGCGAAAGCCGGCAGACCCAGGGCCGACACTCCCAACACGAGCGCGACAACACTATTCTTTCCGAACATATGCGAGTCCTCTCCTTTGCCGGCAACCCGCCGGCCTTCATTTGCATCTACACAGCTATGGATGTTCAGGGGTAAAAAGCGACTTTGACCGATAGTCCGTAGTTTCTGTTCGATCGTCCAAAGCTGAGGTGGGCCGTTCATGGATCTGATTACGGATTTCTTAAGCGCGGTACGTGTGCACGGGGTCTGCTACGGCCGCATGCAGGCCACCGCGCCTTGGGGCCTGCGCGCCGAAGCAGGGGCGCATGCGAGTTTCGGGCTGATCTCCTACGGCCAGGCCTGGCTCACGCTGCCTGAGGCCGAGCCCGTGCCTCTTCTCCACGGCGATTTTTTTCTGCTCGCGCCGGGACGATCCTACGTTCTGGCCGGCGATTCACGCACGGAACCCCGTCCTCTGCGCGATCTGCTTAAGAAACGGAGAAGCGGAGAACAGATCCGTTTCGGCGGAGGCGGGCCCCTTACCGCGGTCATCGCCGGCCGCTTCAATTTTGGCGACACGCACGGCCGATCGCATGCGGATTTCCTGCCGCCGCTGATTCTCATTCGCAGCGGCGAGCCGGGATTGCCTGCTTTGCAGAAAACGCTCGAACTGCTGGCTTCGGAGGCCAATCGTCCGACACCCGGTTCGGAACTGGCCGTGCGCCGGCTGGCGGACCTGCTGCTGATCCAGGCCCTGCGCGCGCATATCGACTCCAATGACGGGACTCGCACAGGATGGATGCACGCCCTGGCCGATCCGCAGATCGGCGCAGCGCTGAATGCCATGCACAGCCGCATCGATTATTCCTGGACGGTGGCGGGACTCGCGGCCGAAGCCGGCATGTCGCGGTCGGCTTTCGCCCTCAGGTTCAAGGAGCTGATGGGCGAATCTCCTCTGGAGTATCTGACGCGCTGGCGCATGTACCGCGGCAGCGATCTGCTTCGCGAAAGTGACCGCAAGCTGGCGGACGTGGCGCAGGCCGTGGGCTACGACTCCGACGGCGCGTTCCACAAGGCGTTCAAGCGCGTTCTGGGAATCGCACCGGGTGAGTATCGCCGCTCGGTCGGAACGAGCTGAGGCCCCGGTCAGGGCGGGGGACCCTATCCCGTGATATCCTCTAGGCAGGATGCACCGCTGATGCCAGGGAGGCAACAGGGGCGTATCAGAGTCAAAATCGCAGTCTTTTATGGATCATAAAATCCGGGTGTTGGTCGCCAAACCCGGCCTCGATGGACACGACCGGGGCGCGAAGGTTATAGCCCGCGCGCTTCGGGATGCCGGCATGGAGGTCATTTACACGGGTCTGCGGCAAACGCCGGAGATGATCGTCAATACCGCGCTTCAGGAGGACGTGCAGGTCATCGGCCTGTCCATTCTTTCCGGAGCGCACAACGCCATCGTGCCTCGCGTGATGGAATTACTAAAGCAACAAAAGATGACCGATGTTCTGGTCATCGTCGGCGGCATCATTCCGGATGAAGATGCCGCGCAATTGAAGGGGCTCGGAGTCGCCGCGGTTTTTCAACCCGGAGCCTCCCTCCAGGAAATTGTGGAATTCATCCGAAGCTCGGTCAAACAGACAGTTTGAACGAGATTGGAGAAGAAACTTAAATGCAGGACAAACTGAACATCGCGGTGTTCGTCGATTACGACAACATCGAGATTGGATTGAAATCGACGCTGCGGCGCGAGTTCGACGTATCGCTGGCGCTGGACGCCTTGAAAGAGCGCGGGGACCTGGTGGCCAAGTTCGCCTACGCCAACTGGGGACGCCAGGATGGAGCCACGCGCCAGATGGCGGAAAACGCCGTCCAAATGGTGCAGCGAATTCCCTCGCCGCGCGGCGATAAGAACGGCGCGGATATCAACCTCGCTCTGGACGCGCTGGAGATGGCCTTCACGCATACGCATGTGAACGCGTTCGCGATCGTTAGCGGCGACAGCGACTTTATTCCGCTGGTGAACAAACTGAAGGAATACGGCAAGACCGTATTCGTGGTCGGCGGAAAAGCCTTTACCTCGACGATTCTTCAGCAGAATTGCCACGAGTTCATCAGCTTCGAATCGCTGCTATCGGACGTGCCGGCCAGCGTTCAACTGCCCGGTGAAGTCCGGGCGCCACGACCGGCGCGAGGCGACCGTCCGGAGCGCGCCGAACGCGGCCCGCGGGGCCCACGGCCGGCTCCGCTCGAACTCGGGCAGGCGATGCCGCTGGTGGAGCGCGCGCTTCAGGTTTTGGAAAGGCGGGCAGTCCAGCCGCAGTTGGGGCTTCTGAAGTCGACCATGCTGCAACTGGATTCCGCGTTCAACGAGCGCGCCTACGGAGCCTCCAGCTTTTCGGATTTCGTCGAGAAGCTCAAGCGTGAGGATCTGGTGAACGTCAGCGGCACAGGCGGGCGTTACATCATCGAGCGCAAGGGCTCGGCCCAGCCGGAACGCGCCACGCTGAAAGCAGAAGATCTGCTGCCGCCGCTGCGCGACGTGCTGGAGAATCACCGGCTCGAACTCGAGAACGGCGTGCCGGTGGAGGATCTGGCTAACTGGTTCAAGGAAGAGCATCCTAATCTGGACGTTTCCGCCTACGGATTCCAGCAGTTCAGCGAGTTCCTCAATTACGCGCAGGACAAGACGGTGGTTCGCATGGAGCCGCACGAGGAACAGGGCATCATGTTGGTAACCCTTGGCGCCGAGTTTTATCCGCCCGCCGAGCCGCCGGCTCCGGAAGCGTCGGCGGCCGCCGAGGTTGAGGAAGAAGTCGAAGAGCCGCAGCCGTACGTGGAGGGCCAGCCCACGATCTTTGAGCCGAATCCGCCGCCGCCCAAGCCCAAGAAGGCCCCGGCGCGCCGGCGGGTCCCGAAGTCCGCAGGTGGAAGTGGGGGAGGCCAGCGGCGTCCGCGCGGCCGTAAGAAGCCCGGCAACGCATGAGCCTCGAACGGATCGTTCCCGCGGGTGGCGCATCGCCGCGGGGACACTACACTCCCGCGCTGCGGGCCGGCGATTTCATATACGTGAGCGGCCAGGGTCCCATCGATCCGGTAACGGATAAGCTGGCTGTTGGGGACGTCGCGTTTCAGACCAGGCTCACGCTGGGCAACATTCGCCGGATTCTGGAAGCGGCGGGGGCCCAGCTCACGGATATCGTGAAATGCTCGGTCTTTCTGCGCGACATCTCGGAATTCCAGAATATGAACCGCGCCTACGCCGAATTCTTCGGCGATCATAAACCGGCGCGGACAACCGTCGAGGCAAAGTTTCACCAGGCGGAAATGCTGGTGGAAATCGACTGCGTGGCGTATAAGCCGGCACGCTGACGCACGCGGCTAACTTCGGTTCAGCCCCGCCCGTGAGGGCGTGGCACCGATTGAACTAGTTCTTCGCTCGCGGCGGCACATAGCCCGGAGGCAGCGCGGCTCCTTCGCCGAAGAAATACTCTTCCATCTGTTTGAGCAGGAACTCCTGCGCCTCGGGAGTGCCCAGATTCAGACGATACTCGTTCATGATCATCTTCATCTGCTCCATCCACATCTTCCAGGCCTCTTTCGAGACGTTCTCGTAGATGCGCTGGCCGAGCGGATGATTGTCGAACGGCGGCTCGTCCAGGCCGGGCATTTCGCGCTGAAACTTGACGCAAAAAACTTTCCGGCCGCTCTTGTTGGCCTCTTCGATGCGAGGTCCGGACATTCCGTTACCGCAACCCATTCGTTGTTCCTCTCGATTTCAGGATAGCAGCGGGTTATTACGCGGCGGGGTCGGCCTTCGGTTTGGCCCTTTTCGCCTTCACCGCTTCCAGGTATTCCGATAACTTCATGGGCAGGCGCGCGCCCTTCTCCATGTGGCGCTGCACGGCGCGCTGATACCGCCGCAGTGTTTCGCGCCGCGAGGAGTCGCGCAGATTGCAGGCCTCGATATCCAGCAGCAATTCCACTTCCCAAGGACGGAACGTGTTGCGGTGCATGTTGCCGCGCAGCAGCTCCTGAATCAGCCGATTGAATTGTGCAAGCACTGCATCGCTGTCGGGCAGGGAATCGTGCATGGTACTAGGAGTTTGATGGCAATGTTAGCACACGTCTCAACTCACGCGAGCGAGCAACATGTGAATTGCCTGAAGTTGCTTCACAATGGCCTCGCGGTCCGGCGCTTCCGGTTCTAATTCCAGGTATTTCAGGAAATCCCGGCGGGCGTTGTGATAGCGGTGTACCTCGAGCGACAGCACCCCGCGCCGTTTGTACCAGGCCGCCTGGTCGGGCGCGCCGGAGAGCAGCAGGTCCAGGGTAACGATGGCTTTTTCGGAATCGTGCGTCCGGAGATACACGCCGTGCAGGTTTTGAAGCATCCGCATAGCGATCTGTTTGGGAGTCACGCGCTGCAGCAGCAGCGGATCGGCCACCTTGGCGCCGGCAAGCGCGAAACAGTCGCGCGCGGTGATCGCGCGTCCACCGTGAAACGGGTCGATATAAGTGGCGAAATTTCCGTCGTCGAACTGGAGCACGAAATGGCGCGGGAGCCCGATGCCGAACACCGGCATGTGCAGGCGGCGCGCAATCTCCATGTACATCACGGCCAGCGTAATGGGGATCCCCGTGCGGCGCTCCAGGACCTGGTTGAGGCAGCTATTCAAAGGATCGAAAAAATTGCTTTCGTTGCCGTGAAAGCCGAGCTCCCCAAACAGGTAGCTGCTGGCCTTCTCGACGAAGTCGCGGCCGTCGTTGAAATTCCGCAAACGATCGCCCAGGGAGGAAGCCAGATCGTTCAGCCGGTCCAGGAAAGGTTCCGGTTCCAGATTCGGAAAATGGATGCTGGCCAGATCCAGCGCCGCGCGATCCATGCGGACCCGACCGCCCTCTTCTGCCAGCACCTGGCGCAGATAATTCACTTACCTCTATTGTATTATCCGGCCAAACTCAGATACCGGAATCCGGCTCGTGTCATACGCGCCCGGTCCAGGGCGTGCCGCGCATCCAGCAGGACGGGCGTATGCATTCCGGCGGCCAGCGATTCCCAGTTCAATTCCAGGTAATGCGGCCATTCGGTGATCAGGACCAGGGCGTCGGCGTCGCGAGCGATTTCGTGCGCCTCCGCGGCCAGCATGAGATCCATCCCGGGGTTTTCCTTCTTGAAGCGCTCCATGGCGATGGGGTCGTGAGCCCTTACGCGCGCTCCGCGCTCCAGAAGCTGGCGCGCTACGTCCAGCGCGGGCGCCTCCCGAAGATCATCGGTATGCGGCTTAAAGGCCAGGCCCAGCAGACCGATGGTTCTTCCTTTGAGGATTTTCAACTCGCCCAGCAGCTTGTCGACAACGCGTTCGCGCTGACGCCGGTTCACTTCGCGCGCGGCTTTGACGATCGGCATGTCCAGAGCGTACTCGGATGCCGTGGAAACCAACGCGGCCGTATCCTTGCCGAAACAGGATCCTCCCCAGCCGATGCCGGCCTGCAGAAAGCGCGTGCCGATGCGGGCGTCCAACCCGATACCGCGCGCCACCTGCGCGATGTCGGCGCCTACTTTTTCCGCGAGCTGGCCGATTTCGTTGATGTAGCTGATTTTCAACGCCAGGAATGCGTTCGCCGCGTACTTGATCAGTTCGGCGGACGCCAGGTCCGTGGAAATCAGTGGCACGCCTCCGACGCGATCCGGCCGCGGCAGGAACGGAGGCGGCTGAAACGTCTGGTCGAGGATCGGTCGGTAGAGCGTGTAGAGAACTTCCGCCGTCTGCGCCTCGTCGGCTCCGATCACCACGCGATCGGGATACAGGCTGTCTTGCAGCGCGCTACCCTCGCGGAGAAACTCCGGATTCGAGGCGACGGCGAAGCAACCGCGTCCCCTTCCCAGTCGCTCGGCTGCGTCCCGGATCAGCGCTCCAACCCAGTTTCCGCTGCCGATCGGCACCGTCGATTTGTTCACGACCACGGTGAAATGCGGGCCCAGCCGCTCGCCCACGCCTTCCGCGGCAGCCTGCAAATAACGTAAATCGGGAGCTCCGTTCGTGCCTGGCGGCGTTCCGACGGCGATGAAGACAACTTGCGCGTTCGGGATGGCCTCCGAATAATCCGTCGTGAACTGAAGATTCTGCCGGGCTTCTACAAGCAGGTCGTCAAGATGCGGTTCGTAGAAAGGCACTTCGCCGCGCTGAAGCGCCCCGATCTTGCTTTCGTCGGGATCGACGCAAGTGACCTGGTGGCCCAGATAAGCCAGGCAGGCTCCTGTGGTCAATCCGACGTATCCGGTTCCAAGAATCGCTACGTTCACAGGTTCTCCTTATTTTACGACTGGAAGGGTTGATGAGAGGGTAAATTCCAGCCGCCGATGCGCCGCTCGCAAACCCTCTACTACTCTATCGGCAGAGACTCCCCTGGAAAACAGGAAGCCCAAGTACGCAGATGCTTCCGGGAGCGGAAACATTTCCTGGCCTTCTTTCGCTGTAATCACTACGTCTTCCACACCGGGAACCCGCCGGGCGTCTTCCACTCCGCTGACACCCCTGTAGACCCCGGCTCGAGGGATCGGAATCATCATCACGCCGTGCGCGCCAGGGAGCAGGCGCCCATTCGAAACGTCCTCGCCCAGAGCATGGAGCAACAGGACCTGTTCGAGAATGTCATACGGCTCCGAGAAACGGAGCACGCGGGCGCACAGTCCTCCGATCGGCCGCGCGGCCGCTTCCAGCATCCAAACTCCGCGATCGTTCACTCGCATCTCCGCGTGAACCGGTCCGTTCGTCAAACCCAAGGCCGACACCGCCGATTGAGCAGTTTCGCGGATCTGCCGCTGCACCCCTTCAGGTTCAAGAGAAGGCGTGACGTAAATCGTTTCTTCGAAATAGGGACCTTCCAGGGGATCCGGTTTATCGAACAGCGCCAGGGTCTGGAGTTTTCCCGAGGTCACCACGCCTTCCAGCGCGAATTCGCGGCCGGGAATGTAATCTTCCACCAGCAGATCGCCTTCCAGCATGCGCCGGATCCGGCTGGCCGCAGCCCGGAACTCCCCAGAGTTGTTCGCGCGGATGACGCCGCGGCTGGCAGAAGATTCGAGCGGCTTCAAAACGCAGGGAAACTGGACGGGAGCCGGCAATTCCAGCGCGGCCTCCGTTTGCGCGATCCGGCGGAATTCTGGAACGTGCAATCCGGACGAGCGAAAACGTTCCCGCGCCAGAAGCTTGTTCCCGGCAGAGCGGGCCGCTTCGGCCGGATGAAAACGCAGTCCGAGCCGTTCGGCAGCCTGCGCGGCGATCCAGGCAGGCCGGTCGCCGACAGCAAGGATCCCATCGAACGGGCCCCGGGCCGCCAGCGCGTCGAGCCAAGGCTCCGGATCCTGGAAACGGATGGGCGCGGCCTGGTCGCCCCAGGGGTTCTCCAGGATGTGACAGCGATCCGTGGCAAGCACGAGATCCACTCCCAGCGCTTGCGCCGCTCCGGCGAATTCACGGACTTGATAACCAGTGGTCGCGGCGATCAGAAGAACACGCTTGTTCATCTGTTCGGGCTAGACTTGCGGCGCAGGTTCGGCGCAGCAGTACCAAGGTTCGTCCAGGTGCGGCACCGCGGAAGACGCCGGCAGCTCCGGCGCGGGACCGCGCAGGACCATCTCCCAGATTTCGCGGAAGATCTCGGCGCGCGTCTTGTTTTCCTGCTGCCGGCGGCTTACCAGTTGGAACACCAGATTGCCCAGCGTGTCCACGTCCCGGTTCGGATGTTTCCATGGATAAACCAGCGCCTTCTCATCGAACTCGCCCATCGCCATCCGGATTTCCGGCAGCTCCAAGAGCCGCGAATTCTGGGTCACCAGCAGCCGCAAGGCGAGCTGCACGGGCGCGGTATTTTCCACCAGATCCAGGTCCGCGAGCGCCCGCAGCAGCCGGCCGTAGCTCTCGATCGTGGTCCAGGGCGTGAAGGCGATGAAGGTCGGATGCAGCGCGATGCCGGCGTCGCGCACCTGGCCGGCCACTTCAAAGAAGTCCCGGGCGGTGTGGCCTTTTTCGAGACGCGCCAGCACGGCATCGTCGATCGATTCCACCGCGCTGGTGAGGAACAGGCATCCGGTCTGTTGCAGCGCCGGAAGCAACCCGCGATGCTGCTTCAGGTGCTCAATCTTTACGGTTGCGTCGTACGTGACTTCAGGGAATTCGGCGTGCAGCGCCTCGACGATCCGCATCGCGTGCGTGGGGCCGTTGAAGAAATCGGGATCGCCGAAAGTGATGTGCCGCGCGCCCGCGGCAACCTGCTGCCGTATATCCTCGAGCACGACCTCGCGCTGCACAATCCGAAACTGGCCTTCGTACACCGGCACCACCGGGCAGTGCCTGCACAGATGCTTGCAGCCGCGGCTCGCTTCTGTGTACCCGGCGATTTTCTTGGCTCCGTTTTGCCGCAGGTGAGAGTAACTGGCCAGATCCGGCAGGCCGCGTCGATCCGGCGTCAGGAATGTCAGGCGTTCCATGCTTTGTTGGGGAGCCTGCCCGCCGCGGGCCAGATCCACCAGCGCGGGTTCGAATTCGCCGCCGATCGTATGCGCCACGCCCAGCCCGCGCAGCAGATCCCGGTTCAACGGAGCATAAAGCCCGTACGCCGCCAGCTCTGCATTCGGATTCAACTGCTTTACTCGCTCGATCACCGGCATCGCGAGGCGCGTCGCCGTGTGCATCGGCAGGTGGAAGGCGATCAGATCGGCCTCGCGAATCGCGTCTTCCTGTAAAGAGCCGACAGCCAGGTCCTGGCACACCACGCGATGACCTTCGCGAGCCAGCCAGGCTGCCGGCGAACTCAAGCCGAACGGCTGATGGCCGAGCTCATACGTCGAAATGAGAACGACGTTCACTTCTTCTTTGTCGTGCTCGCTTTCGCGGTGCCCTGTTTGGCGATGATCTGATCCTTGATCTTGTCGTAGGTAGCCTGCGGAACGATATTCTTGGATACGAGCTGATCCTTGCGCGCATAGGGCCGCCCCGCGATGATCTTGGCGGAATACGCCTCACCGATTCCCGGCAGCGCCTTCAGCTCGTCCGCGCTCGCCGAATTGATATCGACCAGAGCGCCGCTTTTCTTGGCTGTATCCGCGGTCTTTGCAGGCTCTTTGGCCGGAGCCTTCTTGGTTTGAGCCATGGCCACGCCGGTCAACAGCAAGCAGGCCAGAAGGGGAGCAAACACGAACCGGAAAATCGAGGTCTTCATGACCCTAGTTTACCCGTTAGAGGCCATCCACTAACCTGAAGAGAGATGCAGCCGCGGCGGGGTTTCTGGGGTGCCATTCTGAAAGCGATTTCGCCCACCGTGCACTATTGGCTCCAGACGGAAGTCCACGCGCTGGCTTTTTCCATCGCCGCGAACGTGTTGCTCGGGTTCTTCCCCTTCCTGATCGTGAGCGTCTCAATTTCGCGACTCTTTTTCAGCCGGCAAACCACGGTCGCCGCGATCGATTTTGCCCTGCGCGATTATTTTCCGGACACGCTTGGCAAATTTTTGGGCAGCAATCTTCCCCAGCGGCCCGTCACCGATTGGATTGCCATCTTTCTGCTGCTGTTTTCCTCAAACGGCATCTTCGAGCCCCTGGAAGTCGCGTTGAACAAGATTTGGGGGATCTCCAAAAATCGAAGCTATCTTCACAACCAGGCGGTGAGCCTCGCTCTGATCTTCAGCACCGGCACCTTAGCCTTGCTTTCCCTCGGTGTGGCCGAACTGCGGGTCGGATCCGCGGGAGCCTGGCGCATCGAGCTGTGGACCTCCGTTCTGTTCTTCAAGCTGGCCGCGGTACCGCTCACATGCCTGAGCTTGTTTCTCATCTTCCGATATTTGCCGAACGGCCGTCCGCCACTTTCGCGGGTAGTTCCCGCGGCGATTATCGTCGGCTTGCTGCTGGAGGGATTCAAGTACCTGAACAGCTTCATCTGGCCGTGGCTGGATGCCCGGATTCAGAGAGAATACGGCGTATTCCGCTACTCCGCGACGATTTTGTTCCTGAGTTTCTTCGCGTCGATGCTGGTTCTGGGAGGCGCCGAATGGTCGGCGCGCGGTTATCGCCTGCGTCCGGCAGGCACGGATCACGACGATTTAGAACCTCCCGATGAGCGATCCTAAGGCCATGCTGGCGGTGATCACGGGAGCTTCCAGCGGTTTGGGCGCTGCCTTCGCGCGAAAGCTGGCTGCGCGCGGGTACGACCTTTTGCTCATCGCCCGCCGCCAGGATCGCCTTCAATCGATTGCGCGCGAGGTGGCCGAACAGTATCGGGTTCGGGCGGAGATCCTGGCTGCGGATCTGACCGAGGATGCCGCGCTGGAAGCCGTGGCTCATCGACTCGAACACGCCCCGAATCTTGCGCTGCTGGTTAACAACGCCGGGTTCGGCACGCTCGGCTACTTCGCGGATGCGGATGCCCGCATTCAGGAACAGATGCACCGGCTGCACGTCCTGGCGACCATGCGGCTCTCGCACGCCGCCCTGAAGAATCTGGCGCCGCGGGCCGGCGGCCGCACCGGAATCATCAACGTTTCCTCGGTTGCTGCCTATGTCGCATCTCCGCAGAACGTCAGCTATAACTCGACCAAGACCTGGATGAATCGCTTTACTGAGAGGCTGGCGATGGAACTCGGCATCCAATCCTCGCCGGTGACGGTGCAGGCCCTCTGCCCCGGATTCACGCTGACCGAATTTCATGACGTGATCGGCATGGAACGCTCCCGGGTTCCGGCATCTCTTTGGATGACCGCCGATTTCGTGGTCGAGGAGAGCCTGCGCGGGTTCGACCGGCGCGAGCTGTTCGTGGTTCCGGGTTGGCGCTACAAGCTGCTCGTCACCTTACTGAAAACGCTGCCCAACTCCTGGATCCGGCGCGCATCCATCCGCTTGGCCCAGAGGTATAAGAAGAAGCCCAGGGGCCGCTGAATTCGCCGGCTTACTGCCGATGCGGTTTCAGGATCCCGCGGCGCTCCAGCCACGAGCGCACCCGGTGGATCAGTGGGCGAAAGCGGCGCACAATCACGTGATCGGTCCCCAGCACTGCGATCCCGGCGGCGAAGAACACGAAGCCCGGCACAATCGGCAATACGCTGCCGATCACGCCCAGAACCAGCAGGCCGACGCCCAGGACGGTCCGCACAAAATGCCCCATATACCTACAGCTTAAGTACTTTGTTCCCGTGATTCGGGATCAAGATGACTGGGCGTAAAATGGATGCATGGCGTTGTTGAGCGACCGGGCGGGAAAGACATCCGACGTCGTCTTGCTGCCGGCCTCGCTCGACGATCCCTCCAAGTCGCCCCCGGGCTTGTACCGGGTGGGCCTGCTGATCGCCTGCGGCTCGATTCTGGCGTTTTTTGCGGCGCTGGTTGTGGCCTTCTACTGGCGCTCCCACACGCCGCCGTACTGGGCGCCCATCACGCTGCCTCACACGCTGTGGCTTTCGACTTCCGTCATTCTTGTCAGCAGCTTTACCTTCGAAGCCGCTCGCCGGGCGTACCGGCGAGGATCGCATCCCGCCGCGGCACGCCTTCTGATGATCACGGCGTGTCTGGGCATGGCGTTTCTTGCGTCCCAGTTAGCCGCCTGGAGGACGCTGGTTCAACGCGGTTACTATTTGTCGCAGAACCCGTACAGTTCCTTTTTCTACATGTTCACCGGCCTGCACGCGGCCCATCTGGTCGGCGGCCTGATTGCGCTTTTTATCGTCACCCTCGGGCGAAAAACGCGCCGCGAGACCGTCGACGCGGTGACGTTCTACTGGCACTTTCTCGGCGCCTTGTGGATTGCGCTGTTCGTCATTCTCCTCACTTCTTGAGACTCGATGCCGATTGATCCCGCCGCGCAAATCGCGCCCACGGCTCGTGTACATCCCGGCGCCCGCATTGGCCCCGGTGCGGTTCTCGGCGAGTACGTGATCGTCGAAGAGGATGTCGCGATCGGCGCGGGCTGCCGGCTGGAGCCGTACGTCTATGTCAAACGCTGGACGACACTTGGCGAGAATAACCAGATTTCCGCCGGTACGGTGCTCGGCACCGATCCGCTGGACAAAAATTTCACCGGCGCGCGCAGTTATCTCAAAATCGGAAACGGAAATATCATTCGGGAGCATTACACGGTCTCGCGCGGCACGGCGCCCGAATCCGAAACCGTTATCGGCGACGAGAACTACATCATGACCTCGGGCCACATCGCGCACAATTGCCGGATCGGGAACCGGACCGTGATCGCCAGCAGCGCGCTGGTGGCCGGCTATGTGGACGTGGAGGATCAGGCCTTCATCTCGGGAGGCGTGGTGATCCACCAATACTCGCGCATCGGGCGGCTGGCGATGATCGGCGGGAACACTCGGGTGAACAGCGATCTGCCCCCATTTTTCCTGTACACGGATTTCAACGTCGCAGCCCATGGGCTGAACCAGGTGGGACTAAAGCGAGCGGGATTCAGCGACGCGGACATCCAGGCCTTGAAGACCGCGTACCGGCTTCTGTACCGTTCGGGGCTGAAACTCGAGGACGCGCTCCAGCGCATCGATCGAGAGGTCCCGACGGAGCACACGCGGCACCTGATTGCATTCATCCGGGCGAGCAAGCGCGGCATCTGCCGAGAATGACTAATACCTCACCCCTTCCAAAAACAGCCCCGATGCCGGAGCCGTCCATGCGGCGATATCCAACTTCGGATTCTTTTTCCCATTCAGCAGTTCCCGAAATTCCTCCACCGAAACCTGACCCAAGCCGATCTTGACCAGCGTGCCCGCCAGCCGCCGGACCATTTTCCAGAGGAAATGCGAAGCCTCGACACGAAACACGATCAAGCTTTCATCCACCGAAACTTCGGCCGATTCCACGACGACGATGGTCGATTCGCCGGGTTTAGATGGATCCGGCGCGCGAAACGCAGCGAAGTCATGCTTTCCGGCAATCAGCGCCGCGGCCTGTTGCATCTTCGCTAGATCCAGCGGCTCCTTGACCCACCACACGAATCTTTTCGAAAGAGCCGCTTTGCGCGTCGAAATCTGGTAGAAGTAGGCGCGTGTCTTCGCGTCGTGGCGCGCATGGAAGCGCGGTGGCGCTTCGGTCACCTCCAGAACGGCAATGCTCGACGGGAGCCGTTCATTCAGCTCGCGCAGAATCTGAGATGCATCGAGCGCGGCCGCCTTTCCCCGGATCTTCAGATGCGCCACCTGGCCGACCGCATGCACCCCCGCGTCGGTGCGTCCGGCGCCTTGCAGTTCGACGTCGGTTCGAAACAGCTCTTGCGCGGCCAGCTTGAGTTCTCCCTGAACGGTACGCGCGTTGATCTGTTCCTGCCAGCCGGAATAGCGGGAACCGTCGTACTCCAGGAGCAATCGAAAGGTGTGCATAGGATTCTTATTCCGCAAAAACCAAATCCGCCACCAGCGGCAGATGATCGGAAGCGATCAAGGAACGGCGGGTGCGATGAAAAAACGCGCGTTCGATGCGGAGGTGGTGATCGAAATAGATGTGGTCCAGATTCAGCACCGGGAGCAGCGCCGGATAGCTGCGCACACGTGCAAGGTGCGCCCGCAGATCGGTCAAATGGAATTCAGCCACCAGCGTTCGGGTCACCATGCCGTGCACCCATTCGTTGAAATCTCCCAGAACCAGCCGCGGGCCCGAGATGTCGATGGCCCGCAGCAGGTCCCGGTCGATCAGGCGGGCGGCCTGCAGCCGCCGCTCTCGGACAGCCGTTCCCAAATGGACGTTGAACACGTGCAAAATATGCCGGTCCAGCCGGATGTCGGTTCGCAGCGCGACCCGTTGCTCGCGCCCGGCGACGGTGATGTCGATCGGCCGGACCAGCTTGAAATCCCAGCGGCTGAGCGTCACGTTGCCGTAGGCTCCTCCCCGGTGCTTCCGGCTTTCGCCCATCGCGCCGAAGAGCCCCAAGTGCCCAGCCAGATAATCGGCTTGGTGATCCAAGGTCGCCCGTCCTTCGTGGCTGACCACTTCTTGCAGCGAAACGATATCGGCATTCACCTCTTCCAGGACACGCGCGACGCGTTCCGGACGGACGCGCCCATCCACGCCCCGGCATTTATGAATGTTGTAGGTCGCGACGCGGAACCGGTGCATGCGCTAGACCTGGTCCTCGATCAGCGCCGCGAACTGTTCTCCGGCGCGCTGCCAGAAGCCGCGGCGTTTCCAGGACTTGTAGCTCACCTTGCGGCATCGCTCGAGATCGGCCAAGAAAGTTTCGCGCAGTTCGTTTACCAGGCTGCGGTCGCAGAAACACACGCTGGTCTCCTGGTTGAGAGAAAGCGACCGGTTATCGAAGTTGGCCGTGCCGACGGCTGCCCAGGCGTCATCCACAATCACGAATTTCTGATGCAGCATGGTGGGGAGAAACTCAAAAATTTGCACTCCGCCTTCCAGTAACTTTCCATACAATCGCAGGCTGTTCTGCCGGGCCCACCACGTGTCATTGTGACGGCCCGCTAGCATCAGCTTGATCTCCACGCCCCGGCTGACAGCGTGCGACATCATCTCGATCAGACGGGGGTCCGGAATGAAATACGGATTGGCGATATATAGGTGCCGGCGGGCGCACTGGAGGGCGATTAGATGCATCGTGCCGGCCGAGCCTGTTCCTTCGAACGGCGAACTCAGAATGGTCTGAACATCGATGTTCCCCGCGGGCGCCGGCACCGGGAAATAATCATGGCCGGTGAGGATTTCGCCCGTCGACTGCAGCCAGTTCTGGGCAAAGCCGCTTTGCTGTTCGAGCGCGGCGGGTCCTTCCACCCGGACCATGATGTCGCGCCAGGATCGTGGAGTCCTCGCACGCCCCAGCCAGTGATCGGCGATTCCGGCTCCGCCTGTAAATGCGATCCGGCCGTCCACAATGAGTGATTTGCGGTGGTCGCGATGGTTGGCGCGGTTGATGGTGTACCAGTGAATGGGCCGGAACCAGGCAAGCTGGCAGCCGCCTGCCTCCAAAATCCTGACGATCGGTTCGCCCAGGTTGGAAGAGCCGATGGCATCCAGCAGGAGCTTTACCGGCACGCCCCCGCGGGCCTTCTCCGCGAAGGCCTCCGCGAAACGTCTCCCCACGCGTCCATCCCAGAAAATATACTGCTCCATGGTGATGGAGTGATCCGCCGATTCAATAGCCTGGAGCATATCCGGGTAGAACTCGTCGCCGTCGTTCAGAAGAGACACCTGGTTCCCCGCCACCAGAGGCATCCCTGTCATCCCGGCCATCGTGATGGGGAACTCCGGAGACGAAACATCCAGGCCAGTTTCGAATGCGTACACTGCGGGATGCGATTCCGGGGACGTATGGTAGAACACGAACGCCAGCGCTCCCGCGACCACGGTCCAGATCCAATGCCCCAGAAAATGGGCGGTAATGGCGATTGCCAGCCAAATCCACCAGGTGCGGATCGCGCGGCGGACCCGGTCCAAGCGCTCCATCCGTCCTAACCGCTTCGGCTTGGGGCGCTTCGGAGCGAGGCGGTAGAGTTGCTCCTTCGGAACGCGCCGCTTAAGCCAGCGCCGCGATTCCCTGGGCTTCCGGCCCAATGATCCCGATGGCGGTGATGACCCCGTATTCGGCACGCCTGTTCCCTGGCCTCATCCTAGCGAGTGGCGGCGTTCCCGTGCCAGTCCACGCCGGGTCCAAACCGGCAGGAACATGGGTGCGCCTTCCATCCTTCTCACCCGCGGACGCCGGGAAACCAGGCCATTCCTAACCGCCGACTCCCTCGTGGTCCCGGCCGAACGCATCGTTGCCGGAATCGCGTTTGCGGCTGTCGCCCCGGCGTTGGGCGCAACGATGCTGGCGATCCGGGCGCTTTCCGGGCGCTCGCCCCTGATCGCGCATCTCCGCATCGGGATGAATGGCGAGCCGTTCTGGATTCTCAAGCTCCGCACGATGTGGGGCCGGTCCGATGAGCCCCGCCGAAGTGACGGCTGGATCGAATACCTTGGCAATACCGGCGTTCCAGCGACCAAGGGCGCTCCCGATCCGCGCGTCACCAGCAGACTCGCGGCGTTTTGCCGGCGGTATTCCGTGGACGAGTTGCCGCAACTGCTTCAAGTGGTAACCGGGAAATTGCGGCTGGTCGGCCCGCGGCCCTTAACGGCCCAGGAACTCGAAGCCCATTACCGTGAGGCGGCCGTCGAAGTGCTCTCCGTTCGCCCGGGGCTTACCGGATTATGGCAAGTGATGGGCCGGAACCGGCTGACCTATTCGCAGCGGCGGCGTCTGGATTTATTCTTCGTGCGCAAGCAGAGTATCGGATTGTATCTGCGAATTTTGCTGCGCACGCCGGCACGCGTGCTCAGCGGCCGTGACGCCTGGTGAAGTAGCGCAGGCGATCTTGTCGCCTGCGTGGTCTACTGCCCGGTTACCAAGTAAACCGTCTGCGACAGCGGCTGTCCATTCAGCGTCACCTTGATCTGGTGATCCCCGGCGGGCACATTCGGCACCTTCACGGTGAACAGATACAGCCCTACGAAACCCGGATAATGGCCCGCGTATCCGACCTCGGCGGGCGTATTGTCGAAACTGATCGTAAGCGGCGCTTTGATCTTATCCGCTCCCGCGACGACGCCGGCGGGCAACGCCGGATCCACATCGCCGAATCCGATGCCGTAAATCCAAACGCTGTCGCCCGGCTTCGGAGCCTGGAACGGATACGGGAAATTCGAAACCAGGTTGGGGCTTCCGGCATAAACATTCTGCGCGCCCAGAGTGGCCTCCAGATACTGTTTGCCGTTCACGAAAAACGAGAACGGGAACGTTGCGGGAGGAGCCAGCAGCGCGGGAGAGACAGCGACCTTAGTCGCGAAGATGCTGTTGCTCACGACTCCGTTGTTGACCACGGTGACCGCAACGGGACCGACAGCAGCGTCATCGGGAGCCTGCACGTTCACCTGGCCCGGGCTGATGAAATTCACAAACGCGCTCTTGCCGTTCACGAACACGGAGACGCCGCCCAGGGACGTGGGCGCATTCAGCCCGTTGAAATCGTCCGGATAAATCCACTGGCGGAAGGGGACCTGTGTCAAATTTGTGCCCTTAATCTGGATCCATGAGCCCGAAGAGAAACTCGTAGTGTCTCCCCAGCCTTCGATTCCGCGGGCTTCGGTGATCGAGACCGGCGGCGTATCCGCGGCGAGAAGCGATCCGGCCAGCCCGCTGTCGAAAATCGACGGCATTTTCTGCCCTTGCGAAGGCGCCGCTCCAAAAGGAACCTGCGCCACGACACAGGCAGCGGTCAGGAGAAAGAGGACGATTCGATTCGAATTCATAGGGAGATCACCATTGTCTTAGACTAGCGGCGCGAGTCCAGGGAACGGAGGATTTCATTCGTGGTTTGTACAACTTCCGCGTCCTTGCGTCCATCCAGATCCAGCGCGAGCGCGGCTTCCTGCCGGGCCTCGTCCTTGCGGCCTGCGGCGTACAGCAGGCGGGCGAGCGTCCAGTGCGGCTTGAACCACCGCGGTCCGGCAGCAACCGCCGAGCGCAGGCTCGATTCGACCAGCGCGGCATCTCCGACCGCCGAAGCCATGATGGCGAAGTTGTACCACGCGTTCTGCTGCTGCTCCGGGACCCTCGTCGCCGCGCGAGATGCTTCGAAAGCCAGGGCGCTCAGCCGAACCTTGTCCAAAGGATCTTGAGCGGCGGAGGCGGCAGCGGCCCAGCGCCGGGAAAAGTACAGATCGGCGGTAACGCCCCAGGCTCGCCAGGTTCCCGGCGATCCAGTGGCGCGGCCAGATTCCCAGATCGCGGCCGCCTGGATGGGCTTGCCGGAATCGAGCAGGCGCTGGATGCGCGCGAGAGCCACATCCGCTTCAGCGAGCCTATATCCTGCAAGAGCGAAACATCCGGCCGCCGCCAAGCCGCCCAGAGCGACCGCGGCGCGCAGGGGCATTCTCACTCGAAGCGGCTTTCCAGCGGGCTCCAACGAGGCCAGCACCGCGATTCCCAGGTAGAACGCGAACGCCGTCGGCACGACGAACGCGACGAACTGCTGCGCCACCGCTGACGCGATCAGGGCTGAGAGGAGCGCGATGGCGACGGGACGTGCAGCGGGCGGAGCTCGAAACGCCGCGATCCCGCCCAGAGAGATCCAACCCGCAAGCAGCAAAGCCCCGGCGATACCTTGCGAGATCAGCGCATCCAGGAAAATATTGTGCGGCGATTCATGATAGAAGTCCGGGTACGCTCGCGCCAGCTCGGCCGATTGATGCTGCGGAAATTCTGCCACGAACGCCTCGGGGCCGAATCCGGTCCAAGGCCGCGCCGCGGACATCTGAAACGAATCGCGCCACAGCAGAATACGCGCTCCGCCGGCCCGATCCTCGCTGATCCAGAACGCCCGGGCTCGCAGCCGCGCTCCGGCCGGTGAGAAGTAGAACGCCGAGGCAAGCGCGATGCACATGGCAAGACTCGCGGTAACGGTCCGCAACCGGGGTCGCTGCTGGAACAGAAATATCGCGCCGCCGGCCAGCAACCCCAGCCACGCGCCGCGCGATCCAGCCAGAACGATCGCGCCTACTCCAGTCACGGCCGCCGCTGCGCCCAGCCACCGGTCGATACGCGAAGAATCTTTCCTCCCCAGAGCCGTTCCGGCGAAAACCGGCCACAGCAGGAAGGCCGCAAAGTAATCGCTGTGCCCGAGCGGCCCGGGCGGCCGGACAATTTGATACGATCCGTCACCCACAACATAGGCGGCGGAAGAGACCAGCGGGTCGAAGCCGAAGTACTGAGCGATTCCGTAGAGTCCCGCGACGGTTCCCGACGCGCACAGCGCCCGCAAAATCGCGCTCAGGTGCCGGGACGACTGCCGGGCCAGAGAAGCAACCAAGAACGCGCAAACCACCGTGGCGATCTGCTCGACCGCGCCCCAGCGCCGCCAGTTCGATCCGAACCAGACCAGGGAAGAGCCTCCCGAAAGGGAAACAAGAGGCGAAATTGCGGCCGTGACAACTGTCAGAGCGCAGAATGCCGCAACGAATCCCGCGTTCCAGCGACCCAAACGGGAAGTCATAAATGCTAAGGAGGTTTGCGGCTTCCAGGCGGTCCAGAGGAGCAGCGCCGCAGCACCGGCAAGCACCGCGGCCGATTTCGGCGTGACGTCGTAGTAGAAAAAGAGCCGCGGAGCGAACGCCATTGGGATGGCGAAGACGATCGCGGCAACCACGAGGCGCATTCAGGTACTGAGACTCAGCCGAGGAGCACCAGGGGACAAAACAATGTCAGATTTCTTCGATCCGATCGATTACCTGGCATACCTGCGCCGGAACTGGAAATTCGCAGCCATCGCGATGGGGATCGCAGTCGGGTTGACCGCTGCGGCTTGTTTGGTTTTGCCGAAACAGTACACGGCAACAGCGACGATGGTTATCGAGCCGCCCAGCGGGATGGATCCGCGCGGCGCGACCGCCGTGAGCGCGATCTATCTGGAGTCGCTCAAAGGCTACGAACAATTCGCGGCCAGCGACTCACTGTTCGAACGGGCGCGCCAGAAATTTCACCTCGAGGAAGGTCCCGGATCGCCCGCCACGGAAACGCTCCGGCGACGCGTGTTGCGCGTCCTGAAACTGCCGGATACCAAAGTGCTTCAGATCCGCGCGAGTTTGGGCGATCCCAAGCAGGCGCAGGCGCTGGTTCAGTTCTTGGCCGAAGAGACGGTCGCGCTGAACCGTTCGGTCGAAAACCAGAGTGAACACGAGGCGCTGGACGAAATTCGGAAACAGGTGGCGGAAGCCGGCGAACAGTTGGCGCATGCTCGCGAGCAGTTCAATGCAGCCGATGCGGCCGGGAACGAAGGCGTCCTGGCAGACGAGGTCCGCGATCTATCAGACCTGAAGGGCCGGCTGAACGAACAGCTTGCCGAAGCCGGCACGGCCCTTGCGGAACTTTCCGCGCGGGGCACGGTCCAATCCAGGGGTTTCGCTGCGGCGGAGGCCCGGGAAAATCTGCAACAGGAGATCGCCGCCGCGCACGCCCGCGAGAGAGCTTTGAAAGGCCAGATCGCAGCGGCCGATCGGGATCTGACACAGAAAGCCTCCGCGCTGGCAGCGGTCCGCGCGCGCGTTGACCGGAGCCGGGACGAGCTTCGCGCGGCCGAAACTGGGTTCGAGGCTGTATCGCGCCGCGCCAACGAGCTGTCCGGATCCACCGGCCTTCGGACGGAGCAGTTGCGGATCATCGATCCGGGAATCGTTCCGCAGCAGCCGAGTTTTCCCAACCTGCCGCTGTTCACGGCCTTGGCGCTGCTGATCAGCGCCATGCTGTGCCTGGCTTGGCTGAGCCTGCGATACGGCCTGGAACAGCAGAGAGCGCGAACCGTCCGATCCGATGTCCGGTCCGAGTTCAAGGTGGCGCGCAGTGGCCGGCGCTGACGTTTTTTCACGCCGGCACACGGGTCCCGCGATCGCTATTGGACTGATCGCAGCCTCGGCAATATTGTTGCTTCCGCCTTCCGGAGCGGCTATTTTCAGCGCTGCGCTATGCATCGTCCCGCTGGTCTGGTATGTGTTTTCGGCTCCGGAGCGCTGGCTAATCACATTTTTCGCCGCGATCCTCTTGCTTCCTCCACTGCCGTTGCCGGGCGGGGACACGGGCCTGCACCCTTCGATTCCGGTGGCTGCGCTAGGCGTGCTCGCCGGAATCGCCGGGCTCAACTGCTGGCGGATTCGCTGGACGGCGCTGCACTCGGCGTTCGGGGTCTTGGCGTTTGCGATGAGCTTAAGTGTCGCCTTCGCGGCCTTCTATTCGGGGATCGGAATCGCCGCGGCGTCGGCGGCGCGAGTCGCGCTGTTCCTGATCGGAGCTTACGTATTTTTCAGCTCGGTCAGCGGCCCTCACGCCTTGCCGGAGTCCGGCGTTCGGCGAACCGCGCGCGCCCTCTTCTGGATCGCCCTCGCCGCCGCGGCCTTCGGCTGCGTCGATTTTGTGTATCAGTTGCCTGCGCCCGCCGGGTACGAGCCGCAGTTCTTGTGGTTGAAATCCGGCGTTTACCGCCGCGCTCAGGGGTTGTTTTACGAAGCCAGCACTTTGGGGAATTTCTCGGCGTTTTTCCTCACAGCGGCGGCCGTGGGACTTTCCGAGCCGCGCTGGCGTCGGATTTTTTCCGGCAGGATCATGATCGCCGGCGTAGTGGTTTTTTCGGCATCGCTGCTGCTTTCTTTTTCCCGCGCATCCGTGATCTGCGCGGCGCTGGCTGTCGCGTCTCTCGCGATTCTTGAGCGAAGGCGCTGGCAAAAGAGTCCCGCCATCGCCGTCCTCGCGATTCTGGTTCCCAGTGCGGCTGGTATTTTCGCACTTGCGCTTCCGGAGGTCGCAGGGGCCTACTGGACGCGAATCGGGCTTACCATCGACCGGCTGTTCACTGCCCCCGACAGCGTGCTTTCCGGGCGCTTGGCGAGTTGGAGCGCTATCGGCGCATTCATCGCCGATCATCCCTGGCAGACGCTCTTCGGCATCGGATACAAGACGCTGCCGTACACCGAATACCTGGGCCGGCCGGTGATCGCCGACAACATGTACTTGTCGCTGCTAGTCGAGACGGGGGCCTTGGGGTTCGCGGCGCTGATCGCTCTAAACGGAGCCATTCTGGTCACCGGCCGGCGAGCTCTGCGGCGTGGATCGTTTTACGGGAAGTGGCTGTTCTGCTTTTGGATCGGCGAAATCGTACAGATGCTGACCGGCGACATTCTCACGTACTGGAGAGTGCTGCCGGTGTATTTCTGGGTGCTCGCGCAAGCGGCCAAGGACGCGTATGCGGATCCTGCTAATTGACCAGTTCGGCGAGCCTGGGGGAGCGCAACGCGGTCTGATGGACGCCGCCGCGGGATTTGCCCAGCGCGGCTGGGAATTGCATGCGGCAATTCCACACGGTCCGGTTACGGAAGCGCTCGCGCCGCTGTGCAAGAGCATCAGCTTCGTCGATTGCGGCCCTTTCACGCCAGCCCGCAAGCGCGCGGCCGATGTTTTTCGCTTCGGAATGCAGCTTCCCAAACAGGTGACCGCGATCTCGAATATCGTTCATCGCAAAAACATCCATTTGCTGTACGTGAACGCACCAAGACTCGCGCCGGCGGCGCGATTGGCCTGTAGCGGGCGGCCGATGATTTTCCATGCCCACAGCCTCGTCACGCAGCCGCTTGCCGCGGCGATCGCGGGACGGGCGCTTCGAAGTCCGGGCGTAACGCTGCTCGCGTCTTCCCGTTTCGTGGCGCGGTGGCTGCAGCGGATCGTTCCCGGCGCAACTCCTCGCGTGATCTATAACGGCATCGCCGGGTTCGGCGCGCGGCCCCGGAAGCGCGGACAGTTCACCCGCATCGCCGTTCTGGGGCGGATTGCGCCGGAAAAGGGTCAACTGGCGTTTGTGCGCGCGGCGCGGATTGCTGCGCGAAGCAATCCCGCACTGACGTTTGTCATTGGCGGCGCTCCGATGTTCGCGGACGGCGATTACAGCGAAGCAGTGCGATCCGAGGCGGCATCCGGAGTGCAATTTCACGGCTGGACGGACGATGTGGGCGGATTCCTCAGAACCGTCGACCTTCTGGTTGTTCCTTCGCAGGCGGTGGACGCAAATCCGCGAGTCATCCCGGAAGCTTACGCCGCTGGTGTGCCCGTCGTGGCGTTCGATGGCGGCGGAACTCCCGAGCTCATCGAGAACGGCGTGACGGGATTGCTGGTGAATCGGCACACGCCCGAAGCGCTGGCCGAGGCGATCTTGGATGCAATACGCGATCCGGACCGGCTGAATGCGATGGCGGAATGCGGCTATGCCCGCTGGCAGCGCTGCTACACGCTGGCACGGTTTCAATCCGAGGTTTGCGATGCCGTGGAAGACGCGGCTGGCACGCGCCGCCTCCAACCGGCGAACAACGTCCGGGCCAGCGCGACTGCATGATAGCGGGATCGGCGCAAAAGGTGCATCGGGTACCAGTCTCCCGAATCTTCCCTTGCCGGCAGATGCATCGGCACCAGTTTTCGGGCACCGACCGCCAGTCGATCGGTCAGGCCGGGGAGTAACGCCATGTGAAGCCAGACCACGTCTTTATTTGGCTCGATCAGGTTCACCAGCGGAGAAAATGCGTACTCCTGGAACCAGTCGCGAATGGATTCCGGAAGGGCCCGGCATTCACGATCGGCTGTGTCTGATAGCGCGCATCCAAACCACTCTTGGGCGAATTGAAAGGCGACCGCCTGCAATGCGCGAAGCCGCGGATCGTACATCTGTCGCCAGGCTTGCCAAAATTCGCCGTCACCGGCGCGCCGTCCTAACGCGCAGGCCAGCTCGAAAACGTGCGAAGGACTCGCGTTGTTGCGGAGGATATGCCGCAGGACGTGAAGCGCGGCGAACGCCAGCCGGTCCGGTTCAGCGAGTGTGGAAACAGAGCGCCCTCCGATGGAGAGCGCCGTTCGGCGCTTCCAGAACTCCTCCAGATCAGGCACCGGAATCCGGTCACGCCCGAAATTCCAGAGCGTGTGATGCAGCTCGATCGATATCGGCACGTCGGGATCGAAGTAATCGCCGCGCCATCGCCAGGAAAACGGTTTCACCAGCGGCCGCGAGTGATTGTCGGAGAGCTCGGCGGATCCGTGCTCGCAATATCCTGCTTGCATCAGCGCGCTTCGGGCCCGGGCGAGATCCCCGGGCAGGCATAGAAAGTCGAGATCGCTCTGATAGCGCTGGGCCGGATCGATTCCAGAATCGATTTCGTGCGTAAATCCCTTGAGCAACACGAACTCGATTCCGTGCGCGGCAAGTGCGCCGGCAGCTTCGTTGTATGTTGCCCAGAGCCGCTGCCGCCTACCGGCATTTCGCGTCAGGGCGCCGCGGGCGGCTTCATCGCCTGCCCAGTACAGCGTGCAATGCGTGCGGTCTGACAGGTCGCGCAGCGCCCGCTGGTCCGCTTCCGAAAGCGACGGGTCCGGTTGCGAGCCGCGCAGGAGCTGGAGCAGGGCCCGAACCGGCGGAGGAAGTGTTCTCACGACGGCAGCCGCTCCAGTTCATGGGTCGCGTCTTCGAGAGACTCGTATTCGAGCAGCCATGTCCGGCCGCGGACGAATTCCGTCAATTGCTCTCTCATGCCGGACCCGTCGTATCGGGTGTTGTAACCCATGAAGTACTCGACCGCGCACGTTTCCGGGTACCGGCTCAGGACTGCCGGTCCTCGGCCCCGCGACAGAAACACGCAGCAGGAGGCGCAAGCGGCGGGCGATACCGACTGAAGTTGCGCTGGATCCACTTCGATGCAAGCCTTGCCGTTCGGGGCGATCGTAGACGGCGCACCGGCGAGCTCCGGAAATAGATTTCGCGAAGGCTCCCGCAAGCGGATCTTATCGGTGTTTCCGGTGACGACGTTATCCGCGCCCGGAGCCAGATGCGAATCGTCGGAGACGAACGTCCAGCCGAGACGCGCACAGGCGTATGCCAGAGTGCTTTTTCCACTTCCGGAAGCTCCGCAGAGTAGAATCCCCTCGCCATGGGGCGAGACCACGCAGGCCGCGTGCAAGCCGGCAAAGTAAACCGCGTCCAGCGCGGTCAGCACCAGGCATTCGAGAAGCTGGTGCCGAAACCACTCCGGCCGGCTCAACACAGCGCTGCTGACATGCAGACACGCGGCACGCGCCGGAATGGAGAACTCACCTCGCGTGATCGCGTTGCACACTAGCGAGAAGCCCTCCGGGGAGGCTCGATATCGCGGCGCATCGCCAGGAGGGGGACCGTCCTGCATGCGCATCCGGATCGAGATCGGCTGGGCGTCGAACAGGCGTTTGCGAGACCCCCACGATTCCCGAGCGATCTCCAAGAGTTCGGCTGCTTCCGATTCAAAGAGCACCGGGTAACCGAGAGGATGGAGCAGCGTGCGCATCACCGGCCCGGCTGGCGAAACAGAAGAGGTTCGCGGCGATAAAGAAAATAAAACAGGCTCACCAAGGCGAAGGCATGCGCTGCGGTTCCGGCCAGCGGAATTCCCGCGATCCCGATCATCCGCGCTAACAGCAAGTCGCCTGCGATGGTGGCGGCGACGGTAACCAGGGATGCCCGGATCATCAGGGCCGTCGCCGAGATCGCCACGGCCAGTCTTCCGGCGACCACGAACAGAACCGCGAAGGGCACCTGCAACAGAGAGTACTGCTGCACGGTGGTCACAAGGCTCGCCGCGGAAGCATCGAAAGCGCCGCCTTCAAAGAACGTTCGTACAATCGGACCCGAAAGCCAGATGATTCCCGCGACGGCCGGCAGCGCCAAAATGGCAATGACTGCGGAGTGCACCCGGATCGAATGACGCAGATGGCTCCAGTCGTGCGTTGCGGCGAGCCGCGAGAACTCCGGCAGGATCGCCGTTGCAATCGCGGTTGCGCTGATCGCGGCCAGGACCGAGCCTATTTTGGTCCCGTACGCCAATACCGACACGCTCCCGGAACCAAGCGAACCGGCGACGGCCTGATCGATCAAGGGACAGACCGCCGCAAACATCGAGCCCGTCAGAAGGGGAATGTACTGTGCGCGGATCGCGGACATCTCCGGATTCCAGCCGCGCCAGGCGGGAATCAGCGGGATCCCGAGCCGGTGCACGCCCCAGCCGAGCAGCGCCGTCTCGATGATCACGCCAACGAGGGTTCCCCAGCAGAGTGTGTAGACATCCCAGCGATGCGCCCCGATATACAAAAACGCGATGGTCGCGAGAGGGGTGGTCAGGGGAACCGCGGCAGCGAGGGCGAAGGAATTGTGGGCGTTTAAAACGGCGCGCCACGTGGCGATGCATGCGCCCATGGGAATCCACAGGAGCAAGGCTAAGAAGAGACGGTTCGTGATTTCCAATTTTTCCGCCGGAAAGCCCGATCCCAGCAGCGGCAAAACCCACCGGCCGCCTGCGGCAAGCAAAACGCTCACTCCAAGCATCGCGCCCAAAACCAGGGCCAACCCCGTCCGCGCGAACAGCCGGGCCGCGGCTTCCCCCTGATTGGACCGTACCCGGATGAATGCCGGAACGAAGCTGGCGCCGAAAGATCCGGCTACGATATCGGTGAAAAACGCGGGCAACAGAAACGCGATCACGAAGGCGTCCAATGGATCGCCCGCGCCGAAGAAGCGCGCGGTGACCATCACTTTCGCGGCGCCGGCGAGCTTTGCGGCCGTCGCGAATACGCCTACCAGCGCAGCGTTGGTGAATACACGCCGGTGCGAGGCGCGATGTTCGGCTGCCTGCGCGGTGGTCACCTCCGAACGGTATCATACCTCCCGAAACGCGCTGTTCTGCAGGGGCGTTTTCGGCTATCTTAAAGACTCTCGCGAGCGCACAGGGCGCGGCAGGTCTTCGCCGCGCTGGGTTGTGCGCGAGTTCAGGAGTCTGAATGCGCACGGCGATTATCCACTACTGGCTGCTCGGAATGCGCGGCGGCGAAAAAGTGGTGGAGGCGTTATGCCGGATGCTGCCGGACGCTGACATTTTCACACTGTTCTATGATCCGGACAAGGTTTCGGAAACCATCCGCTCGCATCGCGTCTCGGCGTCCTATCTTAACCCTCTGCGGCGATTTCACCGCTCGCTGCTTCCGTTCCTGCCCTCGGCGCTCGAAAGTTTCGATCTGCGCGGATACGACTTGATCGTTAGCAGCGAATCGGGTCCCGCAAAGGGCGTGCTCGCGCCTTCTACCGCGCGGCATCTTTGCTATTGCCACACGCCGATGCGCTATTTGTGGGAACTGTATCCGGCGTACTTGAACGAGTGGACTACGAACTCCTGGAAACGAGCCGTAATGCGGCCTTTCGCGCGGAACTTGCGGCTGTGGGATTTCGCTTCCGCCGCTCGCGTCGACGAATTTGTAGCCAACAGCGAAAACGTCCGGCGCAGGATCTGGAAAACATACCGCCGGGAATCGTCCGTGGTGCATCCTCCGGTGGCCGTCGAGAAGTTTTTTCATTGCCCGCCCGAAGACTACTTTCTGGCCGCCGGCGAACTGGTTTCCTACAAGCAGCTTGACTATGCCGTGCGGGCATTCGCGCGCAGCGGACGCCGGCTGAAGATCGCCGGAGACGGGCCGGAGTACTCGCGCCTAAAGCAGATCTCGGGCGGGCGCGTGGAGTTCTGCGGCCGCGTACCGGACCCCGATCTTCAGCAGCTTTATGCTCGCTGCCGGGCGTTTCTTCTGCCGGGCGAGGAGGATTTCGGGATTACCAGTGTCGAGGCCCTCGCCAGCGGCAAGCCGGTGATCGCTCTGGCTCGGGGAGGCGCGCTCGAAACCGTGCCGTCCGAAGAGCCATTGGGAGGCGTGCTATACGCCGAAGCGTCGGAAAACGGCTTGATGCGGGCTCTGGCCGATTTCGAAGCCGTGGAAGACAAGATTCGGCCTCAAGAGTTGCAGGCTTGGGCGGCACAGTTTTCCGAGACCCGTTTTCAGGAGAAGATGCGGCGAATCCTCGCAGGCCCCGTACTTGTTCCCGCCAACCTCCGCCCGCAGTCCTAAATACCGGACCAACTCGAATTTGCCGCAGGTTGTTACCGCTTGATGCCGCTGAAGAAGGTCGTCTTTTTTTTCCCCGCGTTCGCGAGCACGGAAGCCACCGCGCCGTTGGGCATTCTGGCTGTGGCCACGCCGTTGCTCCGGGCGGGATATGAAGTGAAGCTCATCGATTCCACCATCACTCCGAATTTCCGCGCCCGGGTGCTCGAGGAGCTTTCCGACGCGTTGTGCCTGGCTGTGTCGCTGGTGACCGGGCCGATGATCCGCGAAACGGTCGAAATCGCGCGGGAAGCCAAGCGCCTTTATCCGGATAAGCCGGTGGTGCTGGGCGGCTGGCATCCGTCGCTATTGCCGGATCAGACGCTTGCCTCGGAATTCGTCGATATCGTTGTTGTTGGGCAGGGCGAGGACGCGCTGCTGGAAGTCGTGCAACACATCGAAGCCCGCGAGTTGCCCAAGGGCGTTCGCGGTGTCGGATATAAGGACGGCGGGCGGATCGTCTTCAATCCTCGCCGGGAACTGCGGCCGATTCGCGAGTTGCCGCCCAAGGCGTATCGTCTGGCTGATTTCGACGCCTACGAGCGGGTGTGCGGGCGGCGCTGGGCCATGTACACCAGCAGTCTCGCGTGTCCATACAACTGCGGCTACTGCACCAATAATGCAGTGTATGGGCGGCAGTGGAACGCGCTCGATCCGGAGCAGGCCAGCGAGGAAATGTGCGACCTCGCCGAGCGCTACAACCTGCAACTGATCTGGGTGGTGGATGACAATTTCCTGGTGGATCGCAACCGCGCGCTGGCCATCGCCGAAGGAATCTGCGAGCGCGGCGTGAAGTTCGAGTGGAGCATTCAGGCATCCACCAACCTGGTCACGCGGCTGAGCGTCGACGAATGGAAACTGATGCGCCGGGCCGGACTGACGCAGGTCGCCCAGGGGGCCGACAGTGGATCGCCGAAGGTCATGCGGCTGATGAACAAAACGTTTCAGAAGCTGGAGACGATCCACGAGGCCGCCGGGGTACTCACGCGCGCGGGTGTGCGGCCGTCGTTTAACATGATCTTCGCGTATCCGGGCGAGGGCCCCGCCGAGCGCCGCGAATCGCTGAAGCTGGTGATGGAGATCTGCCGGACCTATCCCGGTGCAGAGTTCTGGACCAACATTTTCACACCGTATCCTGGAGCTCCGGTAATGGAGCGGGCCTTCGAGCTAGGAATCGACGTGCCCAGGAAACTTGAAGACTGGGCCGATTTTTTCCCGCGCTACACTGTCCTGCCGTGGCTCAAGGGACGGGACCACAAGCGGCTGCAAACCATGCGCGAATATCTCCGCCTGGCGTTCAATCGCATTCCGATCGGACGGCAGCCCAAGCGGGCATTCGCGCGAAAACTGCACGATTGGATCAGCGCGCCGGCCCGCTGGCGTCTGGACCATGACTTCTTCGAGTTTCCGGTGGAGCTGTGGCTGAAAGACAACATCAACCGATGGTTCCCGCCGCCCAAACCGAAGGTGGATGCAAAGCAGCTTTCTTCCGAGGTGGCGGCGTGCTGATTCTGCTCACGCACGCCAACCACATCTATTCGGATCGCAAACAGGTCCGGAAGATGCAGCCGTATCCGCCGCTGCAGACGCTGATCGCGGCGGCCGTGCTGCGGCGCGAAGGGCACGAGGTGGCGTTCTTCGATTGCACGTTCGACCGCGATTTCGCCTCCGCGATCGAAAAGCGCCGGCCGGATCTGGTCGCGGTGTGCGAGGACAATTTCAATTTCCTGACCAAGATGTGCCTGCTGGAGAACCGTCGCCTGGCGTTCGACATCGCCGCTGCTGCCCGGGAGCGCGGCATCCCGGCGATCGTCAACAGTTCGGATGCCTCCAACAATCCGCAAGCGTATCTCGCGGCCGGATTCGACGTGGCGATCCTTAACGAATTGGAACATACGCTGGTGGAAGTGTGCCGCGATCCGCAGGCGTGCATTCCCGGATCTGCCCGCTGGGATTCGAGTGCATCGCGCATCGAATACGGTCCCCCACGCGCGCCCATCCCTGATTTGGACGGACTCCCCATGCCCGCATGGGATCTCGCGGACATCGATACGTATCGGAGCGCCTGGCTCGACGCGCACGGCTATTTTTCGCTGAACCTGGCGGCCAGCCGGGGATGCCCGTACCGTTGCAACTGGTGCGCGAAACCCGTGCACGGCGATTCCTATCGGCAATATTCGCCGGATCGCGTCGCGGCAGAAATGGAGTGTGTGCAGGAGCTGTTCGCGCCGGATCAACTCTGGTTTGCGGACGATATCTTCGGCCTCTCGGGCAAGTGGACGCGCGAATTCGCGGCTTCTGTCGAGCATCGCGGCGTACACATCCCGTTCCGAATGCAATCGCGGTGCGATCTGATGACGCGCGATACGGTGGAGGCGCTTGCACGCGCCGGCTGCGTCGAAGTGTGGATGGGCGCCGAATCCGGATCGCAGCGGATCCTGAATGCCATGGAAAAGGGAATCCGCGTGGAGCAGATCGCGGAAGCCCGCGAAAATCTCGGCCGCCACGGCATTCGCGCGTGCTTGTTCCTGCAGTTCGGGTACTTGGGCGAGGAATGGGAGGACATAGAACGCACCATTCGCATGGTGCGTGAAGTTGAGCCGGACGATATCGGCGTGTCCGTTTCGTATCCGATGCCGAACACGCGATTTCATCAGATCGTGCGCGCACAGATCGGTTCGCAGGCCAACTGGCGGGACAGCGCGGATCTGGCCATGATCTACCAGGGCGCGTTTCCGACCGAGTTTTATCGCGCTCTGGCGGATGCCTTGCACCTGGAGGTTCGCGGGACGGCAAATGCGAACGCCATCCGCGAGGCGTGGGACAAAGTGGAGAATCTCCGGTGCGCCTGCTGCTGACGCATGGATTTTTCCTCGAGGAAGATCCGAAGGAACAGCAGATCCTCCGGCCCTATGCGCCCCTGGGAATTCTCTACATTTCGAGTTATCTGAGGTCGCGAGGCTTTGCGGTGGACGTCTACGATTCCACCTGGGGTTCGCGAGGGGAGCTGTTTCGCATCTTGGATGACGGGCCGCCCGCCGTTCTGGGCGTATACGCGAACCTGCTCACGCGGCGCAACGCCGTGGCGATCATCGCCCGGGCGCGCGCCGCCGGATGGAAGGTGATCGCGGGCGGGCCGGAGCCTGCAAACTACGCCGAAGAGTATCTGGCCGCGGGCGCCGATTACGTGGTTCCCGGCGAAGGCGAGCTCGTTCTTGAGCGCTTGCTCTCCGGCCATCTCGCGCCGGATGGCGTTGTGTATCGCGATGCTGCTACCGGCGCCGTGGTGCGCACTCCTGCCGCCCCCCAAATCGCCGATCTCGATTCGCTGGCTTGGCCGGATCGCGAGCGTGTGGACATTCACCGGTATTTGACAGCCTGGCGCGAGCGGCACGGCCTCGGATCGATCTCGCTGATCACGGCGCGCGGATGCCCCTATTCCTGCCGCTGGTGCAGTCATTCCACGTACGGCAAAACGCATCGCAGGCGATCTTATGCGGGCGTCGCGGATGAAGCCGAGTGGATTCTGAATCGGTACGCTCCGGAGATGCTGTGGTACGCCGATGACGTGTTTACCATTCATCACGGCTGGACGCTGAAGTACGCCGCCGAACTGAAACGCCGCGGAATCCGGATTCCGTTCGAGTGCATCACGCGCGCCGACCGGCTGAATCCGCAGATGGCGGACGCTCTGGCGGAAATGGGTTGCTTCCGGATTTGGATCGGCTCGGAGAGCGGGTCGCAGCGCGTTCTGGACGCGATGCAGCGCGGTGTTCGCGTCGAACAGGTCCAGGACTCGGTATCGCTGGTTCAGCAGCGCGGCATCCAAGCCGGCATGTTCCTCATGTGGGGCTACGAAGGCGAGCAGATCGAAGACATCGAGGCTACCGTTCAGCACGTCAAACAGTGCCGCCCGGATGTGTTCCTGACCACGGTTTCCTATCCGATCAAGGGAACCGGCTACTACGATGACGTCCGCCACAACCTGGTGCGGATCGGGGACTGGGCGGAATCGACGGATCGCGACTGGCGGATCCGGGGCCGGCATAGCCGCCGCTATTTTCAGTTCGCGGATGAGCTGCTGCGAAGCTCGATGGATCCGGCTTGCGACCCATCCCGCATCGCGTCCGCGCGCGCGGGTTTGCAGGCCGCCTATGCGGAGGTCGAAGCGTAATGCGTGGCGTCCAGTCGCCCTTCGAGCAGATCGCGCCCGAATACGCTGTCCTGTGGTCGGACACCAAGCGCGGACGCGCCCAGCGGCAGCGCGTCTGGCGCGAGCTGGATCGCCTGTATCGGCCGGGAGATCAGATTCTGGATCTGGGATGCGGAACCGGCGAGGACGCGCTCTACCTGGCATCGCGCGGCGTGAACGTGCTGGGCGTCGATTCGGCAGCCGGAATGATCAAAATCGCGCGCGAGCGGGGCGTCGAAGCGTGGCAAATCGCGATCGAGGAACTATCGTGGCTTCGCCGGGAATTCGGCGGAGCCTTTGACGGGGCGCTCTCGAATTTCGGCGCCCTCAACTGCGTGGAAGATCTGAGCTGCGTCTGCGCCGGCCTCGCCCCGCTGGTGCGTCCCGGCGGAACACTTGCGTTGTGCGTGATGAGCCGTTTCTGCTGGAGCGACCCTCGCCATTTGATCGATCGCTGGCTGGGGCACGCTGCCTGGCGCGGCATTGACGTTTACTACCGCAGCGCGCGATCGGTGGCGCGGGCGTTCGCGCCCCATTTCGAATGGCAAAGGCGCGTTTCGATCGGCCACGGCGACCATCAACTGCTGATTTTCCGGCGGAGCGCCGAATGATCGCCGCCGCACGCCGCCAGTTTCTCGAAGATTATGCCCGCATTCGTTCGGCGGAAGGCCGCGGCTCGGACCAGGGCGATTACTATCGCGCGCTGCCGTTCACGGATCTCTCGGGCCGGAACTCCGCTCAATGGCGCATCCGCGCGCGGACGTTCCGGTATTTTGCGGCTTGCGTGCTGCCCGGTAAGCATGCCGATGTGTTGGATCTCGGGGCCGGCAATTGCTGGCTGTCCTATCGTCTGGCCGAGATGCGCCACTGGCCTGTGGCGGTCGATATTTTTGCGGATTCGCGCGACGGGCTGGGAGCGGCCCGGCACTACCCGTTTTCGTTTCCGGTTGTGGAGGCCGAGTTCGAT
>JBAIXM010000038.1:0-30330 GCA_037916615.1 Bryobacterales bacterium
TTCTCGAATGGAGAAAGCATATGTCGATTTCCCACTGGGAAATGGCAGACGGCCTTGTTTTCCGCGGCCGGTGCTCCGATCACATCGTGCATCATGCTATCGTCCAGTTTGGACTTGCCATCCAGCGTGAAATCGAACGCACGCGGGCAACATTCGGGACTGACGATAGTAGCTGGCCTTTTAAACTGTTGGAGTCAGTGCGAGTCGAGATACACGAAGAAGGCTACAAGTACATCCCATATCGGTTCGAGCTTGACGACGAGCGGATTTATGAACTGCTGATGGGCGGCGCACTATACCCTAACCCGCTTATGGCTGTACGGGAGTTGATTCAAAATGCAGTTGATGCCTGTGCCCTGAGAGATTCGTTATCACAACTTGCTGAGCCCTTTGTTTCCTTGAAAGCCACCGGGCGGATTGTAGTCCGATATGAAGAGCCCACCGACGCACTTGCTTCTCCTGTGCTTACAGTCTCGGACACCGGTTCAGGCATGGATCAGTACATTCTGGAGAACTACTTCCTGAAGGTAGGCCAGTCTTACTACCGTTCACCAGCTTTCAATCGCGACCGCGTCGAACTGCGACGAAAGGGTCTTGATTTTGCGCCGGTCTCAGAGTTCGGAATCGGGTTTTTATCCTGCTTCCTTCTGGCAGACCGAGTTGAAGTAACGACCGCACTATGGGAGCCCTATCGCGGGGACAATCGCAAGCGTCTCCTTGTTATAGATGGGCCCACTCGACTTATTCGACTAGATGAAGAACCCAACGATGGCCCATCCAGATTCAAGGGAACATCTGTTCGCATGGAACTTGTACGAGGGCTGCGTGCCCACGGCCAGAACGCGCCACCGACGTGGGACGATATAAAATCCTTCCTGAACCACATCTGTCAAGACTTGCCTTATCGAATTCACTTGGAGTACTCAAACAACGGCGAGACCACTACCGAAAACATTGATCCAAAACCGCTGCAGGTATGGCTGCCTCACTATCTTGAGCCAGTTGCCACGCGAATACCCGTCGCTGATAAAGAACTAGAGGGCGAGATAACCATACTCAACCCTTACAAAACCGAGGAGATTGAACAGGCCTATAGCGCGTCTGTTGTCGTTCGTGATGAGAGTCGCAGTACATGGGCTGGTAGTCGTGAAAGCTTCGCGGAAGACGACGGCAGAAATTCTAGCCTGCTCCGAGGTGGTTTCTTGATCGGTGGAGTTCCAGGTCTTCCGGACTCGTTCGTTTCGAGATACGCTGCAGGAGCGAGGCTCCGGCTCTTATGGAAGGACAGACACGAGAGGCGATACCTTGGGTGCAATCTTTCCCGCACCGAGATTTCAGATCAATCGTTTGTTGCCGAGCGAGTCACTCGTGTTTGGTTGAGCTACTTCCTCGATCACCTAAATGAGTTGCCGGACGGCCAGTTGTTATATCTGGGCGTGCATACCGATTTTCTAAAAGCGGAGTGGCTCCAGAAGTACAGCGCTTTCGATCTGTACAGCCTGGCCAGAACAGGCTGGCATGCCCGTAAGCGGCTTGCTTCAGAAAACAAAGTTGATCCCGTAAAGGAGTGGGAGGACGGCGCGCGCGCTCGTTTGAATATGACGGGTTTTCGCACCGACCTCCACTGGAGATTGCTGGACTTGGTGCTTCCGCGCGTCGCCAAGCTCCAAATGGGGCGTGAAGGCGCATTTTATGTGGCGCGACCAACACCGCAGTGGAAGAACGTTTTGCTAGAAAGCCATGACTTTATTAGCGCTCCCATTACTTGGGGATCGTTTGTCGAGTACACAGACGGTATCGAAGAGCTTTTGATCTATGAATACCCTGGGGCCATTCAATTCAATGTGCGCTATCAAGACAAGCTAACCAGTTTTACAGAAGGTGAACTCGGTGACTTGCTTCGGGCACTGCACCGTCTGGCTGACGCGAGAGGGCACGCGAAACAGCCTGTCCTGACTAACACTCAGCGGAACCTAGTTATGCGCGCGAAAGAAGTATGTGGTGACCTGTACATCGGAGAACTCAGTGGTCAGTGGAAGCTCAGCACCTTCGTTATTTAAGCTACATAGGCTTAGCAGGAAATGGGGCGGACACCCGACCCGGGCTCCGCGCGGCGAAGGGCCGAGTCGTAAAGAGAACGTGAACCCAAGAATCAAAAAGTCCCCAGACCTTTCGGGCCGGGGCCCGGGGCGGCGGGAAGACCAGAGAGGGCAGTTTTGGAGGTCGTTATCTCCTATCCCTTCCAAGTGGTGCGGATGAGAGGACTTGAACCTCCACTCCCTTGCGAGAACTAGAACCTGAATCTAGCGCGTCTGCCAATTCCGCCACATCCGCACGTGTAGGTAGGCAATTCCATTCTCCGGGACGAGAGGCAGCTCTGTCAAACTTCTGTAGGTCCCCCGGAGATGGACCTATGCCGCCCAGGAAAGAGCTAGACTGTTTTGCAGGAGACTGCACATGGAAGTACGCGTGGAAGCACTTTCCGCAATTGTCAGCACAATGGTACTTTTCATTCCTTTAATCCTTGCCTTGCTTGGATCGGGAAAGTCACGAAGAGCGGCGGAGGAAAGGGAGCGCCGGCGACGCCTCACCGACGCCAGGATGAACGCAGTACTCCTGAGAATGAACATTTGAATCAGGCGAAGAGGGCGCAGTCTCCGAGCCAACGGGTGGCCTATTTGCCGCCGTTGGTCATGTGCACGGAATCTTTCTCGTTCTCCTGACAGATAAACTCCATCAGATGGAATCCCGGACGCCAGTTGACGGTGTTCGTCGCTGTCCACGGTTTGGAATACGCTCCGGGATCGTCGATCGTGACTTCGTATTTGAGCGTCAGGGAATCTGTGCGGGTGTAGCGTTCGATCAGGTGAGCCTGCGTGCTTTGCGGGTGCCCTGCCTGGTCGAGCCACGCCTTCCCGTTGAACCCCACGACGTCCACTACGAGTGCGTCCTTGTCATAGCGGCCCACCGAGTCGCCCAGCCACGTCGGCCGGATGTTTTTCGCATGATTCGCGCGCAGCGGTACGGTTCGCCACAGATAGTTATCGCCCTCGAACAGAAAGATCGCGTGCGTCGGCGTCTGGACGATCTCGAATGCATACGGATCGAACATGTAGCGTGGCACGCCGACCGGCAAACACTTGGCTTCCGGATCCTCCTTCGAATTGCTGGTCACGCGCTGGTTGAAAAGCTCGAGCGCCGCGGGCAGGAACGGGACGTCTACTTGTCTGTCGGCGCTCTTCACGCCCTTCCAGCGTGTCTCGGCGATGTTGCCCGCGAACCCCGGATACCACGCGCCATCTCCGCCGAAATTCGGCAAACCATCCGCGAAGTGCGGAGCCGGACCCGCCTTGGCGCGCGGTCCTTGCTTGGCGGCGCCGGTTCCTTGCGTCGCGCCCAGGTCGAACGCGCCTGGATCCGGCGCGAGCTTGGGCCCGCCGGCGGGCTGCTGCGCCAGCACCAGCGACGCCGTCATGAGGATCCCGCTAATCGCGTGTGACCGCATAGCAAAAGCTATGATATCCCGGGATCGATTCGTCGTCCTGCTGGATTTCGAGAATGCGGCCTCCCGCGCGCTCCAGCACTTCGACCGTTTCCTCGCGATCCATTCCGTTCATGTACATCGGGCGGGGCCTGGAAAACTGCGCTCTCCACCGTGCCAGCCGGTGCCGGATCGAAACCGGCTTGCTTGGATACTGGAAAATGAGCAATCCTCCCGGCGCGAGCACGCGCAGGAATTCGCGCATGTACCCGCGCGCAAACCGGGGACGCATGTGCTGGAGCGTGATCCAGGAATAGACCATGTCCATGGACCTGTCCGCGAAACTTGCCAGATCGCCCGAGGAGTTGCATACATACTCGCACCGCGGACTCTTTCGATTGTGCCCCCGCGCCAGCTCGATCATCTTCGGCGAGATATCCACGCCATAGACGTGTTCAAAATGATCGGCCAATGCCTGGCTGAGGCGGCCAATGCCGCATCCGAAATCGAGCGCAGAGTTCCGGGAAACCGGCACGCCCCACTGTGCCGCGCGATCCATGAACACGCCGATTTCGTGCGTTCCTGTGGCGAAGAATTCTTCCGCGTTCCATCCGCCTCCGGCCTTCGCGGGATCGGTGAGAATCGCCCACATGGGATCGGCATGCGCCTGATGATCCCAGTAACGCCGGACTGCGTTGAGCCGCATTTGTGGAGCTTACTGAGGACGATGATACATCTGCTCGCCCGCAGTCACAGCGATTTGCAGCCGGTTCTGCGCGGTCGGCAGCGGACAGGTTGCGTAATCCGTGAACACGCACGGCGGATTTTCGGCGCGATTGAAATCCAGATCCACGAATCCGTCCTTCGCAAACGGCGTGTACAGGAACCGCGACGCGCCATAAGTGGTCTTGCCGCTGGTCAGATCGCGAAACACGAACCACAGGTCGTCGTCTTCTTTCACCGCTTCGAGCTTGTACTCTTTTCCGCCGCGAGTGAACGTGACGTAGCCCGGCGATTCATCCTTTTCCTTCACGCCGACTTCCGTATCGAACTGCACCTGGTGCGGCGCAGGAATGAATTTCGCCTTGAACCTCCAGGATGGATCGGCCGGATACCAGCGCAGGCCGGCGAATTTCCGGCGCGCCTCGCTGTCGTTGTCCTTCACCCGTACGGCAAACCGGTTTTCACGCTCAATTACGAAGAACGTCAGCCGCCCCAGCCGGAGGCGATCGTACTGCGGCGTGACATCCGTCTTCAGATCCATCTCTTTGAGGGGAACGCCGGCCACGGGCTTGAAGTGAACCTTGCCTTTGGTAAGCGTGAGAGTCCCCACCTGTTTCGGCGCGGACGGGGGCAGCACCGCGTCCGATTTCGGATCCGATCCTACGGTATTGACGCCTTCGTGCATCCAGTGCAGGCCGACCACGGTGAGCCAGCCGTCGTCCGCCTTCAGTTTAGCCTCGCGTTCAGCGCGCCACCGCACAATTTCGTGTTCGTATGCAGTTTCGGCAGCGAAGGCAGTCATCGCAGACAGTACCAGCCATGCTTTGCGCATGTTCGTTTCCTATGGGTTATGTTAACAGGCATGGATTTACATCGTAGGCGGGAGTTTGTGCTGGCGGGAGCCGCGGCGCTGATCGCACGCCGTCTTTCGGGTCAGGGCGCATCGCGCGAATCATGGATCGAGGACGTGGTCACGGCCAATCACATTTTGGTCGCGCAGGAAATCGTGGACGCGTTCGGTCACGTCAGCGTCCGGACCGCCCCCGGAGCGGGGCGGTTTCTGATTTCCCGATCGGTCGCGCCCGCGCAGGTGACGGCCGCCGATATCATGGAGCTGGATCTCGACGCCAAGCCCGTCGGCGGAGACCGGCGAACCTCCTATCGCGAGCGGTTTATTCATAGCGAGATTTACCGCGTTCGCTCCGATGTGAACTCGGTGGTACATTGCCATGCCCCAGCGCTGATTCCGTTCGGAATCACGAAAATCCCGCTGCGGCCGGTGTATCACAACAGCTCCTTCATCGGGGAAGGCGTGCCGGTCTTCGAGATCAGGGAGGCCGGCGGCGATACGAACATGCTGGTGGAGACACCGGAGTTGGGCAGGGCGCTTGCGAAAGCGCTCGGCAACAAGCCGGCGATTCTGATGCGGGGCCACGGAGCGGTGATCGTCGGCAAGAGCATTATCGAAGCGGTCGCGCGAAGCGTGTATCTGGAGGTCAATGCGCGCGTGCAGTCGCAGGCGATGGCTTTGGGCCAGCGCATCACCTATCTGGATGAGGGCGAGGTCAAGAAGCGGGCGGAAGATCCCGATCCCTACGGCCGGGCCTGGGATCTGTGGAAACATCAAGCGGCGCAGGGCGCGCGATAAGTTCTCCTGTTGCGTTTTGACCGGGTCGAGTTACAGCTTTACACACATCTCCGAGACGTTCCATTGAAAACACGGGCAATGATCCTGGCCAATCGCGTGCAACGCGACGCGACGTGCGATTTATCTGGCTTGGATTGCTAGCGGTCTGTGCCTGGGGCCAGCCGAGTCTTTCGAACCTCCAACAGAGCTGGAAGCAGACGTTTGCAATATCCAGCGCGTACAACCTTGTTGTAGACAGCGATGGGAGCTCCTATTTCTTCGCCGTAGCCCCGGCGGGTTTCGTGCCGAGCAACCCTCCGTATGGCTCAACCGGATCGCCGTCCGTTGTGATCAAGATTGACGCGAGCGGCAACCTGGTGTGGTCCACGGTACTATACGCCAAGGTGTCGGCGCTCGCTGTGGACGGGCTCAAGAATGTT
This sequence comes from Bryobacterales bacterium, assembly GCA_037916615.1. Taxonomy (GTDB): domain Bacteria; phylum Acidobacteriota; class Terriglobia; order Bryobacterales; family Bryobacteraceae; genus Palsa-187. Next base: position 6,272 of record JBAIXM010000038.1, read on the forward strand.
TACCTTGCCGGATTCTGCAACGGACCCACGTTCCCCACGACCCCGGGCGCCTTTCAGTCTGGCCTTCCCGGGACGCCCGGATTTGTGGCGAAGTTGAACGGGAGCGGGCGAATCGAATGGGCCACCGAGCTGGGCGGGCAGGACGGAGATTCGAACGTTTCCGCCGTTGCGGTAGACGCCCGCGGAGTCTATGTGGATGGAACCACGCTGGCGTCGACGTTTCCGACGACCGCAGGCGCTTTCCAGCGGACGCTCAAGACAACCGGCATGCATCAGCCGATTACCGTCGGGTTTATCTCGAAATTGAATCCGGCTGGTTCGGGGCTCGTTTTCAGCACGTTTTTGGGCGGCCCGGCCGGAGCGGATACTTTTCTCAAGGGCATCGCGACTGACGGGGCGGGGGCAGTTTACGCGGCCGGCAGCAGCTCCGAGCCGGATTTTCCTGTCACGCCGGGCGCCTACAAGACCACGGGAAGCCTGTTTCTGGCGAAACTGGCTGCCAGCGGAAGCACGCTGCAATTCTCCACGTTTCTCGACGACAGCAGTTCTTACGTCGAGCTGAAGGTTGACGCCGCCGGTAACAGCTACGTGATGCTGCAGAAGCCCGCCAAGGTCGTTAAGATCGACCCAACGGGAAGCGCAGCACTCTATAGCCGCCAGATAGACGCGAACAGTTTCACGCTGTTGCTGCATTTGGCGCTGGATACCGCCGGCAATGCAGTGGTCTCAGGCACCACGCTGGCTTCCGATATCGCTGTTCCGGCGCCCTGCTTTTCAAATTCCGGCGGCGCACCTGCGGCTGCCATGGATTTCCTGCTGCGCCTGAACTCGAGCGGCGAGACGATCGACGGAGGCTATGTTCTGCTGGACCATCCGAACTCCGATTTCACGCCGTTCGGACTGGACTCCGCCGGCAATGTATATCTTGCCGACGCCGAGTACTTGAATGCCACTTATGTTGTTCGAAAGTTCGCCCCAGGGCCAGCATTGGGGTCGGTGCAATTGCGCTGTGTGGGCAACAGCGCGACTCTGTTGAAAGCTCCAGTTGCGCCGGGCGAAATTGTGGCGCTGTTCGGCGATGGCCTCGGACCCGACCAGGCCGCGAACCTGCAACTCGATCCGGAGGGGAAAGTCGCCAGCCTGCTGGCGAACACGCAAGTGCAATTCGACGGGATGCCTGCGCCGGTCCTGTATGCGCAGAGCCGCCAAATTAACGCGGTGGCGCCGTGGGAAATTCTGGGACGGTCCACTACACAGATCTGCGTCATCTTTAAGGGACAGACGACGAACTGCATCACCGTCCCGGTATCGGAGATTTCGCCCGGTTTCTTTCGCAATGCTTCCGGCCGCATTGCGGCGCTGAACGACGATGGGACGATCAATAACCCTCAGAATCCCGCCCGGTTAGGCTCGATCGTGACGCTGTTTGTCACTGGCACCGGTCCGGCCGTTCCGCCGGAGGCAGACGGAGAAGTCATCCAGGATATTCGTGGAAGCGCTCTGCCGGTGAAGGCCTCGATGTTTCAGATCATGGGCGTTCTCGTGTCTGTAGAGGTTCCCGTTTCCGCGGATGTCGTCTTTCACGGTCCGGCGCCAGCTCTGGTATCGGGCGTCGAAGTGGTTCAGGTGCGCGTGCCCGTCGGCGCCAACACAGGCGATCTTGCACTCGACATGCAGTCCTCCGCAGGGGTGCACTACAGCGATCGATCGTCGATTGCTATCGGTCCTCGCTAGATCCCCGCAAGGTCCAGGCCTTGCTAATCTGAAGCTTTGCCCATGGAAATCACCAAAATCATCGGCCGCGAGATTCTGGACAGCCGCGGTAATCCAACGGTAGAAGCCGACGTGTGGCTTGCCGACGGCAGCCTGGGACGCGCTGCTGTTCCGTCCGGCGCCTCTACGGGAGAACACGAAGCCGTAGAGCTTCGCGACGGCGACAAAACCCGTTATCTCGGCAAGGGCACGCACAAAGCGGTCAGGAATATCGCGCAGGAGATCGCGCCTTCGCTGCTGGGCGCCGATGCCGAGCGGCAGGCTCAGATCGACCGGCTGATGATCTCGCTCGACGGCACACCCAACAAGGCGCGTTTGGGCGCGAACGCCATCCTGGCGGTATCGATGGCAGTCGCGCGCGCGGCAGCGGCATCGCAACAGACGCCGCTCTATCGTTACCTCGGCGGCGTCAGCGCGTGCCTGTTCCCCGTGCCGATGATGAACATCCTGAACGGCGGGGCCCACGCGGATAACAGCGTGGATCCGCAGGAGTTCATGATCGCTCCGTACGGCGCGGATCGTTTCTCGGAAGCCCTGCGCTGGGGCGCCGAGGTGTTCCACACGCTCAAAAGCGTCCTGAAAAAGCGCGGCTACTCGACTTCGGTAGGAGACGAAGGCGGCTTTGCGCCGAACCTGAAGTCGAACGAGGAGGCGCTCGAAGTGGTACTCGAGGCGATCACGCAGGCCGGCTACACTCCGGGCGAGCAGATCGGCATCGCGCTCGATCCTGCGGCCAGCGAGTTCTACGACAAGGACAAGAAGAAGTACGTCTTCAAGAAATCCGACAAGAGCGAGCGCACCTCCGAGCAGATGTGCGAGTTCTGGACGAACTGGGTGCGCCAGTATCCCATCGTTTCGATTGAAGACGGCATGGCCGAGGACGACTGGGACGGCTGGAAACGTCTGACCGAGATGCTTGGGGATAAGATCCAGCTTGTGGGCGACGATCTGTTCGTCACCAACTCTGCGCGGCTCAAAATGGGCATTGACCGTGGCGTGGCCAATTCGATTCTGGTCAAGGTGAACCAGATCGGCACGCTTACGGAAACCCTCGAAGCGATGAAGATGGCGGCCGATGCAGGCTACACGTCGATGGTCTCGCACCGCTCGGGTGAAACCGAGGATTCGTTCATCGCGGATCTGGCGGTTGCCACGGGCGCAGGCCAGATCAAGACGGGCTCTGCAAGCCGAACGGACCGGATCGCCAAATACAACCAGCTTCTTCGCATCGAAGAGGATTTGGGAGCGGCCGCGCGATACGCGGGACGGAAGGCATTCCGTCAGTGATGAGCGGCCGGCCTCTGGTTCTGACCATCCTGGACGGATGGGGCTACTCGCCCGCCGCGGAAGGCAACGCGATCGCCGCCGCGCGCAAGCCCACCTACGACGCGCTCCTCCGCGAGTATCCGAATGCGCTGGTCCACACCTCCGGGCCCTTCGTAGGATTGCCAGAAGGACAGATGGGCAACAGCGAAGTCGGGCACCTAAATATCGGGGCGGGCCGGGTCATCTACATGGACGTGACGCGCATCGATCGCATGATCTCTTCGGGCGATTTCTTCAAAGATCCGACGCTGCTCGCGTCAATGCAGCATGCGCGCGGGCGGCGGCTGCATCTGATGGGGCTGTTGAGCGATGGCGGTGTGCACTCGATGAATACGCATCTGTACGCGCTGCTCGAAATGGCCCGGCGCGAGGGTGTCTCCGACGTAGCGATCCACTGTTTTATGGACGGGCGCGACACGCCTCCGGAGAGCGGCGCCGGTTTTGTCGAAGCGTTGCAAAAAGAGATCCGCCGGATTGGCGTCGGGCGCATCGCCACGATTTCCGGCCGCTACTACGCCATGGATCGCGACAAGCGCTGGGACCGGATCGAGCGCTCCAGCAGCGCCATGGTCGACGGCTCGGGCGAAAAGGCCACGGAGCCCGCGGCCGCGGTCAGGCGCTCCTACGAGCGTGGCGTCACGGACGAATTCATCGAACCAGTCACAATGGTCGATTCGCGCAGCGAGCCCGTAGGACTGATCCGCGAAGGCGACGCCTGCATCTTTTACAATTTTCGCGCCGACCGAGGCCGCGAGATGACCCAGAAGCTGGTGGAATCGCCATTGAAACTGCACTTCACCACCATGACCCAGTACGACAAGGGGCTTCCAGCCCCTTTTGTCTTGCAGCGAGAACATCCAAATAACATCCTGGCGAACGTCATGGCGGCCGAACACTGGAAGAATCTGCGGGTCGCCGAAACGGAGAAATACGCGCACGTGACGTACTTTTTCAACGGCGGAATCGAGAAACCATATCCGGGAGAGGAGCGGGAGATGGTTCCCTCTCCGAAGGTGGCCACCTACGATCTGAAGCCCGAAATGAGCGCCGAGGGGATCACGGATGTCGTAATCAAAGCCATCGAGCGGCAGGGCTTCGACGTGATCGTCATGAACTTTGCGAATGCCGACATGGTCGGGCACTCAGGCAAGATGGAACCGACGGTGCGGGCGGTGGAGGTGGTGGACGCCTGTCTCGGGCGCATCTATCCGGCTCTGCGCCGCGCTGGAGGACGATGGATCATCACAGCCGACCACGGCAATGCGGAGATGATGATCGATCCGGTCACACACGGCCCGCATACCTATCACACCACCAATCGGGTGCCGTTCATCGTGGTCGACGATGAAAAACGTCGGTTGCGTCCCAACGGGGCGCTGCAGGATATCGCGCCGACGATCCTGGGGATGATGCACACTGCTCAACCCAAGGAGATGACGGGCCGGGATCTGCGGGTTAGCTGACTATTCGAAAATATTGGCCGGATTGAGCTCAATGCCGAGCTCTGGGACTTGCAGGGTCGAAACCTCGGTCAGTCCCTTGTCGCAGGTGTACAGCCGGCAGGAGTAGGGATCGACGAGCCAAACGTGCGGGACACCCCAGGCGCGGTACTCCTCGAGTTTCTCGCGAACCTTGGCCAGCCTGTCATCGGGCGAAAGGACTTCGATCGCGATCTGCGGCGGCTTTTCCGGTACAGGTTCCCGAGGCTCATCGGGAAAGAAAACCGAAATGTCGGGTATCAGGAATAGATTGGGCCGAAGCTTAAGCCGAAGTTCCGGACAAGCGAACACAGATAGCGTTTTCCGAAGAGCAACGAAGAACGCCACCAGCAGGCCTTGAGTTTTCGAATTCAAGTAGTCAGGCAAGGAGCGCTCCACAAGCTCGCCATCCCGGTACTCTTTATCGAGGTCGGGGAAGGCGGTTCGCAGGTATTCCTCAACGGGAAGCGCTGCTTTGGTGCCCATACTCAAAGCTTACTCTACTGCCGCTCGAGCTTCTGGATCGCGTCCAGCACGACGTTTCCCACGATTTCCAGGCTCTGCGCGCTCAGTTTGTCCATCGTGTCCTGGTCGGTGTGCCAGGGTTCGTAGTCGAAATCGATCAGATCGAGCGCCGGAATGCCGGCTTTGAGAAACGGAATGTGGTCGTCCTCGATGGTGATCTGCTCGTCGAGGAAGTACGCCTTGTATCCCAATTCCGACGCGCTGCGCCACACCAGTTGCCGCAGGCGCGCGTTCGAATTCAGCTCCTGCTTGATGTTCAGGTGCTTGTCGCCGATCATGTCGACATTGATCAGCCCTTTGACCTTCGCCGCGGCGCCGTCTTTCGACCAGCGATCGGCGAGGTGCCGGCTGCCGTAGAGGTTATCGTCTCCGGCCCATTCGATGCGGACTGCTTCCTCTCCATCCAGCCACACTAAATACACGTCGTCGGTCCTGGGCTGCCCGGCGAGCACGCGCGCCAGTTCCAAAAGCAGCCCGGTGGACGATCCGCCGTCGCTCGCTCCAACAAAGTTCCGTCCGGGAAATAGCTTGGTGTCGTAGTGTCCCGTGATCACCACGGCCTTTCCGCTTTTTCCAGGGAACTTCGCGAGGATGTTCTTCATCGCGATGGGTCCCTTCGGGGTCTGGGCTGTAAAGGAATCCTCCGTGACCTGGCACTTGCACGTCTTGAGCTGGGCGAGAACGTACGCCTGCAATTGATGGTTCGCATCCGAGCCGGACGGGCGCGGGCCGAACGCGACGGCGCGCCGCGTGAATTCGAGAGCCGAGGCTCCGGAGACGCCGGCGGCCGATGCGAATACGGGCAGTACTGCGATCAGGAAGGCTTGCGCGCGGAACATATATATCCCAGTGTAAAGGCTCGGTCACGATCCAGCGGGTCGAGCAGCGGCAACAGCAGGGCCGGGGGCGCGAAGAATACGGCCGCCACAAACATCGAGGGGCCCGGAAAATATTGCAGGGCGTTCAGCAGGCGTCGCGAGATCAGCCGGAAGATGCCGCCTACGGGCTGGATCGAGATGTCGATGAATCCGGCCTGTTTCAGAAGGTGATCGAGCGCATATCGCGTAAACCGGCCGTAGTCGTGAGGCTGCTGGTGTTCTTCCCATTCGAGCGGCGCGGCCAGCAGAAAACGCCCGCCCGGCGCCAGCACACGGCTCAATTCGCAAATTACTTTGGCGGGATGCAGAACGTGTTCCAGCGTGACGATGTTAATTGCTGCCTGGAACGTCCGATCGAGGAAGGGAACCGTCTCCAGATCGCCGACAACGTCCAGTCGCGAATAGTCCCATCTCTTATCCCCGATGCCGAGATCGAGCCCGCAGTAGCGCTGCGCCGCAAAGTGGCGCTTGTAGTTGCCCTCGCCCGCTCCGGCATCCAGCACGCGAGCGCCGCCGGGCAACCCGTGCGCGAATTTCGCAACCGCGTCTTCGATGGCTGCCTCGAAATGCATGACGTAGCGCGCCAGGGGGCGGGGCAGCAGGGACCGCGTCGCGGCGTACATCACGATTTTTTACGCGCTTCGACCATAATAGTCGATCCCGCGCGGCAGGCCGCTTCTAGCAGCGTGAACGGCGTCGCCGCGGCCACCAGCATCATGTACAGCAGGTTCTTGCCGAAGTGCTTCCTCGGCGTCTCCGGAATGCGGCGAACCCGCCTCGCCATGGGATCGAGGCTGGGCGCGATGCTGGTCGCCAGGCCCGCCGGATTGTCGCGCAGGGAGAAATATTTGTGGCGCAGCGGCTCGAACCCGCAGCTATCCAGAAGCCGGTCCAGGTCGCTGGCGCGAAAATCGGTCAGATGGCGAGGCACATCGATTCCGCTCCAGCGCTCGCCGAGCAGCAAAAACTGCCAGCAGGCGGCGTTCGGCACCTGAACGATCAAGCGTCCCTCCGGCGCGAGCAATTCGTGAGCCGCTCGCAAGTAGCTGGCCGGATCGTACAGGTGTTCCAGAACGTGGAACATGGTCACTGCCGCACAACTCCCCGGAGCGAACGGCGCCTCCGTGAGGTTTCCGCAGATCGCTGGCACGCCGGCGCGCCACCAGGCCGCATGTGCCGCGTCACTGGAATTATCCAGACCGGCCACCGGTCCGACGCGCTTGACGATACCGCGCTCCGCGAGCATCTGAAGAAACAAGCCGCCTCCGCAGCCGGCGTCCAAAACGATGCCCTTGGCTTCGGATTCCCGGAGCGCTCTCTCGACGAAGTGAAGATGATCGCGCAGGACCATTCGGCGATACCATTGCTCCATCCGGTCGACCGTCGTTGGATCCGGCGAGTACCAATAATCGGCCGGATAATACGTCTCCAATTCGTCCGGCTTCGGCTTGGGATCCAGCCGTATCAAGCGGCAGGAGACACACTCGACCACCTGAAACGTTCGATGGGTGGTCCCGTAGAGCCTGTCCGTGGCGGAGAACAGTTGACGAAATTCTGCCTGCCCGCATCCCGGACAGGGGGATTGCGCCGCATCGGTCAATTTGCCGACTCGGACAGTTCCCGCAACCCGATCCGGTTCGCCAGCAGGAGCTTGCGAATCTGCCGCCCGGTGAGCCGGCGTTTCTCCCGCAGGGCGCCCCGCTTCCGCAGCATCGCTGGGATCCGTGGGATTGCCGAGGCCGTTCCGCGCACCAGGGCCGCCGCCGCGGTGAACTTGCCGGCCATTCCGGGGTAATGGCGCATCTCCCCGCGATTGCGGAAAGCTGCCAGCATTCCCGCCACGATCCTCGCCAGTAGGAAGGCGCCGTTCGCCCAAAGCAGACTCCAAGGAAACAGTTTCACCGCCAGCAGCACCCGATTCCGCTCAATCAGCGTCAGCCGCCGTGCGGATCCCAGCCCGAGTGTGGCTCCCCGATGATGCCGTACAACCGCCTCCGGCGAATACAAACATCGCCAGCCCGCCCATTGGGCCCGGAGACCCAGTTCCGCATCATCGGCGTATGCAAAAAAATCCTCGTCAAAACCGCCGATGTCCTCTAGCATCGCACGGCGATACAGGGCCGCGCAGCCATCCGGCCAGAGGACCTCCTCGGTCCGGTCGAATTGGCCGCGGTCCACCTGGCCGGATCCTCTTCCGCGGTTCTGGCCGTCGGGATACATGAGATGGCCGCATTTGTCGATGCGGGAAGGATCCTCCCAGACCAGGATCTTCGAGGCGGCCATCCCGATATCGTCGGCCTGCCGGATGGTCCGTTCTAAGGCAGCCAACCAGCCCGGATCGGCTTCCGCATCGTTATTCAGCAGCGCGACGAGTTCGGTATCGGTTCCCAGGATCCCCTGGTTGTTGGCAGCGCAAAACCCGAGGTTGGCCTGGTTCGCGATCAGGCGCAGCGGAACCGGATACTGCTTCGCCATTTCTTCCACGAGAGCCGGCGAGCCGTCGGAAGAGCCATTGTCCACCACCGTGACTTCGTACGAAGGGTGATCCTGGCGCGCGAGGGAGTCGAGACAGGCGCGAAGCAATTCTTTCCGGTTCCAGTTGGCGACCACAACGCCCACAACATTTTTGTTTTTTTGTGGGGCCAAATTCACCGGATGTTGTATTATAGTACCTCCGGGGCTAAAGTCCCGGAACTCCACAACCGAAAGTAAAAAGTAGTATGAACTCCGTAGGAAGAATTCTCCGGAGCGCGCGCGAGCGCCAGGATCGCGCACTAGCAGACATCGCCCACGAGCTCTGCTTGACTCAAGAGTATTTGCGGGCCATCGAAGAAGACAACGTGAAGAGTTTGCCGGGTGTCTTCTTCTATAGAAATTTTGTCAAGCAGTACGCCGCGATTCTGGGAGTAAACGAACTCGAGATCCGAGCCGGAGTCGAGGCTCTCGCGGCCGAGGCCGGTGAGGCCGTTCAGCCCGTGATGAGCGCGCCAACGCCGATTCGCCGTCTCGATCCGATTGTCGCCGAATCGAACCGGTCCTTCGCCGGCGCGAAGTTTGGAGCCTCGCTGGCGGGGTTCGTGGTGGTCCTGCTGGCGTGTTCGGCATTTTATGCGTGGTGGAGCCGGCCGCCTCAAGTTGCCGTCGCAAAGCCTCAGCCGCTTCCCCAGGTGGTCCAACCTTCTGCCCCCCCTGCTCCTGCCCCCGCTCTCACGCCGGCTGCTCCGGCGCCGGAGCCTGTGCTAACTCCCGCTGAACATGCCCCGGTTCAGGTGGCGGCCTCTGCGGAAACGCGCACCGTCAACGGAATCAACCAGGTAGTTTTGAATCTTTCCGCCACGGAAAAAACCTGGCTCTCGATCACCAGCGACGGCAAACGCCTGTTTTCGGGATTCCTGGAACCGAGCCAGACCAAGACGCTCACCGGAGTGGAAGCAGCCCGGATGACCGTCGGCAACGCCGGCGGGCTCGAAGTTCGACTCAACGGCAAACCCATTGGGCCGATCGGCAAGAGCGGCCAGGTCCGGGTAGTCGTGTTCACTCCCGACAATTTCGAAGTGCTGCCGTTGGATCCGCCGGCCTCTTCGAGCGAGACGCTTTAGACCGCTGCAGGAGGCAGGTTCGCCCGCCTCAGCCCACGATAAAATAGAACAACGATGTTCCCGCGCGGATTCCTCATCGGAAGTGTGCCAATCCAGCCTGCAACGGTGCTCGCGCCCATGGCGGGCGTCACCGATACTGTTTTCCGCCGCCTGATCCGGTCACAGGGCGGATGCGGGCTCATCATGACCGAGTTCACCAGCTCGCACGGCGTGGTGGCAACCTCGAAGGCCAGCAAGCCTACCAGGACGTTTCGTTATCTGTATTTCGATCCCGATGAGCATCCCATCTCCGCGCAGCTTTTCGGATCCGATCCGCAGGTGATGGCCGACGCGGCGCGCTATTGCGAGGATCTGGGCTTCGACATCGTCGATATCAACTTCGGCTGCCCGGTGAAGAAAGTCGTTCGGTGCAACGGCGGATCCGGGCTGTTGCGCGATCTTCCTCTGGTAGAAAAAATTCTGCGCTCCGTGCGGTCGGCGATTTCGATCCCGCTGACGATGAAATTCCGCGCGGGCTGGAACGACAAGGAACTCGTGAACGTGCGCATGGCGCGCCTGGCCGAGGATTGCGGCCTGGCGGCGATCGCGCTGCATCCACGCACGCGCGAGCAGGGCTATAGCGGCCACGCCGATTGGACCCGCATCGCCGAGGTGAAGGCGGCGGTGAAGATTCCCGTGATCGGAAACGGCGATATCCTCAGTCCGCAGGACGCGGTCCGGATGGTGGAGGAAACGGGTTGCGATGCGGTGATGATCGGCCGCGCCGCTTCCTCGAATCCCTGGATTTTTCGCCAGATCGAAGACTACATCGCAACGGGGACTTACGAAACTCCCGCGGAATCCGCCCGGTATGAGATTATGCGGCGATATTATTCCATGCTCCACGATCATCAGGCGCCGGACGCCGTCGGGAAGATGAAGCAGTTCGCGACTTATTTCACGCACGGAGTGCGCAACGGCGCGAAGCTGCGCGCCGATATCTATCAGGCCGCCGAGCCCGCCCGCATCCTGGACCTGGTGGATGCCTTTTTCGAGCGTGAGTTGCTGCAAGTTCAGTAGGACGAGGCCCGTGTGAAGCAGGTCCAGTTGATCACGGACGGCGCCTGCCTGGGAAATCCAGGTCCGGGAGGCTGGGCGAGCATTCTGCGCTACAACCACCACAAGCGCGAACTCGCCGGGTCGGAGCCCCACACCACAAACAACCGGATGGAGCTGACGGCGGTGATCCAGGGCCTGAAGGCTCTCCGAGAGGACTGCCAGGTGGAAGTGATCACCGATTCGGAGTACGTGAAGAACGGGATCACCAAGTGGATTCACGGCTGGAAGCGCAACGGCTGGCGTACTAGCGCGAAAAAGCCGGTGATGAATCAAGACCTGTGGGAGGAACTGGACCAGGAGGTATCGCGGCACAACATCCGCTGGACCTGGACCAAAGGGCATGCCGATCACGACGACAACAATCGCGCCGACGAGCTGGCCGCCCAGGCTGCCCGGAATCAGCCGTAACTGTGCGCCCTGTGCACACATGTGAAACTGCGCCTGCGGCGCCGCTCGCAAAATCAGAGATTTGGCTGCGGAACGCCACATGCCATTGCCAGCGGCATGCGGAAGGTCACTCTTCTAATTCAGGCGATTGCGTTGGCCATCCTCGTGGCCGTGGCGATCCTCGCTCATAGCCGCCATCGCACGGCGCCGGTGATCCGGTTCGGTGCTCCATCGCCGGCTGTCGACGTGCAGAGAAGCACGCCGGAAACAGGCTCTAAGCGCCGGCTGAAACATCGCACGCTGGGACCGCCGATGCTCGCATTTGCTTCGAACATGGGCCCGCAGTCTAGAGTGTAAGGAGGATGCTTCCAAGAACGGTTGTTTCTCTTCTCTTAGTTGCGGCGGGTGCGGCGGCGCAGCCTCTGGGCGCCGGATTGAAAGTCGGAGTCCCGGCCACGGACGCGTTCACGGTGTCTAATTTTCCGGACCTTGGCCCGTTTTCTGCTGACGCTCCGCGTTACCTGGTTGGCCCATACGTCGAGATCCGATTGCCCGCCAGGATGGCGGTGGAGGTCGATGCGCTGTATCGCAGTTACGACTTCCGAATTGGGGCGTTCGGCGCAGCCGCCAGTTCCTGGGAATTCCCGATCCTGGTGAAGCATCGCTTTCCGGTGCCCCTGGTGAAACCGTATTTCGACGCAGGCTTGAGCTTCAGCCGGCTGACGGACATCAACCTGGCTTCGTTGAATCACCGCTCGAATTACGGAATCGTTGTTGGCGGCGGGCTCGAATTTAATCTGCTCCTGATCAAAGTGTCGCCCGAAATCCGCTACACCGGCTGGGCGTTCCGGACATTTGATGGCCAGGTGCAATCGAACCGCAATCAGGTCGCGGTGCTGTTCGGGATCGGCTTCTAGAAAGCTATCGTCCGCGCAGCAGGCGCATCGCTTCCGTCACGGCGCCCGCTTCCCGAGCCTGACGCGCGGCGGCAGTCTCGTCAGGTACCGTGTCGCCCTCGCCGGGGGCCAGGAACAGATTTGCTTCCAGGCCATGCTGGCGGGTGTAAAGATCCCAGTAGCGGCCGTGTTCCTCGAACAGCGATTCATGCGTGCCGCGCTCGACAATTCGGCCGTTCTCCACCACCAGAATCTGGTCGGCGCGGCGGATAGTCGAAAGCCGGTGGGCGATTACGAACGTCGTCCGGCCTTGCATCAGGTATCGCAGCCCCTCTTGAATCAGCGCCTCGGATTCCGAATCGAGGCTTGACGTGGCTTCGTCCAGGATCAGGATGCGCGGGTTGGCCAGGATCGCGCGCGCGATGGAGACGCGCTGGCGCTGCCCGCCCGAAAGCTTCACGCCGCGCTCGCCTACCACGGTGTCGTATTTCTTTTCGAATTTCTCCGCAAACTCGTCCACGCGGGCGATGCGGCAGGCTTCGAGAATCTGCTCCTTGGTGGTATTCGGACGCGCAAAGGCGATATTCTCTTCGATCGTTCCATCGAACAGGAACGTATCCTGCAATACGACGCCTAACTGGGTGCGGTAAGTATCCAGCCGAACGGTAGACAGATCGATGCCGTCGACGGTAACCATTCCCGACGTGGGCGTATGGAACGCCGCAACCAGGCTAATGATGGTCGATTTGCCGGATCCGGAGGATCCCACCAGAGCGGTTACTTTGCCCGGCTCTGCGTCGAAGCTCACGTCGAACAGCACGGGTTTGCCGGCTTCGTAGGCGAAGCTCACGTCCTTGAATTCGACTCTCCCGTCAATGGGGCCGATGGCTACGGTCCGTTGCGGATCGCGATCCTCCGGACGTTCGCTTAGAACTTCGCGCGTTCGGTCGAGGCCGGCGAATGCTTCCGTCAATTGCGTCCCGATTCCGACGGCCTGGAAAACGGGAGCGATCAGAAACGCCAGGAACGTGGTGAACATCACGAATTGTCCCAGCGTGAGATGCCCTGCGGAGATCTGGCGCGCGCCTACGAACATGATCGCGGCGCTGACGATGCCCATCAGCACGGTGGAGGACAGGCTCATGACGGACACCATGGTCAGAGACTTGAAGACGTTGTCCAACAGCCGTAGAACTCCCTTGCCGAAGACCTGGGCTTCGCGTTCTTCGGCGTGATAGCCCTTAACAACGCGCACGCCGCCGAGCGATTCCGTCAAGCGTCCTGTGACTTCGGCCGTGATTTTGCCGCGTTCGCGGAATACCGGCCGGATCTTGGTGAAGGCTTTGCTCAACGCGAAAGCGAATAGGCCCACGGAAAGAGCCGTCACCGCGGTCATAATCGGGCTGATGGTCAGCAGCACCACCAGCGAAATCACCGCGGTCATCAGGCCGCCCACAAAATCCACCAGTCCCGTGCCGATGAGGTTCCGCACGCCTTCGACGTCGGTCATGATGCGCGAAACCAGCACGCCGCTCTTGTTCGTGTCGTAGTAGGCGACCGGCAGCAGGCCGATGTGCCTCTGGACCTTCTGGCGCAGTTCGGCGATCAGCCGCTGGCCAGCCTTGGAAAGAATTTGCGTCAGGGAAAACGAAGTCACGCCCTGGATCAGCGTCGCCGCCAGGATTCCCAGCACCAGAGGAGTCAGCAGGTACAACTGACTTTTCCCGATGACGTTGTCGATCAGATACCGGGTGGAAAACGGCAGGACCAGCCCGCTCAGCCGGTTGATGATCATCAGCACAAATCCGAACGCGATGATCTTGCGGCGTGGAATTACCAGCTCGCGAAGCTGCGGCCAGACATCCCGGAAACCGGGCTGGCGTTTTTTGCCCGAAGCCGCTGGAGATGTATCCTCCGAGCGCCGCGTGGCGCGGTCGCCGTGTCCCATCCCCGGCATTCCTAATCCTCGTGCCGCCATGTCATTTCAGTGTAGCCTGCGATAGATGGCCACTCTTTTCGCAGGCACCTCCGGCTTTGCTTATTCCAGTTGGAAACCCGATTTCTATCCGGCCAAGCTGCCATCCAAAGACTTCCTGAAACATTACGCCAGCCGGCTGAACGCCGTAGAAATCAATTACACGTTCCGCCAGCTTCCCAAGGGAAGCACCCTGGAGAATTGGATTACCGCCACGCCCGAAGGATTCACGTTTGCGTTGAAAGCCCATCAGCGGATTACGCACATCCTGCGCTTGAAGGAGTCCGAGTTCACCGAAGTGTTCTTCCGCGCCATCGATCCGCTGCGGGCCACCCGCAGGCTGGGTCCGGTGTTGTTCCAGTTGCCGCCGAACCTGAAGGTCGACTTGCCACTGCTCACGGGGTTCGTGGAGAAGCTGCCGCACGACATCCGCTGCGCTTTTGAGTTCCGGAACAATTCATGGCTGATGGACGACGTGTACCGCTTGTTCGAGAAGCACGGGATCGCGTTGTGCCTGGCCGAGTCGGAGAAATTCGAGGTGCCCGAGGTGCTTACGGCAGGATTCGTCTACGTCCGGCTGCGGAAGGAGGACTATTCGACAGAGGAGCGTGCCGTGATCGCGGAGCGTGTGCGCGGAATGCTGGCGCGGGACCGGGACGTGTACGTCTTCTTCAAACATGAGGACACTCCGGCGGGCGCGATGTATGCCGAGGAGTTGTTTAAAGCGGCCAAATAAGCCGTTCAGCAGTGGCGGCCTGCGAACCTGGTACGGGAAGACCCCTAAGTCTATTTGCAGTTTGGAGAAGGCGTGCTAGGATGACCCATCGTCGTAACTCGGTTCTAGGGGAGGCAGGAAAGTGAAGATCATTGGCGTTGCCCTGATTGGCTTCGCTGTAACCGCGATCTCAGCAATCGTTGCAGCCGATTCCATTCCCAACTTGCAACCGTTCGCGAATGGCAGCGGCTATTCGGAAACGTACAACGCCAATAGCCAGGGCCCGTTTCGCCTGGACGGCGCCTTCTTTCAATCGTTGGGCACGAATGGGCGTTCGTGCTCGACATGTCACACCCCCTCCACCAGTTGGACCGTCTCGGCCGCTGAAATTCAACAACGGTTTCTAAAGACCCAAGGGCTGGATCCGATCTTCCGAACAAACGACGGCTCGGTTTGCGACCACAACATCGACACATCGACAGTGGAAGGCCGCCGGCAGGCCTACAGTCTTCTGCTCAGCCGGGGCTTACTTCGAATCACTTTGCCGGTTCCGGCTGACGCTGAGTTTTTTGTACAAAGCGTTTCCAACCCCTATGGATGCAACGACGCTTCAAATCTTGCCGTGTATCGCCGCCCTCTACCCGCGACGAATTTACGATTCCTGAGCACCGTGATGTGGGACGGCCGGGAATCGACTCCTCCGGACACCCAGAAAATCACATATCCCGATACGGGACAGCTAATCGCGGATCTGAAGCATCAAGCCATGGACGCCACCATGGGGCATGCACAAGGGTCCGCGCCAAGCGATGCTCAACTGCAAGCGATCGTCGATTTTGAGCTCGGGTTGTACACCGCGCAGGCGCTCGAGACGAAAGCCGGTCCCTTGAATCGCAGCGGTGCAAGCGGCGGCCCGGAGACGCTCGCAGTCCAACCATTTTTTATTGGTGTCAACGACTCCTTCCCCGCTAGTTTCGGCCTGAATCCGACAGGGGCGCCGTTCAATCCCAAGATCTTTAACCTCTATGACGGTTGGAACAACTCTTGGGGCCAGCAGGCCAGCATCGCCCGCGGCCAGGCGCTGTTCAACTCCAAGCCGATCACGATTTTCGGCGTCGCCGGGATCAACGATGTTGCCGGAATGCCCGCTTCCTTCTCAGGTACGTGTGGAACCTGCCACGATACGCCCAATGTGGGGAATCATTCGGTTTCCACTCCGCTGAACATCGGAGTTGCGGACGTCAATAACCCGCTGGATCACAGCTATCTTCCGGTCTTCACGCTGGTGAATAAGGTCACAAACGCCATTGTGCAGACTACCGATCCTGGCAGGGCGCTGATTACCGGGAAGTGGGTAGATATCGGCAAGTTAAAGGGCCCCGTCCTGCGAGGACTCGCGAGCCGCGCGCCGTATTTTCACAACGGCTCCGCCCAGACGCTAAACGACGTCCTGAAATTCTATGAGCAGAGATTCGGCTTGAGCCTTTCGGCTGAAGAGGAATCGGATTTGATCGCGTTTCTCAACGCGCTCTGACCTATCCTCTGGCCCGCTTCCGCGCCGGACGAGCTTCTTCCGCCGCGGGCTCCACGGCCTTGGCCGATGCCGCGGGCTTCTTCGCTGCCGCCAGGCTCGCCTTGAGCGCTTCCATGATGTCGACCACCTTGGCTTCTTTCGGTTCGGGAGTCGCCACGACTTCCTGCCCTTGCTTCTTGGCCTCAATCATCTTCAGCAGGTTGTCGCGGTAATCGTCGTGATACTTCTCGGGTTCGAAATCGGCGGCAAGCGCTTCGATGAGGCTGGTGGCCAGCGTCAGTTCCTTCTCCTTCACCAGACTCAAGTCGGTGCGAAACTCGTCCACTTGCCGGATTTCGTGGCTGTAGTACATCGTGTGCAGCAGGACGCCGTTCTTTCCCGGTCGCAGGATCACGATGTGCTCGCGGTTGTGCATCGCGATCTTGGCGACACCCACGTAGCCGGTCTTCTTCAGCGCATCGAACAGCAGGGCGTACGGCTTCTCGCCGGCTTCGTCCGGAGCCATGTAGTAGGAGGTTTCCAGATAGATCGGATCCACTTGGTCGGACTTCACGAACTCCTGGATCTCCATGACCTTGGCGGTCGCGGGAGCAACCTTCTTGATTTCCTCGTCCTCGATCACCACGTAGCGGTCTTTTTCGTATTCGTAGCCCTTAACGATCTCGCTGCGCGGGATGGGCTTGTCCTCGGCGGCGCAGTAGATCATTTGCTTGATCCGCGAACCGTCGGACTTATGGAGCTGGTTAAAACTGATGCTTTCGCCGCGGGCGGCGCTGTACAATCTGACTGGGAAGGAAACCAGTCCGAAGGTGAGATGACCTTTCCAAACCGTTGCAGCCATGCTGTTTGATACCTCGCCCGAAAGATTCGTTTCCTACTATAGCGCAAACATTCTAGGGCTGTTTTGTCTCAATGTCCCTTAAGCGCTATTCCGAAAAACGGCACTTCGACCGGACCCCCGAACCGGCTCCGGCGGCGAAGGCGCCGGGTACCGGCGGCTCGCGAAATTATTGTGTCCAGCGCCACAGCGCGACTCGACTGCACTACGATCTGCGGCTGGAATCCGGCGGGGCGCTCAAATCCTGGGCGGTGCCGAAGGGACCGACGCTCGATCCCGGCGAAAAGCGGCTCGCCATGATGGTGGAGGATCACCCGATCGAATACGGCGGCTTCGAAGGTGTGATTCCGCCCGGTAACTACGGCGCAGGCAGCGTGATGCTGTGGGATCGCGGCACCTATGAGCTTCTGGGCGATGCCTCGGCTGAAGAACAGCTTGCGCGCGGCGATTTCAAGTTTCGGATTCATGGCGAAAAGATCTCCGGCGAGTTCGCGCTGGTCAAGATCAAGCGCGGCAAGGGCAATGAATGGCTGCTGCTCAAGAAGAAAGACAGCGCCGCCCAGCCCGGGTGGAATCCCGAGGATCACGCGGTGAGCGTTCTCACTGGCCGCACCCAGGAGGAGATCGCCCGCGGGCTTGAGGCCGTTAAGACGAGCGTCAAAAAGAAGTCAATTGCCGCCTTGCCGGCGAACATCGCGCCGATGCTGGCCCAGATCGGCCGCGGCGAGCCTCCCGAAAGCGGCGACTGGCTATACGAGGTGAAGTGGGACGGCGTCCGGGCGCTGTGCTACGTCCAGGACGGGAAAGTCCGCATGATCTCGCGAAACGGCAACGCGATCGACCGCCAGTATCCGGAGCTGTCGATCCTTCCGCATCACGTGCGCGCCGATAACGCCATTCTGGATGGCGAAATCGCAGCCCTGAACGAGCGCGGCGTGCCCAGCTTCGAGCTACTCCAGCGCCGGATTAACGTTTCGGATGCAGGCTCCGTGGCCACGCTGGCCAAACATCATCCGGTAGTGATTTACCTGTTCGATCTGTTGTATCTCGACGGCCGCGATCTCCGCGGACTCCCTCTGTTGGAACGCAAACGGCTGCTCAAGGAGATCCTCAAGCCGGATGACGTGATCCGCTACTCGGAACACTTCACAGACGGGCGCGCGCTGTTCGAGGCCGCCAAGCAGCAAGGAGTCGAGGGGATCGTCGGGAAACGCGCTTCGAGCTTCTACGAATCGCGGCGCACGGGCGACTGGGTGAAATACAAGATCCACGCCACGGATTCGTTCGTGCTCTGCGGATTCACCGAAGGCGAGCGCGATCACTTCGGCGCGCTGGTTCTGGGAATTTACGACCACGGGAAACTCAAATGGGCCGGTAATGTGGGCACGGGCTTCGATCGCAAGACCATGAAGACGATCTACGACAAGCTCGCTCCGCTGGCGACTGAACGATGCCCGCTGGAGCCCGACAAGAACCTGCCCAAGAAGGACGTCACCTGGGTGCGTCCGGAACTGGTTTGCGAGGTGAAATTCGCGAACTGGACCGAAGACGGCCGCCTGCGCGCTCCGGTTTGGATGGGTTTCCGTCCGGACATCGATCCGTCCGAGTGCGTGCGGCAGAATGGCGCCGCGGACCCGGTCAAGGAGCCTCCGGCGCGGCACGCCTCGCTGCTGGATCCATCCTGGACCGAAGCGAACCTCGTGATCGACGGCCATCGCCTGAAGTTCACGAACCTGAACAAGGTTTTCTATCCGAAGGACGGCTATCGAAAGCGCGATCTGCTGAACTACTACGATGCCGCGGCTCCGCTGATCCTGCCGCACCTCAAAGACCGGCCGCTTTCTCTCAAACGGTATCCGAACGGGATCGACAAGCC
The DNA here is from genome assembly GCA_037916615.1 of Bryobacterales bacterium. Taxonomy (GTDB): domain Bacteria; phylum Acidobacteriota; class Terriglobia; order Bryobacterales; family Bryobacteraceae; genus Palsa-187. The sequence goes on from JBAIXM010000038.1 coordinate 25,170, forward strand.
GTTCTTCTTCCAGAAGGAAGTCGCTCCGAGCTTCCCCAAGTGGCTTCGCACCGATATCGCCGACGGTATCCGGTATGCGATCGGCGAGAACCGGGCGACGCTGCTGTTTTTGGTGAACCTGGGCTGCATCGATCACAATCCCTGGATGAGCCGGATCGGGTCACTGGAGAATCCCGACTACATGCTGATCGACCTGGACCCGCAGGAGTGCGGCTACGAGAAGATTGTCGAGGCCGCGCTGCTCGTGCGCAAGAAACTGGACCGCGCGGAACTGGAGAGTTTTCCCAAGACCACCGGCGGGGATGGAATGCACATCTTCGTGCCGCTGGAACCGCGCTACAGCTACGACCAGGTTCGCTCCTTCGCGGAACTGCTGGCGACCATGGCGGTTCACGAGCGTCCGGACCTGTTCACCACGCCGCGCGCGGTAGCCAAGCGCGAAAAGGGCAGAGTGTATTTCGACTGGATGCAGATCGGGGAAGGCAAGACCATCTCGGCGCCGTACGCCGTGCGAGCGTATCCGGGCGCGCCCGTATCGACACCCCTCGCCTGGCATGAAGTCACGCCGCGGCTCCGGCCGGAGCAGTTTCACATGGGAAACGCGATGGCGCGTTTCGATCGCGTGGGCGATCTGTTCGCGGGTGTTCTGCAGCGCCCCCAGCGGCTGGAAGACGCTCTCGAGAAGCTAGCGACTTGATCCAGGGCTCTATCCGGCGATAATCGTTCCATGTGGAATGACATGTTCGTCCTGGCGGTGCCGCTGCTCGAAAAGGTGCTTCGTCCGGTGGTCGTTTACCTTGCTCTGGTCGTGCTGCTGCGGATTTTCGGTAAACGCGAGCTGGCGCAACTCAATCCGTTTGACCTAGTGGTGCTGCTGTCGCTCTCGAACACGGTACAGAACGCGATCATCGGAAACGATAACTCGGTCACCGGGGGACTGATCGGAGCGTTCACCCTGCTGGCCGTGAATTATCTGGTCGTGCGATTCCTGTTCCGCCACCGGCGGCTCGATCAGGTGGTGGAAGGAAAATCGACCGCGTTAATTCAAGCGGGAAAAGTGGTTCATAAGAACCTGGCACGCGAACTGCTGACGCATTCCGAACTGATGACGGTTCTCCATCGCCAGGGTTTTTCCGCGCTCGAAGAAGTGGACGAATGCATTCTGGAGCCGAGCGGGACTTTCGCGATCAAGCGAAAAGAGCCGCCCAAGGAAGACATTCAGTTCGCCGAGATCGCGCGGAGACTGGACGGCATCGATGCACGGCTGACGCAAATCGCAGGCGGGAAAGGAGCCTGAGGCGTGAAAATCAGTACGTATGTAAACTTCGCCGGAACCTGCATGGAGGCGTTTCGGTATTACGAAAAACATCTGGGCGCAAAAATCGGAATGGTGATGACGCACGCCCAGTCGCCCGCGCCCAGCCGACTGGGGCCGGAGTGGAAGGATGCCGTGCTGCACGGGCGCATTTCCATCGGCGGAACGGAACTAATGGCAGCTGACATCCCTAAGGCTGAGCCGATGAGAAGCGCGTATCTCACGCTCGGGGTGGACAGCGACGCCGAAGCGCAGAGAATCTTCTCCGCTCTCTCCGATGGCGGACAAGTGCTGATGCCGATGGAGGAGACATTCTTTGCATCACGGTTCGGCCAGGTCCGGGACCGGTTTGGAATCAACTGGATGATCTTGCACGAGCGAAGCCGCGGAACTATGTAGGATGGTATTGGAGGAATGGCCGAGTGGTTGAAGGCGGCGGTCTTGAAAACCGTTAGCGCCGTGAGGTGCTCGGGGGTTCGAATCCCTCTTCCTCCGCCAGTTTTCCAGATTACTAACGTTCGAATGCTACGGCACACTCCTGGCCCCGGCTTTCGCCGCGGTTCTCTGATCCCCATCGCTTTCTAGCGCGGGGCTCTCCTCCGTGGAGCCCCGCGCCGGCTCGCGGGAAACCCGCTCTGCCCGGGCCGCGAGATCGGAAGCGAAAACGTGAAACTGCTCGTCGCCGGCGCGCACCACCAGAAACCGATCGTCACGCTCGACCGGGCCGAGAACTTCGATCAACGTTCCGGCGGGAATCGTGACTGCCGCCTGATGGTTATCGGAGCCGGCAAGCACCATGGTCGGGAGATTTATTCGGTATTCCATTTCACGCGCCCGCTTTAATAACTCGATGCAACGGGGCTTCGTCACCAAGCTCGATTCCGTCCGCTATTAAGTCGATGGCGAACATGACTAAGTGCCGGCCTTCCCAGCGCACCTGCACCGTCTGATCCTCCTCGCCCACGGCGGGCCCGCAGATCACGCGAAGCACTGCCCCGGCGGGAACGTTTACCCATTTATGCTGACCGCTGTCAGCCAGAAGGTAGCCCAAGGTTGAGTGTGTGAGCTGGAATCGCCGTCGGCTAAGCATCCCCATTCCTCCTGTTGCTTTTTCCTTACGCGGCGAGATCGATTATAGAGAAGTTGTCATCAAAATACTAGGGCTAGCCCTAGGTTTTAACCGATATTTTTACTCCCGCGACATGTCATGGGGGTTGCACGCTCCCCGTGAAATATAAAGGGATGAACGGAAGTAACCTGGAGGCTCCTGCGTCATAATAACCAACACGACCGACTGCGAGGGCGGCCTATGACTACTCTTCGTCAGGATCTCCTCTTCGGCTGCCGGATGCTTCTCCGAAAGCCAACCTTCACCATCATCGCTGCGCTCTCCCTGGCGCTGGGCATCGGAGCGAATACCGTTATTTTCAGCCTGATCAACACCACGCTGCTGCGCCCGCTTCCCTATGCGGATGCCAACCGCCTGGCGATGCTCTGGTCCGTCCCTCTCGATCACAAAGATCAGCGCGACGGCATCACGGCGTACAATTTCCTCGCCCTGCAGGAACGGGCGAAATCGTTTGAAGCCGTGGGGCTGATTCGCAACAACGTCTGCAACATCGGATCGGACGAACACGGCCAGCCGCCGGAGCGCGTCGATTGCGAGAACTTCACACCGTCCGTATTCAAGACGCTGGGTGTGAGACCCGTTCTCGGACGAGTGCTTGCCGATGACGAAAACCCGATTGATGAGCCCGCGCCGGTATTCCTGATCAGTCATCGATTCTGGCAGCGCCGCTTTAACGGGGACCCGAACGTGATCGGTCAGACTCTGCGAGTGGACGGAGTCGACAAGACGATTATCGGTGTTATGCCGCCCAATTTTTATGTGTTCGACGAAGAGGCGGATTTCTGGACCCCCATGAACTGGACTCGCACGGAGATGGCGAGCACGCAATACACGTCGGGGATGGCGGCGCGGCTCCGGCCGGGAGTGGACATACGGCAGGCCCAATCCGAAATGGACGGCCTGATGGCGCAAATGGCTGCGTCGGATGCGCGCGATAAGAACCTGGGCGTGGTGGTCCAAACCATGACCGAATCGTTGTACGGGGGGCTCCGTTCCCCGTTGCTGCTTCTTCAGGGCGCGGTGGCGATCGTGCTGTTGATCGGCTGCGCGAACGTGGCCGGGCTTCTGCTGGCGCGCGCAGCTTCGCGAAAGACAGAAGTAGCCGTCCGCACGGCGATCGGAGCCGGCCGCGCGAGGATCGTCCGGCAGTTGATCACTGAAAATGTGCCGCTTGCTCTGTTGGGGGGCGCGATGGGAATCGTTCTGGCGTGGGGAGGATTGCGGCTGTTTGTCGCTGCGGCGCCGCCCGGATTTCCCCGGTTGAGTGAGCTTTCACTCGATGCCACCACGCTGGGATTTACGCTGTTGATGTCGATCCTGGCCGCGCTCATCTTCGGGATCGCGCCCGCTTTGCAAGCCTCCAATCCGGACTTGGCGGGATCACTTAAGGAGACGACTCGCGGCGGAACCGATGGAGTGGTCCGCCAGCGCGTCCGGAGCGGACTCGTCGTTCTGCAAATCGCGATGGCCCTGACGCTCCTGATCGGCGCCGGATTAATGATCAACAGCTTTCTGCGAATTCAGAACAACGCGCTGGGCGCGGATCCCAGAGATCTTTTGACGTTCGATTTCCGTTTTTCCCGCGACGAAGCCATCAAGCCCTACGCGCGATATCGCAATGCAGGTTTATGGGACGTGCTTCCCGTCACTACGCTCACGTTCACCCACGTCTACGAGCGGCTGAAGAGTGTGCCGGGAGTGCTGTCCGTCGCGGGCGCCGGTACGCCCCCGCTGGCGGGCGCATTGAATATGGGTTTCCTGATTCTGGGGCGGCCCACGCCTCCCTTGGACGCGAACGGGCAACCGTCGCAGACGGCCAGCTACATCGCGATCACTCCGGATTACTTCGCGACGCTGCGAAGCCCGGTCATTCAGGGCCGCGAATTCAACGATCGCGATACCGCCAGCGCTCCGTACGTCGTGGTAATCAATCAGACCATGGCAAAGCGGTATTGGCCGAACGAGAGTCCCATCGCCAAGCAGATCCGGCTCGACTATGTCCCCGATGAGCCGCTTCGGGAGATTGTCGGAGTGGTCAGCGACATCCGCATGAACCGCCAGCAGCGGCAAATCAGGCCCGCCATTTACGTTCCTTACCTTCAGCAGACTCCCCGCTGGATGGGCGCCGGCTATTCGGTGCGAGCGGGCATGTTCTTCGTGCTGCGGACTCAAGGCAAGCCTTTAAGCATGGTCCAGGGCGTGCGCCAAGCCGTGGCCGAGGTCGATCATGCGCATCCGGTGGCGAACGTCCGGACTGTGGAGGATTATCTCGATCAGCAGGTGCGCTATGTGCGGCTTTACGTTCTGCTGCTGAGTATTTTCGGAGGTATCGCCGCGGTGCTTGCCGCGATCGGCATCTACGGAGTGATGGCGTATTCCGTGGCCGAGCGGACACGAGAGATCGGCATTCGCATGGCTCTCGGAGCAAGGGCGGGCGATGTTCTTCGCATCGTGGCTTGGAGGTCGGTGGCGCTGCTGGGAGCAGGGCTGGTGCTGGGGCTGGCAGGCGCGCTGGCAGTCACGCGCTATCTCGCGTCGTCGCTTTACGAGATTACGGCAACGGATCCCCTGACCTATGTCGCGGTCTCGGCCATGCTGGCGCTCGTCACGTTCCTGGCTTGCGTTGTTCCCACCCGGCGGGCGATTGCGGTGAATCCGGTCGAAGCGCTCCGTTACGAGTAGCTCCGCGCCCTAACGGATCGTGAAAATCGCCCTAC
>JBAIXM010000039.1:0-44437 GCA_037916615.1 Bryobacterales bacterium
CTGGCATGGTCAGCTCCGCTTCCCGCTGCTCCAGGCGCTCCGGGAGGACGCGGCGGCACGGAAGGCACGCCTCTGGTGTGGAACAACACGATTTATCAAACGGTGGACAACAGCGTCGTGTATGCGCTCGACGCGCGCAACGGCGAACAAAAGTGGATGTACGACGCCAAGATCGATCCGATCACGCCCAGCCACATGTGCTGCGGCACACACAACCGCGGGCTGGCGCTCTCGGACGGGAAGCTCATCCTCGCTGCGAACGACGCCCGGCTGATCGCGCTCGATGCCATGACGGGCAAGGAACTGTGGCAGAGCAGGATCGCGGACATTAATCAGTACTACTCGTTGACCATCGCGCCGCGCATCGCGGGCGATAAAGTGGTGGTCGGCGTGGGCGGTGGCGAATACTTCATTCGCGGCTTCTTCGCGGCGTACAACCTGAAAGACGGATCGCTCGCATGGAAGTTCCACACGGTTCCTCCGCCTCCAGGCAAAACTCCTGAAGACGACGCTCAGGCCAAGGCGGCCAAGACCTGGACCGGCGACTGGGCGAAGTACGGCGGCGGTGGTTCGGTCTGGGACGGCCTGGTGTACGATCCCGATACCAACCTGGTGATCGCCGGCACGGGCAACGCGGAGCCGTGGCCGCAGGAGATGCGCGGCATCCCGAAATCGGAGTGGGGCAAATGGGACAACCTCTATACCTGCTCGATCGTGGCCGTGGACGCGAACAGCGGCAAGTTGAAGTGGTACTACCAGACGGTCCCCACCGACAGTTGGGACTTCGACTCTGTGGGCGGCTTCATCATGGCCGATATCCAGATCGAGGGCAGAACGCGCAAGGTGGTGATGCAAGCTCCCAAGAGCGGCGTGTTCTACATCCTGGATCGCACCAACGGACAGTTCATCTCGGCCGAGCCGTTCGTGCCGATCAACTGGGCCACGGGCTTCGACAAGAAGAACAACGGCAAGCCGATCATCAATCAGGACGCCTATTACGATCAGACCAATTCGGTGGTGATCTATCCGGGCGGCGGCGGCGCGCACAACTGGGCGCCGATGTCCTACAACCCGAACGCCGGGCTGGTGTACCTGCCGTACTCTGCGGGAAGCTACACGTTCAACGCCGCCAAGGAGCCCGATCCGAAGGCGGGCGGCGGCGCGCATGGATTGGGCCGCGGCGGTCAGGATAAAAGAACCACGCCGATGCCGGTCTGGGGCCCCGACAACGTGGGCCGCGGCGGGCTGCAGGCGCGCGATCCCAGGACGAACCAGATCAAGTGGGTGAAGCCGGGACGCGGCGGCTCGTCGGGGGGCGGCACGATGACCACGGCGAGCAATCTCGTGTTCCAGGTCGCGGGCACGACGCTGTACGCCTACAAGGCGGATACGGGCGACGAAGTGCTGGCGCTGCCGTTCAATCTGCCAGGAGGCGCTCCGCCGGTCACGTACACGGTCGATGGCACGCAGTACATCGGGTTCGCCACCGGCACTCGATTCATGGCACTGAAGGTCGGAGGAACGGAGAAGATGCCGGACGCTCCTCCGCCTGCGTTCGGCCGCGGTAGGGGTCCAGGTGCGCCCAAAGCTGCACCGCCGCCGCCTCCTCCGGCGAACGACGGCAAGGAACTGCACGGCCAAGAGAAGCAATAACGCCGGTTTGTTTGAGCTGTTCGTATTTCGGATGAGTAAACCAGGCTTGACACCCTTTAGGTAAGACGATATCTTACCTAAGTGAAGACGACGATTTCCTCTAAGGGCCAAATCGTCCTGCCCGCGGAATTCCGGCAGATGGATCGCATTGAGCCGGGGCAGGAGTTCGACGTCGAACGGATCGATCGTGGGGACTACCGCTTGGTCCGGCGGACCATGGGCCAAAACAAGGGCGTCATCGACTGGCTGCTTGCCTGCCCACAGAAGGGTTACTATCGGCCCATCGAATCTGAGTCGACAGACACTTTGTGAAGTACCTCGTTGACGCCAACGTTCTGAGTGAGCCTACCAAGGCGACACCCGATCCACATGTGATTCGATGGCTTCGTGAAAACGAACCGGATATCGCTGTGGATCCCGTCGTTCTTGGGGAATTGCGCTTTGGGATCCTGATTCTTCCGAAAGGAAGGAAACGTACGGCGCTCGAACACTGGTTCGACAGTGGGGTCAGGCGTATTCACTGCCTGCCATGGGATGCCGACATGGGCTTGAAATGGGCGGAGTTGCTGGCGCGTCTTCGCGCCACGGGAAAGGCGATGCCAATCAAGGATAGCTTGATCGCCACAACGGCGATGGTGCATGGCTTAACGATTGCGACACGAAACAAAACCAATTTCCTGAAAGTCGGGATGCCGGTAGTGGACCCGTTCGAATCGTGATCCTCGACAACTACTTCGCCCGGCCCGTATAACCCTGCGCGATGGTCGGAATCGCGATGATACGGTTTCGCGCGCTCGGGGTTCCCCAAGAACCGTAGAACACGATGCCGAACAGCGTCTTCTTATCGCGGCCGCCGAAGAAGGTCCCGTGCGTGCCCTGCGCGGCCGGGATGCTGCCGACGAACTTGCCATCCGGCGCGAATACATCCACCGACTTGCCCGTCGCGACATACACGCGCCCCTGTTGATCGACCGCCGAGCCGTCGCCGCCCGTGCCGCCCTGCAGCTTGCCAAACTCGCGCTGGTTGGCGAGCGAGCCGTCCGGTTTCACGTCGAACGCCAAGACCACAGCGCCGTTGGTCACGTACAGCGTTTTCTCATCGGGGCTCAAAATGATGCCGTTGGCGAGAGGCACGTTGTTCCCGTACTGCGAGACCACGCCCTTCGGATCTGCGTAGAACACCCCGCTGCCCACGGCGCCCGTCACCGAGAAGTACACGCCGCCGCGCGCATCAGCCGATAAATCGTTGATGACGCCGCCGACGCACTCGAGCGGCTCGCCCCGGAACGACTTCGCCAGCACCTTCCGCTGAGGCTCCAACTGCAAAATGTCCGACCCAAGGCCGCGTTCGGCGACGAACAGCGCGCCGTTCTTGCCGCGGGAGACCGCGCCGGCCGTGTTGATGTTGCCGTATAGTATCTTGGCCAGCCCGGTCGCGGGATCGAGCTGCATCACGTTGCCCGCATCGTTGTTGGCGAACAGCACGGTGCCGTTGTCGCCCGCGATCGGTCCGTCGACGTTATTGCCTTCCCACGACCAGACCACCTTCCACGATTGCCCCGCGGCGAGAACTCCGGGAATGGCCGACGTGGCGGGTAGAACCGGATCCGGGGGCACGCCTTTCGCGTCCGCCGACTGGCTGATGGGAATCGAGAACGGCGGTGGAGGAGTCTTGCACTTCGCCAGGACGTCCTTCATGCCGGGACTCTGCCAGCTTTGCTTGCCGCTGCCGCGTTGGAAGGAAGACGAGGGACTTTGTGCGGCTGCCACACAAGCGAAGACGGCCGCGAGAGCGATGTATGATTTCACCTACTTGATCCCTTTCGATTTCACGTCCCAGTTGGAATTCGTACAGAGATCGCAATTCTTGCCCACGAACATCTTGCCCGCTTTCTTGTCGCCCTTGAAGCTCCACAGCAGCCAGTTGGCCGCGACGTTGGCGAACTCGCCGCCGCCTGGATGAAAGACGGTCGCAGTATGGCCGGCGTTGTGCCGGGAGCCGTAGAACACCGGGAGGTTGTTGATCGCCTCAAACGTCGCTACCGACCAGGGCATGGCGAAGTCGGGCACACTGCCATTGATGAGCAGCACGGGCCCGTGCAGCTTGGTTAGCGCGTCCGCACCGGGTTGCGGGGAGCCGCCGCCCTTGCCCTTGGCTTTGCCCTGCGTTTCCGCGGGAGGCGTAGTGGTTATGCCCGAGTTGAACACGCCGATGGTTTTCACGCGCGGATCTGCGCCGAGCGTGATCGAGAGAAATCCTCCGCAGGACTGGCCCATGACCGCGATCTTGTCGAGGGCGATCTTGCCTTTCAGCGGCGAATCGCCTCGCCCATTTTCCTTCGCGGCCCAGTCGATCGCGGCACGCACGTCATCGGCCGACTCCTGCCGCCGCCCGGCGCCTTCCTCAGGCACCGTGCCCATGACCAGGAAACCGTGCGAGGCGATGGTGGTCAGGAATCCGCCGTAGCGCGTGCTGTCGATCGCGCAGCCGCCGTTGCCCCAGACCATCACGGGCAACGTATCCTTCTTGGGGAACGCATCGAGGGCCGCAGGCCGGTACACATGCAACCCGGGCGATCCGAACGCGGCTTCCGAGATGACCTGATAGGGCCCAGGAATCGCGAGCGGCGCGCCTTCCAGCGGCAATGACCGGTTAATCATCTCGGGCGTGATCCCGGCCGGTTGCGCGAGGCATACGGCGCTTGTAATGAGGACCGCGGCAGCAACAGTAGTTTTACGCATGGTGGCTCTCCTTCGTTTGTCAAGTATGACATTCCGCGTGCCGATGTGGGCGGATATAGATGGATATACAATGACAGTCGTACGGAAATCCACACGGGAGGTTCCGGATGAGACTCACACGTTCCGTCTTAATCGGAGTACTCGTGGCCGCGGCGCCTATTTGGGCGCATCACGGCTCCGCGGGATACGATCAGACCAAACCGGTCCATTTTGTCGGCAAAGTCAGCTCGGTGGAATGGACCAATCCGCACGTGGTGGTCCATCTGGACGTGGCCGGCCCGGACGGCAAGGTGACCACGTGGCTCGTGAACACTCTCCCGCCCAACACAGCGACGAGGCGCGGCTTTGCGAAAGGGTCGTTCGCAGTAGGCGCGGAGATCACGGCCGACGGTTACCAGGCGCAGGACGGATCGAACCACGTTAACGGGACCAGCATCGTGTTCCAGGATGGGAGGAAGATCGTCGTTCCCGATTGCTTCGACAATGGGCCGCATTGCTATAAGCCCCTCGATAGCAAAGCGAACAGCATCCGATAGCGCGTCTGAGAAAGGGATGAGGGCGATGACTCTTTGGCGACGACATATCGCACTGAATCTATTTGTCACGGCCGCGACGGCCTTGAGCGTTTGGGGGCAATTGCCGATTCCGGTGCCCGGACAAAGTCCGGGAGCGGGCGGGAATCCGGCTGGCCGGGGCGGCGGGCGCGGTCGCGGGGCGCAGGCGGCGCCTGCTCCGGTGAATCAGGTGATCACTCCGATACCGGGGGCCATCGAGGTTACGGGCCCTGGTCCGTTCTTCGAAACCTTCATGGATAACTACGACGACGCCCAGGGCACTCTCATCCCTCCGAAAGACGTCTACATAAAGTTCAACTACGAGGCCAAAGAGTACTCTGTCTCCGGCGCCACATCCAGCGGCATGCCATATAGGACGCGGATCGTGATCCGGCAACCGAAAGACACCAGCAAATTCAATGGCTTGATTCTCGCGGAATCCATGCACCCAAGCGGCAATCCGTGGGTGTTTCATTTCACACAGACGTATGCAATGACCACCGGCGTTATTGGACTGGAGATTTTGACCACTACGCCCGCCGGACTCGCCGCGGCGAATCAGGCGCGCTACAAAGACCTGGTGATTCCGGCAGGGGCGACGAACGACATCCTGGCGCAAGTGGGGGCGCTCATCAAATCCGACCGCCAGGACAACCCTCTACGCGCCCTCGGCGTCCGGAAGATGGTCCTCGCCGGTTCGTCCGCATCGGCCGCTGTAGCCCAGAACTATCTCTCGAACGCGCACATGGCGCAAAGGCTTGCGGATCTGAAGCCGATCTACGACGGCTTCATGCCGACCAGCGCCAACGGCCAGATTCCGCCGATCGATGTTCCCACAATCCTGGTGCCCACCATGCGCGAGGCCTTCACGGGCAACGGGACCACGCAGCCCGATAACGACAAGCTGCGCGTCTACGAATTTGCCGGCATGGCGCATATCGATTCGCGCGTCGCCGGCCAGTATTACCCCGATCCTTGCAAATATCCGATCAGCCGGTATCCGCTGGGAGCCGAAATGGCCGTTGCGCTCGACAAGCTCTTCGCATGGGTGGATAAAGGCGTTGTGCCTCCGCATGCCGACCGCTTTTATGTCGATTTCAACCCGGACAACAAGCCGAAGCTCGATCGCGAAAAGGGCATTCTGTTCGCGCTGGATGAGTTCGGGAACGTGCGGGGCGGCATCCGCAGCACCTACGTCGATGTTCCGGTGAAGAGCTTCCACGTTCCGAACGAAGCGGCCGAGCCAAGGATTCCCAATGCGAATCACTTCATCGCCGAGCGCCGCATTAACGGCCAGGACCCGGACGCGCAACTGTGCGGTCTCGGGAACTTCGAAACCGCTCTGCCGAAGGATCAGCTTAAGAAGCTATATAAGAGCCCGAAAGACTACTACAACAAAGTCGTTTAAAGATACGACCAGTTGGTTAAAGAGGGCTGGGCGCTTCCGGTCTACCGGGACATGGTCCTGGCCGAAGCAGCGCACGTTACCTTCTGATTCAGCGTCCTCCCAGTCCGGGTGGATGCTAAGATCGAAGGTCTGCATGCCGAATCCTCTGCCTGTTCGGGAAATCCGTCTCGCGCCCACGGATGTAATTGTAGACCGCAAGCCCGACGGAACGATGTACGTTCGCTCCACCATGGAGCTTGGCCCGTATCCGCGCCGGATGACGGATCGCCTGGATCACTGGGCTGCGCACACACCGGAACGCACGTTCATCGCGCAGCGACTCCGCGACGCGCAAGGAAAGCTGGGAGCCTGGCGGCGGCTCACCTATGCGCAAGCGGCCGAGCAGGCGCGGCGGATCGGGCAGGCGATAGCCCAACGGCCCTTGTCTGCCAAGAGGCCGATCGCCATCCTGTCCGGCAACGACCTGGAACATGCGCTGCTGGGGCTGGGGGCGATGTATGCAGGCGTGCCCTACTCGCCGATCTCGACCGCATACTCCCTGGTCTCGAAAGACTTCGGCAAGCTGAAGCACATCTTCAAGGTGCTGAATCCCGGACTGGTGTTTGCCGCCAGCGGCCAGCAATACTCCAAGGCGATTCAGGCGGTGATGCCCAAGGATTCCGAACTGGTCTGCACCCGCGATCCGCTCTCCGGTGCGACGATGTTCGCGGATCTGCTCGCCGCCCCCGCCGGCCCTGCGCTCGAAGAAGCGCATGCTCGCGTCGGGCCAGATACCGTCTTCAAAATTCTGTTCACATCCGGATCCACCGGCATGCCGAAAGGCGTCATTTACACGCATCGCGTCTGGACCAGCAATCAGGAGCAGGTCCGGCAGTGCTGGCCATTCGTGGAAGACGAGCCGCCGGTCATCCTGGAATGGCTGCCGTGGAACCATACCTTCGCCGGCAGCAAGGATTTCGGCCTGATCCTTTACAACGGCGGCACGCTGTACCTCGACGAGGGCAAGCCGGTGCCCGGCGCGTTCGATGAGACCCTTCGCAATCTGCGCGAGATCGCCCCGACAATCGTTCTGAACGTGCCCAAGGGCTTCGAGGCGGTCATCCCGCATTTGCGAAAAGACCCGGAGCTCCGCCAGCACTATTTCAGCCGCCTGAAAGCCCTGTTCTACGCGGGCGCTGGTATTTCTCAAGAGGTTTGGGACGCGCTCCAGGAGCTCTCGATCCAAGCCTGCGGAGAGCGCATTCTGATGCTTTCCGGCCTGGGCGCCACCGAAACCGGACCGTTCGCGTTGTGGGTCGGCAAGGATGTGCGCCGCGCGGGAGAGTGCGGCGTTCCCGCCCCGGGCGAGGAATTAAAGCTGGTTCCATCCGGCCGCAAACTGGAGTGCCGGCTGCGAGGCCCCAACATCACTCCCGGCTATTGGAATGAACCGGAGCTCACGAAGGCCGCGTTCGATGAAGAAGGTTTTTACAAGATCGGCGACGCGCTACGCTTCGTGGACGAATCCGATCCCAGCAAAGGATTCCTCTTCGACGGCCGCATCGCCGAGGACTTCAAACTGTCCACAGCGACCTGGGTCAGCGTGGGCCCGCTGCGCGTCAATTTCCTGGCTCATTTTGCGCCCTACGCAAAGGAAGTAGTGATTGCCGGCGCAGATCGCGATTACATCGGCGTTCTGGTCTTTCCGGATATCGACGCGTGCCGTGACTTGTCGCCAGGAGCGGGCACGCCGGAGGAATTGCTGGCCCGCCCCGAGGTTCGCGCGAAGTTTCAGGAATTGCTCGCCAGCATGGCGAAACAGAGCACGGGCAGCTCGAACCGCATTGTGCGGGCGATCATTCTAGATGTGCCGCCTTCGATCGATGCGCACGAACTCACGGATAAAGGCTCGATCAGCCAGCGTGCGGTGCTCGAAAACCGCGCCGAGGTGGTAGAAGAGCTGTACCGCGGCTCGCCTCGCGTGATCTCCATCGACGACGCCGCGTCGGTTTAAGCGGCCCGCTCTCTTAGCAGTACAACCTTTGAGGCCACTTCGACGCCGGGAGCTTTCGGCGGAGCGCAATCCTTCTCAGGTCGAACAGCAAAAAAAACGACGCGAGCCAGACTGCGCCAAGCAAGGGAAGGACGTGCGCGCCATACAATAACGGCAACACCGCTGCTGCGGCCATTGTGGTCCACCTGGCTATGCGAAACCAGCGGCTCCTTTCTTCCGTGTAGATGGGCAAAATGCGCCGCGCCAAAAAGTCTCCAGCCATCCAAATCGCTGCCGGCAGACACGTCGCGGGCAGCACAAACGAGCCCGCGGCAAGCATTACGAAGAGGCAGGCAATGGACGCATTCTCATAACGTTCCCCGTTCTGGAGCGCGTGCAAGTACATCGCCTCTGCGTGCGTCAATGGAGGCTCCTCTGGAAGCAGGCTGAAGGTTTGCCCGGCTGCCAGTTTGCGGAAGATCGAGAAGCGCCGGTAGCTTGAGACCCAGCCGACCCAGAAACACACCGCGCCTAGAAACAATGCATACATCCACCCTCGGTACCAGACTGAGATCGCCACCACCAGAACGGTCCAGATCCCATGAATAAACACCCAGGCGCGGCTTCGCTCGAGTGTCTTGGCAGGATAGAGCCAGTAAACCGCTGTCAAGGATAAAATCGCGGCCAGAACAGGCCAGGAACCTGGATCGGGACGCACAGGTGAAAGGAGCCAGAGAGAGGCCAGCAGCCCGATCACAAGTACGCTTCGAAGGGACCGTTTGGGCTGGGTCAAGACAGGAGCCAACATCGCTTCCGACTCGGTCAGCAATACTTTGCGATACGCGCGATTTGCGGCCCGCGGATCGCCCAGCGCGGCAATCGCATCGTCTCCGGCCTCGCAAGCCGAGTCGTAGTGTTGTTGAATCTCCGCACGAATCCGCGCGGCCGACTCGGCGGAAAGACCTCGCGTCGCACCCGCCAACCACTGTTCGAGGGAATTCATTTCAGGCCTTGTTCAAAATCAATGTCACCGCGCGAGACACCTGACTCCACTCCTTGCGCCCCTGTGCTAACTCAGCACGGCCCGCCCTGGTGATGCGGTAGTAGCGGCGCGTACGGCCCGCCTCGAACTCTTCGTAGGATTCCACAGCGCCTTCCATCTCCAGCTTGTGAAGCGCGGGGTAAAGCGTACCCTCTTTGAAATCGAGAACACCGCTGGAGCGCTGCTTAATTCGCTGCGCAATGGAGTACCCATGGTCAGGGTGGCGCTCAATGGCTTCCAGAATTAGCGTTGGAAGGGTACCGCGAAGATTCATTTATGCCTCGCTATCCTATGCATAGGATAGGCGGCGGTCCTCCGCGTGTCAACCCCACCCAGCATCTACTCCGGCGCGCTGGTCGGCGGAACGATTCCCTTCAATCGCAGATAAACAGCCATGTAGCCGTACATCTCGTTCGAGTGCCGCACCAGGTTATAGAGCGTCGCGAGCCTCGTTCGCATGGGATCCGGCGGAAACGGTCCGCCCAGGCGCGAGCTGACCGTCTCCTTCGCGTTCGCGTCGGTGAGCGCGTCGAACACGGCATCGCACGCGGCGAACGACTCCTTCAGCGCCGCCACCAGCTCCGGTTTTGTGGTCTTCGATGCGGCTCCGAGCGATTTGCGGTTGCCTTGAAGTCCGGTGCAAACGCTCATGTTCGCATCCGCGATATGAGCCACCCTGCGAGCGAACGTTTCCACGTCGGGCGTGGGACGAAAGGAATAATTCTCGGCGGGCATTTTTTCCGCCAGCATGGTCAGATTACTTTTGATAACGCCGTACATCCACTTCACTTCCGCGCTGAGCGGATTCGCTTCCTGTGCTTGCAGGAAGCACCCGCCGCTGAGCGTCGCAAGAAGAATCCAGCGAACAATCGTGGCCATGAATGCAAACATTGTCTCACGCTCGCGTCATTTGGGATGCTTAGGTTGTGGCGCTCGACACCAACTCAGTGCAGTTGCCCTTGTCGATGCTCGTGGTGTTCGGGTCGGCCAAAGTCTTCGACGAACTCCTCGAGCGCCTTGGGCAGCCCGGCATCGTGGGTCAGATTCTGGCTGGCGTCCTGATCGGCCCGCACGTCTTGGGCTGGATCGCGCCGCACGAATTTCTTTCGGCGCTAGCGGAACTGGGAGTCATGTTCCTGCTGTTCCGCGTGGGCCTGGAGGTCAAATCTTCCGATCTCATGCGCGTCGGAGGAACCGCCACCTTGGTGGCGGTCCTGGGCGTAGCAGTGCCTTTTTTGTTAGGGTCGGGCCTGCTGCTGCTCTGGGGGCATCCCCGGATCGAAGCAGCCTTCACCGGAGCGGCCATGGTGGCCACTAGCGTAGGAATTACAGCGCAGGTTTTATCTTCGAACGGGCTCCTGCAACACCGTGCCAGCAAGATCATCCTGGGCGCCGCCGTGATCGACGACGTCCTGGGGCTACTGATTCTGGCGCTGGTCAGCAGTCTCGCGAAAGACCAGGTGCGGCTTCTGGATCTGACGATCACGGGTTTGCTCGCGCTGGCGTTTACGTTGATTGTGGCCGCCTGGGGCACGCGGGCGATGAAACTCTTGATTCCTCGCCTGGTGAAATTTCTGAGGGGCTCCGAGGTGCAGTTCACTCTGGCGATGGTTTTGCTCTTCGCTCTCGCAGTGCTGTCCGCCTATGCGGGCGTGGCGGCGATCATCGGCGCTTTCATGGCCGGGATGGCGCTTTCCGAGACTGTCACCCATCGTGTTCACGACCTGACGCGAGGCGTGACCGAACTGCTGGTCCCGTTCTTTCTGGTTGGTATCGGCCTGAATTTCGATTTGCGGGCGTTCACCAGCGCATCTACCATATGGCTGGCGCTGGCGGTGCTCGCGGCGGCGATTCTCTCCAAGTTCATAGGCTGCGCGGCCGGGGCTTTCAAGATGGGGTGGCCCGATGCGCGCAGAGTGGGTGCCGGAATGATCCCCCGAGGCGAAGTCGGGATGGTGGTCGCCCAACTGGGACTCTCTCTGGGCGTCATCGAGCAGAATATCTACGCCGTCGTGGTCTTCATGGCCGTAGCTACAACCTTGGTCGCTCCCCCTCTGTTGAAACTGGCCTTCCGAAGAACCGGCCGGATCTGATGAAGAAACGCTCTAATTCGAATATGTTTCAGCGATAAGATCCCCTGTGGGATCCGTGTCTACCAGAGGAACACTGGCCGGAGCGCCGGCTGACAGGTTTCTGAAAGGGCTTCCCGCCTTCTCCCCAGTGGCCGTGCGGCTGCTGTCGCTGGTAGCGGATGAAAACGTTTCTTTTAAAGATGTTGCAAAGCTGATCTCGCTTGACCCTGTACTCGCCGGGGAAACCCTGCGCGTGGCCAATTCGGGGTTGTACGGGCGCGGTCACGAGATTCAGTCCGTGCTCCATGCGATCGCCATTGTAGGGCTGCACCGGCTGACCCGGGTTGTGGTGACGGCGGCTTTGTGGCGCGGAATCCCCAACCGGACCTCCCCGTTCATGAAATCCTGGTGGCGGCATAGCCTGGCGACTGCAATGATCGCCGAGCAGTCTGCCACGCTTCCGATCGATCATGCCTATACTGCCGGGCTGCTGCATGGGATCGGGCAACTCGCATTGATGGAGCACGGCGGCGCGGACTACGCCGCTCTTGCGAACGATTCGGTGGCAAACGCACTGGATCTTCAGGAAACCGAGCGCGCGACCTATGGAGTCGACCACGCCGAGTTGGGCGCGCTGATTCTGGAGTCGTGGGGTCTTCCTGAATCCGTGCAGGACGCGGCCGGCCTGCATCACTGGCCCGATCCGATGAGCGACTTGGCGGAGGCCGTTCAGACCGGATGCGTGGTGGCGGAATATGCCGGCTTCGGCTCTTGCGGCTGCCATCGTCACCTTGCGGCGGAAGCGGTATCTCCCGCGATCGCCGCGATCATCCATAACCAGGCGCTGCTCGACGTGTTCGCGACCGAAGTGAACAATATCGAATGTTCCTTAATCTAGGCTGACGCGATCTCGCTGAAGCCTCATCGCCTCTTGTTGTAGATTAGGGAAAGCCATGCGCTCTCTTGCTCTCCTGCTGGTTTTCCTGGCAGCCGTTGGCGTCATGTTCGGCCAAGGCGCTCCGGTTTTGGAACTGACCGATTTTTCGGGAGTCTGGGCCGAGCGCGTCCATGAGGACAGCTACGAACGTTCTGGCGGGCCGCCCCTGGGCGATTATCAGGGAATCCCGTTGAACGACGCCGGGCGGAGAAAAGCCGACAGCCACGACCACTCCGAATGGAGCCTGCCTGAGTTTCAGTGCCGTCCGCATTCGGCGCCCTATCAGTGGCGCGCCCTGGGGAGCGTGCGCTTCTGGAATGAAGTCGACCCGATCGGGCGTGAATTGCGGGCGATTCACGTCGAGTATTTGCGGTCGCTGGATCGCGTGATCTACATGGATGGGCGTCCGCATCCGCCCGAATACGCGCCGCATAGCTGGTCGGGATTCTCCACCGGCAAATGGGAAGGCAACACGCTGGTGGTGGATACGACCCACATCAAGGGAAGCTATCTCCGGCGCAACGGCGCGAGTTTCAGCGATAACGCGACGATGCGCGAGTACATCGACCGGCACGGCGATTATCTTGTGATCACCATGATCCTCACCGATCCGGTGTGGCTGGAAGAGCCGTTCATCCAGACCACGAATTACGCTCTGGATACGCACACGGCGCTGACGTATTATCCGTGCACGGTGAGCGAAGAGAACATCTCCACGGCGGTCCCGCACTTCCTGCCCGGGACAACCGAGCACTTGAAGGATGCCGCAGGCTGGATTCCTCCTCAGGCGGCGCGCGGCGGCGCGGAAACCACATATCCGGATTTCCGGGAGAAATTGAAGCAGCAGGTGGCGGCGAAACAATGAAATTCGTTTGGATCGCTCTACTCTCAGCGGCGGTTTTATTGGGACAGCAGAAAAGCCAGCCAGGCGAAATTCACGTTCTGCCGGTCCAGGGCAACATCTACATGCTGGTGGGGGCGGGCGGCAATATCGCTGCCTCGATCGGCGACGATGGCATCCTGCTGGTGGACTCCGGCGCCACGCAGATGAGCGCGAAAGTCCTATCCACGGTTCTGCAACTGGTCACATCCGTAGCCGCATCGCCCGCGCCGAACCGGTGCCTCGGTTTGCACTGCCCCAATAGCCCCTATCGGTGGACCAGCCCTTCGCTGAACGCGGTGATCGCTTCGCCGGCGCCGCCCAAACCGATTCGCTACATCATCAACACGAGCATCGATCCGGATCACACCGGAGGCAATGAGGTCCTTTCCGCGCTACCCGCGGATTCGAAGATCCTGGGCGTGACGTTTCCGCCGGTGGGAGTCGCGCCGACGGCCACGGTCATTGCGCACGAAAATCTATTGGGAAGAATGAGCGCGGAAACGAACGGAAAACCTGCCGTTCCCTCGGGACTGTGGCCGACCGACACGTTTCGCGGAACTTCCTACAAACTTAGCGAATTCTTCAACGGCGAAGGCGTGCAGATTTTCCATCAACCGGCTGCCCACACCGACGGCGACAGCATGGTGTACTTCCGCTACTCCGACGTGCTCGTGGCGGGCGATATTCTCTCGACGACAAGTTATCCCGTCATCGATCTCGCCAAAGGCGGAAGTATTCAGGGAGTGCTGGACGGCTTGAATCATATTCTGGATATTGCGGTCCCGGAATTTCGGTCGCAGGGCGGGACTCTCGTGATCCCGGGCCATGGCCGTCTGTGCGATACCGGCGACATTGCGAATTATCGGAACATGGTGGCGATCATCAAGGACCGCATTGAAGATTCGATCAAAAAAGGTATGACGCTTCAACAGGTGAAGGCATCGAAGCCCACGCTCGAATACGATGGACTTTACGGAGCCACCTCCGGACCGTGGACTACCGACATGTTTGTGGAAGCGGTCTACAAAAGCCTGAGTGAGAAGCACTAGATACAATCTATAGCTGAGGGGGTTGTTGCGAATGCGACGTAAATTGTTCTTGGGGCTCGCTGGTTTCCTGGCGTTCGGAGCCGCCGCTTACGCCCATCATTCGTTGGGAGCGACCTATGAAGGGGACAAGGAAATCAAATTGGAAGGAAAGATCGTCCAGCTTTTGCTCCGCAATCCGCACTCGTTCTTACAGATCGACGTTCCGGACAAAGACGGAGCCATGCAACGCTGGTCGCTCGAATGGCGCAGTTCCGGCCAGCTCGGACAGGCCGGCATCAAGCGCGACACTCTGAAGCCGGGAGATGACGTGGTGATCACGGCAAATCCATCGCGTACAAAGGGCGACAACCGCGGCGCTCTCAAGACGCTGCACAGGACCTCCGACGGATTCGGCTGGGGAACCAAGCCCGGCGAGACGATCGATTAGCCGGCGTGTGATGCTCAATACCCGAATAGCAGCAATCGCAGTCGGATGCTTCTGTGTGCTCGTGCCGCTGGGATTCTCGCAGGGCCGCGGCGCAGCACGAGCAGGCGGGCGTGGCGCCGGCGGCCGCGGTACGGGACAGGCCCAGACGCCGCGAAGCTCCGCCGCGATCGACATCACCGGGTACTGGGTATCGGTAGTCACCGAAGACTGGATGTTCCGCATGGTGACGCCTCCCAAGGGCCAGTACCTAGGCGTGCCTATAAACGCGGCCGCGCGGCGCGTAGCCGACGGGTGGGATCCGGCCAAGGACGAAGCCGCGGGAGAAGCGTGCAAATCCTACGGCGCGGCTGCGCTGATGCGCGTTCCCGGGCGTCTGCACATCACCTGGGATAACGACACCACTTTGAAGATCGAAACCGAAGCGGGCATGCAGACCCGGCTATTTCATTTCGGCTCGGCCGCTCCGGGGAGCGACGCGGAGAAAGCGGCGCTGGAGGCAACGCCGAGTTGGCAAGGTTATTCGATCGCCGAATGGGAACAAGCTGCGGTCGGCCGGGGTGAGCCCAGGAACGGCGACCTAACGGTGGTCACCACCAGGCTGCGGCCAGGTTATCTGCGCAAGAACGGAGTTCCGTACAGCGAAAATGCCGTGGTCACCGAATGGTACGACCGCCACACCGCGCCGAACGGCGACATCTGGCTGGTGGTGAGCACGGAAGTGAAAGACCCGCAGTACCTGACCACTCCGTTTATCACCAGCACGCATTTCAAGAAGATTCCCGACAACTCGCCGTGGAAGCCCGAGGCGTGTTCGGCGCGCTGAGTTAATCGGCCTGCGCTTCCAGTTCCTTCCAATGACGCTCCAAAGCGATCCGCACCAGTTGGGCCCGGGTCCGCACGCCTGTTTTGGAAAACAACTGCTGGAGCACCGCTTTCACCAGCGGTTCGGAAACGCCTAGTTTGAACGCGATCTCTTTGTTGGTCTGGCCCGCGAACACTGCCCGCAGCACCTGAAGCTCGCGGGGAGTAAAGGAAGCCGGTTCTTCCATGCCAGGCGACTCGACCGCCTCCGGCAGAGGTGGAGGGACCTGCTCCGCGCCCGCTTCCGAAGTGATCGCGCGAATTCGCTCGATCAAGACCTCGGGACGTTCCTGCTTGAGAACAATCCCCGCACATCCACGCTCTACCAGGCGCCCCGCCTCCAGCTTGCTCACGCCGGCGGTCACGACCAGAATTTTACCCCGAAATCCCGCGTCGCGCGCCAGCGGCAGAAACGCTCCGCCCTGCTGCAAGCCGAGATTAATGTCGAGCAGAACGACGTCCACGGGCGTGTTCCCCAGCACCGCCACGCCGTCGTCCACAGTGGCGCATTCGCCCACGATCTCGAAATCCGGCTCGCGTCCAAGCAGTCTCGCGATCGCCTCGCGGAATAAAGAATGATCGTCTATGAGCAGGATGCGGGTCAAGAATTCGCCTTTACGGGCTCACTCGGGATGCCTGGGAGCTCCACGATGAACGAGCACTCTCCAGATTGCTGCGTCTGGTGCAGTTCTCCTCCGAAAGTCCGGATAATCGCGCGCGAGACGAACAATCCCAAGCCGGTCGAGGAAGCTCCTGGCTGGAACGGCTGGAATAGCCGGTCCGCAGCGGCGATCCCAGGTCCGTTGTCGGAAACGCGTATAACTACTGTTCCCTCCAGCCCATAGGCCGTGATGCGGAGACGCGCCTCGGGCCGCCCGCGAAGAGCCGAGATGCTGTTCTTCGCCAGGTTTAAGAAGACCTGAAGGAGCCCGGATCGATCCACGCGCACTCCGGGCAAGCCTTGGTGGATTTCCCATTCTCCCTGGATTCCCGCTTCTTCCAGCCCAGGAGAGATGATGGCTCGAAGCTCCTCAAGCAACTCAGCCACGTTCAGGCCCTCGAGCGTTTCCTCCATGGTGTCGGAAAGCTCGGTTGAGGCAAGTTTCAGCGCGCTATCGACCACGGTCCCGAGCGCGCGAAAATCGGCGTTCTCGTTCAGGCCGGACGTTTTCGTGAGATTGTGGTGCAGCACCGAAGCGGCCGCGGCAAGATTGCGCAACTCATGCGAGACAGCGCCCGCGACGATCCGGGAATTGCTCAAGAGCTGTTTCAGCCCGCCCTCTTCCCGGTCGCGCACCTGCTCGGTCACATCCAGCAAAATGACCGCGAGGCACGGACCGGAAGCGGCACGGTAAGAGGAAACCCAGGCCTGTCCGAAAAACGTCTCTCCGTTGCGCCGGTGACCGCTGGCCTCGACCATCGTTCGGGTCAACCGCGCCGACTGCGGCGATTCCTGCAGTCTTGCGAGCAAAGGGATGTATCGCTCTACCGGCTCGCCTTCCGGACTGCCTTCGGTAAAACCGAGCATCCGGCACGCCGCGTTATTCGCGCGAGTAATCCTGCCGCCGGAATCGACGGTCATCACTCCGGCCGGGCTCGTTTCGACCAGTGCGCGGGCTTCCTGCTCCGCATCGGACCGCAGACGTAATTCCTGTTCGCTCTTTCGCAGCAGCGCGATGGACATGCGCCGGTTTCGGACCAATTCGCCCGCGAACATTGCGCCGCCCGTGAAGGCGACCACGGTCAGCGCCAGCCGCTGCGGAGCCGAATCGCTGAATCCGAAAGGACCGAACGCTTCGCGTGCCAATGCCGCAGCGATTGCCGTGAGAAAAGTGGCCCATCTCGGCAGGTACGCCGCGGCGACGATCAGCGGCAGCAGATAGAGTCCGCCCAGCGGGATGTTACGGCCCAGGTAGCCCTCGACGACCACCAATCCGGCCATGCTCAGAAGACAGCCGACAATAAGAAGGAAAAGCCTCCATCCGGAAAGCGTATCTGTAACTCGGATGGCCATGCCTGCTTATCCTTTGATGCCTGCGTGTTCCTTGATGATAGACCGGCGGCCGGCAGTTTGCCAAGGCAAAACGCTTGATTCGGAACGGCATCTGCGCACGGAAAAAGAACTATCCGAAAGATAGGTTGTCCAGGTTCGCGAGCTATGGTCTACTCGAATTGCGGCGTTCAAGATTAGCCTGGAGGCAACCCAGGCAGCGGGCCGTCAATGTCTGCAGGCTGACGTACCTCCGAACGTTGGCCTTGCAGATCGGGTTTCCCAAATCGAACGTCGCACAGTTACTTTCCTCCTAGTTGAGGGCGGGATCTCCGGATTCCGCCCTTATCTGTTTTAGACGCGGACCTGTAGCTATCTTGAGAAGGCCGACGTGACCCTGCCATCCTCGATCCGGATGACGGTGACGTCCCTGCCGCTCTTCCGCGAATACACCAGGGTCTCCAGCACGCGGCCGTCATCGGTCGTGGTGGTGGTAGCCAAGGCAGGCTGCCCGAACTTCTCGGCAATCTTCTCCCGATCCGCGCCAACGGCGATTTCATTTGCGGCAGGAAAGAGCTGCGGCGGCGCCGGTTTTGGCGGGGCCACAACGACCTCGGCCACGGGCGCAATCACCGTCGGCGCAACCTCGACTACAGGCGGACCAGGCCGAGCCTTCTTCGGAGACGTCGCCGCTTTCGTGGCTTTCTCCTGGGCGGGCTGCTTGGGTGTCTCGGCCGGCTGATTATCGGCAGGCTGAACGACCGGCTGGGGAGAGCCGAGGAACGGGATGGGGTTTCCGTTCGAGAACCAGATGCCGATTCCGCCGACGACCACGACGGCGATCACGACCAAAACGACAGCTTCTTTCATATCTCCTCCGAAAGTGCCACCCGCACCGGCCCTAAAAGTCTGCCGGAAGTACTTGTACAAAGATTCTATAACACTTCAGCACGTGGACGGGAACCGATCTTTCGCTGTCCACCGGTTCTTCCAATAAGCCCGGAAGCCGGCAGCCACGCTACTATGGATAGATGTAACGCAGCGGCGCGGACAGCAAACTGCGCGTTCGCTTTGTCCCGGCCGCGCTGCTAACTCAAGGAGAAACGATTCGATGGAAGCATTGAAGGGTGTCCGCATCCTTGATATGACCCACGTTCAGGCGGGACCCACGTCCTCGCAACTGCTGGCGTGGATGGGAGCGGACGTGATCAAGCTGGAGTCGCCCGCTGGCGATGCCACTCGCGGCCAACTACGCGACGTTCCGAATGCGGACAGCTTGTACTTCACGATGTTGAACTGCAATAAACGCTCGATCACGGTCAACATGAAATCGGCCGAAGGCAAGGCGGTGTTCGTCGAGTTGCTGAAGACATGCGACATCATCATGGAGAACTTCGGCCCAGGAGTACTGGACCGCCTCGGCTTTCCTTGGGAGAAAATCCATGAGATCAACCCGCGCATTGTGATGGGCTCGATCAAAGGTTTCGGCTCCTCCGGACCGTACGCCGATTTCAAGGCGTATGAGAACGTCGCCCAGGCCATGGGCGGCGCGATGAGCACCACCGGTTCGATCGATGGCCCGCCCTACGTGACCGGCGCTCAGATCGGCGATACCGGCACCGGGCTTCATCTTGCGATCGGGCTCCTGGCGGCACTGCATCAACGCGATCGAACCGGTCAAGGTCAGTATGTCGAAGTCGCCATGATGGACGGCGTTATGAACCTGTGCCGCGTGAAATGGCGCGATCACCAGCGGTTGAAGCATGGCGGGCTGTCCGAGTACTCCATTCCCACCGAGGGCCTTACCACCACGCCGCGGGCCGGCAACGATTCGGGCGGCGGCCAGCTCGGCAACGCAATCAAATGTAAGCCCGGCGGGCCGAACGATTACGTCTACATCGTCGTTCAGGAGGCTGTGTGGGAGCCTCTCGCCAAGCGCATAGGTCCGGATCTCGGCCACCCTGAGCTGGCCACCGATCCGCGCTTCGCAAAAATCGGCGATCGCCGCAAAAACCAGAACGAGATGTGGCGCATGATCGAGGAGTTCGCATCGAAATACACCAAGCGCGAATTTATGGCGATCCTGAACGAACTCGACGTTCCGGCCGGCCTCATCATGTCCACTGAAGATCTGGCCAGCGACACGCATGTTCACGGGAGGGAAATGTACGTGGAGCTCGATCACCCGCAGCGCGGCAAGTGGTTCAACGTCGGAATGCCGATCAAGCTGTCGGCCTCTCCGGCCAAGATAAAACGGTCGCCGCTGCTCGGCGAGCATACCGACGAGATTCTGAAAGAAGTGCTGGGCTGGAACGACTCTCAGATCGAAGCAGCCAGGCAGGCCGGCGCGTTTTCCCTGCCGCCGAAGCCAACCGGCGCCAAGGCCCACTAGCCCATGAAAATCGCGATCATCGGCCAGCAGGATTTTGGAAAAGCCGTGCTCGAGGCCTTTCTCACTCGAGGCGACCAGGTTGGGGCTGTCTTTTGCGCCCCGGAAAAGCCCGGCTCGCGGCCCGATGCGCTGCGCGCGGCGGCCCAGGAAAAGGGCCTCACCGTTCACCAGTTCAAATCCCTGCGCGATCCCCAAGCCACGCAGGCGATGCGGGACGCACAGGCGGATATCGGAATCATGGCGTTCGTCACCCAGTTCGCCCCGCAGGAATTCGTGAACATTCCGAAGCACGGGACGATCCAATATCATCCATCGCTTCTGCCGAAGTACCGCGGGCCGAGCTCCATCAACTGGCCCATCATCAAGGGCGATACCGAAACGGGGTTGACGATCTTCCGGCCGACCGACGGGCTCGATGAAGGCGCCGTGATTCTCCAGAAGAAGACGCAGATCGGGCCGGACGACACGCTCGGCAGCGTGTACTTCGATCGTCTGTTTCCGATGGGCGTGCAGGCGATGCTGGAAGCCGCAGACCTGGTGCTCGCGGGCAGGCACACTGAGACGGCGCAGGACGAATCGCAGGCAAGCTATGAGGGCTGGTGCCGCGCGGGCGAAGCAAAGATCGACTGGGCCAAGCCCATCGATCAGGTGTACAACCTGATCCGCGGCTGCAACCCCGCACCGGGTGCGTGGACGACGTTCAACGGCAAGAAGATCCAGATTTTTGACGCGCGCAAAACGGTTTTCCGCCGGTTTGCGGAGGTGCCCGGGAAGATCGGAGAGGTCAGCGAAGTGACAGCCTCAAGCCTGCAGGTAGTCGCGCAGGGGGGGATGGTCGAAGTGCTGCGCGCGAAGTTGGAAGACGGCAAGAAGGTTTCCGGCGGCGAGCTGGCGCAATCCGGTGGTATCTCCAAGGGCGCTGTGTTAGGAAGCTGACGTTTTCCTGGCAGTCACTGAATCTCGACCTGGCTCGGTCCTGCGCCCCCGATAAGGGAGCCCCCGGACATACTGAGCCTGCCGAAACCAGTATGCTGGTAGGTGGCTTTCGACGACGCCTTGTCGCCTTGAGGAGTAAATCGTGAACCGTTGGATCCGCTTGGGCGCGGCCGTCACCGCGATGATCATGATCGCCAACCTGCAATACGGTTGGTCTCTGTTCACAGGGCCTTTGACCAAGGCCACCGGCTGGAAACTCTCCGAAGTGCAATGGGGCTGGACCCTGTTTATCGCGCTCGAAACCTGGGCCATGTCGCTGTGCGGATGGATGATCGATAAACGCGGCCCGCGCGTGCTCATGACTGTCGCCGGAATCTTCTGCGGCGTCGGCTGGGCCGGATTGGGCCAAGCTTCCTCGCTCACGCTTCTTTACGCGTCCTACGCGCTGGCCGGACTCGGGGCGGCGATGGTGTATTGCGGCTCGATCGGCGTCGCCCTGAAATGGTTCCCCGATAAGCGCGGCCTGGCTTCCGGGACGATCGCTGCGGGATTCGGAGCGGGAGCCAGCCTGTTTATCCCGGTCATGTCCTACGTGATCCGCGTCCAGGACTACAAAGCGGCGTTTCTCTACACCGGAATCGTGCAAGGCTTGCTGATCATCGTCGCGGCGCAGATCGTCGGAGGCGCAGGCACGCCCCCGGTTGTGGCGGCATCTGCAATCAAGACCAAAGCCCGGAGCCACGGACAGGAATTCAATTCCATCGAAATGCTCCGGACCGCGCACTTCTACGTTCTGTACCTGGCGATGCTGATGATGGGCATCGGCGGCTTGATGGTCACCGCCAACGCCTCGGCTGTGGGTAAAAGCCTGGGGATCGGCAGCGCCTTTATCACCACGGCGCTGGCGATGAACGCCGTAGCCAACGGCGCCGGACGATTCTTCTGGGGATGGGTCTCGGATCATCTCGGGCGGGAGCGCACCATGATCATTGCCTTCCTGCTCCAGTCGCTGTGCCTGGCGAGCGTTCTCACCATCGGCAGGATTTCCGGACCGCTGTTCATCATTTCACTGGCGCTGGTGTTCTTCACCTGGGGCGAGGTTTACTCTATCTTCCCGTCCGTCACGGCTGATTTCTTCGGCGCGAAGAACGCGAGCTCGAACTACAGCTTCATGTACAGCACCAAGGGCGTCGCTTCGATCGTGGGCGGAGGCATCGCTGCCCTGCTCTACGAACGCACCGGATCCTGGAACGCGGTGTTTTACGGCAGCGCCGTCTTGGCGTTGTTCTCCGCGTTCATCGCCTTCGCTGTGCGGAAGATGCCCCTGCCTTCCAAAAGCGAGGATTCGTCCGTCAGCGCCGCAGCCGCCGCCAACCCGCAGCAGCTCTGAGCCGCTTCGCTTGCAGCAGCATCCAATAGAAGGCGGAATCTTCCGCTTGTTACCATAAACCCAATGCATAACGTCGTCATTCTGGGCTCCGGGTGCGCCGGAAATACCGCGGCCATTTATACTGCGCGAGCCGGTCTGAAACCGCTGGTGATCCAGGGCCATGAACCCGGCGGGCAGCTTTCCATAACCACGGAAGTTGAAAATTTTCCGGGCTTTCCCGAGGGTATCCAGGGCCCGGACCTGGTGGAAAAGATGAAGCAACAGGCCGAGCGTTTCGGCGCCGAGTACCTGTGGGGCACGGTCACCGAAGCCGATCTTTCGGTGCGACCGTTCAAGGTCAACGTGGACGGCACGTGGCTGGAGACCCGCGCCCTGATCATCGCCTCGGGAGCATCGGCCCGCTGGCTGGGTCTCCCTAACGAGCAAAAATTGATCGGGCACGGCGTGTCCTCCTGCGCCACATGCGACGGAGCGTTTTACAAGGGCGGCAAGATTATGGTGGTGGGCGGCGGCGACTCGGCCATGGAAGAGGCGAATTTCCTCACGCGCTTCGGCTCGGAAATCACCCTGGTCCACCGGCGCGAGGAGTTTCGCGCCTCGAAGATCATGCTGGATCGCGCCCGCGCCAATCCCAAAATCAAATGGCTGACCAATACGGTTGTCGACGATATCGGAGACGTGAATAGGAACCTGGTTACCAGCGTCAAGCTCCACGATCTGAAAACCGGCCGGATCTGGGAGCAGGACGTCGACGGCTTCTTCGTCGCGATCGGCCACATTCCCAACACCAAGCCGTTTCATGGCCAGATCGATCTCGATCCGGACGGCTACATCGTTTCGCACGGAGGCGCGCGCACCAACATCCCGGGCGTGTTCCACGCGGGCGATGTTCAGGACCGCATCTACAAACAGGCAATCACGGCCGCAGGCGCCGGATGCATGGCCGCCATCGAGGCGGAGCGATTCCTTGAAGCCGAAGGGCACTGAGCAGTTTCATCTGGTCCTGCTGGTCTTGTGGGCCGCCACGCTTGCTTTGTCCGCGTATCGCGCGTTCGATCCATTCACGTGGCTGCTGGAAGTGTTTCCCGCAATCATCGGCGTCGCCATTCTGCTGATTACCTACCGGCGCTTTCCCCTGACGACGCTTCTCTACAGCTTGATCTTCGTGCACTCGCTGATCCTGATGGCCGGCGGACATTACACCTACGCGCGAGTGCCGCTGGGTTTCTGGATGGAGCGGACGTTTCACTTCACGCGCAATCATTACGACCGGATCGGCCACTTCGCCCAGGGATTCGTACCGGCGATCGCCGCGCGCGAGGTTTTCCTGCGCCGGAAGATCGTGAAACCCGGGCCGTGGCTCGTGTTCATCGTGATCTTCTTCTGTCTCGGGATTAGCGCGCTCTACGAGTTGTTCGAGTGGGTCACCGCGCTGATGGCGGGATCGTCCGCCGACGCATTCCTGGGCACGCAAGGCGACCCCTGGGATACACAGGAGGACATGTGCATGGCTGGAATCGGCGCGATCAGCGCGTTCCTATTCCTCAGTCGGATCCACGACCGCGCGATCGCCAATTCGCGTTTATTCGCGGCTAATTCGTGTTCCGCGGACGCTCGTACTTCGCGTTGATGTACTTCTGCGCCTCTTCGAGCGCGCCCTGGGTGTTATCCTTGGTGCGCTGCGCCAGCTTGTACTCGTTCACCGCCCGGTCGCGCTGATCGGTGATGTCGTAGATCATCCCCAAGTTGATATGGGCCCAGACCTCGGTCCACTTCGGGTCGAGATCGCCTGACAACGCCTCGCGAAACTCATTCGCGGCGGCCTGATAGTTGCCCTGCTTGAAGTAGCACTCTGCCGTTCGATAATGCGCCAGCGAGCTGTTGCGTTTCACATCGAGAGCCTTCTTGTACTCGTTGAGCGCCTCGACGTACTCGCTGATTTCCATGAACTGCTCGCCGCGCTTGATGGCGACTGCAACGCGCATATCGTTGTCATAGCGCAAGAGCTGGCCCTTGGGATCGAGCACCACGTTTTTGGGCTTGCCGAAGGTTTCGACAGCGAAGTCCGTAGACGTGCCTGACACCTCGATCTTCTTTTCCTCGGGGTTACCCTCGGTGTCGATCCGCATCGTCAGCGGCATGCGGAAGGTGTCCAGGTCCTGGGAGACTTTTCCGTTCACGCGGAAGCCTTTGGAGGTCCGGAAAATGGTGTATTCCAGCTTGAACTCCGGCGCGCCGCTCGATTCGATCCATTGCAGGAAGAAGTAATTGAGGCTCTGCCCCGAAACGTCCTCTGCGACTTTCTGAAAATCGGCCGTGTTGATCGATTTCCAGGGGTAGCGCTCCGGAACGGCCTTGAGCAGCTTCATGAAGTTCTCATCGCCAATGATCGACCGGAGCATATTGAGCACAGCGGCTCCCTTGCCGGCCGTGGCCGCCCAGAACTCCGGCGAATAATCTTCCAGCCGCGCCGATTGAATCAGCGGCGGCTGTTCCACCGTCAGCGCTTCCACGTAGGTATCGTGAAGCTGGTCCTGCATCGCGCCTGCGCCACTGATGTTCTCGGTGTACATCAGCTCCGCATAACGAGCCATGCCGTTTTCGATCCACAGGTGATTGCGTGTGGTCGCGGAAACCAGGGCCCCCCACCACTGCCGCGATATCTGGTTGGCGAGCAACTTTGTATTCACCTCCGACCCGATCGCGCGCGGCGAAAGGAAGAGAATCCCGGGCGCGGAATAGCCGTTGGGAGTGCCTGCTTCGGTCTCGACGACCGTGAGGCTGCGATTCGGCAACGGACCGTACACGCCGCTCAGGAACTCCATTACGCGTCCGACCTCCTGCCCGTACGCGCTGGCCATGTCCTTCTTCTCGCGGAAATACAGAGTCGTGTTGATCCCGCTGTTGGCGATTGTGACCGGATCGCCTTTCACCACCGCAAAGCTCGCAGGAAAGGTCGGACTGGCGATCTGGAATTTCACCGCGATCTTGCCATCCGCCGCCGAATCCGCGGACTCTAGTCCGCTACCGATGACTTTGTAATCCGACGGAACGGTCACCTTCAGATCCGCGGTGAAGCGATCGGCCGTATAGTCGTTCACCGGGAACCAGCGTGCCGGATACATCAGGTACGCATACTCGGGATGAATCGCGGCGAACTTGATGCCCCACACCGGGGATTCCTCGGCTCCCGTCAGCTTGCCGCCGTAGACGAACGTCAGCGTGGCCGGTTTGCCCTTGGGCATCGTCTCCGCGGGACTGAGCCGCACGGTCATGTCCTGCGCGACTCGCGATGCAGGCACCTGCCGCCCCATTTCGTCGGTGACGCTGTCCAGACTCAGCGCGTTGTTCAGCTCGAACGAGAGGCTGGTGGCGTCATCCAGAGGAGTGAAGCGCACTTTGGCGGTCGCACGAATGGTCTGGGCACTCGGGTCCACTTGTGCGTCGATGGAATAATTTTCGACGTCGATCCGAGGGCGTTGCGATTGACCCTGGGCCATGGCTAAGGCCGCCGTCATCACAACTGAAAAAAGCAATTTACCCCGCATGAACTCTTTCTCCGCTGATCGCTCTTTCCACCCAATCCGCCGCGGTCTCCATGGGATCCCGCTCGCTCCCTAACTTGTTCGCGACTGCCGCCAATCCGTCCCGCATCGCCTGGCGCGCTTCCGGATCTTCCAACAACCGCAGCGCTTCGGCTGCAATATTTTCGGAAGTCATCCGATGCTGGATCAGTTCCGGTACCACTTCGCGCCCAGCTACCAGGTTAACCATCGTTAAAAAAGGCGTTCGAACACGCCACCGCTGCAAATACCAACTTAACGCGTTTACCCGGTAAAAGGTCACCATCGGCGCGCCCAACATCGCGGCTTCGATCGTAACAGTCCCGCTCGCTGCCAGCGCCAACTCTGCTTGGGCCAGCGCATCCCAGGTATGCCCTTCAATTACTTGGATGGATGCGGACCGAACTGGTTCCCAAAATCTTGTGTTTTGAAGGCCGAAGCCTGCCGGAAGCGCGAGCGCGAACGTCACCGGGAGCCGCTGCCGGATGCGCTCGGCCGCGTCGATCAGCATCGGCAGATGCCGTGCGACCTCGCCGTGCCGGCTGCCGGGAAGAAGCGTCACAATCCGTTCGACTTTCGAAATACCCAACTTCGAACAGAACTCTGCGCGCGTCAGCCTCGGTTTCGCAAGGCGCGAGAGCGGGTGCCCGACGTAAACTCCGGGAACGCCCCGATCCCGAAAGAATTTCTCCTCGAAGGGGAAAATACAGAGAAGACGATCGAGCGTGGCGCGCATGGTCTTCACCCGTCCCTCCTTCCAGGCCCAAGCCTGCGGAGCCACCAGGTAGACCACGCGGATTCCGTGCCGTTTCAGCTTGCGCGCCAAAGGCAGGTGGAAGCTGGGCGCGTCGGTGAGAATCGCGACGTCGGGCGGATCTGTCGCGCAGGCGCGCGCGAGCTTGTTCATTTCGCCGAGTATGCGCGGAATGTGCGGGATTACCTCGACGATGCCCACCACGGCGATGGATTTCTGATCGACCACGGGCCGCACGCCCGCCGCCTGCATCCGGGGACCCGCACAGCCGAAAAATTCGGCCTCCGGATGACGGGCGCGCAAGCTCTCCGCCAGCTTTGAGGCGTACAGATCCCCGGACGCTTCGCCTGCGGAAATGAAGATGCGCACCTGTGACCAGCTTAACGGGAACTCTGAATTTTGCTATTGACAGACTACTGCCATGATGGCATAATTCTGTCATGTCGGGCCCGCTCGCTGCCAGTCTTCGTGAGCGCCAGGCTGCCGCTACCCGCGAGCAGATTCTGGACGTGGCGTTCGAGATGTTGTCGAAACATCCCGAGGCGCCCTTCTCACATGAAGCCATCGCAAAGCAAGCGGGCATGGGCGCGCGCACGGTTTACCGCTATTTCTCCAGCCGCGCCGAACTGCTGCAAGCCGTGTGGCTGCGCTTGCGGGGAACCACTGGCGTCCGCTTTCCCACGGCCGAAGCCGAGATCGTGCCATTCATCCGAGGCATGTTCCTGCAATTCGAGGAGCATGAGGCTCTCGTCCGGGCGATGATCGATTCCCCGCTCGGCCGCGAGGTGCGTGGACGCGGCGTGGCGCAGAGCCGGGCCGAGTTGATCAAGAGTTTAGCGACGATCCTGTCCGGCCTGCCGGTCCGCAGGCAGAACCAACTGGTGGGCCTGCTCCTATCGATGTACAGCGGAAATTTCTGGCAGGCCTTGCGCGACCGGGGCGGCCTCTCGCCGGCCGACGCGCAGGACGCAGCGGCCTGGGCGGTGGAAGCGCTGCTGAACAGCGCACGCCACGATTCCAGATCTAATTTCAAACCGAAGGAGACATGATGACAGAACAACTTGTAACAGAAGAAACAGCGCGCCTGATCCGGCCGGGCGACTTGCCGACGGTGAACGTCCTCGGCATCCACTGCGAATGGAAAGTACGCGCCGAGGATACCGGCGGCAGCTACGCCGCCATTGAAAACCTGGTGCCTCCGGGCACGGGCGTCCCACTGCACAACCACGCGGCGCCGGAAACGTTCCAGGTTCTCGAAGGACGAGTAGAGTTCGGACGCCTGGGCGAGAACGGCGCTGAGTGGATTCCAGCCGGTCCGGGCGACTACTTCCACATCCCCAGCGGCATCATGCACGGATTCCGCAACACCGGCGCCTCGGTCGCACGCACGCTGGTGCTGTTCCGGGCGGATCTGGCCGCGTTCTTTGATGAAGCCGGCGTGCCCGTGACGCCCGAGGACTTCCGCCCGCCCACGCAGCACGAAATCGCACACGGCCTGGCGATCATGCGCAGGCACGGGATGCAGTTCGCGGAATAACGCTCTACAGCATCGCCGAATCGTCGCCCAGCAGCGCCTTGCGCACGATCTGGATCGGCGGGAATCCCTGCTGCATGAATCGGTCGTGAAACTCCTCAAGCGAAAAGGCCGCGCCTTTCTTGGCGCGGTAGTCGTCGCGCAGTTTCAGGATTTGCAGCTTCCCGAGCGTGTAATAGAGATACGTTGGATCCGAAGTGCCGCGCTTGGTTTCACGCAGCGCCGTCTCGTGCGTCTGGTAGCCTTCTTTCTCGAAGAACTCGATGCTTTGATCGAAGCTGCGCTTGCCGGTGTGCATCTCGATGCCGACAATATACCGCGCATCCCTCAATAGCGCGTCCTGCAACTGGCCCAGGCGCATTTTAGGATCGCCATTGGTATAGCCTTCATCGAGCATCATCTGCTCGCAGTAGTGCGCCCAGCCTTCGGCATTGGAATTGGCGCCGAGAAGCTTCCGGACTCTCGAATCTACGTGCTGCATCCACAGGAACTGCACGTAATGACCGGGGTACGCCTCATGGATCGCAGTGCTCAGAATGGTCCCGCGGTTAAACGCGCCCATGAAGTCCTCGATGCGGTCTTTCGTCCAGTCCTTTTCCGGCAGAGTGACGTTAAAGAACGCTTCTTTCGCGACTTTTTCATACGGCCCGGGTGTATCCATCGAGGCGAACGTCAGCGCCCGCATGAAGGGAGGCGTCTCCTCGAGAATCGGCGGCACCGGCGAGGGAATCGTGACGATCTTGCGCTGCTCGATGAACTGCTTCAGGCCGCCCAGTGTGTCGCGGAACGCGTCGAGCAGTTTGTCCGGAGCCGGGTGATCCTTCTCCATCTCTTGCAGGATCTGCTGCGGGGTCTTGCTGGCGTCGATGCGCGCGGCGGTCTGCGCGAAAGCCTGCTGATTCTTGCGCAGGTCAGCGTAACCGATCTCGAGCAGCCGCCCGAGCGGGATATCGACCATCTCTTCGTAGAGGAGCTTCTTCGCGTACGTGGATGAGCCGAGTCTGAAATCACCCTGCGAGCGCGGCAGCAGATCCTTTTTCATCCAGTCCTGGTATTGGTTCAGCGCCACGATCACGGCCTTGTTCGCGTTGTCGAACTCGGCGAGCAGCTTGGGGTCTTTCACTGCCTTGAACGCCAGCGGAACATCGTGTTCGAAAAACGCGATATTTCCGGGCATCTGCTCGATGGCGACTTCGGTGTAAATCCGCGGCGGATTCTTCAGATTCGCGCGGGCTTCGGCCAGCGCCTTGGGCATCTGCCTCTCGCGCGCGATCAGCGATTTCAACCGACTTTCGGGAGGCGCGAAGTTCCGGCTCATGATCACGAACGCGCTGTTGGTGATGCCGCTCGAATAGTTGTCAGGATTCTTCTCCCAGCCGCGGACGGTTTCGAGTTCCAACAACCCCGCGCGGATCGAATTCAGCACCAGGTCTCGATCCGGCGACTCCGGCAGCTTGGCGAACTCGCTTTCGAATTTCTTGAGCGCCGCGGTGCGCCGGGCGTTTCCTGCCTGCGAATAATCCTCGAGTTTATCGTCGTACTTGTGAACGCCCGCCGAGGTCGCGCCCGTGGGGTTGAACGGGAAATAGTATTCGTCGAAAAACCTGTCGTACAGCCCCTGAGCCGAGGCTGCGGTGAGAAGAGTCGCCATAACGATCAGAATCCGCACACTACCAGCCTACAATGGTAGGAAGTGCTTCCCGTATCCGAACAACTTACCTACCTGAAGAAAGGCTTCACCGAGATCATCCGCGAGGAGGATTTGGTCGAGCGGCTGAAGCTCGGCCGGCCGCTGCGCGTCAAGGCCGGCTTCGACCCCACTGCTCCCGATCTGCACCTGGGCCACACGGTTTTGCTGCGGAAGATGAAACATTTCCAAGACTTGGGCCACACCGTGATTTTCCTGATCGGCGACATGACCGGCCTGATCGGCGATCCGACCGGCCGGAACATTACACGCCCACCGATGACGCGCGAGCAGATCAACGAGAACGCCGAAACGTACAAGGCCCAGGTATTCAAGATTCTGGACCCCTCAAAAACCGAACTACGATTCAACAGCGAGTGGCTGGAGCCGATGAAGTTCGAGGATGTGATCCGGCTGAGCGCGAAATATACGGTAGCGCGCATCCTGGAGCGCGACGATTTCACCAAGCGGTTGAAAGAAGGCACGGCGATCTCGATGCATGAGTTGCTCTATCCGCTAGCGCAAGGCTACGATTCGGTGGCGCTCAAGTGCGACGTGGAACTCGGCGGCACGGATCAGAGATTCAACCTTCTGGTCGGCCGCGAATTACAGCGCGATTCCGGGCAGCTTCCGCAGATCGTGGGAACCATGCCGCTGCTGGTGGGTACGGATGGCGTCGAGAAGATGTCGAAGTCCAAGGGCAACTACATCGGCATCACCGAGCCTCCGAAGGTCATGTACCGCAAAGTGATGGGCATCAGCGATGAGCTGATGTGGCGATATTGGGAACTGCTGACCGATCTGTCGTTGGCAGAGATCGGGGAGTTGAAGAAGCGCGAGCCGATGCAAGTGAAGAAAGAGCTTGCCGCGCGGATTGTAACCGATTTCCATTCTCCTGCCGACGCCCTCCAGGCGGCAGACGATTTTGCGCGCGAAGTACAGCAGGGAGCCGCGCCCTCGGATATGGAAGCGGTCGAGTACGGTTCGGCCGGCGACATCCGGCTGCCACAGTTCATTTTGGGGACCGGGCTTTCCAGCACAAGATCGGAAGCCGAGCGCCTGTTAAAAGCCGGCGCTGTCGAGATTGACGGTGTCCGTCATACCGAGATCGTATTCCGCGCGGCTCCCGGCACCTACACCGTCCGCGTGGGCAAGAAGTGGAAGCGTGTCACTGTAAGGTGAAGATCACGTCGATCGGCGCCTCCACTTCCACCGGCTGCCCGTTGAGAATCGTGGGACGATAGACCCACTGGCTGACTGCGTCCACCGCGGCCTGGCGCAGCAGTGGATGCCCGCTCAACACCTGCAATCGCTGTACAGTGCCGTCTTTCGCAATGATTCCGAGCAGATGAACCGTGCCGGAAACACGGACCTGCAGCGCTGTCTGCGGGTACACGGGTAGTACGCGCTTGACCACTTTCGCCGATTGCACGTCTCCGCCGACCCGCACTGGAGCCTCCACGATCGGCTTGACGTCCGGTTTGATCGCCGCCGGCTCGAGCGCCGGCAAAACAGCTTGTCCCACAGGGAGCGCAGGCAACGCGGGAGCAATCGAGATCGCAGGAGCATTTTCGTCCACGATGATCATTCCGGACTCTCGATAGTCAGACCGGATTACGGCAGGCGGCCGGAAGGAGCTCGGTAGCGCCAGCCCGCTAGAGCGCGGAGAAGGCCGCGCGTCAGCCGTCGATGCTTCGGGGGCGCGCCAGATTCCGACTACCGGAACGGGCTCCGGCAGCCGCAACACAGGGAGCAATTCGTGATAGAAGAGCGGCGCTACCAATAAGACACCGGCCACAAGAATTTGTGCCGTGAGAGATAGCGTGAATGTGGCGGCTTTCCGCGCTCCGCCATGATCGACGAGAACCGATTGCTCGAACATGCCGGAATAGACACGCACGGCCGCACAGAAGTTCCTGACAGATTTGTGCGGCGAGATTAATCCCAGTACACGAACGCCATTGCGTTCCCCGTCCCCGCTTCCGAGCGATAGCAGGGAACGTAATCCACCTTGTGATACTTCCGGCCTGCCGCATTCATTGCAGCGATCACCGGGAACCAGTTCTTGGTCTCCGCGGTACCGACCTTGAACATGCTCTCCGGAATCTTTTCGAGCGCGGCTTCATCGCCTTTTTCCATCGCGCTCAGGATCGTCCGGTCAAGCTCTTCGTCGATCACAAAGTGCGTCAGCCCGCCCGATGCCATGAGAGCCACGCGGCTATAGCCCTTGAAATTCTTGACCGCGCGGTGAAGCGCGTGGCCCAGCTGCAAACAGCGCGCGTTCTTCGGAACGTTGTGGGGGAAATGCACATTCAGAATGATGGGCACGCTCGGCGGCGGCGTGTCTCCCAGAATCGAGTGATACAGAAACCCGTACGCGTGCGGAATGCCTCCGCGGGGGGCCGCTTTCGGAGTCGTATCCGACTGCGCCAGATCGAATCCTTCGGATGCAAGCGAATCCAGGATATGGTCCGCCAGATCCGTTGCGCCGGGATAGGAAGCGCCTTCTTCCGGAGCGTTGCCTGGCTCGGCGATGTTCAGTCCGGGCGCGTCCTCGTGCAGGTGCTGCACGTTGCGGATTTGCGCGCCACGATACACCGTGATTGAAGGCGTCAACCCTTCGTCGAAAAATTCGCGCTGATCGTTGCCGACGATCACCACGGCATCCGGCGCAGTCTCCTTGAATTTCTTGCCGAGCGTCTCCATCGCGCGGCGGCACTGCTGGAACCGCTCGCGGCGAATCTCAACTGTAGTTTGATCGGCGAAGCCGGGAGCGCGCTCTTTCAGCAGACTCTCGAAATCGTAGGTTTTCCCACGATACCAGTGTTTCTTGTTTTCTCGATCGGCTTTCGCCCGCAAATCCCATTGCTCGGGCGGCGTCGAAAGCAGAGGCCCGTGAGACGATCCGATACCCAGAACGATTTCCGCCATAAGTTTGAATTTTGAGTGTACTACTACCGGAACGCCATCTTCGATTTTCGATCCTCTTCCGCCTTGATCCCGGGCCCGAAAAGATTCTCGAAGAAGTGTTCCTTCACCAGGCGGTCCACCACGCTGTTGTCGATCACTTTGTGGAAGTCGTAGGCTTTCAGGCGCGCGCCCACCTGCGCGTCGGCCTGATGCTCCTGGATCCACTGGACTCCCGGCGCAAGCACGTAAGGAATGCGCTCATAGGATTCGGCCTTGCGGTCGTGATCGTACAGCCGCTCGACATCGGCCTGCGATTGCGGATCGTACACGGCATATGCCTTCACTGCCATGGCGCGATCGTCGTAATACCGCTTGATGGCTTCCGCCTGAGCCCTGATGAGTTGCTCGGGAAGCTTGGGATTGGCAGCTACCAGGCTCTTCTTGAAGACGTACGCCATGGGCGCGTAGAGCTCCTGGTAATCGGCGAGGTTCGCGATCTCCTTGAAGCCCTGCGACTCCAGCTTGAAGTACGCAGGCGGAGGAATCATGGTCGCGTCGATGCGCCCGGCCACCAGCGCCGCGACGCGGCCGTTGCCGTCCGTACCGAGCGGAACCCACTGGACGTCGCGTGAGTTCAGCCCGTTTTTCGCCAGAATCGCCAGAGCGAAATTGTAGGGCGGGTCGCCGAGCTGGCTGACGCCGAATCGTTTGCCCTTGAGGTCTTTGACGCTCTTGACATCGTTCTTGGTCATCATGGCGAACAGCCCGCGATTCATCGGGCTGCCCATGAGCATCAGCGATCCGTCCTGCGACGCCGCCTGCATGGCCTGCTCCATCGGATAGTTGGTGGCCTGCGCTTCGCCGCTGACGATCATCGCGATGCCGGCCGGATGGACGCCGAACACCATCTTTGCGTTGATCCCGTACTTTTCGTAGTAGCCGGCCTCTTTCGCGATAAACAGGGGCCAGTTGGCCGGCGCCTTGGCGGGATAGTTGATCGTGATGTCCTGCGCCTTGGGCGCTTGCGCCCATCCGCTGAGGGCCGCGGCAGCAATCGCCGCTGCAAACAGGCAGGTCCAGTAGAGATTTCGCATGTTCCCTCGCAGCTTCTCTGTGTCCTTCGGGATTATATCGGCTCCGCCCATGCGACGCCAAGCTAGTAAAGCAAATACGGCCGCCGGCGATTCATGAATGCCGCGACGTCTGACATCAATCCCTGCTCAATCACGCGCGGATCCTCGCCGGATTTCAGCGCGTCGATCACTTTGCGGTTGCCGATGAGTTGCTTTGAAAGCTCAAAATCGATCTTGCCGGGATAGAGTTTCTGGAGCGCGTGGGCCACTTCCAAACCGAGGCGGACCGAGTCGAATTGATCCCGATCCGTGATCACGAACCGCACGCCTTCGGTGCTCGCATTCAGGTGTGTCGGATATACGCGCACTCCGGGAATGTAGCGGCCGTTCAGAAACTCGGCGAGTTCGGCGCCGTGGATCCAGGCGGCTCCAATCTGCTCGAACGGAGCATCCGTGCCACGTCCGACCGAATAGTTCTTGGAAGATTCAATCAAAGCGAGGCCCGGATACAGAGTCGCTGCATTCAAGCTGCGCATGTTAGGCGACGGATCAATCCAAGGAAGGCCGGTGGAATCCCACCAGTCGCCGCGATCCCAGTTCTGCATTTTGATCACGTGCAGCGCGGCGTTCCACTGCCGTTCGGCGTTAGCCATGGTGGCGAGTTCACCCATCGTGAGCCCGTGGCGAACCGGCATGCTGAAACATCCGGTGAGCCCCTGCAAGTCCGAATTGAGGATCGGCCCTTCTACGCGCGTGCCCGTCACCGGATTCGGACGGTCCAGCACATAAAACGGAAGATGCGCGCGCGCGGCAGCCTCCAGAGCGAACAGCATGGTGCAGCTGTAGGTGTAGAAACGCGCGCCGACATCCTGAATGTCGAATACCAAGACGTCGATGCCCTTCAACATTTCCGGTGTCAGGCGAAACCGGCTGTTCGCATACAGGCTGAATACCGGCAAACCCGTAGCCGCGTCGCGTGAATCTTCGATTGTAGGTTGGTCTTTGGCGCCCGTGATGCCATGCTCGGGGCCGAACAGCGCGGCGACCCGTACTCCTGCCGCGATCATGACGTCTACGTTGCGCCGGCCTTTCCGGTCGACGCCGGTTTGATTTGTGAGAAGTCCCACTCGCTTCCCCTTGAGGAGTGCGAAGCCGTCCTGCTCGAGCACGTCGAGACCGGTCAAAGTGGCGTGGTTCTTCGGACCGAGTCCGACCCCGGCCGCTGCCAGCGTCGCAATGGTCCTGCGCCATTCGTTGATGCTACGGCCGCCCTTGGGGTGAACGCGGTTCGTCATGATCACCAGGAACGATTTGCTCGTGGGATCGATCCACAATGCAGGCCCTGTGAATCCGGTGTGGCCGTACGATCTGCCTTTAGGGAAAATATCGCCGCGGTTCGAGGAATACGGCGAATCGATATCCCAGCCCAATCCGCGCAGAATCGGCTGATCGGGCGGGCCCGCGGGCGAGGTAAACAGCGCGATCGTGGACGGTGAAAAGAAGCGCTGATCGAGCATGGCTTGCGCATACCGCGCCAGATCGTCGGCGGTCGAGAACAAGCCAGCGTGCCCGGCAACGCCCCCCATGAAACGAGCTGTCGGATCGTGGACCACTCCGCGCCAGGGCTTGCCGGTCGAAGCGTCCACTTCGGTGGGCGCGATGCGCGGGATCAGCGCAGCCGCGGGCTGGAACGTGGTCTCGCGCATTCCCAGCGGCTCGAAAATCTGCTCGCGCACGAACTGATCCAATGTCTGGCCGCTCACCCGGCGCACGATCTCGCCCAGCAGCTCGAAATTGATGTCGCTGTAAACAAACCGCTCTCCCGGCGGGCCGGCCGGCTTGTCGATCAGCGCCTTGCGGATGCCCGTATCGTAGCCGCTCCAGGGCGGATCGATGTCCAGATCGGGCCGCAATCCGGAAAAATGCGTCATCAGATTGCGAATGGTGATGCTGCTCTTTGCGCCCTGAAATTCGGGCAGGTATGCCGTGACCGGATCGTCGATCTTGATCTTGCCCTGCTCATAGAGCTTCATGATCGCGGGCGTGGTGGCCACCACTTTCGTCAGCGAGGCCACATCATAGATCGTGTCCGCTGTCGCTGTCTCCCGCGAAGGCACCAGCGCGCGGGCGCCATACGCTTTCCGGTGGACGATTCTTCCGTCGTGCCCCACGATGATCACCGCGCCGGGAATCAGCCCGTCGCGGATCGCCTGCTCCGCGGCCGCATCCAGCGCGCCGGACCCGGCGAACGACTGCGCGAACCCGCACGACGCCGCGCAAGCCGCCGCCAGCAAAGCCTTCATGAGAGTCGTTTGGCGATGCCTTCGAGCAGAGCCGCCAGATCGAGATCCCTCTGGGTGATGCCGCCAGCGTCGTGGGTCGTCAAGTCGACGGTCACACGGTTGTACACGTTGGCCCACTCCGGATGATGGTTCTTCTTCTCGATCAGCGGGGCCGCTGTCGCCATGAACCCCATAGCGTGCGCGAAATTGGGAAATTTGTACTCGCGATGGAGCTTGCCGGCCTGGACCTTCCAGTCAGGCAATTGCGTCAAGCCCGCGGAGATTTGCGCATCCGTCAGTTTTTCCACTTACCTGGCCGCCTCACCAGCATTGTAACGTGATCACACGTCCAATCCGACGGCGCGCATCAACTCCAGGGCGTTCCCGCGCGCGACCACGCCGGGCCGCAAACGGTAATCGAAGCGGATCTCGCCGCCTTCGAGTTGATCCTCGAAATGAACATTCCGCGCCCGGCTGCCCACGTGCCCGGCGATCTCGGCCAGCGCAAGATCGTGTGTGGTCGCCAGCCCGATCGCGCCGCTTTCGAGCAATCCTAGCAGCAATGCCTCCGCGCCTAACCTTCGATCGTGCGAATTCGTTCCGCTCAGCAATTCGTCCAACAGGAACAGCAATGGGCTGCCGGATCGCGCCAGATCCACGATGTCTTTCAGACGGCTGATCTCGGCATAAAACCGCGAACGGTGATCGATCACCGAGTCGCTCGTGCGCATGGATGCGCCGAGATGCAGGCGCGACAGCTTCAACCGCGCGGCCGTCACCGGAGCGCCCGCCCAGGCCAGCACCGCGCTCAGGCCTACCGCCCGCAGCAGCGTGCTCTTGCCGGACATGTTCGAACCGCTGACAATCCACAACCTCGTGTCGCCTCCCAGCACGACATCGTTGGGCACAGCTTCGGATTTTGAGATCAGCGGATGCGTCAGATTATCGGCCTCATACAGCGGCTCTGCGGAGTCCGCCAATTCGGGAAACGTTGCGTCCGGCCGCTCATAGGCGAAACACGCAAGCGAGTTGAGCGCCTCGAATTCTCCCACCGCAGCCACCCACCCGGCCACATGCGGTCCATACCGGACGCGCCATCGCT
The DNA here is from genome assembly GCA_037916615.1 of Bryobacterales bacterium. GTDB lineage: Bacteria > Acidobacteriota > Terriglobia > Bryobacterales > Bryobacteraceae > Palsa-187. The sequence goes on from JBAIXM010000039.1 coordinate 37,214, forward strand.
CGATCCCGATAGCGAACTGGGGCATCCAGACCAGGGCCGCCGCAACCGGACGGAAGAAGAGGTTGCGCGCCCAGTCCAGGCGGTCCACCAGGCGCACCAGGTGTTGGATCTCTTGCGTTGCGGGTTTTCCATCCACAAGAAGCCGCTTACGTAGCGCAGCCAAAGCGGGAGATTGAAACGGCTCGCGCTCCAGGCGCTCGAGTAGAAGCGCGATCAGCCGCAACTCGTGCGCGGGATGGACGACATCGTGCACCACGCGCCCGGTGGCATTGTGCGTGGCCATGGTAACGACAATTTCACCCAGCACGACGAACAGGAATGGCCGAAGGGTGGTCCAATCCAGCAGCGTGGTGGCCGCGGTCACGATAGCGGCAATCGCCAATGCCAAAGACAACCAGCGCGCGCCCGGAAAGAACGTTACCGGAGGCGCGATTCCCCATTCGCCCAACTTCGCGTCGTCCACGGCCGCGCGTAGTTCATCGCCCATCAAGGCGATCTCTTCCCGCAGATCCACCTGGGAGCGCAGCTCTTTTACAGATTCCTGCCGCGCCGTCACCTCCTGCCGTTCTCCTGGAGCGAGCAGCCAATCCGCCAGCACGCGCTCTCCCCGGCCGCTGCGAGCGATCGAAAGCAGCTCGAACAGCGATCCCCGGCCGAACAAGTCCAGGTCATCCGAAAAAATGTGCCGGGGATCGCGAAACCGCTCGCCCTGACTGCCTGTCCCGATCCAGCGGTTCTCCAGCCGTCCCAGGGCCCGAGCATAATAAGCAAGCGCGCGCGCCGCGCGCCGGAGGTCCCGATCCACACGGTCGTGAATGATCATCAGGAAAGCCAAGGCAACCATCGGCAGCAGCAGCCACCAGGGTGAAATTCGTTCCGCTCCCAGCGAAACCCCGGCGACCGCCACCAGCAGCACTCCGCTCGCAAGTCTCGCGTTTCCCAGTTGCCGGTGGCGCGCCTGGTTTCGGTCATGCTCGGCTTGGCGCCTGTCCAGCCGGCTTCGATATTCTTCGCGCGGGTCCAAACAACTCAGGTTACCAGCGCTCGGAAGGCAGCCGGAAACAAATCGCGCGGTATGCTTGAAGTCTGGCGTTCGTCATGCTGGCTCGTCTGCGCTCCACCCTGGATTTCATGCCGTCGCCGGTTCCCGATAAGCCTGGCCTCCTGATCCGCGATCCGTTTCAGTTTTCCGACGCCACTCTGATCATTCCACCGGCTCTGGTGGAGAGCCTCAGCTTCTTTGACGGTGCCCATAGCTCGCTGGATCTCCGGGAATACCTGGTGCGGCTCACCGGCGAGCTGGACGTGGGTGGGCTTGTACAGCACCTGACCGATACGCTCAGCGGCGCCGGATTTCTGGAGGATGAGAATTTTTTCCGCCGGAAAGCGGAAGCCGAACGGGCTTTCGCCAATGCTTCGGTTCGAGCTCCCGTGCATGCCGGTACCGGATATCCCGACGATCCTCTGGAGCTTGCGTCCACGCTCCGCGAATACCTGAATGGAGCCGTCGCCGCGGGTAGCGAAAAAACAAGGGCGATCGCTGCGCCGCATGTGAGTCCGTTCGGAGGCGTGGAGGCATACCGCGCCGCTTACGCCTCGCTTGTCCCGGACGATGCCGAACGGACGTTTGTGATTCTCGGCACATCCCACTACGGCGAACCCGACCGGTTCGGCCTTACGCGCAAAGCCTTCGTGACTCCGTTCGGCGAAACCGGAACCGATCTGGCTTTGGTGGATGCAATCGCGCGCCTGGCGGGAACGGGCGCCGTTTTAGAAGACTATTGCCATGCCGTGGAACACTCCATCGAATTCCAGGTCGTGTTTCTCCAGCATCTGTTCGGTCCGCGCGTCCGGGTCGTGCCGATCTTGTGCGGACCGTTCTCTCGAGGAATGGAGTCCGGCGCGCAACCGGAGGACGACGATGCTGTGCGAAGAACTTTGGGAGCGCTGGGCGAAATCGCCGCGCGCCAAGGCGATCGGCTCCTGTGGGTGTTGGGAGTGGATATGGCTCACATGGGCCGCCGCTACGGCGATAGCTTCCATGCAACCGCCGGCCGCAACGAAATGGAAGGGGTCGCACTGCGCGATCGCGCTCGCATACGGAGCATAGAGCAGGGGGACGCACCAGGATTCTGGGCGCAGGTCCGCGAGAATCGCGACGACCTGAAGTGGTGCGGAGCGTCGCCGATTTATACTTTCCTTCGCGCGCTTCCGGAGGTTCGAGGCACATTGCTGCACTATCAGCAATGGAATATCGATCCGGAAAGCGTCGTCAGTTTCGCCGGTCTCCATTTCCGGAATTGACGGAGCCCGCCGCAACCGTGGAATTTTTTTCTTGTGGGAAAAAGTGTCCCGCAAGACCAGCCAAACTCTTAGCCATTGTCGGACAAGCCCTTAGAGGAATTCCCCGTCTGGCCTGAGAGTTGCAATAGCGGTTCTGCGGCTGAGAGCCGCTGACGCGTCTCATCGTTTTTTTCACAGGCTTGGGAGGTTTTGAGCGGTGAAGTTTCGACGATATCGCATCACAACACCCACAATGGCTTTTGTGATGACGGAGGGGGAGAGTTCCTCGGTAATGGTGCCCGTAGATGCGATTGTGGCCTGTGAAGAGTTACCGGCGCCGAATCAGTTGATCGATATTGTCTGGAATAATACGGCCTACTGCATGTTCACGAAAGATCTCCGGGAACGCTGCGAACCGCTCGAGTAAAATTCAGTTTGCCGATGGCCCGCCATTTACGGGAGTAGCGCCATTTCCATTCTGCGCAGGCTGCGGCTTGGGGAGGGGCTTGCGAGGAAGCATTTCTTCCCTGTTGGCGGCGTTGTATACAAAGGAGGCCACGATCGCCGCCATCTGGGCCATATCGGCGCGCTGAATGCGATCGTAAACATCCATATTGGAATGATGCGTGCGGGCGTTGTATTCGAGCTCGTCCTGAACGAATTGGAATCCCGGCAGTCCGACAGCATCGAAGCTCTGGTGGTCCGTTCCGCCGGTGTTGCGAATACTGATCGTTCCCGCGCCCAGATCCTGAAACGGCTTGAGCCAGGCTTCGAACACGGGGCGCATCGCGTCGTTCCCTTGCAGATAGACGCCGCGGATTTTCCCGCTGCCGTTATCCACATTAAAATAGCCGGCCAACTTGGCGTGTTCCGGCTTCAGCTTCATGTCGACGCGGTCCGCGAAATGATCTTTGACGTAGGCGCGCGAACCGAGCAGCCCTTGCTCTTCCCCGCCCCATAGCGCCATGCGAACGGTCCGGTCCATAGGCAGATTCAGCGTCTTGAGGATGCGCATCGCCTCGATCATCACCGCGCAGCCGGCGGCGTTGTCGGTCGCTCCCGTGCCGCCGTGCCAGCTATCCAGATGCGCCCCGATCATGACAATTTCATCCCGCTTGCGCGTGCCCGGAATTTCACCGATGACATTCACTGAGTCACTCCGGTCATCCAGGAATTTTGCCTGAATCTCGAATTCGAGCTTCACCGGAATCTTGTGATCCAGCAGCCGCAGAACGCGATTGTAGTGTTCCGGCGTTAGCGCGACCGTCGGGGGCGGTACGGGGTCTTTGGGATCGCGCGACCCGGCCGCCTGCCCGAAAACGGTTCCGCCGCTGCTTGGGCCGCCCCCCAAGCGGACTACCACGGCAACGCCTTCATCGGAGAGAAACTGGTTCAGGCGATTCTGGAAGCGCTGTTGGGGAGTCTGTCCGTCCGGACCCGGTTGCCCACCCCGGCCGTTCGGACCGCCGCGTCCGCCCCGACCTCCATCCTGCGCCAAGGCGGCGGCTCCCGGTGCTCCGCCGCGTCCTCCTCCATCGGCTGCTCCGCTCAACCGGGCAAGCTGGTCATCCGTATATCGGCGACCGGGCGCTTCCGTAATCATTGCCAGCTCGCGGCCGACGCCCAAGAACACGATCTTGCCTTTCAGTTTGCCCTTATACTTGTCGAAATCCGCTTCGGTGGCGATGTTGGCGATCATTGCCTCGCCCGTAACGGTCCCATTCGTTCCGGGCGAGTACGCCAGCGGAAATCCAATCAATGGCGCGTACTGCGGCTCCAGCAAATTCGCCGAAAAATGCGTGTACGTCCAGCCGCGCCCGAACGGTCCCCATTTCTCTTCGTGCCCCTCGATGCCCCACTCCTTCAACTGCTTCACCACCCAATCGGCGGCTGCGAAATATCCAGGCGAGTTCGTCAGCCTGGGACCGTAGACATCGGTGAGCTGAAAGACGTGATCCATGACCTTGGAATTTTCCAAGGCTTCCTGGCGGATCTGATGAACGGCGTTCAGATCGACGTGTTCTTCGGCGGCGAGGGGCAGCAGGAAGAAAGCCGTGAGGCAAAACAGGACTGGAGCGCGATGGGTGCGGATCATGGTTACCTTCTTGGTGACCATATTACAATTTCGAATAGCGTGCAAATCACGATTTCCAAGGAGAATTACCTCAAAGCGATCGCCGAGGCCGAAAACGAGGGCGAAACCGTGATCGCCGCGACCCTGGCGCGCTGGCTCGAAGTCTCCGCTCCGGCGGTGACCATGGCCATCCGCCGGCTCAAGCGCGATGGTCTGATCCGTGTGGCGGCTTCGGGCGAAATCGGACTCACGCGCGAAGGACGCGAGATCGCCAGCCGCGTGCTGAACCGGCATCATCTGATCGAGCGGATGCTGACCGAGATTTTCGGCATGGAGTGGTATAAGGTCCACGACGAAGCCGAACAGCTCGAGCACGCGGTTTCGGCCGATTTCGAAACTAAGCTCGTGGACAAGCTCGGCGTCGGTGGATTCTGCCCGCACGGGAATCTGGCTGGTCTGGATCGTCCGCGCGATCGCCGCCAGCGGGGCTGGATTCCGCTGGATGAAGCCACAGGCGGAGACGCAGTCAAGGTCATGAGCGTATTCGAGCGCGACCGCAAACTGCTTGAGTATCTGAACGGGCTCGGCATCCGGCCCGGAGCGCAGCTGAAGGTCGTGGCCAAGAATTACGACCAGACGATGACCTTGCGCGTGGACCGAAGGCCGGTGCAGCTCGGAGGAGCCGCCGCGGCGAAGGTGTGGGTGGCGGCGGGCTAACTTGTCGAAGCCCTCTCCAAATGGAACCGAGTTTTAGGATCAACCCCCTCACCGGGCCTTCCCCGGCGAGTTCCTGAACGCGCTTGTGCGTTCTCAGGGGCCTACCTTTGCGATATACGTAAACCGTCTCGTGATCGCCATCGATTAGCCAGCCAAGTTGCGCTCCGTTGGCGATCCACAGCTCCATTTCTTCTTTCGCCGCCTTTAGCCGGTCGCTCGGCGACATCACTTCGATCACGAATTCGGGGCACAGCCGCAAGAACTCTCGACGTTGCTCCCAACTTAGGCGGCTGAGGGATTCGTTCGAGACCCAGGAGGCATCGGGCGAAAGGGCGGAGCCATCCGGGAGGAGAAACTCCACGCTGGAATCGAACGCCTTGCCGCGGCCGTCGCTTCGGCCCACCGATCCAACTGGGCAAAGGCCTTGCCGCTTCGATATCAAGGCGCAGGTCTGGGTTCGCGCGGCAGAACGCAAGGTACTGCTCCTCAGACAGTTCACGACCGGAGTCGAAGGCGAGTCTCACAGTCTGATGCTCGGGTAAGGCTACGACCGGCATACCTTGATTCTACCCGGCTTCCGGCAGATTCATCATTTTAACCAAGGCGGGCCAATGCGAGCTCGTCCGCAAACGCGCCGCCATCGTTGAAACCACGTATCCGAGCAACAAGGGGTGCCGTTGCTCGATCCCTTTGCGGATTCATTCCGCCGCCTGATCGATGTCTCCGGCTAGCAAGTGAAAGAGGGCCAAGCCCAGCGGGGCGCCATAACCGGATCCCTGGCCGAGCTCCTCAAGCAGCGCCTGAGATGCCTCCGTGTTTCCGATCTTTGCGAGCAACCCGGCGAGCAGGCCGATTCCGATCGGCCAACGCGAGAACTTCAGCATCTTTTCGGCGCTGGCGGCGGCTTCCCGGAACGCTCCCTTGGCTGCTTCCGCCAGGCTCAAATTGAAATATGCAAAGAACAAGTCTGGATCGAGTTTGATGCATTCGCGCATTTCGTGGACTGCATCATCCGGGCGGCCCGCCGCGACCAGGCTGGCGGCCATCGACATGCGCGACAGAGTGTTCAATGGGTCCTCGAGAAGTCCGCGCCTCAGTTCCTCTGCCGATTCGGCATAGCGGCCGATCGGCAATAGATAGAAGAATCCGTACCACTGCCGCACTTGGGCGGGAACCGGATCCTGCGCCATCGCCAACGAGAATCGCCGCTCAGCCTCCTTCCAGTCGTAGTCGTACACGCCGGATACGATCCCCATCATGGCCTGGGCCTCGGGCAAAGCCGGATCCAGTTCCAACGCCTTGCGCGCGTATTCCCGGACCAGAGGCATCTCCGTCCATGTCAACGTAGTTCGCATCAGATGGGAGTCGGCGACCTCGACGTATGCCAAAACAAACCCCGGATCAAGCGCGATCGCCTGTTCGACGTATTCTTTGTACAATCCAATGGATTCAGGAGTCAGCCTTCCGCGGTGGTGCCGCGCCTTGAGATAGGCCTCATAGGCGGGAAGTTTCGGCGTGTACCTTCGCGGCGCACTAGTCTGAGTCGAGAGTTTCAGCTTCAGCGCTCCGGGATGGCCGCTGCGATTTCGTCCTGCACCGCGAACACGTCGGCCAGCTCGCGGTCGTAGCGCTCCGACCAAAGATGCGTTCCGTCGGCGGCTGTGATCAACTGCGCCGTCACCCGGATGCGATTCCCCGCCTTGCGCACGCTGCCTTCGAGCACTGTCGAAACGCCCAGCACTTCGGCGATTTTGCGGATATCCGTGTTCTGCCCCTTGAACGCAAACGCGGACGTGCGCGCGATCACCTTCAGCCCGGGTACTTGAACCAGCGCGTTGATAATCTCCTCGGCCAGCCCGTCGCTGAAATACTCGTTGTCTTTCCCAGGGCTCATGTCGGCAAACGGGAGTACGGCTATGGACGGTGGCTCGCCCGCCCTGAAGTCGATCGCTTCCAAGGCACTCTTGAGCTCTGTCGCGGACTGGAAGCGTTGCGCGGGCTCTTTCGCCAGGCACTTTCTCACAACAGTTTCGAGAGCCGGTGGCGCCTTCAGAGGACCCGGATCATCGCGCAAAACGGCGCTTAACACTTCTGCGGTAGAGTTGCCGCCGAATACGCGTGTTCCCGAGACCATTTCATACAGCACCGCG
>JBAIXM010000040.1:0-39717 GCA_037916615.1 Bryobacterales bacterium
ATAGTAGCATGCAGGACGCTTTACTGCCGCTTTTCCCGCTCCAGGTAGTTCTGCTCCCAGGCTCTGAGCTCCCGCTGCACATTTTCGAAGACCGCTACAAGGAAATGATCGGCGAGGTGCTGCGCGAAAAGCGTGAATTCGGCGTGGTTCTGGCCAGCGAAAAAGGCATCGTGAACACCGGCTGCACGGCCACGATCGAGCGGGTGCTGCGCGAGTATCCCGATGGACGCCTCGATATCCTGACGCGCGGACGCCGCCGGTTCGAGATCCTGCTCTTGAATGAAGAACGCTCGTTCCTGCGCGGCGCGGTCGAGTTCTTCGATGACGACGATACGGAGCACGCCGAAAGCGCCGGACCGGATTTGCTCAAGGATGTTCTGGCGGGATTCCAGGCGCTGCAATCGATCTCCCCCGGCGGTCGCCTCGAGCCCGGAGCGGCCGGCGATCCGCAGTTGAGTTTCCGCCTCGCGCAGGAAGTTCCCGACCTGGGGTTCCGTCAGACACTGCTCGCGACACGCAGCGAAGCCGAGCGGATGCGCCGTCTGGCCGACTTTCTGCCGGGCTATCTCGAGCGCCGGCGCCGGATCCAGCAAGTCAAGAACGTCGCCGGCAGCAACGGCCACGGCAGGAAGCCGGAAGGGCTCCCGTCCTGATCCCATGAGCGTTCTGATTTTCGACGCGGACGATACGCTCTGGGAGAACAACATCTACTTCGAGCGCGCCTTCGAGGATTTCTGCGAGTTCCTCAGCCACTCGGCGCTGACGCCGCCGCAGATCCGGGAAGTGCTAAATGAAATCGAGCTGGTGAACTCGAAGATCCACGGGTACGGATCGCTGAACTTCGGGCGCAACCTCCAGCAGGCCTACCAGCATCTGGCCGAGCGCGAGATCCGGCCGGATGATCTGGAACACGTCATGTCTCTGGCCGAGCGCATCCTGCGGCAACCAGTCGAGCTGATCGAAGGCGTGGAGGAGACGCTGGAAGAACTCAGCCAGCGGCACAGCCTGGCGTTGTTCACCAAAGGGCATCCCGAGGAGCAGCGGATGAAAGTGGACCGCTCCGGCCTGAGCCGCTATTTTTCGCACACTTCTATCGTGAAGGAGAAGGATTCGCCGGCGTACTTGCGCCTGATCGAGGAAAACCGGTTTCCCGCGGCGCATTCCTGGATGATCGGGAACTCGCCTAAGTCGGATATCAATCCGGCTCTGGAAGCAGGGTTAGGCGCGGTGCTGGTTCCGCATGCCCGGACGTGGGTGCTGGAACACCAGGAACTGCGGGCTCGGGGGGGTGCGCGGTTTTTGCAGGTGGAGCGATTCAGCGATCTGCGGCGGCACTTCTAGGTTGCGTGGGATTCACCCACAACGACCGTTTGCTGTCGCGGGCCACGCTGGGAGCGTAAAAACTCCAAAGCCATCACTGGCTGTCCGGGTTTCGCTTCTTCAGCCTCGACCACGATCCGTTCGCAGGGACCAAAGAAAGCTGCGGCTTCTTGCGGGGACATGGCAGGCACCAGCGCCCGGATCACCCTCGGATCCCAGAAGCGGAGCGTGATCTCCTCGCCGGAGCCCGCCCGCAAGATCACGAACCTCGCGAAATGCGACCGAACGTGTTCCAGATCCAGTTTGGACGTGCCGTAGAACCCCCAGCCCTGACCCCAGCCGTCCTTGATCAGCACATGGACCAACCGGGCATCGGCGGGAAGCGCGACCAGAAACGCCAACGGTCCGCCGGGAGAATCCAGGGTCACGTATTTTTCGCCGGATGATTCCAGGAACGCCCGGATGCGGGAATCGCGCGAGGCATCCAGGATCGCGAACACCTGCTCACCCGGGCCGAAGAGCGTCGCCAGGAGTGCCGTTTCCGCCGGAGTGTAGCCAGGGTGCCAGCCGACCGGATGTCCGGCGCCGGCCAAGGTCTGCGCCGCCACGGCGATGGGAGCCGCCGACCGTCCGGCTCTCGGCAGGCCTACACCGGTGATGGAAGGCAACTCGTCGACGTGAACGCGAAACGTAGAGCCGCCAGCGACTACCGAATCGCCCTCGCGAACCACCTGCTCGGAAATGCGGGCTCCATTCACGAACGTCCCGTTACTCGACCCCAGGTCGCGGATCCGGCACTGGGCTCCGTCGCATTCGACCGCGAAGTGCAATCCCGAAAGATATCCGTCTTCGGCAATCGCGTAATCGGATTTTCCAGTGCGGCCGATGCGCACAATGGTGCCCCCATGCACCTCGATGCGTCGCCCGGTCACTGGACCGGAAATCGCTTCCAGAATCACAAGCATGGGATCACGACTTATACCTTATCGCGCCACAGCAACTCGGCGTCGGAGCGGCGGACGTAGTTGGCATCGATCTCGGCGGGATCCTGCGCCAAACCCGCTTCGAATCGGGCCGCGGCGAGGCGCGCAACCGCGCCGGCCAAAACCTTCGGAGCATCCGTGATCATTTCCACGTCTACCGGAAGAGTCCGCAGCCAGTCATCCTGTTTCATGACGACTTCGTCCGAGATCAACCGCAAGTCGGAATCGTACACGGCTCCGAAGATCTCGCCGCGGCGGGCGTCGATCGCCACCGCCCTTAGAGGTTTCGTCCCCAAGGACGCAATCGCCTGGAGGTTGGAAATCGCCACCACGTTTCGGCCGGTTGCTTCCGCCAGGCCTTTTGCGGCAGTCAGGCCGACGCGTACTCCGGTGAAGGAACCGGGTCCGGCGGCCACGGCGAAACCGCCCATGCCGGTGATCGTGACGTTGTGCCGCGCCAGCAGCCGTTCGATTTCCGGAAACAGGATATGCCCGAATCCTTCGGGCGAATGCAGCGTGACTTCCTCGAGGACACGATCACCTTCCGCAAGTGCCAGACTGCCGACTTCACCGGTGGTATCGATCGCCAACAGAAGCCGGCTCACGGAGTCAACCGGTACACTTTGTCGATCAGATAGACTTTGCCGTTCGCGTTCAAAACCGAAACGCGCAGGCTGAGCGTGCCGGGCAGTTTATGGGCGATTTCCTTGGGAACGTGCAGCGTGCCTTCGCGCCCGGTACCCACGACACGGTATCCTTCGCCATCCAGCACGACTTCGCCGGTCCACTCGACCAGAAGATCCCGAGTGGCGCGCGTGGGCCGCGTGATTTTCAGGGAAAAGCGCGGCGGCACGGCCATCGAAACGTCGCCATTGGGCTGCTCCACTTCGAAAGGAGTGTTCTTCGCGCTCGTTTCGGGCACCTGGAGGCGGATCGGGATTTCGCGCGAATCGAATTTGTAGCTCTTGAGCATGCCTTCCTTGTGGCCCTCGCGCGAAACACGCAGAACCCAAGGGTGGCTCTTATCCGGAGGCTCGCCCGTGAAATGCTTGCCTTTGTAATTTTTCGCTTTGATCAGCTCGCCTGTTGCCGGATTCATCCAGACCACATCGTAGCCGTGATCCTCCACAGTGAGCTCGATCGGCCCGGGCTTTTCGACATACACGATGTATTCGACATCTTCGAGAGCCAGAGCACGTCCACCGTCTACGTCGAAGTAGGGCTCGAGTTCCCAGTAGCGGTTCCCCGACATGAAATCGAACCACGCGGTCATGTACTTCCCGGAACCCGAGGCCGGATACTGTCCGTTCATGGTCGCGTTCCACAGGTCGCGCTCATTTTGGATTCCAGTATTCACGGCGGGCATGGCGAAAAGCTGGTGCTCTACGCCGCCCACGTTGGGATCCGTGGTTCCGTAACTGAGCAAGCTCATCCACTGATCTCCAGCGAGAGAAGCGGAGGTCATGTCCGCCATCGAGGTGCGCGGATGCTGGTAGGGATCGAGCTTGGCGATCAGCGCGCCCGCCTCTTTGAGCAAGGCTTTTCCCCCGGCGATTCGCTCGAATGAGGGCATCGCCCAGGTGATGTTCAAAGCGCCGAAGCGCGCGACGATGTCGGTGAGGTAACGTTCCCGTTCCTGGCGGTCGGAGGGAATCGAGCCGAGAACCAAGTCGGCCACCAATCCGTGCGCATTGATCGCGCGCACGCGGTCGGCGCCCTCGCGCAGATCCGCCCCCGGCTCGATGGTCACGCGCAAGTGGGTGAATTTTTCCGCGGCCCTTTGTTCCACGGCGCGATCGAAATCCGCGCGTGGGATTTTCACGAAATCATCCAAAGCCGTCGCCATCCACAGATGCTGCTTGTTGGTGCCTTCCCACTTGAAGTGATGCACGTTGGCGGGGATCACGAATCCCGGTGAGCTGGATTCGGTGGCCGTACCGTTGCCGATTTGCCCGTCCAGGCGCTTCAGGCTGCTGGTGAGCTTGTAGTCCCATTCGCCGGGCTCGGTCGGAGCGAAGCGCAGGATGTAGCGGCGATCTCCGTCCTGGAACGCGCGAATCAGAACGGTGCGCTTAGGCGAGCGAAACTCGCCATGAAGCTCGAAATTGGAGGGGTTCTCGCCGGGCTGAAGCTCGAATACCAGATCGCAGGAGCTCCAGGTGGGGACCGAGCAGGTCGGCAGTTGCGCCCACAGCGGAACGGAGACCAGGATCGCCCACCAAAACCGGCCCATTCTGTTCCCACTATACCGTCGCGCATGGGGCGGGTTCATCGCCGGCACGTGGTGTTTCGGCGCACGATACACGGTCTGCCGTTTTCATCGAGACCGTCAACCGGGGCCGAGCCACCGAAGAAGGCTCTCTTGCCGTCCCTGAAGGTGATCGTGGCGCCGTCGGCGATCTTTTCCCCGTTCTTGGCGGGATAGGCGGTGATTGAGATCTCGATTCCCGCGGTAACCAATTCCTTCGGAAAGTTCCGAACCGCGTATGGGTTCATGCTCGCCCCTTCGATTCGCCAGGAGATTACCGTTCCGTTTGAGTCCTTGACGTCCAGATGGAGCTGGGCGTGTGGATTGATCCATTCGACTTTACTCACGGTGCCCTGTAAGACGATCAGCCTTGCGACATCGTAGTCCGCAGCCGCCGCGTGATGTGCCCAGACAGAAGCGCTCGCCAGCGGCATGCTCGCAACAATAAATGCTAGTCGAGAAGTGCGCATGCCGAAAATCGCCCTGTCGATGACCAATTCTAAGCCGCGCGAGAGCCAGGATGGAAGGGTAGTACCCGCAAGCAATAAATACCGTCGTAGCCGCGGCCACACAGCCCTGTGCGCTTGCAGCCATATCGCGATACAATCTGCTTCATGAAATCTGCAAGCCTTGCCCTGTTCTGCCTGCTCGCAAGTGCAGCGTATGCACAGCAGGCCGTCCCGGAAATTCCGTTCGACTCGAATCCAGACTTTTTCAAGCTTCCCGACGATCTGTACTTCGGTGAAACCGCGGGCGTCGCGGTCAATTCCCAGGGCCAGGTCTACGTGTACTCGCGCGGCAACACCACCGGACCCGCGTATGGAGCCACCGCCTCGCAGATCCTCCAGTTCGACAAGAATGGCAGGTTCATGCGCGAGATCGGCCACAATCTGTACGCCTGGTCCTTCGCGCACACCGTTCGCGTCGATCGCCAGGACAACCTTTGGGCCGTCGACAAAGGCTCGGACATGATCGTGAAGTTCAACCCGCAGGGGCGCGTGCTGATGGTCTTCGGGCGCAAGTCCGAGGCCTCCGATGAAAACGCGCATCCGCTGGAGCATCCCAATCCGCCGCGTCCGGCGCAGGACGGCCGGTTCCGCCAGCCGACGGATGTCACCTGGGATCCGGAAGGCAACATTTTCATCAGCGACGGATACATCAACTCGCGCGTGGCCAAGCTCACCAAGGACGGCGACTGGGTGAAAACCTGGGGCGGCCCCGTGAAGGATCGCAATAACCCGCAGCCGAACGAGTTCAACACCCCGCATAGCATCGCTGCCGACGCGCAAGGCAATATCTACGTTGCTGACCGCGGCAACCGCCGCATCCAAGTGTTCGACCACGACGGGAATTTCAAGAAGATCATCACCATCGACGTGCCGGTCCTGCCGAATGCGAAGTCCTGGTTCAGCAACGCCGGAACGCCTCAGGATGTCGCCACCGCCGGCGCGCCCTGGGCCATCTGCATCACGCCGGGACCGGGAACGCAGTACCTGTACAGCTCGGACGCTTATCCCGGCCGCGTATACAAGCTGTCGCTGGATGGAAAAGTGCTCGGCTGGATCGGGCGGTCGGGCCGGCAGCCCAAGGAGTTCGGCTGGATCCATGAAATGGCTTGCCCTTCGGAAAACGAGCTGTTCGTCGCCGAGATTCTGAACTGGCGCGTGCAAAAGCTCACGCTGAAACCCGGAAGCGGCGGACGCACATCGGGCGGCGGACGTTAGCCCTTTCCCCGTCGGTGGCTTGACTACAGGGGGGCCTTCGGTTATAGGTAGAAACAAATCATCGGGAGGTATCGCGATGAGAACCAAACTTCTGCTCGTAACGGGATTTCTTCTACTGATCGCCACGGCGCCGATATTCGCCCACCACGCCTTGGCCGCAAAGTACGACACGCGCCAATCGATCCTGCTCAAAGGCATGGTCACCAAGATCGCCTGGGACAACCCGCACGTCCATCTTTTTCTCGAAACCATGGATCCGGGGAAACCGGATCAGGCCTGGGAATTCGAGATGGGCAGCCCGAATCTGCTGATGATCAACGGCTGGAAGCTGGACACGTTCCGGCGCGGCGACCACGTGATCGTGACCGCATATCCGGCTCGCGACGGCTCGCGTTTCGGTTATGCCAGCAAGGTCAGCCTGAGCGCACACTGAGCGCGGCGGGCTACGCCAGATCGCAGAACTCTTCGTACGGAAAATCCGAACCCAGGCGTCTGAGTTCGGCGATGAAGTGCGCGTCCATCACGCGCTGCCGTTCTTTCGTCAACAGCTCCGAAGACCCGCCCTGGACGCCCTTGCGCATCATCGCTCCTTCGGCTCGCCACGGGATCACCTTGCCGATCCGGAATTTGTAGTCGATCTTCTTCATGTACTCGAACGAGGATTGCGCCGCGACCTTGTCGATCAGCGACTCCGACGCGGGGATATCGAGGAAATCCGCCACCTTCCGCACCGACGTCTTCAGATCGCGTTTCATCGATTTGAAGGACATGATGAGCACATTGGGCCTATGTCTCTGCGCCCAATAGCCTGCGGTGTTCGCGGCCCAGGAGCCGCCGATGACGAACTTGTCGGATAGGAACAGCCTGTACCAGGTATCGACCGAAGGCATCGCGGGCCCCAAAACTCCGCCCTTCAGAAAGAAATAACTCGAGACGAAGACGTCCTTCGGATCGCGGATCACCATGACGTAGCGCGCGTCTTCCGAATAAGGGATCAGCTCCCAATCGAAGTGCGTCTTGATCACGCGTTTCTGCTCGGGCGACTCGCGCCAGTGCTCGGCTTCCTGCAAGGGAATCGCATAGCGGCGCATCCACGGGGCCATCACTTGAGTGTCCGGCCAGGGAACGACGGAATGGATGTGCTCGAATTCGCCTTCGCCATGCCAGATGAGCTGGTGCGCGATCTGCATCATCCAGTTGGTCCCGCTCTTGGCAAAGGTCGCGACGAAGACGTCCTGCTTTCCGGGCACATAGCCGCGAAACGGATTCTTGGCCTCGTATTCCTTCCGCTGGCGGGTGCTCATGCGGCCAAACGTGCGTTCGGCCCGGCCGGTCTTTTCGAGCAGCCAAACGACGGGAGTTCCCAGGCCGTACACCATCGCGCCGGTAAAGAGCTGGGAAGCCAATGGCGGAGGCTTGCGCACGAAACCGCTGTTCGCCGGACGAATCGCTGTAGCCGTGCTCATAAGAACATCCAGCTTACTCAATTTCGCTCCTGCTGGAAAGCCATCATGTACACTAGAGCCAGCAACCGCAGCATGTCCAGTGAAGGAGTGCGCACGTGATATACAGGCTTTGGATCGCTCTCATAGCCGCTGCTTCAGCGTTGTCCGCGCAATCCAAACTTCACCTGCGCGTCTTCACTTCCGGCCCGGACGGGTTCTCGGTCACTTCCACGCTAATCTATGGCGAGAAGGACGCGGTCCTGGTGGATACGCAGTTCGTCATGAGCGAAGCGTATCGTGTGGCGGCGATGGTTCTCGAAAGCCGGCGAAACCTGACCACCGTTTACATCACACACCCCCATCCGGATCACTACTTCGGGATCGCCGTATTGAAGCAGGCGTTTCCGAACGCGAGGTTCGTCGCGCTGCCGGAAACCGTGGCCGGGATTCGAAACGGCTGGGACGGGCGTTTAAAAAACTGGACTCCGGAATTTGGGTTCAATTTGCCCAAAACCGGACCCATTGTGCCGAACGAGATCCAGAGCGACAGAATCGATCTTGAGGGCGAGACGCTGGAAGTGACCGGCGGCGTGACCGGCGATGGTCCGAACAATTCTTATGTCTGGATCCCATCGCTGCGGGCGGTCATCGCCGGAGATATCGTTTTCAGCGGAGCGCATTTCAACCCGCCCAAGATGCCCCAGGAATGGCTGAAGGCGCTCGACCAGATAGCGGATCTGAAACCGGTCACGATCATCCCGGGCCACCAGCGCGCGGGCGCGCGCAACGACGCAACGCTGATCGCGTCGATGAAGAGGTACATCCAGGATTACAACGAAGCGCTTGAATCGTCCAAGTCGGCCACCGAGTTCGAGGCGAAGATGAACCGCAAGTATCCGAATTACGCTCTGGAGCGACTGATCGTCTCCGCCGCGCAGGGGGCGTTTCCGGCGAATAAGCCGTAGATCACCCGAGGATTTGCGTTAAGATCGCGAATGCTAAAAGGAATCCTCAATCGCAGCAATCGTCTGTTTGATGATCTTCGGATGCAAAGCTGAGGCACGACGTCCTGACTGAAGGCGGCTGCGCGCTCTTCATCACTGAGCGTTTCAAGGTATAACTCGATGGCTTCGCGGATATTCGCAAGCGCTTCCTCCATCGTGCGTCCCTGCGTCTGGCAGCCCTTCAGTTCCGGGCACCATGCGTAGGAGCCGTGCTCATCCTTCTCAATCACAACGCTGGCCTTGCGGGTCATCGACCTCATTGTATCTGATGCCATACAATATCCCCATGAAAATCACCGCACTCTTCTGCGCACTCGCGCTCACAATCACTGCATACGCGGACGGAAAACCCGAGGAGTTCAAAACCTCCGCGGGAACGCTCACCATCACCCCGATCCAGCACGCGAGCCTGATGATCCAGGCCGGAGGTCAGGTGATCCACGTCGATCCCGCTCAGGGCAATTTTGACGGCTTGCCCGCAGCCGACCTGATCCTGCTTACCGATATCCACGGCGATCACCTCTCAGCTCCGACCATCGCCAAAGTCAAGAAAACGTCCACGGTGATTATCGCGCCCGAAGCGGTGGCCAAAACCGTAACCGGCGCGACCATCCTGCGCAATGGCGAGACCAAGAAAATCGGCGCATGGACCATCGAGGCGATTCCGATGTACAACCTGACCCGCGGGCCGTCCTCCGGCCAGCTTTATCACGACAAAGGCCGCGGAAACGGATACGTCATTACGTATGGCGGCCTGCGCATCTACATCGCGGGCGATACGGAGAACATTCCTGAGATGCGCGCACTCAAGAACATTGATGTGGCGTTTGTGCCCATGAACCTACCCTACACAATGACTCCGCAAGAGGCCGCCGAGGCCGTAAAGGGGTTCAAGCCCAAGGTCGTTTATCCCTACCACTACATGGGCTCGGATTTGAAAGCGTTCGAGGCCGCGCTGAGCGGGAGCGGCGTCGAAGTACGCATCCGCGACTGGTACGCTCGCTGAATCTAGTACCGATCCGAAAAATATTTCGAAAGAATACGCATTTTCCCCGTGCAATTTTCTCCGCGCTGAGGTACACTTCTTCGACTAGAAATATCCGGTCACGCTCGAACTGAAGTTCGGACGCTTTTAACGGGGGCGTCCGAGAACAGAGACCGATTGTCCGCCGCGATTTTTCGTGGGTGAAGTGGAGCGCGGCGAACCCGCTTGGTTCTCCTTGGTCAGGCGAAGTGTGTCCGGAGGAGGTACCGCTGTGAACGGGGAGATCGTCCGCCAGGCCGGCTCGCAAGAGGCGGGTCGCACACACTCAGAACAGAATCAAGCATCCAACGAAATCGATCGCAGATCGTTTTTGGTCGCCGGCGCAGCCGTCCTCGGCACCAGCGCGCTGTCTTACGGGCGGATCATCGGCGCGAATGACCGCGTCTCACTCGGCCTTCTGGGCGCCGGAAGGCGGGGCCGCGAGCTTGCGTCGGTGGTCGCAGACGTCAAAAGCAGCCATAACGCGGAAATGACCGCGGTTTGCGATCTGTGGAAGATCAACCGCGAATCGGCTGCGCAAACCGCCGCCCAGGTTTACGGCCGTGCGCCGCGGTCTTTCATGTACATGGAGGACCTGCTGGCGCAGAAGGATGTGGATGCGGTGATCATCGCCACGGCCGATTTCCAGCACGCGCCGATGCTCAAGCTCGCAGTTGAGGCCGGCAAGGACGTGTACGTCGAAAAGCCGATGGCGAATGTGCTGGAAGAAGCCAGGGCCGCGCGGGAGGCTGTCCGTTCGCGCAAGCAGATCGTGCAGATCGGCACCCAGCATCGCAGCGAGCCGTATCAGATCGCCGTGAAGGAGCTGATCGCGCGCGGCGAGCTCGGGGACATCAGCAAGGTCGAGATCGTGTGGAATTATCACGGTCCGCGCTGGCGCGGCCGCGAAGAGGTGAACCAGATCCGCGAGGCGGATACCGACTGGAAGCGGTGGCTTCTCACCAAACCTTACCGCCCGTTCGATCCGCGTGCGTACTTCGAGTTCCGGCTGTACAAAGATTTTTCGAGCGGCATCCCGGATCAATGGATGAGCCACGGCATCGACCTGGTTCACTACTTCCTGGGCGATCCGTTTCCGAAATCGGTGGTAGCGATGGGCGGCGTGTTTGCCTGGCACGACGGCCGCGAGAATCCGGACACCTTCCAGGCGCTGCTCGAGTATCCGAATGGCTTTCTGGTCAGCTACTCGACCAGCTTCGGCAACGATTCCGACAGTTTTACCCGCATCATGGGGACCAAGGCCACGCTGGTCAATATCGGCGGCGAGGGAAGCCAGCGCTGGAAGAAGGTGGAGGAACGCGGCAATCACGAAGACAATCCGTTTGTCTATCGTCCGGAGAAAAACGTCACGCTGGGAAACAAGCTGCAGGCCCTGCCGTTTTCAGAGCGGCTGCTGACCGGCGCGATCGAGAAGACATACGGGGCACTGCCGTTCATCTCCGACGCGAATCCGTCGCACATGAGGAACTGGCTGGATTGCATCCGCAGCCGCCGCCAGCCGAATGCCACAGTCGAGCACGGCTTCTCGCATTCTGTGGCCGTGATCATGGCGGCCCGAGCCCAGCGCGAGGGCAAGAAACTGTACTGGGATCGCGAAAAAGAGCAGATCGTCGAATGGCCAGCGAGTGCCTGATGCGCAGGTTAGCAGTTTTATTTGCCTGCGGATTCGCCTACGCGCAGACTGACGGTCCCGATCCCCAGACCTTGCACGAGCGCTGGGACAGTTACGTCTCGAGAACTTACGATTGGAAACGCGTAGGCGCGGTGGCTGCCGAGGCAGCCTTCGACCAGACGTTTCAGCTCAACAAATGCGGAAGACCGCCCTACTGCCTGCCGCATGAAATCGGCGGAGCGCTGACGAGGCGCACAGCGCGGACGACCATGGAACTCGCGGCGGGCGCATTACTGGGCGAGGACCTGCGCCGCCGGCCTTCCGGCCTCACGGGCTTTCGGCGGCGCGCCACGTGGGCGCTGTTGCACGCGCCGCTCGCGGTCGGACCGGACGGCGAGTGGCGGCCGGCTTACAGCCGCTTCGCAGGCTCGCTGGGGGGCGTTGCCGTCTCCACAGCGTGGAACGGAAGGCCGCTGACAGCCGAGAGGCTCGGCCGAGGATTCGGCTGGACGGCGTCCTCGTATTTTCAGGATGCGCTTTGGTCGGAATTCGAACCGGACTTGAAACATTTAGCGCGCCACATGATAGGCCATTTCCGGCCACGCAAGCAGCCGTAGCGCTATTTGCGTTCGTTCGCAGCTTTTTTCTGATCCTCAAGCACCATGTTGAACGCGTTCTCCTGAATATCGAGCTCCGTCTTATAACCCTGCGGATCGATAAACGGATTCGGACCCTTGCCCAGCTTCGGGTACTTCTCGGCCAAGTTGTACATCGCCGGGTGCGAACCGAGCGGCACATCGCACTTGAGGCCGCGCAGAATGCGGAAGCTGCGCTGATACTCTTCCGCAATTTGCGGAACCTGCGGATTGTTGATGAGCCGCGTTCCGGCGTTCACTCCCACGCTGCCGATAATCACCACGTCGTAATTGCGCCCGCCGTCCGGAATCGACGCGGTCCAGGTAGTGCATCCGCGGGTGTGGCCTGGGGTCAGATGCGCCACCAGCGTGGTCCCGCCGAGCGTTACTTTCTCGCCATCGTGGATCACCTTGTACTGCGGGCGCGGCTTGCCGCTGGGAGTCCGCATGGCCTGGAGCGCCGGAATGTCTTCGGCCATCGCCATGGGCTGGGCGCCGCTCAACTCGACCGCAAGCGGGTCGCCTTCCATATGATCCCCGTGCGCGTGGCTGCCGAGCAGGATCTTGATATCGGTGAACTTGAACCCGAGCTTTTCGACCGAGCTCTTAATGACTGGCACGGTGCGCTCATAATCGCTGTTGATCAGGATGTGCCCCTGCGGCGTCGTGAGCAGAAAGCTCCCCAGGCTGCGCGTCCCGACGTAATAGACGTTCCCGATGATCTTGTGCGGAGGAAAGGCCGTGTCCTGATCCTCTTTGGAGCCCACGTTGCGCTGGAACAATTCGGCGGCGGTCCAGACTTTTCCGGCCTGCGCCATTAACAGAGCAGCGGCGCTGGCGGCGATCGTCCCGGCCAGCAGAAATCGAGCGATTTTCCTGTTCCGCATAGTGAAGACAAGAATATCAGAGGGAATGTCAGGAAGGGTCCAGGGCCCCACCGATAGGAGCAACCCGGAAACGGGTCGCGGCTGCTCTGGACCCCTCCTTATTGGGCGTGTTGCCAGAGTCAGAGCAAACCTTCGTCCACTTTCAGGGGTTTTGAAAATCCACCGTTTCCCCGGCGGCGGGCGTCAGCCTGTCGCACGGGTGCGGGACATTTTGGCACACGGCTTGGTCCCGATGTACCCAGGGGCGTGCCGGACGGAGTTTAGCGCCGCGGGGCGCGCAATTCGTTCTGCATCACACCCACATATTGCTGGGCCTGCGCCTGCATCGGTCCGGCGATCGCGGCCGATTGCTGGGTGAACTTCAGCGCTTCCTGGAGCTTGGTGCGATCCGTGGTGATCTTCGAGAGCTGATAATTCGCCACGCCCAAGTAGAAATACGCCGGACCGGTCATGGAGGTCTGTCCACCGAGCAGCGGCAGAGCCGCGCGCAGGTTGGTGTCGCAGTCCTTCCAGACCTGGCGCATGCAGCCTGTTACGCCTGCCGTGTAGTAACCGCGGGAGAGGAGCGCGGATTTTCTCCGGTTCCAGTCTTCTTCCGAAACGCCCTCCGGCTTCGCCTTGGTCTTCATCACATTGACGAGCCGCGCAGCATAAGTGTATGCCTGGTCTGGCCGGTTTTTGGCCATCAGGTTATCGGCGAGCACGGTCAGAGCTTCTTCCTCATTGGGGCTCCCGCTCAGAATCTTCTGCGCGCCTTCAATCTGTTTTTCGGTACCGCCCGTTTTGCTCAAAGCGCTTAGATATGCATTCGCCGCCACGCCGATATACGTGCTCTTAGGATTAACAGCAAGCAGAGCGTCCATCAGCTCCACGGTCTTTTGCGGGGCCAACCCGGGCTGGATCGCGGCAGTCGACAGCGCGTACTCGCACAGCGTGAC
Source organism: Bryobacterales bacterium (assembly GCA_037916615.1). Lineage (GTDB taxonomy): Bacteria > Acidobacteriota > Terriglobia > Bryobacterales > Bryobacteraceae > Palsa-187. The sequence continues at coordinate 13,842 of JBAIXM010000040.1, forward strand.
CACGCCTTTATCGAATTCGACACGCTTCGGCCAATCGGCGTCCGAGAAGCTATCGAGCTTAGGACCGGCCGCTTCCTCCTTGGCAAGTTTCGCCGTTTCCGTGGCCCACTTTTTGACCGCATCGACGTCCTTTGCAGTTTGGGCGTCCTTGAGCTTCTGGTAGGCGTCGTCGACGTCGTTGGCCGATGCGAGCGGCCCCAGGGCGACCAGGCAAAGACCGAGTGTTCCGGCGGCAAACAGAGGGGATTTCACGGTGGGATCTCCTTCGCAGAATTATACCAGCGGCGGAGCCCGAATGTCGTGGGATGGCATGGGAGGTAGTGGGATAAAAGCTGGTTGATCCCTAAAGATCCCTTCCCTAAAACAGCGCGGCTTGGGTGCTCTGTACCTCACGCGGCGGGTAGAACAGGCCGACGATTATCCACGTTTGCGGATGCCCATGCACTGTGCCGACAAAAAAATGAGTGTCGTACTTCCGAATCATGTCCTCTTCGTATCGTTGCCTGAACTTCGCTTCCCATCCAGTCTCTCCGTACTCGGCTCGCCATTTCCGGTACGACTGTCCCATTTCCCAGTCCGTACAGGTCAACTTGTGACCCTTGCATGAATCATCATCACAGTGGAACTCATACCGAAAAGAGAATGGGATCTTCTCCAGTTCCTTCGGCGGGTTGTCAAGAAACAGATGGCCTTGTCTCAGCACCTCTAGTTGGGCCTGCGTCCAATTCGGAGCTTCGGACGTGATCGTTAGCCGGTCGATTGACTTTGGCCGGAAGACTCCCAACGTCGGGAAGCCCGTTGCATCCCGCTCTTTCACAAGACAGCATAGGCAGTGCGAGCGACGGGGGAATACATATTCTTTTCGGGCCTTCCAACTCTGCTCCGTTGACAGCGGAGCCGAAACAATAGTTATGCCGTCCTGCCGTAGCTTATAGCTTTCGGGGCGCGCGTCGCTCGCTTTCACAACGCGTGCGTCGATCCACTGGTATTTCCGAAATTGCTGGTCTTCAGCTAGAAATCTCCAGGGCACGGGGAATAGCCTCAGCCACTCGCCCTTGTCAGTAATAGCAGCGGTACATGAAACCTCGGCACCCTTCCGGGCAGGAACAGGATACGTTCGAACCACGATAAGAGCCCTCTTCGTTTCTTCCCTGGGCATTGCGTTACAAGTCGAAACCCTTCAGGCCCTTGGCCTCCAATGCCAAGGACAGCCGATGTCGATGGCACTCGTGCGGATCGATTTCAGTACACATGAAGGCGACGGGATGCTCAAACCCATTCATGAACGCATGGAGAGTCAGAAATCCAACGACGTTTTCGTCGTACCACGCCCAGATGACATCTCGACTGCCAGTCTCAATCGCCTTTGCTCGGATGTCGCGCGGCACGCCAAACTCCGGCAGATGGGTGTAGTTGATCCCGTTTACCTCAAGTAGCTTGGCAAGATTGCTCTTGCTCAGATCCGGTCGGTACATGCTGATGGGGTTCTGTCGGATGTCCACAAGTGTCTGAACGTCATATCGTTTCAGGATGTCGATCAACTCTTCTGTTTTTCGACCCGTGTAGCCGATGGTGAAAAAGTCTGCTTCTTCCGCTGACCGATCATCGTTCCAAAATGCTTTGCTGGCGAGTTGCTGTTTGACTGGCGCGCTGGGGAGGTTGAGCCGATGAGGCTGTGGCATGAGTCCAGTTTACGGGCACGCTAGGCGACTTTCCACTTGATAATTCCGTGGCCGTCCTTCTCGCGCTTCAGCGGTATGTCCTGTTCCATGCGGCGTACCCACTTGTTGTTAGGAAACTTCTCCGGCAACTTGGCGAGTGTCCGTATTTCGGTCCAGGTTAGCGGCCCGGAGTGTTTTAATGTCTGCTTGATCTTGTCTCGAAAGTCTTCATAGGTCAGCATGGACGCCCCCTTCTTTCGAGGGCGATCCCAATACGGGCTCTTGCACTTCGGGCAGACGGCGGGCTCTTGTTCTGTATCTCCCCTTGGAATCCACTCATGGTTGCACCGCTCGCAGCGGTAACCCATGACCGTGATCGGAACTCTCGGCATGCGATCTCCTGTATCTGAGCACAGAATATCATACCGGATACTATTGTACAAGAAGGATTTTACTTTACAGTATATACCTAACTAGTAATATACTAGAAGAGTGATAACGAAAGAAGCCCCGATCAGCGCGTCAACGCTAACCGGGGCCGTAAATCCAACACAGCCTAAGCCGTATCGGACCTGCAAACCCATTATCCGGCTTCTGGCTGTGGATCTCAAGGAGATTCACAGTGACCTGTCACAACTGTCGGACGGAGTGCCGGAAGTTCGGTAAGCGCGGAAGTCGCCAGCGCTACCAGTGTTCCCAATGCCGGAAGGTATTCACGGACGCCCGCGACAACACGCTGGATGGCATGTACCTGCCCGTAGAGAGGGCCGAAATGGTTCTGTCACTCCTGCTCGAAGGCAACAGCGTTTCGACGGTTGAGCGTGTCACTGGCGTTCACAAGGCAACCATCCTGAAATTGCTCGCCCTGGCCGGTGAGAAGGCTGAGCGCGTCATGGCCGAGAAGGTCCGTAACGTCGAAGTGCGCGATGTGGAATGCGACGAAGTTTGGAGCTTCATTGGCAAGAAACAGAAACGGGTTCGGCCTGAAGATAGCCAGCTTCTGGGTGACTGCTACGTTTTCGTCGGCATCGAACGCCATTCCAAGCTGGTGTTGAACATCGCCATCGGCAAACGCGATCAGACCACCACGGATACTTTCATTGAGGGCATCCGCCAGGTGACGGCGCGATCCCGGTTTCAGATCACCACAGACGGCTTTGCTCCCTACAAGAACGCCATCCGCTACACGCTGCACGACCGCTGCGACTTCGCGCAACTCATCAAGGTCTACCGATCCTCGCAAGAAGGCGAAGCGCGGTACAGCCCTGCGGAGGTCGCCAGCACGGAGGTAGTCCCAGTCATGGGTCAACCTGACCCCGAACGCATTTGCACTTCGATAATCGAGCGATCCAACCTCAGCCTGAGAATGGGCCTGCGGAGATTCACCCGCCTGACGAACGGCTTCAGCAAGAAATGGGAAAACCACTGCGCAGCCGTGATGCTCTGGTACTGCTGGTATAACTTCGGTCGCGTTCACAAATCGCTCAGGATGACCCCGGCAATGGCTGCTGGAATCAGCGATCACATCTGGAGTGTGCGGGAACTTCTGGAGGCCGCTTGATAGAATTGCAGCGACGTGCTGACCGTATTGTTTGTGGTCGGAGCATTCGCATCGGCCTTCGCGTTAAGCCTGTTGGCCGAACGCCTGTCCAAACGAAGAATGTCTCCTCTCGTCAGAGGTGTCTTCACGCTCATCGTTGGGCTGGTGTTGCTTCAGGCTATGGGAATGTTAACGCTGGCGACCGCCTGTTTCTGGGGCCACTGCATCTAAGCTCACAACCGTTCCGTGCCAGACCGCCACCACCGATCAACCAGAATTTATCCGACTACCGCATGGGAAGCGGGTATAATCCCTATCAGGTGACGTTTGCTGCACCTTCTCCCCCGGAAACTCCGGCCGGCGCGCCGCTTTACTGCGATGTCAGCGTCCCGGTTCCGATCGATGCCGCTTTCACCTACCGGCTTCCGGAGACGCTCCGCCGGCGCGTGCAGCCTGGTTGCCGCCTGCTGGTACCGTTCGGGCCGCGCAAGCTGACCGGCGTCGTCCTTTCCACTCATAGCGAACCTCCCACATCTCCAGCCAAGGAGGCTTTACAACTCCTGGACGAAGGTCCGGCGCTGGATGAGAGCCTTCTGGCACTCGGGCGCTGGATTTCCAGATATTACTGCGCTTCCCTGGGCGAAACTCTGCGAGCGATGACGCCCCTGGCGGCCGGAATCCGGCGCGGACGCGTGTATTCGCTGACGCCCTCGGGCCGCGATGCCGCGCGGCAATTGCACCTGACCGGAGCCGAGCAGGAGGATCCTGCGGTAGCCATTCTTCGAATGCTCGACGGCCGCTCGCTTTCTGCGTCGTATCTCTCGCAGAAAATCGCCAAGGCTCCGGCGGCCCTGCGTTCTCTGGAAAAGAAAGGTTTCGTCGAATGGGAGGATGTGGCGGCCGAGCGCGATCCGTTGCGCGCCTCAGCGGCCCGGCTCCGCGTGGAATTCGTCGCGCGGGCGAGCGAGAAAATTCCGAAACCCGAGCGCGAGCTGCTGGCCTATCTCGAATTGCATCCGGGCCAGCACAATCTGGCGTCGCTCGAAGACACACTGCCGAAGGCCAGCACGGCAGCACGGGCGCTCGCGCGGAAACAGCTTGTCAGGCTCGCGCTCGAGCCGGTTTCGAGCCTGGCTGCCCCGCCGCGCGCTCCGCACACCTTGAATCCGCACCAGCAGGCGGCGTTCGATGCGATTCGCCAGGCGCTTGCGTCGGTGCAATTCCAGGCGTTTTTGCTCGAAGGCGTGACGGGATCGGGAAAGACCGAGGTTTACCTGAATGCGATCGACGCCGCCCTGGCGATGGGGCGCGGCGCGTTGCTGCTGGTGCCGGAAATCGCGCTCACGCCCGCGGTCGCCGGCCAGTTCCATCACCGTTTCGGCGAACGAGTCGCGATTCTGCATTCGGCGTTTCACGATTCCGAACGCGCGCAGGAATGGCGCCGGATTCGCGCCGGCGAAGCTTCGGTGGTGGTCGCCACGCGCTCCGGAGTTTTCGCGCCGGTTCAGAATCTGGGCCTGATCATCGTCGATGAGGAGCACGACCAGAGCTATAAGCAGCAAGAGACGCCGCGCTATCACGGACGCGATGTGGCCGTGGTGCGAGCCCGCAACGCGGGCGCGGTGATCGTGCTGGGTTCCGCGACTCCGAGCCTCGAAACCCGCTATAACGCTGAGCGCGGCAAGTACACGCGCCTGGCGCTTCCCGCGCGTATCGAGCAGCGGCCCATGCCGCAAGTCTCGATCGTCGACATGCGCCGCGAGTTCCTGGAAACCCGCAAACAGGCGACATTTTCGCGCGCGCTGGTCGATGCCGTGACGGAGCGCCTGACGAACGGCGAGCAAACCATGTTGCTGCTGAACCGTCGCGGGTTTTCGAGCTTCGTCGCCTGCCGCGCCTGCGGGGAACGGCTGCAATGCGTGAACTGTTCCGTCACGCTGACCTATCACAAGCGCGACCGGCGGATGCTATGCCACTACTGCAATTACGCCGCACCGGTTCCCGACCGCTGCCCCCAGTGCTCGAGCGACTACTTGCAGTTCATCGGCATCGGCAGCGAGCGCGTCGAGCAGGAACTGGGCGCGCTATTTCCCAAGGCCCGGATCGCCCGCCTGGACCGCGACACAGTGGGCGGCAAACGCGATTACGAAACCATCCTGGCGGGCTTCCGCGAGCGCCAGTTCGACATGCTGGTGGGAACCCAGATGATCGCCAAGGGCCACGACATTCCGAACGTGACGCTGGTGGGGATCGTGAACGCAGATATCGGGCTCGGGCTGCCGGATTTCCGCGCCGCCGAGCGCACGTTTCAATTGCTCACACAGGCGGCCGGCCGCGCCGGACGCGGCGAGACACCCGGGATCGTGTTGATCCAGACCATCAATCCCGAGCACTACGCGATCCAGTGCGCCGCCGAACAGGATTACGAGAAGTTTTACCGCAAGGAGATCGAGTTCCGGCGGCTCATGTATTACCCTCCCTTCGGGGCTCTCGCCAACCTGATCATCCGTTCGGCCAATGAAGAGGACGCGCTCAAGCGCAGCGCGGCGCTCGGACGCCTGCTGAATCCGGCGCCTGAAGGGGTTCGCGTCATGGGCCCGGCGCCGGCTCCGGTACTGCGCGTCAAAACCGAATTCCGTTATCAGATGCTGCTGAAAACGTCCAGCCGGCAACGGCTCAGCGAAGTGCTCGGCGAGGTCCGCAGGTTCGCGGCGGCCGAGAAATGGAGTCCCGCGAACCTGGCGATTGATGTGGATCCAATGACCCTCCTCTAACGAATCCGAATGCACGAGTTTCAAGTCGTACACGCAAATCTGTGCGCGGCCATGCGATTCTTCGGCGAGGCCACTGGTTCGGGCGAGATCCGCCCGCTGGACGGCGCGGTTGCCATCTATTCGGGACTCGACTACGGCGTGTTCAATATCGCCCTGCTCCCTGGAGATCCGCCTCGAGGGATTGAAGAACTCAGCGCGCGCCTGGCTCGCTGCGCCCGCTCCTTCGGCGACCGGACCACGCGCTGGTCTTTCTGGATGTGCGACGACACGCTGGATCCAGCCACGTGCCGCGCGGCGCGGTCCCTATTGATGAATCACGATCTCAGGCCGATTTCCCAAGCCCCCGGCATGCTGGCGGAAGCGCTTGCGCCGCCGGTCAGGCCGCTCCCGAGAATCGAGTGTCTCCCGGTCGCGGATCGTGCCACGCGTCAGGCCTTCAGCGCCCTGACTTCCGTGAGCTTCGACATTCCCAGTACGATTGCGAGGGCGGTATACGAACCGGAACGGGCCTGGCTCGGCGGCTACCGCGGGTTTGTGGGACATTTTAACGGAAAGGCTGTCGCGATTGTGGCGATCGTGGCAGCGGCGGACGCCCTGGGTGTGTACTCATTGTCCACGGCTCCTGACTGCCGGCGGATGGGCTACGGCGAGGCGCTGCTGCGTGCCGCCGTCGCCGCCGAACAGAAGCGCACGGGGACTCAGAGGCTCGTGCTGCAGTCCACCGACGCGGGCTATTCGCTGTACCGACGGTTGGGTTTCCGGGACGTGGCCAGGTTTTCGGTGTATCTGACCCGGTAACCGGATCCCGACTTACAATTTAAGCAGGTGTATGTGGCCGATCCTGTTTGTCGCTCTGCTCGCCCAGTCCTCCAGCGATCTCACCGAGGGACTGAAAGAACTCGATGCAGGAAAGGCCGAAGCCGCTATCGATTCTTTCAACCGGGCTGTCGCGGCCGACCCGGCGGACTATAGCGCTCATTTCAACTTGGGCCTCGCCTACAGCATGGCCGGCAAGGACGCGCAAGCGATTCCCGAATACAAGAAGGCTCTGGACCTTCATCCGGGCCTGTATGAAGCGCAACTCAACCTTTCGATCTCGCTGCTGAACACCAACGCCGCCGCGGACGCAATTCCGCTGCTGAAGGCGGCTCGCGAGCAGAAGCCCGGCGAGTTTCGTCCGGTTTACTATCTCGGCACGGCGCTTCTTGAGACCAAACAGTTTCCCGAAGCCGAAGCCGCTTTCGAGAAAGCGGCGGAAATGGACGCGGCTTCCGCCGGAGCCGAACTAGGGCTCGGCCAGGCGATTGCGCGCCAAGGCCGCCGGCTCGAAGCCGAGCCGCATTATCGAAAAGCCTGGAAGCTTGAGCCCGCTTATCATAGCTACCTGCTGGAACTCGCCGGGATGTACGAGCAGAATCGAGAGGTGTCCCAGGCGCTCGAGATCTATCGCGAGTTTCCCGACAACCCGGGCGCGCAAGAGCGCCTGGGGGTGTTGCTGCTCGAAACCGGGCAGAGTTCCGCGGCGATCGCCGCTCTGGAGCCGGTTGTGGCGAGTTCGCCCACGTCCGCGAATAGGCTCGCTCTCGCGCAGGCCTACGTCAAGGAAAAACAACCCGGGAAAGCGGAACCTCTGACCGCCCAGGCAGTGGCAGCCGAGCCTCAGGATTTCGAACTGCGCATGTTTTATGGACGGATCCTGCGCGATGAACGCAAGTTTCCGCCGGCCGCGGAACAATTCTCCGCCGCAACGAAGCTTAAACCCGATGCTCCCGAAGCCTGGACAGAACTCTCAGGCGTGCTCGTCATGGCCGAGCAACTCGCAGACGGGCTCGCGGCGCTCGACCGCGTCCGTGCGCTCGGTGCAGAAACAGCCGGACATTATTATTTGAGGGCCCTCGTTCTGGAACGCTTGCAACGGCCCAAAGAGGCCCTCGAGGCTTATAACAAATTCCTGGCATCCAGCCAAAATGTCAATCCGGACCAGGAATTCATCGCCCGCCAGAGGGTCAAGGCTCTCGAAAGAGAGCTCGGGAAACGCTAGCCATGCATCTGCTACTCACGCTTTTCCTGGCTGTGGACCTCACGGGGATCAAGGCCGAGCCGAAGCTCGAGAAACGCAGCGAACTGGCCTTGCAGTACGCGGACAAAGCGGTGGATACGGCTCGCGATGCCTACAAGAAGGGCGACATGGACGCGACCCGGTCGGCGCTCGACGATGTGAAAGAAGGAGTGGAGATCTCCTACGATTCGCTCATGGCCACCGGCAAAGATCCGCGCCGGAGTTCCGGACCTTTTAAGAGCGCGGAGAAAACCACCCGGCAGATCCTGCGCCGGCTTGAAGGGCTCAGCGACTTCATGAGCGCCGCCGATCGCGGCGCCGTCGATCCGGCCCGGCAGGTCGTCTCCGATATTCATGACAAACTGATCATGGGGATCATGGGCAAGAAGAAATAAGGTAGGAAGAAATGAAGTTATCGACGACGCAACTCTTACTCGTTCTATGCGCGGGGCTGCCGCTGCTAGCCCAAGTCAACGGCCGCGATTTTCTGACCAACGATGAGGCCGATCAGATCCGCCAGGTTCAGGAACCGAACGACCGCCTCAAGCTGTATCTGGTCTTCGCCAAGCAGCGCGTGGATCAGGTGGATCAACTCGTGTCGCAGAATAAGGCCGGGCGTTCGGCGATCATCCACGATCTGCTGGAAGATTACACCAAGATCATCGACGCGATCGACACGGTCGCCGACGACGCCCTCCGGCGCAAGGTCGAGATTAAGCTTGGAATGGCCGCAACCGTGGATGGGGAGCGAGCGATGCTCGCCCGCCTGCAAAAGATCCAGCAGTCGTCGCCCTCGGATCTCGGCCGCTATGATTTCGTTTTGAAAGATGCGATCGATGCGACCTCCGACAGCCTGGAATTGTCGCAAACCGATCTGGGCACGCGCGCTTCGGAAGTCGCAACCAAAGATAAGAAGGAAAAAGACGAGCGCACCGCGGCACTGACTCCCGAAGAGGCGAAAGAAAAGAAGCAGCAGGATAAAGACAAGGCCAAGAAGAAGCCGACGCTGCGCCGTCCGACCGATCCGCCACCGCGGCAGTAGCAGTCAGTTCCGCAGCCGCAGGCCCGAAGGATCCATCCCATCGCCGAGTTTCCGCATCCACTGCTGGGCAAGCGCGATCATGGAATCGCGCGTCAGCTCATGCTCGCGGTCGTGGGCGAGGTCGTTCTCCTCCCGAGGGTCATCCGCCAGGTTATAAAGCCGGGTGGCTTCCTCGCGCGGACGAATTACCAGCTTGTCGTAACCCCGAATGATCGCCCGCCACTCACCCGGCATCCCCAGGCGGCCCTCGGAATACACTGAATCCGGAACCTCTCCTTGGCCGCTCTCGATCACTCTGGATAAATCGCGGCCCTGCAAACCTTCCGGCGGCTTGACACCGGCCCAGGCGAGCAGAGTCGGCAGGATGTCGGCGTGCGAGACCAGCAGGTCGTCGGCGACACGCGGTTTCAACTTGCCTGGCCAGCGGATCGCCAGGGGCACGAGAATCGATGCCTGAAACGGAGAGTCCTCGCCGTTGGCCGATTCCGCAGTGACCACGGTAATTGTCTCCACGCCCGAACTCGCCCCAGGGAGCAACGCGCCGAGAGATGGATCGCCAGGATGCCCCGCGTGAGGAAATCTTCCCGTCTCCAGCGCGCGCCGGCCCAGCCCGGCCGCCGGACAACAACTGTAGGCTCGCGGGAAGACCACGCTTTCGCGGACGAACTCGTCAGGAACCGCCGTTCCCTTGATCCAAGTGATCTCCACGCGCGGGCGGCCCGGCTGCGCGGCGAGCACCAGGGGCGCTAACAGAAATGTCCGGCGAGTGACCACGAAAGGGAGCCTCGATTATAGACGCACTCGGTCGAACGGAACGCCCCGCTTGCACAGCTCGCACGCCGACGATCCAGAATAATATTTCCCATCGAGTTGCGCCAGGTAATACAGCGGAAGGGCGCCGAAATCCACGCGATTCGGGTTGGGTTGATAGACGACCACGGCCAGTCCCACCACGTCACCGCCGTTTTCCTCCACCAGCTTTTTAAGCTCGCCGAGCTTCTGGCCCGTTCGCAGGATGTCGTCCACCAGAAGAACTTTTTCGCCCGGCCGAACCTCCAGGTACTGACGGAAGTGCAGGGGCTCGACATCGTTCTCTTTCTCGGCCCAATAGACCTGGCGGGCCCGCAGGGCTTCGCATACGCCATAGGCCACCGGCAGCCCGCCGGTTGCCGGCGCGACCACCGAAAGCTCCGGGATCATGGCGCGAATTTCCGTGTTCGCACGCACCTTCCGGCTGAGGCCGACGCTCAGCACCTTGGCCGCCTGATAGTCGCGCATCGTAAGCGCCACTTGCAGATACTCGGTGATATGTTGGCCGCCCGGATATTCGAAGTGGCCGCTGCGCAGGCCGCCGGTTTGGCGCAGAAGCGCGACAACGTCGTCTTGTGTGGGAACAAGCTGCATAAACTGTCTAGTGCGCGCCGCGGCCGCTCAGAACGGACGGGATGGTCCGCGCGATAATTTTCCAGTCCAGCGCCAGAGACCAGTTGTCGATGTATTCCATGTCGAGCTTCATCCAGGTCTCAAAGTCGACTTCGTCACGGCCGCTGATCGCCCACAAACAGGTCAACCCGGGACGCATGCGCAGCCGGCGGCGCTGCCACCGCTTATATTGTTCCACCTCGGAAGGGATCGCCGGACGAGGACCGACCAGGGACATGTCGCCTTTGAGTACATTCCAAAGTTGCGGCAGCTCGTCGGCGGAAAACTTGCGGAGCCAGCGGCCGATTTTCGTAAGACGCGGATCGTTTGGGATTTTCATGGCCAGTTCCCGGCGGCTCATATGCTCCACCGATTCCCGCATGGACTCCGCGTCCGCGCACATCGAGCGAAACTTGTAGAACACAAACCGCCGGCCGTTCAGGCCGCAGCGTTCCTGGCGGAAGATCGCCGGACCCGGCGAGGTCAGCCGGATCATGGCGGCGATCAGCAGCATTACCGGGAAAAGCAGCACCAGAGCCGCGCCGGCAAGCACGATGTCGGTCAGGCGTTTCACAAGTAGCCGGATCTCGTCGTGCGGCGTAGAGGAAAACGTGAGCAGCGGCGATGGTCCCAGCCGGTCCAGATACACGCGGCTTTTCACGTGAGGCAAAAACCCGACCGCGATTCGGGTTCGAACTCCCTCCTCCTCGCAGAGAAGCATCACGTCTTCCAGATCGGCGAGCCTGCGGCTGTCGGTGGCGAAAATAATCTCGTCAATCACATGGCTGCGCAGCATTTCCGGAAGCTGGCTGAGCGCGTAGACGGGATAACTCTGATCGAGTCTGATCACCGCTCCGGCAATATCCGGAGAATCCGAGAAAAACCCTCGCAGGTGCACGCCATGCGAGGAGCCCGCCTCCTCCAATTGGCGGCCGAGCCTGCGGGCGGGCTCGCCGGACCCAACTACCATCACGAAGTGGGGCTTGGAAAATTCGCGGCGAACGACAGGTAGCAACAGTCCCGCGTTCAATCGGAACAGGCACAGCAGAAACCAGGTGGTGGTCGCGAACAGGGCGAGGAACAAGCGGCTCAGATCCAGGCGCCACACGTACTCGAAGAGAATTACGGAGACCACTCCGAGAAGGCACTGCCGGAAGGCGTGCCGCAGAATCACGCGCGGATGCGTGGCGTCGATCCGGTCGTAGCTCTCCCACCACGCGCCAATCCCCACCCAGACGACCATGGACCAGACCAGCAGAGAGGCGGCGACAGGGCGTGGGATATAAAAGTCGTTTTCGAGATTGAGCCGGGCGCGAAGAGCATAGGCGATCCAAAAGGCGATCGCGATCAGGACGACATCGGCCGTCCCGAACAGGATCCTGAGCCTATGGCGCTGCCCATGAAACACTAACGACAGAATACAATGCGCTGCGGGCTTTTCGCCCGCTGCGGGCTAGCGGATCTGAACGCTCGAGACCGAACCGTCGCTGAGCTTCACGACGCCAATCGTTCGGTCGTGCGACTGGTAGCGGTAAATCTCCACCAGGTGGCCGTCGTCATACATACTGATGCGAGCGGCAGGCGCGCCGAGTTTCAGCACGTCTCTTCGATCCGTCCCGCTGGCGAGAGACTTCAGATCGTCCGCCGTTACCTGCGGAGGCGGAGGAGGCGGCAATACCGGAATGGTCGGACGAAAAGCAGTGACGACAGGGCTGCTCTCCACCGTAGGCGGCGGGGGAACGATCGCAGCGCGCCTGGCAGGCGGCGGAGGAGGCGGCACCAGCGAGTGGTCCTTCACCACTCCGCCGGGTCCGACCTGGAGAACCGCGCCTCCCGAGGGTGTATCGGCTTTGGCCTTGGCAACGGCGGCTTCGGGCGCTTTTGTGGTCTTCGCGGCCTTGCTGGTGACGCCTTCGACTTTCCCCATGACGTTGGTGATGCCGTCGCTGACTTTCTTTCCGGCAACCCCGCCAATCGATCCTCCCGCAAGCACGCCCGCCGCTTCCGTCATGGCCTGAGACCACGCCAGCCCTGCAACCGAGGCAACCGCCACAAAACCCATTAAGACACGCCGCATGACCGCCCTCCGCTTATAATCCTAACCTGTTGGAAGCAGTACGACTACGCGGCTTTTCCCTTAGTTATCAATCAGAAGATCATTAACACCACTTGACAGTGGGTGTACAAGGTTTATGCTGGAAGCGGATGGACACGTTGGCCCCGGGTCTCGGTTCCGCGAATCTTTACATTCGCCAGGACTACGAGAAATATTCGGGGGAACAGCACCAGACGTGGAGCAGGCTTTACCAGCGTTTGCGTCCGCGATGGGAGCGTTACGCAAATGAACGTTTCCAGGCGGGGATCCAGTCCTTGTGTTTGCCCGACAATCGGATTCCCCGCCTGGAAGACGTAAACCGGTTCCTTTGTCCCTTAACGGGTTTTCGCGCCCGTGCTGTTGCGGGATACGTTCCTGCGTTCCTGTTTTTCGACTGCCTTCGGAATCGCGAATTCCCGACCACGATCACCATCCGCAGCGCGCGATCTCTGGATTACCTGCCGGAGCCGGATATCTTTCACGACATCGCCGGCCACGTTCCCATGCATACCGATCCGCATTTTGCGGAAACGCTGGTGCGGTTTGGGGAGTGCGCGCATACGGCAGCCTCGCTGGTCTCCGAAATTCGTGATCCTTCCGAACGGGTCCGCCGCCTGACCAGCATCTTTCGCGCGATGGCGCGATTTTTCTGGTTCACGATCGAGTTCGGATTGATGCGGGCGCGCCCCGGCGCGACCAGCGATTTGCGCGTCTACGGAAGCGGCCTCTTAAGCTCTTTCGGAGAGATCGAGCACGCGGTCGATTCTCCAGAGGTGCAACGTTATCCGCTCCAGATCGAGTGGGCCATTAACCAGGGATTCGAGATCCATCACTACCAGCCGCTGCTGTTCATTGTCGATTCCTTTGACCACCTCTACAGCCTGGTCGATGAGCTGGAACACTGGATGCGATCGGGGAACCTTAACAATGTTGCGCCCGGCGAGCCGCTGGTCAGCGAAGTCGACCTTCGGAGTTTCCTCGAAGCGAACCTTTAACACGGCAGTGGTCTCTTTAATATCAACCACTTGCTAGGTCGCCGCTATCCCGGCAATCAGAGTGTGCCGCGAAACCTCCGCTTTTGAGGTTGACGGACCGCATCACGGTTCTGTTAAACTTGGCCGAGATATGGGTATGGGCGTACCCCGCATAGCAGCACTCGCCACGCTGGCCGCGGCCGGCCTGATGCTGACCGGATGCGCAGCTTCGACGCAAACGCAGCTACAGCGTTACCAGCGCTACTTCCTGCCGCCGCAGCAAGCGCAAGCGCCGGAGCCAGTGCAGCAAGCATTCGCCGATCCGCCCCGCTTGAACCTGTATGCGAATGACTCCCCCGCCCTGCCCGTAAAACCCTCCCCGATTCCTCATCCGACCGAATTGCTGATCCAGCAGGCTAACGAACGTTTCGCTGCTGGAAGGCGGGCCCTCCAGCAGGGGCGCAGCGAAGAAGCGCGGGAGCAGTTCAATCGCGCCATCGACTCGCTGCTGAACGCGCCTGACAACCTGCCGGATCGAGCTGCGCTGGAGCGCCGGCTCGAGGAATTGGTCGACGCGATTTACCGCCTGGATCAGGACCAGCTTGGCGCGGGAGCACCTGAAGATCAGGTGGCCTACGACAAGGCTCCTCTGGACGACATTCTGGAAATGACGTTTCCCATCGATCCGAGTCTCCGCGGAAAGGTCCGGGAACAGATCCGAATGACGGTTTCGCAGCTTCCTCTAGAGGAAAGCGACGCGGTGGTCAGCTTCATTAATTTCTTTTCAAGTACGAAAGGCCGGCGGATTCTGCTCGGGGGAATGCAGCGTTCCGGGCGATACAAGCCGATGATCGAGCGCGTGCTGGCGGAAGAAGGGCTTCCGGAAGAATTGATCTTCCTGGCTCAAGCGGAATCCGGCTTTCAACCCCGGGCGGTCTCGAACAAGCTGTGCGTCGGGCTGTGGCAATTCGCCAAATTCCGAGGCAAGGAATACGGACTGAACCAGACGCCAGCCACGGACGACCGCATGGATCCGGAGAAAGCCACCCGCGCCGCTGCCCGCCACCTGCACGATCTTTACGAACATTTCGGAGACTGGTATCTGGCCATGGCAGCCTATAACTGCGGTCCCGGCTGCGTGGACAACGCGGTCATGCGAACCGGCTATGCCGATTTCTGGGAGTTGCGCCGCCGCAATGCGCTGCCGCTTCAGACCGCCAACTACGTGCCGGCGATTCTGGCCATGGTGATCATGTCCAAGAACGCGGCCGAATACGGGATCCAGGATGTCGCCTATGAGCCCCCGGCGGACTACGACAGCCTGGAACTCCAGACGCCCACCCATATCGGCTTGATCGCCGCCGCCTTGGACAGGTCCATCGGCGAACTCAAGGAGTTGAATCCGGCACTGATCAAGCCGGTTGCTCCTGGCGGATATGCGCTGCACGTTCCTAAGGGATCGCTGCCGCAGCTTGAGGCGGCTCTCCGGGTGATCCCGGCCGACCGGCGGGATTCCTGGCGCGTGCACCGAGTGGAGCCGGGCGACACTTTCGCGGCGGTCGCCAAACGCTACGGGACCACCGCCGATCTGCTGGCGTCGGCCAATCACGATCAGCTCCCCGAAGCGGGCATGTTTGCGGCGGTCCCGGTATCCTATCCGGGAGAACGCCCGGCGGCGGTCAAAACGACAGGCAAAAAGCTTCCGTCCAAAACCGGGGGAAAGAAGGCGGCGACCACCAGGGCCGGAAGCAAAGCCACCGCGAAGAGCCCCGCAAACTCCCATGCAACGCGAAAATCCGCCGCGAAACCGGCCGCCGCTGCGGGCAAGGCCGTTCGCAGTTCCGGCAAACGGGCCGCCGGCGCCTAGGTGGCTGGGCGCGAGCTAAAGAACCAGATCAACCCTGGCGGTAACGGGACTAGCTGAAAACTCGGACATTTCCCTTGCCTTCCAGACAAAACGCGATATTCTAATTCTTGCCAAGTTTTGCCCAAAACCGGGCGATGCGCCCAAACAGGAGGCAGTCTGAATGTTAGAGTACCGGTTCTCTATGGAAGACGACGAGCTGGACGATTTCGACCAGGAATCCAACATCAACATGGATGATGACATCGGCGACTACGAGGACGACGAGGGTGAGGAGGTAGAAGCCGTTGTAGTCACCGAGACTGTCTTCACGCCCGTCGCGCCCATAGTCATGGGAGTCCCGCCTACGGAACCGGCTCCGGAGAAGAAGCCCGCCAAGAAAGCCGCGGCGGCACCCAAGCCAGCGGCCAAGAAAGCTCCGGCCAAAAAAGCTCCCGCGAAAAAAGCTGCTTCCAAGAAGTCCGCGCCTAAAAAAGCTGCCAAGAAAGCAGCGAAGAAGGCCGCGCCAAAGAAAGCTGCGAAAAAAGCTGCCAGAAAAGCAGCTCCCAAGCGCGCATCCAAGAAGGCCGCCAAAAAGGCCAAGCCGGCGAAGAAGGCAGCCAAGAAAAAGAAGTAACGGCTACTTCTCCAGCGCGGCGCGGCAGCGCGAATAAAGCTGTAGCAGAACGTCCACTTGTTCTTCGGGACTCTTGGGCGGTTTCCCGGCGAACCCAGCGCCGGTCCCGCCTTTTCCGACGCCGGTTGTGGTCGCGATAAACTTCATCATCTCCAGTGCGACTTCTTCCTTGCTGGAACCGGGTCGTGGTGTCTCTTTTTCATCGGCCATATAATCTCTAAGGTAACCGATTGAGAGTCTCGCGTCCTGTAGTGCACCAGTTTTTGAAGTTCGGGTGAGAGATCGTTGATGCCGGTTACCGCTCGCCGACTGATCCGGAAAATGCGCGGGGGAGCGCAGGCCCACCTCTTGGAAGCGTCCGACGGATTCTTCTACGTCGTCAAGTTCCACAACAACCCGCAGCACCGCCGCATTCTGGTCAACGAATGGATCGCCTCGACTTTCCTCCACTATTTGGGCATCGCCGCGCCGGAATACGCGATCGTGGACGTCACCGGATCCTTTCTCGCCAGCGATCCGGAGCTCTACATCCAACTCGGGCGGGAACGCATCCCGATATCCTCCGGATGGCACTTCGGCTCCCGTTTCCCGGGAGATCCGGGCCGTACGGTCGTGTACGATTTCCTTCCGGATGCCCTGCTGGAGACGATCGAAAACCTGCCGGACTTTCGCGCCGTGCTGGCCTTCGATAAATGGATGGGCAACGCCGATTCGCGGCAGGCAATCTTCTACCGCGCCCAGGTACTGGAGCCGCTCGGATCTGATCCCGATTCCGGACGCCGCTTGGGGTTCGTGGCGCAAATGATAGACAATGGTTACGTATTTGAGGGACCCCACTGGCGCTTCGGCGAGTCGGCGATTCAGGGGCTGTATTTCCGCCCGCAGGTTTATCGGGCGGTCCGTGGTCTCGCTGATTTTCAGCCCTGGCTCGATCGAATCCGGAATTTTCCGGAAGAAGTCATAGACCAGGCGGTTAAGCGCATTCCTCCAGCCTGGCTGGAAGGCGATGAAGACGAGCTGGAGCGCTTGCTGGAACGCCTGATGAGGCGCCGCGAGCGAGTGCCTGACCTGATCGAACAGTGCCGTTCGGGGCGCGTCAATCCGTTCCCGAACTGGCGCCCATGAGCGCTTTGCCGGAAGAACAAGCTAGAAGAACAAACATGCCAGTAGCCGCGACAGCAACCCGGGCCGCCGAGTTTCGGGAGACTCTTAACCAGCGCGTTTCCGTGGCCGATGGCGCCATGGGCACGATGCTTTACGCCAAGGGTGTCTCCGCCAACCGGTGTTACGACGAATTGAATCTTTCGCTTCCCGCCCTGGTCCGGGATGTCCATCAAGAGTACGTGCGAGCTGGCGCGGATCTGATTGAAACCAACACTTTCGGCGCTAACCGGAAAAGACTGGCGGAGTTTGGCTTCGCCGACAAGGTCCGGCTGATCAATCGCGCCGGAGTGCGGATCGCCCGCGAGGCCGCGCGCGATCAGGCTTTCGTCGGAGCGGCGGTTGGCCCCCTGGGCGTCCGCCTGGAACCGCTCGGTTCGACGGGCGTGGACGAGGCGCGGTCCATTTTCCGGGAGCAGATTGAGGCTCTGGTCGAGGCGGGCGTCGATTGCCTGATGCTGGAAACATTTCGCGATCTGAACGAGATCCGCGCGGCCGTCGAGGCAGCCCGCGGGGCAGCCGGACCGGAGATTGTTCTGGTAGCCCACTTGAGCATCGAAGACGATGGGCGGCTTCAGGACGGGACGTCGATCGAAGATTTCACCCGAGCTTTGGATGCCCTGCCGGTCGACGTAATCGGCCTGAACTGCTCCTCCGGACCGCGGGTGATGCTGGAAACCCTCGAAAAAATGGGCGCGTTCACCCTGAAACCGCTCAGCGCGCTGCCCAACGCGGGGCTTCCGGCAAGCGTCGACGGCAGAAATATTTATTTGTGTTCCCCCGAGTACATGGCGCATTACGCAGCGCGCTTCGTGGAAGCCGGCGCGCGAATCGTGGGCGGATGCTGCGGGACCACGCCGGAACACATCAGGAAAATCCGCGATCACGTTCGAAACGTACAGCCCGCCAGGTCCGTGGCTTCCGTGATCATCCAGGAACCTGCGGCCAAACTGCAGCCGGTCGAGAAAATCCCAGCTGGAAAGAAGACTAAGCTGGGTGCCAAGCTGGCAGCCGGAAGGTTTGTGTCGACGCTGGAAATCGTTCCTCCTCATGGGCTGGACGCTTCCAAGGAGATCGCGGGAGCCAAGCTCGCCAAGAAGGCCGGGATCGATTGCATCAACGTCCCCGACGGTCCCCGGGCCAGCGCCCGCCTGAGCGCGCTGATCACCTGTCAGCTCATCCAGCAGGAAGCGGGAATGGAAACCATTCTTCATTTCTCGTGCCGCGATCGCAACATCCTGGGCATCCAGAGCGATCTGCTCGGCGCGCACGTGCTGGGCGTCCGCAATCTGCTTTGTATCACCGGGGATCCTCCGCGGATGGGCATTTATCCCGATGCGACGGCTGTGTTCGACGTCGATTCCATCGGACTCGCAACCATCGTGAATCACTTGAATCAAGGCTTGGACCTGGGCGGCCATCCCATGGGTTCGCAGACCGCGCTGTTGCTGGGCGTCGGAGCCAATCCCGGGGCCTACAACATCGAGGACGAAATTCGCCGCTTCGAAGCCAAGGTCAAGGCCGGCGCCGAATACGCAGTCACGCAACCGGTGTTCGACGTGGATTTGCTCGAGGCATTCCTGAAACGTGTCGCTGAGTTCAAGATCCCGGTGATCGCCGGAATCTGGCCTCTGAGCAGCCTGCGCAACGCTGAGTTCATGGTCAACGAGCTCCGAGTCCCGGTGCCGGAAACCTGCCTGGAGCGTATGCGCCGGGCCGATAATGCAGACGCAGCGCAGGCCGAGGGAATCGCAATCGCGCGGGAAATTATCCAGCGTGTCCGCCCCCTGGTCGCCGGGGTATCCTTGAGCGCGCCTTCCGGCCGGTATCAGACGGCGATCGAGCTCGCCGAGGCAATCGAGCGATAAACGGTTACACTGAAACGAACGTGCCCACGGACCTGATCGAGATTGATGCGGAGCATCCGTCGCCTCGCGCCGTCGAGCGCGCCGCTGCCGCCATCCGCAGGGGCGAAGTGATCGCGATTCCCACCGATACGCTTTATGCCCTGGTCTGCGATCCTCTCAATCTCCACGCCGTCGGACGAATTTTTACCGCGAAGGGACGCGAGCAGGATCGGGCCTTACCGCTGCTGGTCAGCGACGTTTTGATGGCAGAGGAGCTCGCGAAAGAGACTTCCGCGCGATTCTATCTTCTGGCGCGGCACTTCTGGCCGGGTGAGCTCACCATCATCGTTTCAGCTTCCTCGCGGGTGCCGCTGAAAGTGACCGGCAACACCGGCCGGCTGGCGATGCGCCAATCGAGATCCAAAGTAGCGAATGCGCTTCTCGAGCGGCTGGCCCAGCCGCTGATCGCAACCAGCGCGAACCTCTCCGGCCAGCCGACCTGCACCAGCGGCATCGAGGTCTTCGGGGTCATGGACGGGCGCGTGGATCTGGTTCTGGATGCCGGACCGGCCGCCGGGCTGGGAGCTACGACCGTAGATATCACCGAGCCTTACTGGCGCGTCATCAAAGAGGGCGTCATTCCCGAGAAGGCGATCGCCGATGTATTAAAAGGCTCCTGAGATGGCGACCAAGACCACAGCGGCGCCCGAAGTCAGTTCGGAAAATCAGGACCAGCTAACGCCGCTCTACCACGTCGTGCTGCTCGACGACGATGAGCACACCTACGACTACGTAGTCGAGATGCTGGTCAATATCTTCTGCCACTCCGTGGAGACCGCTTTCCGGCACGCAGTGGAGGTGGACACCACCGGCCGGACCATCGTGATCACCTGCGAACGGGCACAGGCGGAGTTCGGACGCGACCAGATCCACGCTTATGGAGCCGATCCGCGGATGCCGAAGTCGAAAGGTTCGATGAGCGCGATTATTGAGCCGGCAGGCGGGAGCAGCTAGTCCTCGGCTGTTCGTAATTTACTCCACGCAAGACGATTGCCCATTATTCTGAGCTTCCTGCCGTGCCTTGGCCAGCGCCGTGCTGGTCCTTAGCAGATCGGGCTCGGCCGGATCTGTCCGGCGGATCTGCTGGATAAACGGTTCGAGGAACCGTCCGAACTTCGCCAGCGTGTTCGTATCGCCCGAGTGCAGCGCCGCTTCGATCGTCTGCCGCGACCACGGCGAGAGCACTTCCACGCGCCCGACAAACACGCGCCCGAGCGAAGCCGGTCTCGGAGTGATCGAGAGTGGCAGGGCCGCGTCCACCTGGGCGCGAGGATAGAGATAGAACACCCGGGTTCCTTCTTCGAACCACGAATCGCGCCAGGTGTTCACCATGGCTTCGGCTTCTTTTCGATACAGGCCGGACTCGATAAGAGCCGTGACGAGATCCTGCTGAAGCCGATCTGAGTCGCCCGTTAATTCCGGCGAGGAGACGGTCACGGTGTCGCGAATGCCGCGAGCCAGGCGATAACCGGTCTTGCCGGCGCGATTCTCAAACACAACCGCCAGAGGAATCGGATTGGGGCCTGCATTGCGGATCTCCAGTTTTCCTTCGCTCAGATACTTGGGCCGCAAAGGAGGTTGAAAATTTCCAACGCCGCGGTAAAACAGCAGCTTTTCCTGCTGATCGCCGACGCGCAGCGGCGCGGCCTCGGTGTTGCGCGCGAAGAAATAGTGACTGGCGCCGCGGGCGGCCGGAAATTGCAGGTTCGCGCCCGGCAATATGTCCACCGAATCCCAGGTGATCTGCCCTTGTCCATATTGCCCTTCTGAAAACTGCCCACCTCGCGATACCTTGGCCTTCGGATACCACTCGGTGATCCAGCCCTGCGGGAAATCCACGTGAACCGAGAGCTTCGCCGGCTGTGGCGAATAGAAATACACAACCGGCGTTTCCATCCGGACGAATCCCGAAAGGAACGGCTTCCAGTCCCGGCCGTCCAGTCGTTCCACGAAGCACGGCAGATCCGTCGAGCCGATCCATGAGGCCCAGCGCACGGGCTCTCCATTTTCATTCGCCACCGAGGTGAACGTTCCCCACTCGTGAGCGACCAGGGAATCGGGCTGCTTGGCGCTGAAGGTAAGCGCTCCAAAGCCGAGAACGAGAACTACAAACAGTGTTTTCATCGGGGTGCTCCTCGCAAACATTCTTAAGTGCCCTACCATTTCCAAGCCAGTTGCTGCATCCATCGTTGCAACGTGTCTTTATCGAGAGCCATGGCCTGTTCTCGCGAAACGCCATCCGGCAACGGCGTGAGTTGGATCATGCGATCGAGTATGCGGACGCGCTCCTCCGGGCCGACGCGCGAAAGCAGATGCCACAGGGTGAGCGTGTCTCTGAACCTGGCTTCGCGCAGAACCTTCTCCGCTGCCGCGGCGCCGCCGTCTTCAAAATCGAACGAAGCCAGCGCATCTTGCAGCGCCTCGGAGGCGTCGGTGAAATAGGGCGTGCCAGGGCCCGTTCCGGGCCTGGTCCGGCAGCGCGCGCCGGCGGGCACCATCGATTCCCTGCCCTTCCATTCCAGAGACACCCACCCGGTAGTCACTTGCAGCAACCCGGATCCGGATTCATCGGTCTTCATCGTGTAGGCGCAGCCCAGATCCACGGCCGTGCTGGCAGGCGTATCCACAAAAAACAATCGGGGTGGCGCGGAAACAACCGCGCTGATCTCCCCGCGCTTCAGTTCCAACCGGTGTTCGTTGGGCTTGGCCGCGAGCAGCCGGATCTGGCTGTTGGGCTCGACCTCCACCGTGCCGATTGCGCCGACTTCGATCCTGGCGCGCGAGGCCCCGTCCGTCCGGAGCCACTCGCCGACTCGAATTTTTCCGGCGGCAGCGACCCTCTCCGAGTTCACCATCGGGGCGCCCTTGAGGGCCATCACCTCCCAGCCCCCCGGCCTGGGACGAGTCGCGTACCAGACGACCAGCAACCCCGGGATGGCCGAAAAGGCAGCGGCCCATTGCCACCAGCGCAGCCCGGTTCGAGTCGGCGCGGCATTTACGGAAGCAAGGATTGATTCCCACATCCCCTCCGGCGGGCTCGCCAGAGGCAACTCTCCGGGTTCGAGGGGACCTTGCGGCGCTCTTTCGTCGCGCATCATGATCGTAATCCGTCCCGAAGCCTGGTGAGTTTCTGGGCCAGCAGCTTGTGCCCCTGATGCAGGCGCGAAGCCACGGTTCCCGCGGAGCAGTGCAGCGCCTCCGCCATTTCCGCATAAGAGAGGTCTTCGAAATATCGAAGCAGCACCGGCATCCGGAGCTTGGGCGGCAAGGAGGAAAGCGCGGCTTGCACCTTTTCGGCGATCTCCGATCGCGCCAAGTCCTGTTCGAGCGACAGCGGTACGGCGGTGTTGTCCACCACGGGTTGCTCCCGCCGCGCGGCGGCCCGGGAGTGATCGAGACACGTATTCACCACCATCCGGTAAAGCCAGGTGGAGAACGCCGAATCGCCCCGGAAGCGGCCGATGCCCGTGATCAGCTTCACGAACACCT
The DNA here is from genome assembly GCA_037916615.1 of Bryobacterales bacterium. Taxonomy (GTDB): domain Bacteria; phylum Acidobacteriota; class Terriglobia; order Bryobacterales; family Bryobacteraceae; genus Palsa-187. Next base: position 36,446 of record JBAIXM010000040.1, read on the forward strand.
GCTGCGTCGCGTCGCTAGCGGCGGCTTCGTTTCCGTGAAAGAAATACAGCGAAATCGAGTACACCTTGTCCTTGTAGGCCTGATACAGCGCGTGGAACGCCGCCCGGTCGCCCTGGCGGCAACGCTCGATGAGTTCGGCACTGACCTCGCGCTCGGTATCCGTCACTTGCCAACCCTTTAGACGGCAGGTGGCCGCCGCTTCTTCAGATTTTGCAGGCTATCGCCAAAGGATGGGGAGCCGCGTGGCTCGTCAGAACGCTTACTGCTGCTTCGCCGCCGTCCAGTATCCCGGGCGCGTGGTCACCTTCAAGCCCGGCTTGAGGATGCGAACCTCGATTTCGTGATACCCCGCGTCCTCGGGATTGTTGGGCAGGTAAGTGAGCAGGTAGCTGCTGTGGATGTCAGCGGCGATGTCCGAAATCGCCTCCTCCAAGCCTCGCTGGGTCTTGTAGGAGTACTCCCGACCGCCGGTGTACTTCGTGTAGACCTCTTGCGGGTTCGAGATAAAGATCGCTTTCACCGCGGTGAAGATCTCTTTGATAATGGGCGAATAGTCGCCCATGTTCTGCTGGGCGTCGGTGGTCTGCGTGCCGATGATGCCCGCCGGAAGGTGGCGCGCCTCCGGAGGAATTCCGGTCGGACGCGGCGGGTCGGGATGCGTGGTGATCGACGCCAGGAAATGCGAAACCTCGACGGCGTAAACGGTGATGTCGCGGAACTCGGCTTCAGTCAGCACGTCGCGCACGGAGTTCTGGCTGCCATTGTCGCGCGTCTCGCCGATCAGCATCATGATCCGCCGGTGCGTTTTGTCGCGCCGCCGGAGCATGAACGCGGCCTGCATCGCGGCATCGTTCAAGTGATTCGGAACGCTGCCAGTCTTGATTTTCTGAAACGCTGCCGAAATCTTGTCCGGATCGGACGTGAAATCGGTCATCGTCTGGACGCGATGATCATACGCCAGCACCGCAAGTTCTCCGTTTTCTCCCAGCACCAGGCCGCTGAACAGGCTGCCGATCTTACGGATTTGCGGCAGCAGCTTCTCCATATTCGCGCTGGCCTGAACCGCCACCACCATGGAGATCGGATGCGTGGTGGCATCTTCGGTGATTTTTTGCAGTTTGCCGTTGTCGTAGAGCTCGAAGTCGAGCGGGGTCAGGCCGCTGACCACGTTGCCTTTGGCATCGTGCACGATCACCGGAGCGGTGACAAAGTTGTAAGTGACGCCGATCTTGAACTCTTCCTGATCCGCCTTCGAATCCTGATCCGAGGAAGAGGGTTGCGGAGCCGGCGGCGTCGATGAAATCGTTCCCGGCTGTGCCGGGCCTAATGTTCCGGGTTGTCTCGGAGGCGTTCCGGGCTGCGCCGGGATCTGCGCAAACACCCCTTGGGTGAACAATGCCGTGAAAATGAACGCGATCAGGTTCCGCACCTTCATGATTGTTTCGATGCCTCCCCGCTCTTGTGTTCTGTCCGGCCCCGTAACAAGTCGATAGCGTGGGGAATCAAATCCGCTACCGCTACTAACGAATCTACCGCACCCCGGGGCGACCCCGGCAAATTCAGGATTAAACCCGCCCCGCGAGCCGCCGCGCCACCTCGGGAAAGTGAGGCAAACCGCGCAGTTTTGCGGCCTTCGGCGCGCATCAGTTCTCCGAATCCGGGGATCTCACGGTGCGCCACAGTTTTGGTGGCTTCCGGCGTTACATCGCGGGGGCCCAGGCCCGTGCCGCCGGTCGTAATAACCAGATCGGCATGGCCTTCATCGATCAGACGAGTCATGGCTGCGGCGATTTCCCCTGTCTCATCTCTGTGCACTTCCCTGGCCACAACCGACCAACCCAGGGACTGTGCCTTTTCTGCCACAGCTGGACCCGAACGGTCCTCGCGGGTACCGGCCACAGCCGAGTCGCTGATAGTCAGCACCGCGACCCGAATCACCTCCGGAAATCCCCCGACTTGCCGCCAGTCTTTTCGACCAGGTACAAATTCCGGATCTCGATCGACTTGTCCAGAGCCTTGGTCATGTCGTAGACGGTCAACGCAGCGACGGCCGCGGCGGTGAGGGCTTCCATCTCCACGCCGGTGGGGCCGGTGGTCGTTACTTTGGATGTGATGCGAACGCCTTTGGGTTGCAACTCGGCGCTCACGTCCACGTGCGAGAGCAGCAAGGGATGGCACATCGGAATCAGATCGGAGGTCCGCTTGGCGGCGGCGATGCCTGCGATCCGGGCAACTTCCAGGGGATCGCCCTTCGGGTTCTTCGGCAGCTTTTTGAGCACAGCGGGCCGGATCTTCACGAAAGCCTGCGCCGTTGCCGTGCGGCGTGTCTCGGCTTTGGCCGACACGTCCACCATGCTGGCACGGCCTTTTTCGTCGTAGTGCGAGAGTTTTTTCATTTCAGAAGCACGCGGATCAACTCACCGGCGGACCAGGATTCGCGGTCCGGGTCCGTCACCAGGAAGGCATTCGCGCGAGCCAGGGCCGCAACATCGCCCGAGCCTTGCCACGCCTCCTGCGCAACCGTGAAACCATCGGCCGACAACTGCGCGGGAAGGAACCGCGTCAGACCGGGTTTCTGGCGGAGGTCCTTCGCGAGCCGCGCCTGTAACAGCGGAAGGGGAGCCTCGGCCGCGCCGCCCAGCAGCTCAACGGCCGCTCGCGCGAAGACTTCAAAAGTGACCATCGTCGAGCCCGGGTTTCCGGGAAGCCCGAAGAAGAATTTGCCGCGCGCTTTCCCAAACACCAAAGGCTGGCCGGGCTGAATCAGCACGCGATCGAAGAAGAACTCCGCGCCGAGATCCGCCAGAACACGCTCGACGATGTCGTACTTTCCCGCCGATACTCCGCCGGAGAGCAGCAGAAGATCGGATTCGAGGCCCTGCTCGATCAGGCCGCGCGTCGATTCGTAATTGTCGCGCGCAATCGGGAGAATTAGGGGCTCGCCACCCGCTCGGGCGACCTGCGCGGAAAGCGACCACGTGTTTGAATTGCGGATCTGAAAGGACTCGGGCTTCTGTCCGACCTCAACAATCTCATCCCCGGTGGGCAAGATCGCCACTCGCGGCAGCCGGTACACGGAAGCACATTCTTGTCCGACCATCGCCAGCAGCGCGATCTCAGCGAATCCCAGCCGCCGGCCCGCGTGCAACACGGTATCCCCGCCGCGCGCCTCCACGCCTTGAGAATTGAAATTTTCGCCCGGGTTAACCGAGCGCGCGATGCGCACGCGGCTCCCTTCGCGTTCGGTGTGCTCCACCATCACGACGGCGTCC
>JBAIXM010000041.1:0-26565 GCA_037916615.1 Bryobacterales bacterium
AGGCCGAGTTCGATCGGCTGCCGTTGCCCAGCGCGTGCTTCGATCTGGCGGTGTTCAACGCGTCATTCCATTACTCGCCGGATTACCGCCGAACTTTAACCGAAGTCCGCCGCTGCCTGCGACCGGACGGCCGCGTGGTGATCCTGGATTCGCCGGTTTACAAACGCATGGAACATGGCGAGCAAATGCGTTCCGAACGCCAGGCGTTCTTCGAGCAGACGCACGGATTCCGTTCCGAGGCGCTGGGCAGCATCGAGTACCTGGACGAACCGATGCTCGATTCTCTGGCGCGCGATTTGCGGCTCACCTGGAAAATTCACCGTCCCTGGTATGGACTCGGGTGGGCGCTGCGTCCCTGGAAGGCGTGGATCCGTGGAACGCGCCCGCCCTCGCGTTTCTGGATTCTGGAAGGAAAGTTTCAGCACGAATGATCGTTCTGCTCCATCCCCGCAGCACGCGGCCGAAAAACCGGCGGTTCCCGCTTTCCGTACTGGCGCTCGCCGCGATCCTGGAAGGCAAAGAAGACTACGAGATCGTCGACGGCAACATCGATCCGCGGCCGATGGACACCATCGGCCGGATCGCGCGCGAGCAGCCACTCGAAATGCTTGGCGTCTCGGTGATGCCAGGTCCGCAGATGGTGCAGGCGATTGCGCTCTCGAAGGAATTCCGCGCCCGGCATCCGAGAGTCCCCATCGTGTGGGGCGGATATTTTCCCTCACTCTATCCCGATGCGGCGCTGAACGCGCCTTATGTCGACGTGCTGGTGCGCAGCCAGGGCGAGGATACGCTTCCGGAGCTTTTGGCCGCTATCCGCGCAGGCCGTGACTTCCGGAATATCGCGGGCCTCTCCTACAAAGATCAGTTCGGATTACACGTACACACGCAGGACCGGCCGATCCGGTCGCCGGGCGATTTTCCATGGATGCCGTACCACCGGCTCCGGGAACCCGCCAAATACATCGCGCGGACGTTTCTCGGCGCGCGCACGGCCGTGCACCATGCCAGCTATGGATGTCCCTATCGGTGCAAGTTTTGCGGCGTGACCAAAGTCGCCCATGGCAGGCAGAAAGCGGAGGCGCCGGAGCGCACCGCGGCGATTCTGACGTACCTCCAGCGTGAATACGCGATCGACGCGGTGCAGTTCTACGACAACAATTTCTTCCTGCGCGAAGCGGATGCGGCGGAGCTGGCCGAGCGTATTACGCCACTGAGGTTGACGTGGTGGTGTGAGGGGCGCATTGACGCATTGCTGCGCTATTCGGATGAGACGATGCACGCGCTGCGGCGCGCCGGCTGCGAGATGATCTTTCTCGGCGCGGAATCGGGCAATGACCGGCATCTTCGCGAGATGGACAAGCAACTCACGTCCGCGCAGATCCTGGAGATCGCCAGCCGCATCCGGAAGTTCGGCATCATTCCGGAATTTTCTTTCGTGATCGGGAATCCCCAGGAGCCTGAACGCGACGCACGCGAAGCGATGCAGTTCATGCGCCGGATCAAGCGTATTAACCCGCGCGCGGAGATCATCGTGCAGCACTACATTCCCACTCCGCATCCTGACGGCATGTACGGCGAAATTGACAATCGCCTTGCGTTCCCAAAGAGTCCGGAAGAATGGGCCTCGCCGCGCTGGTACAACTTCACGGTGCGCCAGGATCCGGCCCTGCCTTGGCTTCCGCGCAAAACCAAGCGCCTGATCGACGCGTTTGAAACCGTCATGGAGTGCCGCTGGCCCACCATCCAGGACATCGCGCTTCCACGCTGGGCTCGCGCCGTGTTGAAGACCCTGAGCGCGTGGCGCTACTCGCTCGGGCTGTACGCCTGGCCCTACGAATTGGAATTGGCGCAGAGAGTCTTGCGGCCTCGAAGGCCCAAAGTCGAGAGCGTATGATGACGCTTGAGCCGCGGCAGGCGTACGAACTACTGGCGTCGACTTACGACAACGTGCCGAACCCGATGCTGGCGCTGGAGCAGCGTGTGATGATCCCACTGCTTCCCCCTCTGCCGGGCGCGGCGGTGATCGACGCCGCCGCGGGAACCGGACGGTGGGCGTCATACTGCCAGGCGCGCAGCGCGCATACGATCGCCGCGGATTTCTGCTTCGACATGCTGGCACGCGCGCCGCGGCCGGCCGTGCTGGCCGACGTCGAGCGGCTTCCGTTTCCGGACGGGGCCGCCGACCTTACGATCTGCGCGTTCGCTTTAGGCTATGCTCCCGCGTGCCTTTCGGAACTGGCTCGCATTACGCGTCGCGGAGGTGTGGTCCTGGCGAGCGACATGCATCCGGACGCGACCCGGCGCGGATGGACCCGGACGTTCCGGCACGGAGCGGATGTGATCGAGGTGGCGCACCAGCGTTACGACCTCGAAGATCTTCGCGTCATTGGACTGAAACTGGATTGCCTGATCGAGCCTAAGTTCGGCGAGCGGGAACGGGCGCTGTTTGCGAGGGCCGGGAAGCTCGCCATGTTCGAAGAAGCCGCGCGGCTCCCGGCGATCTTTGTCGCTCGATGGACAAAGATATGAAGCGCGCGGTCGAAGGAGTCGAATTCGACCTCCGAGGCTTGCAGGTTCTGCGCGGGCTGATCAATGCCCACGATCATCTGGAGTTCGCGCTGTTTCCGCGCCTCGGACGCCGCATTTATGCAAACGCGACGGAGTGGGCGCGCGACATTTTTCGGCCCGACGAATCACCCGTCCGCGAGCATCTTCAGGTTCCGAAACGCCTGCGCTTGCTGTGGGGCGGTCTTCGGAATCTGGCCGCCGGCGTGACGACTGTCTGCCACCACAATCCTTATGAATCTGTTTTCGATAAAGATTTTCCAGTTCATGTTGTGAAAAATGTCGGCTGGGCGCACTCGTTGGCGTTCGAGCCGGATATCCGCAAGTGCTTCGATGCGACTCCTCCGGATGCGCCTTTTCTGATCCACGCCGGAGAAGGAACGGACGCCGACGCCGCGGACGAAATTTTCGAGCTGCACGCACTTGGCGTGCTGACCGGACGCACCGTGCTGATTCACGCCGTTGGTTTCCGGGCGGACGGCTGGAAACTTATCCGCAAGAGCGGCGCAGGCGTGATTTGGTGCCCGCGGTCCAATCTGTTTACGCTGGGTCGAACTCTGGATCGGAGCGAGCTGGCGTCCGGAGTCCCGATCGCGCTTGGAACCGATTCGCCGCTCACGGCGGAAGGCGATCTGCGGGATGAAATCGGAACCGCGCGCGAATTGCTCGACGGTTCGCCCATGGACCTCACGGGCGAGACAGCCGCTCGCTTGTTGCGCCTGCCGCCGCGTCCGGATGACTGGATTGCAGCACCCGCGTTCGGCGACCCGCCGGAACTGGTCGTGATCGGCGATCGGATCCGGTTAATCGGGCCGCGGCTGGCCCGCGCTCTTCCCGCCCGCATCTGCCGCGAATTCCATCCTCTCTGGATCGAGGGCCGTCCGCCGGTGCTGGTCCGATGGGATGTGCCCCGAATGCTTTCCGAGACGGCCCAGTTTCTGGGCGAGGACATCCGGGTGGCTGGACGCAAGGTGTGCTCTTGACTCACACGATCGAAACGCTGCCGGTTCTTTTAATCGACGCGCACAGCCGCTGCAACTGCCGCTGCGTGATGTGCGATATCTGGCAAACGGAGGAGCACCGCGAATTTTCGCTCGCGCAACTCGAATCGCAGAGGGACGCGATCGAGCGGCTGCAGGTCCGCTGGGTGGTGTTCACCGGCGGCGAGCCATTGATGCACTCGAACCTGTTCGCGCTGGCGGATGTGCTGCGCGAGCGCGGCATTCGCGTGTCGATCCTTTCCACAGGAGTGCTGTTCTCACGTTTCGCTGCCGAAATCGCGGACCACTTGGATGACGCGATCGTTTCCCTGGACGGCCCGCCGGAAATTCACGACCGCATCCGTCGCGTGCCGGTCGCGTTCGAGCGCCTGGCCGATGGCGTTCGAGCCATCCGCGCACACCGCTCCGGTTTTCAGATCGGAGCGAGGTGCACTGTGCAAAAGGCGAACCACGCAGCGCTGATGGACACGGTCGCGAGCGCCAAGCAAATCGGGCTGAATTCGATTTCGTTTCTTGCGGCAGACCTCACATCCACAGCCTTCAACCGGATTGAGCCGTGGAGCGGGCCTCGGCAGGCTAAGATCGCTTTGACGCTGGCCGAACTTGCTGTGCTCGAAGAGCAGATCGAACGGCTGATGAAGGATCCGTTCGTGATCGACCGGCCAAGGCACCTTCAGCGAATCGCGCGGAACTTCCGGGCGCACTTGGGAATGGAAGCGCCCCAGGCTCCCCAGTGCAACGCGCCGTGGGTTTCGGCTGTGATGGGAATCGACGGATCGGTGCGGCCGTGTTTTTTCCATCCTCCCGTCGCATCAGTTCGCTCGCAGCCGCTCGATCAGGCGCTGAACGGGTCCCGGGCGCTCGAATTTCGCGCGTCGCTCGACATTGCGAGCAATCCGGTGTGCCAACGGTGCGTTTGCTCGCTGAAGCTTTAGGGCAGTTTCGCGACTTCGACCGCGATTTTGTCGGCGGGCACTGGCTTCAGATCCCTGGATTCGTGACCGCCTTCCGAGAGCTGGATCGAACTCGCCTCGGCTGTGAAATGGCTCAGGAATTCGGGGCTCGCCGCGAGTCCGAAATCGAGTTCTTCCCATGCCGCGAGATAATAATCTCCCGGCGCAAGACCCTTGAATTGAAATCCGCCATTCTGGTCCGTGGGCGCTTGACGGGAGCCGCCGGTTGGACTCGCATCGGGAGTCTTGGGCCAAAGCGTCACCGCGATTCCTGCCAGCGGCTCGCCTTTGTCGTTCTGAACGGAACCGGCGACCTCGGCGGATTTCGACGAAAGAACCAGCTCCAGAGTTCCACCGTTGCCCGAGGTCGTGTCGATGAAACCGTGGGTCACGTCCTGGCCTGCGAATCGAACGGATTTCAGGTAGGTAGCGGGCGGACCCGAAAACACGTTCAGCGAGTATTTACCGTTTCCAACGTTGGCGAATCGAAAGGTGCCGTCTGCGTTAACCCGCGTGCCGGCGCCACCGAAATCGGAGGAGGTCAGCACGATTTGCCACGCGGAAATCGTTTTCAGCACAGCCGTGACGTCGCCCTCTTCCAGCCGGACCGTGCCCTCAATCTCCGGACCGGGCCCCAGCGGAAGCACGACACCCTCGACATCGGCATTGTTGACGGTCACGTCTACGCGCCCCGTCACGTTAGGTGGAGCGCTTCCGTTCATGTTCACCGGGTTGAACTGTAGGCTGTACGTCCCCGGAAGGATGTTGCGGAACTCGAAGCTTCCGTCCGGCCGCAATTGATTCGTGCCACCGTTTAATCCCGGTGGAAAGCCGCTATTGTCGTCTTTCCGGCGAAGGGCCACGATCGCGGGTGAGGGTAATGGGGAACTGCTCACGGCCTTTCCGCGAATCCCGTAAACCTTCCCGGTGAGCAGGCGGACGTCAATTCCCCGAAGCTCCCCGCCCGCCGCAACCTCCAGAGGAACTGCACTGGAAGGATCCGCTCCATTGGGGTAGTAGGTTGCGATGTTTCCGTTCGGTGTCTCACCTGCGCGGCCCGGCTGCTCCTGGAAACCTCCAACCTGGCGGCGATCGGCCGCCAGAACGTAGTACTTTCCGGGCGCCAGATTGGCGGCGCGGTATTCACCTAAGTCGTTGGTGTTCGCGAACCCGGCCGGCTGCAATTGCCGCCGGCCCGCCGAATATGCCGAGCGCAGGATCTGGATCTGGACGCCGGTGATAGGATCGCCGTCCTGGTCCACCACTTTGCCTGCAATGACGCCTTGTGGGGTCATCTTTAGGGTTAGATCCTTCATCTCCATGCCTTCGGTCAAAACGAGCTGGCTGCCGGGATTTGAATTGGACCGAGCGCCGTAACGGGCATTGATGAATCCAGGCTTTTCAGCCATGAGCGTATAGCGGCCCGGAGCGACGTTATCGAAGATAAATTTACCGGCAGCGTCCGCGGCCTCGACATAGGTAGTCGCGGGTTGGCCGGGCTGAGCCGCGCCTCCTTGCAAGCGCACGGTAGCTTTGCGGACGGGATCGCCGTTCAGGCTAAAAACCGTTCCCTCGACACGCGCTGGCTTCTGATTCGTGGCGCTCCCTGCGGTGGGCGCGGACGAGGGTGCGAATGGCGGCGGAGGCGGCGGAGGCGGCAGCGCGATGGGAACCTGCCCCACAGCTGCGGATGCGCCCAACATTAGGCTCAGCGGGAACCAGCGCATGCGGCTTCCTCCCTAACCACTAAGGATATTACGACGGAATTAACGCGGGATGCGCAGCTAAACCGCCCGGCCGCCGTAATTGCTCTGATAATACTTCTGGTATTCGCCGCTTTTAACGCGCGCGGTCCATTCGGTGTTGGACCGATACCAATCGATGGTCGACCGCAGTCCTTCTTCGAACTGGACTCGAGGCCGCCACCCGGTTTCGCGCATCACTTTCTCGCTGGAAAGCGCGTAGCGACGGTCATGGCCCGGGCGATCCTTCACCGTCTGCATCAGGCCTTCCGGCTTCCCCACTGCCGCCAGGATTTTTCGCACCACTTCGAGATTCGGCAGCGCGCGGCTGCCGCCGATGTTGTAGATCTCGCCTGCCCGGCCGCGCTCGATCACCGCCAGAATGGCCCGCGCGTGGTCGTCCACGTAGAGCCAGTCGCGGATCTGCTGCCCGTCGCCGTAGATCGGCAGGGGACGATCTTCGAGCGCGTTCGAAATCATCAGCGGGATGAGTTTTTCCGGAAATTGGTACGGGCCGTAATTATTGGAGGCTCGTGTGACCGTCACCGGCATTTTGTAGGTGACGAAATAAGAAAGCGCCAGCAGATCCGCGCCGGCTTTGGACGCCGAATATGGGCTGCTGGCGCGCAGCGGATAATCTTCGTCGGCCTCGTGAGGCGGCTCGATGCTCCCGTATACTTCATCCGTCGAGATCTGCACGTAGCGCGGCGTCTTATGCGTGCGCGCGGCCTCGAGCAGCGTGAACGTGCCGCGCAGGTTCGTTTCGAACACCGGGGCCGGAGACAGGATACTGCGATCCACATGCGACTCCGCGGCGAAATTCACGATCACGTCCGGCTTCTCTTCGGCTACCAGCGAATTCACCATTTGGGCGTCGCAGATGTCGCCCTGAACGAACCGGTACCGCGCGTTACTGGCCACGCTGGCCAGGTTTTCCAGGTTTCCGGCGTAGGTAAGCTTGTCTAAATTGATCACCGTCCGCGACTGACCGGGATCGTTCTGGATCAACATGCGGACGAAGGCGCTGCCGATGAATCCGGCGCCTCCGGTGACCAGGATCTTCATCTATTTGTGCTGCAACTCCCAGTCGTAGGCGATGGAAGGGTCGTCGTGGGGAATCCGGCCTTCGTCTTTGGGATTGTACAGGCGATTGGTCACGTAAATGAGAAGCGCCGGCTGCTCGCCGATGACCTTATATCCGTGCCCGATGCCCGGCGGAATCAGGATCTGCCAGGGTTTGAGCGAGCCGGTATAGGCCGTATTCTTGCGTCCGAAGGTCCGCGATTCAGGGCGCAGATCCACCAGCGTGACCTGAAGCATCCCCATAGCCGGCACCCACAGGTCGGTCTGATGCAGATGATAATGAAACGCCTTGATAATTCCGGGATAGTTCAGCGCCGACGAGATCTGGGTGCTCTCCGCGGGAAATCCCGCCGCCAAACCCTGACCGATGCGCGCGACTTCGAGGAAATAGCCGCGGTCATCCGGCCAGATGTCGTAGGGCCGAATGAGAACGCCATCGATCAGCTCGGCTGAATCCGGCGTGCGAATGATGTGTCCGATGCCTGGATCGCACTTGGGGATAGAGATACGGATTGCTTCTGCCGCGCTAGCGCTCACGTCTTTGTTAGGGTAGCGCGAACGGCTACTCGGCTACCAGTTCGATCTGACCGACGCCGCCTCTGACGTCTACGTGAAGCGTGACCGGGTCGTTCTCGTGGCGTGGGTTGATCCACCGGCCGTTGCGCTGCTCCAGTCCGCGGACATTGATGTCGCCGAGGCCGCCGGCCGCCGTGGCCGAAATTCCGACGTTGGAAGGCAGGCGAACGGTGGCTTGCCCGACGCCGCCCTGCACCTTGACGTCATAGCTGCGCTTCGGGTTTCCGCGCAAATCGATTTCCACTTCGCCGGCCCCGAGATCCACCGAGACGCCGCGCAGATTGAGGCTGCCCAGGTTCAAATGCGCTTCGCCGGCTCCCATGCGAACCACGAAATCCATCTGGACCGAGTCGTTGAACTTCAGATTCCATTCGTTTTTTCCGTGCGGGACGGCGCCGGGCCCTTGCGAGATTTCGATGTCGCTTCGGACGCCGGTCGAATGGTAGTCCACCTTGGGATTCCAGCCCGGAGTGTTGTAGTCGAAATCGGCCTCCAGCAGCTTCGAGGAACCGCCGCCGACGTGCAGTTCGCCTGCGTCCATTTTCAGATCTACGCGGGTTGCCTCGGATTTATCGAGATCCAGAACTTTTTTTTCGTGTTGGGAAGGTCCTGTCACCACGTTGGGCGAGCAGCCTCCCAGCACCGCTATCGCCGATATCAGCAGCATTTGTCGAATCATGGCAGCCCCCGTTTTGTCCATACGCCGGGATCGTCCGGAATGTTCCCTGCATTTTACAAGAGGGCTCGTGCCGGCGAGTGGCCCGCGGCTCAGCGGGCAGCCGAAGATGGTCCGGAATTTCGAGCGCTGTGTGTCATCAGCTCGATTTCAGAGGCCCTCCGGTCAATCCAGTCGGACGCCTGATTCGCGGTCGAAATCTGCCCGTTCAGCACTTCCATGGCTAAATCCGATGCAAGGATGTTCGAAAACGGACGATTCACCAGCACGTGATCCGTGTGGCCGGCTAGCTTCAGGATGAAGGGAACCTGCTGGCTGGGGCCTCGCTCGAAGAGCCGCTCCATGCTCTGGCTCCAACCGTACCGGCCCCGCCACATGTCAGGACGGAATCCGTGGTCGGCCGTGATCAGGAGAGTCGTGCGATCCCATAACCCTGCGCTTTCCAGCCTGGCGCGGAGTTCGCCGACGGTCCGGTCGACCAGGGCAAGGTTGTCCAGATAGTCGATGTCCGAATCCAGGCTGAAATCCTTGCGCCAGCGATTGTAGATCGCGTACATATGCGGAGTGGGGAAATGCAGGAACACGAATCCGATACGCGAATCTGCCGCGTCGGCGTAGGCGCGGTCGCGGACCTGGATGTATTCCTGCAATTGCTCATGCTGGACGTAAGCATCCTTCAGGTTTTCGGAGCCGGAAACGCCGTCGAACCGGAACATGTCCCTGAGATTTTCGAATTGCAGCCGGAACAGCAGCAGAGCCATCCGCGCCACGCCCTGTTGCGAGGCGTGCTGCTCGCGCAACAGCGCCCGCCCCGTGTGGCTGGATGCATTGAAACAGTCCACCAGTTGATCTCCGAAAAGACGGCAATAAGGGTGATACCAGCCTGCGACAGCAGCGTTTAAGCCGGTTTCATGGACACGGTGAAAGATCGTGCGCTCGTCGGCCCAATTCAAGCCTCGGGAGGAGTCCACGGGGTATACGGTCAGCTTCGCCGCTCCGGTGATTTCGGATTTACGATACGATCTGCCGGAAATCAGCATCGGCATGGCCAGCAGCGTGCGATCCGCCGTCTGTGTCGCCCGCCGGGCCTCCAGGGACTCGCCGCGCAGCCGGTCCAACTCGGGAAGTTCCAGAGAGACCGGCCGCTGCGCAAACGCGACCTGCTGATCCATCTCGTCAAAAACGATCCAGATGAAGCGATGGGCGCCTGGAGCAACCGGCTGGAACGGGGCCGGCTGCTTGGATCGAAATGCGGAAGCCGGTTCGGAATTGACGTGGCTGCTGAAGAAGTCGATCATGAGCGCCGGGAACATAAACGTCATCACAAGAGCCACGTGTTTCGCGGCACGGACCACCCGGGGATTTCCGCGAACGGCCATAATCAACCCGCCAAGCAGCAGCACCTCGATGCTCAGCAGGGCCGTGTTGGACGCCAGATCAACCGCGCCATACTGCGCAATCCAGTAACGGCGTACGGACTCGATCGGGAAAATCATCGCCAATAGAAAGCAGCTATGCGCGATCTTGATCCACACAGGACGCCGGTGTCGAACCAGTTGCCATCCCAGCCAGAAAGCGGACGCCACCACCAGGCCGGCGATCAGGGTCGAATACAGCAGAGCAGGGTTCGCGGGGCCGGGGCGGAGATAATCCAGGCCGGTTTCCTGCAGGATTTCCAGATCGTACCAGCGCCGGACAAAAAGCAGGTTGCCCAGCGAGAAGCAGATCAGGACCTCCCTTATTTTTTCACGCGCCGCAGGCGATAAAGATAGAGCCATCGATGGAGTCCCGTAATTTGTCTGGATCGGACCAGCTCCCAGTCGCGTCGGGCAGCCGTCTCGAAGTTTTCCTTGGTTAGATGGACGTAAAGCGCCGCGCGGCCGCGAACGATCCTCTGGAACATCGGATCTTCAGGAGCCACAAATTCGATGAGCAGATATTCGCGGCAGAGGTCCGCCGCAAAAGCCAGTAATTCCTCGATGGGAACTCGTTCAGTAACGACGATGTGGTGCATGAGCGCCAGCATCATCACCATGTCGAAAGAGCCGCGGGCGCGATCCAGGAAGGAATCGCACTCCTGGTTTCGCCAGCCGGTCGCCGGAGTGGGCCGCGTGATATCCACCACCAGCGGAAGAACGTCAAGTTTCGCGGAACTCGCCCGCCGCCAGAGCGAGCCCACTACCACAGGATCCGTGTCGACAGCTACTACGGAAGCGCCGGACTTCGCGGCCAGCATACTGAAGTGGCCTTCGTTTGCCCCTGCGTCCAGAACGGTCGCAGGTTGCGCGAGATCCAGGGCTTCGCGGACGAAAGTCTCCTTTTCCGAAAGCTGCTGCGGAGAATAGAGGGATTTGGAGTCCAGGTACCCGCTCCAGGCCGACTCAGTGGTCCGGCCGGGGCCGGCTGCAACCAATTGCTTGCGGCAACCCCGCAGAAGCCTTCCCAGAACATAGCGCGCCTGTTCATCCGACGATGAAGGCTTGGGACGGTACGACGGAGCCTCTCCACGCTTTCTACGCGACAGCCAGGTCGGAAACGAAACGGTTTCCAGGTAAGGAGGCGTGAACCGCCTGAAAAACCCGACCCCCCGGTATACGGTTTCCGGTTCCAGACCGTCGCGTCGCCCGGTCAGGGTCTGCTGAAGCGGCCATCCCAGGTCGCGGCTCGCCAGTGCCGGCAGCAGAAAGGTCCTCACGAACTGCGCGTACGCCATCCACGTCGCATCGCAGGGTTGCCGCCGTTCGAATGACAGAACGTCCACGAATACCGGCTGTGGCCCGCGAAACAGCACATTGTAGGGCGTCCCATCCTTCAGACCGAATCCTTCCTCCAGCGCGGCCAGGGCGAGATCGAGCGTGAGCAATCCCGCGGCTTGGAGCATCTCTGCCGGCCACTCATAGGGATAGCTTGGGAACGTCACGCGGTCGTGCTCGTAGAGCGCTCCGCCGGTCTCGATCATGAGATCAGGGATCGCCTCGGGCGAAAGCCGCGAGGAAGAGATCAGCCGGCCGGAATCCACAGACTCATTCGCGGTCCGGGTTTCGAGGAAGGCTTCCAGTTCCCCGAGGAACTCAGGCCGGACAATGCGGACAATTCGTTCGCCATCCCGAAGGACCGATCCGGCAGGGTCCCGAAACGTCGCTGTTCTCGCATCTGGGGCGGCGATCATGCGATTCGGCTCGCGATTCTTCTACTGGCGCTTTCGAAAGATGCGGTTGAGGAATTTGCGGAAGTAAAATGCCCCGCCGAGAAAGGCTGCGTACGCGGCCTGGTACAGGAACGCGCCGGTTCCAGGATCGGCGTAGCCAAAAGCCCTGGACGGAGCGGACAGGAGAAGCGCAGTTCCAAGCAACACGACGCCCGCCGTGTTTGCCAGTCGATTTCGGTTGACCTTGAGCATGGAGATAGAATCCTGGCGCGAGCTTGCCGCGTCTGACCATTGATCGGCGGAAAAGCACGAACTACTTAGGTAAATCAGACGCTTTCAAACGGATATTCACCAAGTAATAGGTCGGTAGGCACTGGGGTACTACAGCGAGGGACGCCAGGACGCGATTGACAAGGGTTTGCTGGCTTGGCAGCTATAATGGCTCACATGGCGTCGAGTCTGACGGCTGGGGTTTCCCCTGAAACAATCGCCCGTTACGAGCCGGTGATCGGCTTGGAAGTCCACGTACAGCTTGCGACGCAAACCAAGATCTTCTGCGGATGTCCGACCAGCTTTGGCGCGCCGCCGAACACCAATGTCTGCCCGGTTTGCCTTGGCTTGCCGGGTGCCCTTCCGGTCCTGAGCCGGCGCGCTGTGGAACTGGCCATCGAGGCTGCTTTGGCCCTGAACTGCCGGGTGAATCCCCGCTCGATTTTCGCCCGCAAGAACTACTTCTACCCGGATCTGCCGAAAGGCTACCAAATCTCGCAATACGATCAGCCGCTGGCCGAGCACGGCTGGGTGGACATCGAGGTCGGGGGAACCCGGAAGCGCATCGGAATCACGCGCGTTCACATGGAAGACGATGCAGGAAAGAGCATCCATGAGGGTTTTAAGGACTCGGATCGCTATACCTACGTCGATTTGAACCGCTGCGGAACGCCTCTGATCGAGATCGTGAGCGATCCGGACATGCACAGCGCCGACGAGGCCTATGCGTACTTGACCGAGCTCAAGCAGGTGCTTCAATACGTTGGGGTTTCCAGTTGCGACATGGAGAAAGGCCACCTTCGCTGCGATGCCAACGTCAGTGTCCGCTTGAAGGGCGCCCAGGAATTCGGCACCAAAGCCGAGGTCAAGAACCTGAACTCGTTCCGCTTTCTGAAATTGGCAGTGGATCAGGAGATCGAGCGGCAGATCGGAATTCTGGAAAGCGGCGGCCGCGTGATGCAGGAAACGCGGTTATTCAACGTCGAAACCGGCGAAACGGTGGGGATGCGCAGCAAGGAGCACGCACACGACTACCGCTATTTTCCCGAGCCCGACCTGGTCCCGCTGCGAGTAAGCGAGAGCTGGCTCAACGAAATCCGGAGCTCCATGCCGGAGCTTCCGGCTGCGCGCCGGAAGCGTTTCGTCGAATCTTTCGGGCTGCGCGACTACGATGCGCAGGTGCTGACGGCCACTCGCGCGCTGGGGGACTATTTCGAAAAAGTCGCGGCGGCCTCGGGCGATGCGCGCGCTGCTGCGAACTGGGTGATGGGCGATTTGTCCGGGTTGCTTAAAGCAGAAGGCAAGGAGATCGAGGATTCGCCCGTGACGGCCGAGAATCTCGGCCGTCTGGTCGCTCTGATCGCGCAGGGAAAGATCAGCGGAAAACTGGCCAAGGAAATATTTCCAAAAATGTTCGCCGAGGGCGGTACGCCCGAAGCGATTATGGAGCGTGACGGGCTCACGCAGATCAGCGACGCGGGCGCGCTCGGAAAGATCATCGATGAAGTGATCGCGGCCAATCCGAAGCAACTCGAGCAGTACCGCAGTGGCAAAACTGCGGTCATGAATTTCTTCCTCGGCCAGGTGATGAAGGCCAGCCGCGGCCAAGCCGATCCGGGCACGGTCACAAAGCTGCTCAAGGAAAAGCTGTAAATGATACGCCTGCGAAATGTCGAGAAATTTTTTCAGCACGGTCCCACCAAGACATTCGTGCTGCGCCGGATCAACGTCGATATTCAGGAGGGCGATTTCGTCTCGATCATGGGGCCCTCCGGGGCCGGAAAATCGACGTTGCTGCATTTGATCGGCATGCACGACAGCGCCTGGACCGGCGAGTACTACTTCCTGGATTACCCGATTCACGCGATGAAGAAAAAAGATCGCGACGAGCTGTACAAGAAATACTTCGGCTTCGTCTTCCAGAGCTATCACCTGCTGGACTCGTTGACCGTTTACGAAAACCTGGAGATACCGCTTTCTTACCGCAACGTCCGCAAGTCCGAGCGCGATGCTATCGTGTGCGACGTGCTGGATCGCTTTCAGATCGTCGGCAAGAAGGACCTTTTTCCGAACCAGCTCTCCGGCGGGCAGCAGCAACTGGTCGGCGTGGCTCGCGCGATCATCGCCAGCCCCAAGGTGATTCTGGCGGATGAACCTACCGGCAATCTCCACTCCAGCCAGGCCAAGGAGATCATGGAAGTGTTCCGCAAGCTGAACCAGGCGGGCACCACCATCATTCAGGTGACGCACTCGGAAACAAACGCGGCTTACGGCAAACGGCTGATCCAGATCGTCGACGGCTGGATCGAGACTCCAGCCACGGCTGCCAGTTAGAGGCGGCTACTCCGCGACGATCGTAATCCCGGCCGCGTTCGCCTGCGCCAGCAACTCCTCGCGATCAAGCAGTAACGTCCGGCCGGTATCGACGGCCAGCGCGGTCGTTCCGGTTTCGCGCATTACCTCGATCGTCTGCGGCCCCACTACGGGAACATCGAACAGCAGATGCTGCCTGCGGCGCGAAGCTTTCACCAGCCGCAGAGCTTTTCCATCCACCAGCGCGGCCGCCCGGCGGAGCATCGCGTCGGTGCCCTCCATGGCTTCGACCGCGACGCAAGCCCGCTCCGCGATCGCCACGCTTTGCCCGATGTCGTGCTCGGAAAGCGCTGCCGCGATCTTGCGGCCGTAAGCGATATCGCGTTCCTCTTCGGGGGAAGGCTTGCGGATCGTGAGAACTCCGGCAGGCGCGAGCAAATCTTTCAGCAGCAGCGTCGAGTCCGCGAGCGCAATGCCTTCGTCCGCTAAAATCTTGGCCACCCCGCCGATCAGAGCGTCGGTATTCTTCGCCTCGAGCGAGGTCAGTAGCTTCACCAGACGCCAGTCCGGCACGATCGACGAAAAAATCTTGACGTGCTTGACCTGTCCGCACATCATCACCTGCTGGATGCCTTCCTTCTTGCAGATTTCGATCAGTCTACTGAGAGCGCCCAGTGAGATCCAGTGGCAGCGCGCCGCCAGGCGCTCGATTTCGGGCGAGGCTTCTTCCTTGATCCCAATCGCGACGATGTCTATGCCGGCCTTCGCCGCGGCCTCGAGAGCGAGCACGGGAAAACGACCGTTGCCGGCGATCATCCCCAGAGGCATCACTTAATAAACCCGCGCTGCGAGGCCGCGATGAACTCCAGAAGCTCGTCGACTTGCTTCGACGCCGGGACTTCCTTGCGGATGCATTCGACGGCCTGCGACGTATTGAGCCCCGAGCGGGTCAGCAGCCGGAACGCTTTGTGCAGCGCGTCAATGTCCTCGGCCGGGAATCCGCGGCGTTCCAGGCCCACTTTGTTGGCTCCGAACACTTTCGCTTCGCGCCCGGTCACCGTGTTTGAAAACGGCAGCACGTCCTGCGTGATCACGCTGTATCCGCCGACAATCGCGTGCCGGCCCACGCGGCAGAACTGATGCACGCCGCTCGAGGCTCCGATCCAGGCCCAGTCGCCGACGGTGACGTGCCCGCCGAGCGTCGCGGCATTCGACAGCACACAATGGCTGCCCACGTGCACGTCGTGCGCGACGTGCACGTACGCCATCAACAGATTGTCGCTGCCGACGGAAGTCAGCATGCCGCCGCCTTCTGTGCCGCGGTGAATGGTGACGAACTCGCGAATCTTGTTGCGGTGTCCGATGCGCGTGGACGAGCGCTCACCCTGGTATTTCAAATCCTGGGGCGCCACGCCCACCGTCGAATAGGGAAAGAAGACGTTATCCTCGCCGATCTCCGTGGGGCCTTCCACGAAAACGTGAGCCTTGATGACGGTTCGCGCGCCGATCTCAACATCCGCGCCGACCACGGCGTAGGGACCGATCTCGGCGGAAGGATGGATGCGCGCTCCCGGATCGACGATTGCGGCCGGATGAATCGGCATCGCTGGGCTTACCTGTGTCCCTACGGCCGTTCGGCCAACTTGCAAAGCATCTCGGCTTCCGCCACCACGGATCCGTTCACGCTGGCCGTGCCGAACATCTTGGCCACGGTTTCCTTGCGCTTGCCGACCTTCATTTCAATTCGGAGCTGATCTCCGGGCCGCACCGGCTTGCGAAACTTCGCCTGTTCGACGGACGCCAGCAAGACCAGCTTCTTGTGCCGGTCCGGAATACTGCTCAGCACCAGCACGCCGGCCACTTGCGCCATCGATTCGACGATCAGCACGCCCGGCATCACCGGGAAATCCGGAAAATGTCCCACAAAGAAAGGCTCGTTCGCGGTCACGTTCTTGATGCCGACCACGCGGTCTTCTTCAAGCTCCTCGATGCGGTCCACCAGCAGCATCGGGAAACGGTGGGGAAGGATGTCGCGGATGGCCTGGATATCCAGAGCTGGCATGTGCGGTCCCGCTATTATAGCAAGCGTGGATTCGTTCCTTCGCGCGGCGCGTTCGAAACAAAAAGAGATGATCACGTGCATTCGCGAGCTGGTGGAATGCGAATCGCCCAGCGATCAGCCGGATTGCGTAAATCGATTTACCGGAGTCTTTGCTCGAACCGTAAGAGACATCGCCCGGGTCCATGTTTTTCCGGCATCCGGCTACGGCAATCACTTGCGCTGCGAATTCCGGCTGCCAGGCTCGAAGAAGCAGGGCCAGATCCTCGCGCTGGGGCATTCGGACACGGTTTGGCCCGCGGGCGCCCTCAAAAGGATGCCTTTCCGGGAGTCGCGCGGGCGCCTGTGGGGGCCCGGCGTGCTCGATATGAAATCGGGTCTGGTGTTTTTCGCCTTTGCGATGCGCATTCTGCGCGAGCTGGATGTGCCGGTGCGCCGGAGAGTCGTCCTCCAGTTGAATTCCGACGAAGAAATCGGCAGCCCGTCCTCGCGGGCGCTAACCGAAGCAGCCGCTCGCGAGAGCGCCGCCGTCCTGGTGCTCGAGCCCGGCACCGGAGTCGAAGGGAAACTGAAAACCGCGCGCAAGGGCGTAGGCGACTACAGAGTCACCGTCCGGGGCCGCGCGGCTCACGCCGGCCTCGATTTCGAGAAGGGCGCGAACGCGGTGGTCGAGATGGCGCGGCAGATCGGGCGGATCGCGGGTTTTACTAAATTAGGTCGCGGCGTCACCGTCAGCGCCGGCGTGATCCAGGGAGGCACGCGGAGCAATGTTGTTCCTGCCGAATGCCGCGTCGAAATCGATGTCCGCGCTCCGAAAGCCGCCGATCAGCGCTACTTGGAACGCCGGTTCGCGTCGCTGAAGCCGTTCGATAAACGGTGCACGGTTGAGATCGAGGGCGGGCTGAACCGGCCTCCGATGGAGCGCTCGGCGGGCACGCAGCGGCTGTTCCAGACCGCCCGCACGCTGGCGGCCGAGCTCGGCGTGGTTCTCGAGGAATCCGCGAGCGGCGGCGGCTCGGATGGCAATTTCACGGCAGCGCTCGGCGTTCCGACGCTCGACGGGCTGGGTCCGGTCGGCGAAGGCGCGCACGCTCCGCACGAGAGCATTTTCGTCGATCGCATCGCGGACCGGACGGCTCTGCTGGCGAAGCTGGTGGCGGCGCTTTAAGCCGCGGAGTTCTGTTACCCCGGGGGCAGGCGGAAGGCGACAAATTCCGCGTCGTACCCCGTGCCGCCGATCGCGAGCACGATGTACTGCCTTCCGTTCAGCATGTAGGTCATCGGTGTGCCCGTTTGGCCGGCGGGCATGAACACGGCCCCGGCGTCCTTGCCCGTGGCCTTGTCGTAAGCGCGCAGCATCGCTCCGCGCTGCCCGGATGGAGTGGTGAAGAAGTCGCGCTCGCCCGCGATCACCAATGTCTTCGTCACCAGCGTGCCGATGACTCCCGGACGGCCCGTACGTGGGATATTCAGCCCCTTGAGCGCGGGGTGATTGCGGATGTTATCCGGGGTCTCCCCATGGGCCACCTGCCACACGATTTCGCCGCGATCGAGATCGATCGCGCTGATGCTGGCGTATGGCGGCTTGACGAGCGGAAGCCCCTGGACGGTCAAGCCTCCGCCTTGATCGGGCTCGCGGTTTGCAGCGGGCCGCGTGTCTTGCGCGGCATCGGCCCCGGCTCCGCCTGTAGTTCGCGGACCCGTTCGGGCATTCCCCTGGATGTACGCGAAATCGGTCACTCGCGGATCGCTGGGAACCAGCCCCAGCGTGCTGATCGAGCGCTGCGAGAAAACGTAGACGCGGTGCGTTTCGGGATCATACGACCCGCCGGGCCAGTTCGTGCCGCCTCCGGCAGTGCCCATCGCGAGGGTCGCCAGCGGTCCCTCGGCCTTGCTCACCACCGGAGGGGTGAAAATCGGGCCGAGCTTGTACAGCGAGGCAATCTTCTCGCCTTCTGCGCGCAGAGCCGGCGTGAAATCGATCAGATCCCTGAGCTGGAATCCCTGAAGATCGTACGCCGGAGGTTTTGAAGGGAAGGGTTGCGTCGGGGAATACCACTCGCCCGGCACGTCGCCTTTTTCGACCGGCTTTTCCTCGATCGGCCAGATGGGCTGGCCGGTTACGCGATCGAACACATACAAAAACGCCTGCTTGGTCGGTTGGGCGACGGCTTTGATCGTCCGCCCGTTTATGGTGATGTCCGCCAGGATCGGGGCGCACGGAATGTCCATGTCCCAGACTCCGTGATGCACCAACTGGAAATGCCACTTGCGCTGGCCCGTCTTGAGATCTACAGCGACCAGGCTCTCGCCGAACAAGCCGTTTCCGGGACGATGGCCTCCGTAGTAATCGCCCGTGGGCAACTCAACCGGCAGATAAACCATCCCGAGCTCTTCATCCACGCTGATCTGGCCCCAGACGCCGGCGTTGCCGGTGTAATCGGCCGAATCTTTCTCCCAGGTGTTGTAGCCGAATTCTCCCGGTCGCGGGATCGTGTGGAAGATCCAAAGGCGCTTGCCGGTGCGGACGTCGAATCCACGCACATAGCCCTTCACGTTTGTCTTGCTGCGCGGCACTCCACCGGAGCGATGCGCCGCGCCGACGATCACCGTGTCCCCGGCGACCACCGGCGTCGCGTGCAAACCGACCTCACCCGTCACCGGATCAATCTGCTGATCGTCGTTCTGTTTGAGATCGACAACTCCGTCTTGTCCGAAGGCGGGCACCGGAACGCCGGTTTTGGCATTCAGCGCGATCAGCCGGTATCCGGGAGTGACATACAGAATCCGTTCCTCGCGTCCGTCGGTCCAGTAGGCCAGGCCGCGTCCGGACAACTGCCGGGGAGCCGCGCTGCCGCGCGCACCTTCCTTTTCGCCGTGGACCCAGAGGAGCTCGCCCGTGGCAGCGTCGAGCGCGACCACGGACCGGCGCGTGCCGGCAGTCGCGTACAGAACGCCGTTCGCCATTAGCGGCGTGGTCTCGAGGTTGAATTCGGGGCGCGGGCCGAGGTTGGAGGTCTTAAATCGCCAAGCCACTTCGAGCTTATCGAAATTGCCGGCGCTGATCTGGTCCAGAGGCGAATAGTGCGTGTTCCCGAGGTCGCCGCCGTAAGTTCGCCATTCGCCGTTCTTCGCGCCCTGTTGCGCATTCGCGGCCGCAGCAGCGATTGCCAGGAATCCGATCCACTTGAAGACGCGCATTTCCGCTCCTAATTCCCTAAAGGGTTAATTAGACACTTTATACGAATTGGAGCGGCGCCGCGATTGGGCGAGCCGTTCGGAAAGATCCAGACTAGGCGGCGGCCGGGGTATCGCCGGACCGGCTGCTATCGAGAGCGCCCAGCAGTTCTTCCACCGCTTCGGCTTTCGCTTTTAGGGCGGCCAAAGAGCGCGCGACCGATCTGCAGTTTTTCCTGCCCTGGGATGCCGCGCTTCTGAACCGTCGCGCCAAGTCCCACTCAGCTTGCCGGAGTTCCTGCAAGCCAACAATAATGAGTCGTTCCAGTTCTCTTCTGCTGATCATCGTTCCACTTCCACGTTTCGATCGGTCTGGTTATTTGCATCTTTAGTGCCGTTCCGGGCCGTACTGCTACGGCTCGTGTTCTCAGTGGAATACGAAAATGGAAGAGGAACGCTGCGGGTGAAAGCGCGCAGAAAATTCGCGCCCGCTGTTCGCTTAATGTGGCCCACCGTGCCCCCCAGCGAGGCGTCCGAGGCCAATCCCATTAGAAAAAACTTCAGCAGCATCATGGCTTGATAGGTTCGGGTGTGCTCGTACCGGTAAAAGACGTCGCCGCCGTAGACGGAAGCTTGGGCGGGCTTGAACCGGTAATCGGGATATCCGGTTTCGTTCACCCACAAATCGGCTCCCGAGCGGTCCCGTTCGATCATTTCGCGGACCGCGGGAATCCATTCCTGAAACGGGATCTCCGCACGTTCCCCGCCCCACGGCTCCGGATACGCGTGCAGGGCGACGACATCGACGTAGCGATCCGCCGAATACGCAGTGAGGAGAGTTTGGAGAAAAGGGCCGGGGCCGTACGCCATCCCGCCCAGGACCAGCACGGCATCAGGATTTGCGTCGCGAATGCGCACAGCGGCCCGCATGACGAGCTTCGCGTATTCCTCGGATGTGCCGAGCCAGTAGTCTTTGTTATCGGGCTCGTTCCATAGCTCCCAGGACCGGATCGCGCCGCGGTAACGGGCAGCGATCCGGCACAGGAATTCGGCGTAGAGGTCGGGATCGCGCGGGGGCTGTTTCCAGAAATCGTGTGAATCGCGAGCGGCCCACTCGGGCGTGTACGCGACGTAGGGGATGAGTTCGATGCCGTTGTTTCGGGCGGCGCGTACCAATCCGTCCCAAAATGTCCAGTTGTACTGCCCCTGCGTTTTCTCGATTCCATTCCAACTGGACGCGCAGCGGAGGTATTTCACGCCGGCCTGGCGCGCCGCCTGCATGTGCCGGTTCACGCGCGCGATGGAATCTCTCCCGTCGAAGTAATCGTCCCCGACTGCCGTGGCGAGATGGTAAAACCCCCTGGCGTCCGTTTGAGAGAGGCGCGAAGCGGGAAAACGATGAAGCGGCAGGGCGCGAGCGAAATCCGCGCTGCCTTGCGCTGCAACCAGCCTTGCAAAAATGAAGACGCCAGCGAATGCGGATACCAAGGCTCGGTACTTCAGCCTGGAGAGCAAAACAACAACCTGCTATCCACTACGATAACCCGGGCCTTATCGGACGAAGTGCGCGAGGTCCTTGTTGTTGTCCTGGCAGATGAAGTCGATCATTTCGGTGTCGAGCTGAGCTTTCATGTGCAAGGCGACAGTCCAGGGCTTGGTAAACACCTTGGGATCATTCACCGTGACATCGACATCCAGGCTTCCGAAATTCGGCCGGCGGATGCGCTCCGTCACGCGGGCTTCCCCCGAGAAGAAGTTGCCCGTAGTGTCCAGCCAGGAATCGTCCCGATAGCCGGCCGATTCGACCACCAGCGTGTCGCCTTCCCAGTGCGCGACCGAATAGCCGTTCCATGTCGGAAGCATGTCTTCGGGAAGTTTGCGGCCGTCGAAAAAGATCTGGCGATAGGCGGCGTTGAATTCGTGAAGAATGACGAGTTGCGTGGGCGACTGAAAAATCTTCTCGCTTTCGGGAAAGGCCCAGGCGCGCGGGAAGTTGGGGGGCATGCAGTGCACGTGGGGATCGAGGTAGGCGACCTCCTTCGAGCGATTCTTCACCAGATCGGCGGCCCATGCTTGATACGGGAGCCCGTCCTTCAGGCCCGCCGCGAAATTGATCAACTGGGGCGTGAGCGGAAGTTCGGTGCACTGCACGCCGCGCTCCCTGGCGTCGCATGGCAAAATCTCGCGCGGGATCCACATGCCGGAAAAATCAGGCTTGCCGGCGGAGGTTTTGGGCGCAGGCGCGGTGAAGTCCGGTTTCCCGTCGGGCGCGCGCGGGATTCCAGGGGTCGGCAAGTCGAGCCACTGAGCAGCCGCGGTCAGGGCCAGGAACGCGATGACGCTGATGAGGCGCATGACAGCCATCATAAGCCCGCCATGAATGATCCCGCCAGGACCTAGTCCACAGCCAGATTGTTCACCATCTCCGCAACCGCTCGAATGTCGGCTTCATTGTGTCCATAGCATCCCACTGCGCCCGCTTCCGTGTCCCATTCCAGACGGCGGGCCAAGTCCGGATCTTTCTTGCGCACTTCGCGCCGGAGCCGGCTCTCCGCATCGTAGTTGGTGGACACTCCCAAGAGGGAGGCCAAATCCTCAAATATCGACCATTGCTCGAGTCCGGCTCCGGGCTTCTGAATCGTGATCCGGCCCACCCTTTCTTTCAACGCGTCGAAACGTGTATCGGGCGGCGTGTAATCGATTTGCAGGTCCGGCCTCGCTCCGCGGAGTTTGTCGACATCGGCGCCGACCATCGAACCCAACCGGACTCGTTTCAGTTCCGTCAAATCCGCCAGAGGCAGCAGGTCGCCGTCTTCGACGATGGTTTCACGCAGGACGATCTCTTCCAAGTCCGAGGAGCGCCGCAAGGGATGCAAGCCAGGCAGCCGCACGAAAGCGCCATCCCGCCGCGAACTGTCGATGACGAAGGTTCGCAAACCGGGAATGGCAGCCACGGAGTCGAGGTCCACGCTATCCGTCATCCGCAGTTGGAGCGATTTCAGATGGCGCAGTTCGCGGAGGCTGGAGAGATCGCTCATGTCGAGATTCAACAGAGTCAGCTCTTCGAGATTCTGCGATGCCTCCAAGCCGGCGAGCGACTTCACGCCGCGCCCGCTCAATGTCAGTCTCCGCAAGCCCGGCCAGGCGTTCCAGCGGCGAAGATTCGCAATCTGTACGTCGATGAGATGAGCCTCTTCCAGGCCTGTGCAGTCCCGGAGCGCCGCCCACCCTTTAGCGGGGCCGCGCACGTAGAGGTACTCGAGGTCGCGCATTGCGGCGACCGGCTCCAGCGATTCGCGGAATAGTTCCAGATGCAATTGGCGCAGCTTCGTCATCCGGGCTAGCGGAGCGAGATCCTTCACGAACCAGCGGTTCAGCGCCAGCTTGCGCATGGGCTCCGGGTCAATGCTTTCCAGATCCAGACGGTGCCCGCCGGCGCCCCATCTCAGATGAAGGGCCGAGAGCGCCGGGAATTGGCGCAGCGACGCGGCATCCGGGGCCGGCGTGCCATAGGTGAACAGCAGTTCGCGCACATTCGGCACGCCGCGAGAGCACGCGAGGCGGGTGGAAGCAACCACCGATTCAACGGACGGAAAGTCCGCAAGCACGCCGGCGTCGATCACCGGCTCGCCGAATCGAGCCGGATCGCGCGCGGCGATCACCTGCACGTCGCCGGCGGCAACGGCTTCGATCGGCACAATCGGAATCGGTAGGGTTCGCGGCAGACGCCGGATGTGTCCTCGCGATGCCGCTTCGAAGTCCTCAAACCTGTACCGGACAACGGCCGCGGGACGCTGTTGCCGCGCGGCTCCTGAGGGCAAGGAATCGAGCATGTCCTTTCCTACTATCGGCCGTTTCGAGACAGTTCTGCTATAGCGGAACAGCGCTCACCCGGCTGTCTGATATAGTTGCGGGCGGAGGGCCTTCGTTCCGCGCCCGCCCTTCGATTCAAATGCCAGATCGGACCACCGTTACGGCCTGCTTGGTTCGGAAGTCCGCAAATCTGCCGTCCACGCGTTTTCCCATTCGAGGCGATCTGGTTCGCATAGGTCGAGGCTTGAAGAATGACATCGTGCTCAATGACGAGCCGAATGTCTCTGTGCACCACGTCGAGATCCGGCGCGTGGATGGTTCCTATTGGCTGTACGATCTCCAAAGCACGAACGGCACCTACGTCAACGGAGCACGGGTGACCGAGGCGGCGATACAACCGCCGGCTTCCATCCGGCTGGGGTCCTCCGGCCCGGAATTGGATTTTGTGCTGGAGGATTCGGCCGTGGACCCGGGGCAGACTCTCCTCGCGAGTGGGACTCTTGCGGACCGCTCTCTCGATTCCCGTTCGATTCCAGCGATGTCTCGAGAGCATGAAAATCTGGTCTCCAAAGCGGTAGCAAGGGCGCGCCGGGCGAGAAGCCGGGGCGTGTTCGATCAGACCGGGATGTTCATGCGCGCCATGCTCAGCGAAGCTTTGCGCCGGTCCACGCGGAAATTCAAGATAGCGATTTTCAGTCTCGTGATCGTGCTTGCAGGGGTGAGCGCTTACGCTTTCTGGCAAATCCGGACACTCAAGCTGGACAAGCAAAATCTGGACGCCCAGATGGAGAAAATCGAACGGATTCTCGAGAAGGGCGATACGGATCCCGCTGAGACGGAGCGATTGCTGGTTCGCCTGGACGCGGTTCAGGGTCAAGAGAAAGCGCTCATGAGCAGAGTGCTCTACCGGCTGGGGACGCGGGAAGCGGAGGATCCTGTCACCCACGGCATCCATTCCTTGATGGCTGAGTTCGGCGCAGAGACGTACAGTATTCCGCCGGAGTTCCTGCAAGAAGTGAACCGCTTTATCCAGCGGTATCAAGGCGCGGACCGAGGCACAACGGAGCGCGCCTTGGTCTCGGCCCGGTCGAACATCGAGAGCATGCAGGAGATCTTTGAGCAGCATCACCTGCCGCGCGACTTGGCCTACATGGCGCTTGCCGAGAGCGGCTTGAAACCGGACGGAAACAGCTCGGCCGGGGCAGCGGGCTGGTGGCAATTTACGCCCGCTACGGCCAAGCATTTCGGATTGCGGGTGGATGACAAAGTCGACGAGCGGCGGGACGCCCGAAAGTCCACGGTGGCCGCGGCGAAATACATCCGCGATCTGATTCTGGATTTCGGCGCCGGCAGTTCGGTGATGCTCGCTCTGGCAGCCTACGATGTCGGTCCGGCCAAGGTGAAGCAGGCGATTCGCCGCGTCAGCGACCCGATAAAGCAGCGCGACTTCTGGTACCTGTATCGCACGCGCGCGCTGCCCGTGGAAACCCGGGAATACGTGCCCAAGGTGATCGCCGCAATGATCATCGCACGCAACCCGGAACAGTTCGGTTTCGAGCAGCGTTGATGGTACGCCCTGGGCGACGATTTTAGAACGCTTTTCTGATGGCAAGCCTGGAGAGACGGTTTCAGAAAGGGCTAACTCAATGAGGTGAGTTTAGATCGATTTCTATTGAGGTCGGCGTAAGCCTCGGAGTGATAACTAGGTATTGTGCTGCAAGCAGCCGACGCTCCTGAAGCACCATGATGACGTAAGCGTCCGGGGAGGGGCTATAGACTTCGAAACTGCCGTCACTTGCGACTTCCACTTCCCGGGATCTGTTCTCCGCTACCGTGTTCAAGCGAATCCAGGTAGGACCAGCTATAGGCGGCAGGCCCTTCACGTGGCCGCGCAGTACGTAATCTTTAGACCTCGCTTGATCGACAGCGTAAACTCCCTGAGGGGTAATTAATATACTTCGATCAGCCGCCAGAGTAATCCATTGATGGGCGTCTTCGACAACAGCCATCCCAGTGATCCGTCCCGACGATGTATTAACGTCCGCCCGCAGCAACTCATATCGATAGGTGCCACACGGCAGCGTCATTGCGCGAAGATCCTTAAACCGCGCGATTTGGTCTTTGCCGTCTGTACCCACGAAACTACCAACTTTGTACGACACCTTCGTATCTCGTTCATCGAGGACGACTATATTCAAGCCACAGTCTCGCGCGGAGAGCGTCAAAGGAACAAGAGCAGTTGAAAGTCCCATGAGGATCTTGGCGCTACCTAGCACGTATTTCAAAAGCATAAATCCTGAAGCTTTCTACTGATGTTATCTGTATCTGTGGCGTCAACCGCTACGCCCAATCCTTTTTGGAGATTGGCGTCTTCAAACCCCATCGTATGGAGCAATTCGTGCAAAACATCCGCACGCAATTTCGCTGGCGAACGACCTTGCTCGAATCCCGTCCTGTAGTAAATAGAGTTGAATTTGCCGACGTCACTATCTGTTTGGGGAATCAGACTGACCATATAGACCATCGGGTTCTCGAACTGTGCTACGACTCGAGGGTCGACACTGCCGGAGGTCCGAAAATCCACGAACGTGGCGTCATGAGCTGCAGCACGAATACCGTCTATTGTGGGGTTGTTACTATGCTTATCTTCGATCCCATGCAGAGCAGCGTCGCACTGCTCTGAGAACGACATGTTTTCGACATAGCCCCTAGCCGCAACGAGCACGGCTGCGGTAGCCGCAGAATTCGCAAGATAGGCGTCTATCGTTGGTCCTCCGCCCTGACCTGCGCCCACACCGGGTTGAATGCAACGAGTTGAGTAATATTGCCAGTCCTGCACCATAACTGCGATGAGACAGGATTGGTCCCCAGTCGGATCGGAACTGAAAGGCACCATACTTGGGTCATCATCAGGATCCAGATGGCAGGGTTCTCCAGGACCCGAGCAGTGCCAATACTGCCCGGTTTCATCAACCCGATTTATCGGATCGCCGCCGGTATAGGAGTACTTGTTAAAGCTGCTCGGGACTTTAGCGTTTCCAACCATCCGATCCGGCGTCATAAACCTGCCCATCCCCGGCTGGTGATACCGCTGGTCGGCGTAGTCGAGGCCCGTCTCACTATCGCGGAAGTAGGTCGCGAACTTGTCGGTGCCGTCCTGGGTGGCCGAAGGCCGCTCCTGGCCGTAAG
>JBAIXM010000042.1:0-45851 GCA_037916615.1 Bryobacterales bacterium
CTGCCGGCGCACCGGGCTTGCGCGGAATGCGCCCATCGGGGGGATCGATGACCAGCGAAGTCCGCAGCGTCTCGACCACGTGCGTGCCCCGGTCGTACCAGGCGTCGTTATAGGCGCGGTTCAGATCGGCCTGCGCGCCGCCGTCGCGGCGGTCGGCGTTGTTCCGCTCGACGGTGTCTTTTTCGTACTGGCGCGCCTCGGCAGGGGTGAAGAACGCCTTCCCTGCAAGATCAGCGGGCCGCTCCAGGGGAGTGATGGTGACGTTGGTCCAGACACCCTGAAGATCAGGCTGGCCATCGGGCGTGCGCGGAGCCGCGTATTTCTTCGACTGCGACTGCGCGGCGGCCGTGCCGGCGACGATTACGGCCGCGACCAGGACAAACTTACCGCTCATTTCGCGTTCGGCTGCTCGTCCGGGTTCGACCCGCCGACAAACAATTTCCTTCCGTCGGCGAAGGTAATGTCCCTGCCGTTCGCCCGGTTTGAGCCGTCCTTGGCCTGGTAGCCGTCCACCAGGATCTCGGTTCCCTGGGGCAGCGCGTCTTTATTGACGCCGCGCCGGAACAGAGCGTTCGGGCTGCCGCCTTCCACCATCCAGCGCGTCACCTTTCCGTCGGCGTCCTTCACGTCAATGTGAATCCAGGAGTGCGGATTGATGAACTCCACCTTGGCGACGGTGCCCTTCAGCTTCACCGGTTTCTGCGCATCGAATTCCGCCGCGAAAGCGTGATGCGCCCAGGCGGGCGCAGCCCCGATCCAGAGTCCTACGATCCCCAACAAGGCAGCCAGCTTCAAACGCATAAAATTACTCTCCTTCACCCTCTGAACATCCTACTACTTAAAAAGAACTTGTGGCGCTCGGCAATAAAAAAGGCGGCTGCAGGTGCAGCCGCCTGAACTTCCATGCAAACTCGAATCTACTTGCCGTCGCCGTTGGCCCCTGGAGCGGAACCGCCCATGAACAGCCGCTTGCCGTCCTTGGCGAACGTCAGGTTGGCGCCGACGGCGCGGTTGGCGCCGTCCTTGGCCTGATAGCCTTCGACGATGATTTCGGTGCCCTCAGGCAGCGAGTCCTTGGTGAACCCGTTGCGATAGAGCGAATTCGGACTGCCGCCTTCGATCATCCATTCGGTGACCTTGCCGTCGGCGCCCTTCACGTTCAAGTGAATCCAGGAATGGGGATTCACGGTCTCCCACTTGGTGACGACGCCCTGGAGCTTGAGCGGCCTCTTCTCGTCGAATTCCGCCGCGAATGCGTGGTGCGCCCAAATGGGCGCCGCTGCCGCCAGCAAACCCGCGCCGGCAAGAATCATGGCTAGCTTATTTCGCATTGGAGTTTCACCTCTTACTTCTTTTCCGTGGCGCGCGCGCCGCTGAGATTATTCGCCATGCCATAGTTGCCTTCGTGGCAGGCGTACTCGTATACGTTTCCGTCGATCTTGACCATATTGTATTCGCCGGAGAACGGTTTTACCCAGGTCTTGGGATCGTCCACAGTGAACTGATAGAGCACCGTGTCCGCGTCCACCCGGGTGAACTTCTCGATCACCTTGGCGGCGTCGCTGACCTGCGTATTCTGGATCGCCATGCGAGGTTCAAAGTTAACGGTCTCGACAACCAGCGTGTCGCCTTCCCAGTGGCCGACCGAATCGCCCATCCAGCGGCGAATCTCTTTGGGCCCATGCGAACGGCCGTCGGTGGGGATCACCCGCGTGTCGTGGATCATTTCCTGCTCGATGGCGATGTAGTCCTTACCTTGCACAATCTGGAGCGTGGAATTGTAGCCGACCGGCATCATCGGAGGACCCTCGAAGCCCCAGGTGATGCAGCGCTCGGCGAGCGGCCGGTTCTGGGCGCTGTCCCACTGGTGCGCCTGCTGATAGGCGCGGCGCTCCTGCGCAGCCTTCGCGGCTTCCGGCGTCAGCGCGGGCACGCGGCCCTCCGGACCCGTGATGATCGAGGTCCTCAGGCTGGCGGCGCGCTTGACTGTCGGGCCGCCCAGGCCGAATTGCGAAGTATCGTAGTGTACGGCGAGATTGTTCCCTTCCGGATTGTTTGCCGCAGGCCTGGCAGCTCCACCGCGTCCACCTCGTCCGGCTGCGGCGGAAGCAGCCCGATCCGCCTCATCCGTATAGAATTCCTTTTCGCCTAGATTCGCCGGCCGAGCCACGGGAACATTCGTGGCATTCGAGTACGTGCCTTGCAGATCCGGCTTCCCATCCGGAGTTCGCGGCACGGTCCAGCCCTTGGTGGCCGGAGCAGGCTTCGCGTTGACTTGCGACTGGGCCGCTAGTCCCGATACCAGGGATACGACGGCAACTAGAGCGAGTAGGGTGGTGAGAAGGTGTCGTCTCATTTACTGTCTCCTTTTTGTTGGATCGGCTGCTTGCGAAGGTGCCCGTACAGGACCTCTTCCGCGAATTCCACACACTTATATTCCAAGAGCTGCGCGTTCTTCTCGAGCCTGCGGTACAGCGGCATGCTCATTTTCCACTGCCGGGTGAAAACTTTGGGATCGTCGATGGTGGCTTCATACTGAAGCGCGTCGGCGCTGATCGGCGTGTACCGCTCGATCACATGCAGCGCGTCGCTGTGCCAGTTGCCGGCGCGGTCGAACCAGGTCTGATCGTTCAAGC
Source organism: Bryobacterales bacterium (assembly GCA_037916615.1). Lineage (GTDB taxonomy): Bacteria > Acidobacteriota > Terriglobia > Bryobacterales > Bryobacteraceae > Palsa-187. The sequence goes on from JBAIXM010000042.1 coordinate 2,637, forward strand.
TGGTGACGTCCACCACCAGCGAGTCGCCTTCCCAGCGTCCGTTGGACCAGCCCATCCAGCTATCGGCGGGGGCCTTGGTGGGAGCCTTCATGTTCACCACGCGAACCGCGCCCGCGTACTCGTAGACGAACATGACGTTGTCGGTCCCCTGCACGATCTGGAACGGATACGGCATATAAGTCGACCGGGGCACGCCGCCCATGTAGCACTTGATCTCGGGGTCGAGCTTCAGGCGGTCGGCGTAATTCTGCTTCTGCTTGGCCGCGGCTTCGGGTTTATAGGGAAGCTCGCCGCCCTCGATCACGCCCAATCCCGCAGGAGCGGAGTAGGCCGCGCCCAGCGCGTAAACGGGGCCTTGCGCGGCTGCGTGCGGGCGGATATCCCAATTCGCCTCGTTCATGGCCTGCCAGATTCCATTGAGGTTCGGTTTCCCGTCCTTGGTTTTGGGAGCCTTGTAAGGAGCCTGGGCTGGAGTCGGGATTACCGAAAGCGACAAAAGGACCGCTCCGGCAGCGCCGATAATCAACCAGCCACCCAGCCAATTCCGCATTTGGCAGTCTCCTCTCACCCCCGCTGCACGGCGGGTACACAAATACCGAGCTTGATCGTACATTCAAAAAAATACGAAGTCAAGGCTCTTGATATCCAGAACTTACGCGTCCGTGCGAACATCAAAAAAGAGCGCCACATGACCCCCGGAAACCCCTTCCAGATCCATCCGGCGTCCGTCCCTAAACGTTCGGGGCACACAGTTAAGGACCCGGTTTGCGGGATGGAGGTTACTCCCGAGGGTGCGGCGGGAAGCGCCGAATTCCGCGGGCAGACCTATTATTTCTGCGCGAAAAGTTGCCTGGCGAAATTCCAGGCCGACCCCTTGAAGTACCTTGAGCCGAAGCACCCGGCGCCCACCACCGAAGATGCGGGCATCGAATATACCTGCCCGATGCATCCGGAGGTCGTTCAGATCGGGCCAGGATCCTGCCCGATCTGCGGCATGGCGCTGGAACCGAAACACATCCAGGCCGGCGAGGAAGAGAATCCGGAGCTGGCCGATATGCAGCGTCGGTTCTGGATCAGCGTGGTTTTGACTGTTCCGCTTCTGGTGATCTCGATGGGAATGCTTCTCGCCGAGCCGGTTCGTACCTGGGTGCAACTCGCCCTGGCCGCGCCGGTCGTGCTGTGGGGCGGCTGGCCGTTCTTCGTTCGGGCCTGGCAGTCGCTGCGTAGCCGAAACCTTAACATGTTCACGCTAATCGGCTTGGGCGTGGCCGCGGCCTTCCTCTATAGCCTGGCGGTCTCGGTGGCGCAGCCCGGTGCGGACGTGTACTTTGAGCCGGCCGCTGTGATCGTGACGCTGGTGCTGCTCGGGCAGGTTCTGGAGCTGAGGGCGCGAAGCAGAACGGGAGCCGCGATTAAAGCCCTGCTCGGCTTGGCGCCCAAGACCGCGCGGCAGATCCACGACGATGGCAGCGAATCGGACGTGCCGCTCGATCAGATTCATCCAGGGAATCTGCTGCGCGTGCGGCCGGGCGAAAAAATTCCGGTGGACGGCGTGGTGGTTGAAGGAACCAGCGCGGTGGATGAATCGATGCTCACGGGGGAGCCGATTCCGGCCGAGAAGAGCGCGGGCGCCAAAGTGACAGGCGCCACGGTCAACGGCGCCGGATCGCTGGTGATGCGCGCCGAGCGGGTGGGGTCGGAAACGCTGCTGGCGCAGATCGTCCGCATGGTTTCGGAGGCGCAGCGCAGCCGCGCGCCGATCCAGAACCTGGCGGATCGGGTGGCTGCTTACTTCGTGCCGGCGGTGGTCGCGGGCGCCGTGGCCGCGTTTATCGTCTGGATCGCCTGGGGGCCGCAGCCGCGGCTGGCGCACGCGCTGGTGAACGCTGTCGCGGTGCTGATCATCGCTTGTCCCTGCGCCTTGGGCCTCGCCACTCCGATGTCGATTATGGTCGCCATGGGCCGCGGCGCGACCATGGGCGTCCTGTTCAGGAACGCCGAGGCGATCGAGCTCCTGCACAAAGCCGACACGCTGGTAGTCGATAAAACCGGGACGCTCACGGAGGGCAAGCCGAAGCTGGTTGCCGTGAAGGCCGCCGCGGGATTCGATGAGCAGCGGCTGCTCGATCTTGCGGCGAGCATCGAACGTGCGAGCGAGCATCCGCTGGCGCACGCGATCGTGAGCGGAGCCGAGGAGCGCGGCATCGCGCCCAGCCCCGCAGTTGCATTTCAAGCTGTGGCCGGCAAGGGCGCACGTGCGCGCGTCGACGGTACGGATGTCGCAATCGGGAACTTGGCGATGATGCGAGATGTGGGCGTGCCGGTTGCGGGCGCTCCGGACCCGCAGGCACGAACGCCGCTGTTTGTTGCCGCAGACGGAAAATTTGCCGGCACTCTGTTCGTTGCCGATCCCATCAAGAACACCAGCGCGGAAGCAATCCGGCAACTGCACGCCGAAGGCATGCGCGTGGTGATGCTTACTGGGGACAACCGGGCTACGGCCCAGGCGGTGGCGCAGGCGCTCGGCATCGACGAATTCGTTGCGGAAGTGCTCCCGCAGGATAAAAGGGCCCACATACAGCGGCTCCAGCAATCCGGCCGTTTCGTGGCCATGGCCGGCGATGGAATCAACGACGCCCCGGCGCTGGCCCAGGCCCAGGTTGGGATCGCCATGGGTACCGGCACCGATATTGCGATGGAGAGCGCCGGGGTAACCCTAGTCCAGGGGGACCTGCGCGGGATCGCGCGGGCGCGCAGCCTAAGCCGGGCCACCATCCGGAATGTCAAACAGAACCTGTTCTTCGCTTTCGTTTACAACTCCCTGGGAGTTCCGATTGCCGCGGGAGTCCTCTATCCCGTTTTTGGACTGTTACTTAGCCCGATGATTGCCGCTGCCGCCATGAGCTTCAGCTCGGTTTCGGTGATCAGCAACGCCCTCCGCCTGCGGACCGCGCGGCTCTAATCGGCAGTCTACGTGCACAAGCCCTAGCGAAAGGGAATCTCCCATGAAAGTCCTTGTGGCCGTTGATCATTCGGCAGCAAGCCAGGCGGTGGTCCAGGCTGTCGCTGCCCGGACGTGGCCTCCGAAAACCTGCGTGGAAGTGCTGAATGTGGTGGAGCCGGTGCATTTATGGACCACATCCCAGACCGTGCAAGAGGCGGGGCGCGAATCGGTAGCCCTGATACAGGCGGCCGCCCAGGAACTCGCCGCCAGGGGGCTGGAGGCGAGCAGCGTATCGCTCCCCGGGGACCCGAAACGGGTGATCCTGGACCGAGCCCTGGAAAGCAACGCCGATTTCATTTTCGTGGGCTCGCAAGCCGTCTCCCCCGTCACGCGATTCCTGCTGGGGAATGTCGGCTCGGCCGTCGTGCGGCACGCGCCGTGTTCGGTCGAGATTGTGCGGGCGCATGAGGGTCAGGTTCCTGGGATTCGAAAGATTTTGCTCGCGACCGACGGCTCCGAATTCTCCGAGCGGGCGGCGCGCTCGATCGCCCAAAGGCCCTGGCCCGCCGGAACCGAAATCGTCGCGCTGAGCGTGGTGGAATTAGTCCTCGGCACGGCCCAGGCCTGGCTCGAGCCGCCCTATATCGACAGCGCCGAGCTGGAGCCGCTTCGAGAGGAAGCTATGAAGCGGGCGCAAAATGCCGTGGGCGCGGCGGTCGAAATTCTATCGAAGGCGTTCCCGAAAGTGCAGGAGTCTATCTCGGTTTTGCTGGACGGGCCGAAGAACGTGATCATCGACGAGGCCGGCAAGATCGGCGCGGATCTGATCGTGGTCGGATCGCACGGGCACCGCGGGATCGAGCGTTTCATGCTCGGCAGCGTTTCCGAGGCTGTGGCGTTGCACGCGCACTGCTCGGTCGAAGTGATTCGTTAGTCCTATGGACTTGAGCCGGGAAAGCCTCGAGCGCTATCTCGGAAAGCTGCTCTGCAAGCCGGTTAAGGTTCTGGATCTGGTGGTGCTCGGGGAGGCGCGCGGACGCGATCCAAAAGTGTACGGCTACGGAACGCCGGTCCGAATCGATTATCAGACGGAGGGTGAGCCGCGTGCCAGCGCCGTGCTGCACACGATGAGTCCGAACGAGTTCGGACATGAGACCATGCCGGATCGCGCGCAGATTCTGCTGTGGCAGCATCGCGCGTTCAACCGCCTGCCGCGCCATGTGCGGTCGCTCGACGCCGGCGCGATTCAGTTTGACGGAAGCCTCGTGTCGGCGGGAAAGGCCGAAGAGTTTTATCTGTTGACGGAGTACGCCCAGGGAACGCCGTATGCCGCCGATCTCCAGCGTCTGCTCGAAACACGTGCGCTGACCGATTCGGATCGGGCGCGGGCGGACGCGCTGTGCGATTACCTGGTGGCAATTCACAAGCAGCGCGGGACGGATCCGGGCTTGTACACGCGGCGCATTCGGGAACTGGTGGGCCATGGCGAGTGCATCATGGGCCTGATCGACTCCTATCCGCCGCACAAGCTGTTTCCGGCGGCGCTGCTGGAGCAGATCGAGCATGAATGCGTCCGCTGGCGCTGGAAGCTCAAGCCGCTCACGCACCGGCTGCGCCAGGTCCACGGCGATTTTCATCCCTGGAACATTCTGTTCCGGGAAAACACCGAGTTCGGCTTGCTGGACCGCTCGCGCGGCGAGTGGGGCGATCCCGCCGACGATGTCACCTGTCTCACCGTGAATTATCTCTTCTTTTCCCTTCAATCGAGCGGCCGGTTTGAGGATCCGTGGAAGTCGCTGTTCGAGCGTTTCTGGACGCGCTATCTGGAGCAAAGCCCCGATCGGGAGATCCTGCGAGTGGCAGCGCCTTTCTTCGCGTTTCGCGGCCTGGTGCTGGCCAGTCCGGTCTGGTATCCCGCGCTTTCCGGCGACGTGCGCAGCAAGCTGCTGGCCTTCATTCAAAATGTGCTGGCGAAGGACGAGTTCGATCCGGGGCTGGTAGGTGCGTACTGTGGCTGACGAAGGCTTCGCGGTGTGGATCACCGGACTGCCCGCGTCCGGAAAATCGACCGTGGCCAGAGCGCTGGCCGCGGAGATGCGCGCGCGGGGCTGGAACGTCGAAGTACTCGAGTCGGATGCGCTGCGTCAGGTTCTCACTCCGCGGCCTCGATACGACGAGGCGGAACGCGAGGTGTTCTACGCGCAGATGGCGTTTATCGGAGCCCTGCTGGCACGGCACGGCGTTGCGGTGATCTTCGACGCCACAGCGAATCGCCGGGCGCATCGGGAACTGGCGCGACGGCAGATTCCAAGGTTTCTCGAGGTGTACGTGGATACGCCGTTAGAGGTTTGCATGCGGCGCGATCCGAAAGGAATTTACCGCGAGGCTCGCAACGTGCCGGGGTTGCAGGCGGCTTACGAGCCGCCGCTCGATCCGGACTTGGTAATCCACGGGGATCTCGACGATTCCCAAGCGGCAGCGCGTCGCATTGTCGGGAAATTGACAGGAACAGGTTTCATCAATGCGTGACCACCAGCGCGCGGTCGTGAGAAACCAGCGCCGGCTTCCGCATCGCTCGCTTTTCCTGCTGTAGGACGTGGACGGCCATTAACGCACCCACCGGATGGGCGCCCACGCCTACAACAGGTTCCGCGTCCAGCGCAGGGCGGTCGCCATCGAGATTACGGAACTCGAAAACCGCTCGCATCGCGCTGACCTCACCCATCCCCAGTCCGTACTCCGCACATACGGCATCCAGGTCGCGGAACATTCGCTGCCGCAGCGCCGGCTTGTAACGCGATTCATACAGCAGCTTGTTCAGCCGGTAGGCCGCGATCGGAGGGTGATTGTAGAAGTGATACGGATGACTCTGGAACTGGTACGTTTTCGCGGGCTCCGCATGGGGCTTTTCGCCGGGATGAAAAATCGCCACGGCATGCCCATGATGCGAAGTCGCCTGGTAGGAGAGTAACTCCATGTGCTGCGCGCCGGCTGCGCCCAGCACGATCGCCCACGGCAGCATCTCGGTGTTGCCGACTTCATCCAACTGCTCGGGCGTGAGGCTCAGGAACGATTCCGAATGGCCGTTCTCCAGCTCGCGAATGCACCACCGGTCGAAATCGTACGCGGGCTCGTAATATCTGGCGGTTCCTGGGTAGTGAGACATTCCGCCGCTGGCGAGGAGCGCGACGCGCTCCGGTTTAGCGGCCACGATTTCTCCGATCGCCCTGCCCAGAGCCGCACATCGTTCTGGCCGGGGCAGAGGCGGAAGATACGTGTTCACGAAAACCGGCACCACGGGGATGTCCCGCGTACCCAGGATCCATTCGAAGGGGGCAGCGAAGGAGTGCCCTAGCGCCGCATCCTGCGAATATGCCATGTCGAAATCGCGCTGGACCAGGCCCTCCAAAATATCCTCGGCCAGCGCCTGGTGAATCAGCGGGCTCCAGGAACGCCCGGCGAACGATGCGTTCGCCCGCTCTCCCGCGATTACGGCGAAGGTCGGAACCGATTGCAGGAAGAACGTCTCCAGATGATCGCTGGCGAAGATCACCAGCGCATCCGGCTTGGTCTCATCCAAAACCCGGCCGAGCTTCCGCATGGCTGCAATGCCCGCATCCAACTGCTTCGGATCCTCCTCCGGAGGCCGGGTGAACAGTTGCGGAGCATGCATGGTGGCCATGGCTGCCACGATTTTTCCCATCGGGATTCACCTCGAATTGGTCGATGAAGAACGAGCACGATTTCTTCCAAACAGCTCGGACTGAAAACGCAAATCGAAGCGGAGCCGCCACTTCCGTTCTGAGCGAAATCGCGCAGCCCGATCCGCCGGTGAGGCGCTATCCGGCGCATGGGCGGCGGGTTACTAGCGAAAATCCTGAGTTTTGGAAGCAGCGGGTTGGAGCAACGCCTGCAAGGACTGAGACGAGGCTGATCAAATGACCCGGACAATCGTGTGGCTGTTCCTGGCCGGAATCGCTGTTGCGAACGCTCAAACTCCGGGCTCCAAGGCGCCTCCGCGGAGAGCCAAGGCGGAGAGCGTAAATTACTATCGCGACATCGAACCGATCCTGACCGAGAATTGCGTTCCCTGCCACCAGGCCTCCATGGCGGCGGGGGGGTTGAGGCTGGACGCCCCGGAAAACGTCCTCCAGGGCGGGGCGTCCGGCCCGGGGGTGGTCCCCGGAAAGGCGCAGCGAAGCCTGGTTTACCAGCGCCTGACGGACACGACAGAAAAGCGCATGCCCCCGGTGGGAGCCGCCCTAACCGACGGCCAGATGGCCCTGATTCGCGCCTGGATCAACGCTGGGGCGAAGATCGAGCCTCGGCCAGCGCCGAAGCCTGCACCCGCAAAACCTTAGCTTCAGGCCACATCCCGGGCACGGCTAACTTTTTTACCCCAGCCTCGTCCAAGAAGGTGAGCCACAACCCCGGCGAATCGGGACTGCGGCGAGCCAGTTCTCTGGTTTCTTATTGGAGGTGCTTATGGGTAGATTTGTATTTGGGCGAGGGAAAATCACCCTTGCCGCGCTTGTAGGTTCATTGCTGACGCTGGGGGGCCTAGGCGTAGTTCATGCCCAGAAAGGATCAGCGGCCAATCCGGCCCCTACCTTTAAATTCGCCGACAACAAGAATGTCGGGCCCAGCCGGACAGGTTTTGCGCCAGTGGTAAAGGCGGTGGTGCCCACGGTGGTCACGATCAAATCGACGCGCGTGGTCAAGACAGGGGCTCGGCGCAGCGGGCGCAATCAGGATCAGCAGGTGGATCCTTTCTTCCGCCAGTTCTTCGGCGATCAATTCGGCAACGTCTTTCCGAACATTCCCGATGAGCAGCGGTCCGAAGGCTTGGGATCGGGCGTGATCGTCAGCCCGGAAGGCTACATCCTGACGAACAATCACGTGGTGGACGGCTCCACCGATTTGCAGGTGATGCTGTCCGACCGGCGCGAGTTCAAGGGCCGGGTGGTTGGCCGGGATGAAGCCACCGACATCGCCGTCGTGAAGATTGAGGCTTCGAATCTTCCTGCGGTCACGATCGGCGATTCCGACCGGGTGGAAGTCGGCGACTATGCGCTGGCCATCGGAAATCCGTTCGGCGTCGGCCAGACGGTCACGTTGGGAATCGTGAGTGCCCTGCGGCGCAACAACCTGGGCCTGGAAGGACCGGGGGCGTACGAAGACTTCATTCAGACGGACGCCGCGATTAATCCCGGAAATTCGGGCGGCGCTCTGGTGAACGACCACGGCGAGCTCATCGGAATCAATACAGCGATCATTGCGCGGGGATCCTCGGGCAATCAGGGCATCGGGTTTGCCGTTCCCGTCAACCTGGCGCGCAATGTGATGGATCAGATCATTAAGAGCGGCAGGGTGACGCGCGCGCGGCTTGGGATCTATCCGCAGGATGTGACTCCGGCGATCGCCCGGCAGTTTGGGGCTAAGACAAATGAAGGCGCCCTGGTCGGCGAAGTGGAGTCGAACAGCCCGGCATCCAATGCAGGATTGAAGACCGGCGACATCATTCTCGATGTGAACGGGAAGCCGGTATACGACGCCAGCCAGCTCCGGAACATGATTTCGAGCATGCAGCCAGGCTCGCGTGCAGACCTCAAGGTGTGGAGAGATGGAGCCGAACGTACGCTTCCGGTGACGCTGGGTGAATTGAGTCCGGAAGAAGCTACCAACCGCGGCGGCGGCAGCCGGCGCGGCGACAACAATAACGAGAACGCCGGCAGCGCTCTGGAAGGGGTTTCGGTGGAGAACCTCAGCTCACAAGTAGCCCGCGGGCTCGGTGTTTCGCCGAACGCCACCGGAGTCGTCGTCACGGATGTGGATCCGGACAGCGCGGCGGGCAATGCCGGCCTGCAACGCGGAGACGTGATCCAGGAAGTGAACCGGCGGCCGGTAAAGAGTGTCGCCGAATTTGAAGCGGCCGTCCGGAATTCGAAAGGCGGAACGCTTCTTCTTGTGAACCGCAACGGGCACACGACTTTCGTGGCCCTGTAAGTAAGCACCGTCCAATTGCCGGTCCGGTCCTGCCCCGCGGCAGGATCCGGGCCGGTTTTTTTGTTGCTCTGCGTATCTGCAGTCCGGCAGGGAATCAGCCGATATCAGGAGAAGGCCCGGACTCAAATGATTTCCCTGCGGAAGACGGCAACGGAACTGGAACGTCTGCAAGAGCTCCAGGAGACACTCGCAAAATGCTATGGCATGGCCATCCGGTCCTCGGCCGAGTATGCCGTCGAATTCGATCCCCGCAGCACCGAATATTTCCGCCAGCGGCTGCAATCTCTCGAGGCTCAATTCAGCCAAGCCTCCGCCTCCGAGCATTACAATGCCGTCCAGGCCTCCTGGCGGGGCGAGCTTCGCAATTACCGGGACCAGGCTCGCGAGCAGATGGGGCGGATGCGCAAGGATTTGCAAAACGCCGCGGCCGCGATGAAAGTGTTCGCGGAAAACCTAACTTCCAGTGGGGACAACTGCGAGCTCCAGCTCCGTCAGGAACTCGACCGGCTTGAGGATCTTGCCGCCAGCGACGATATCGAAGAAATACGGCAGGGAATCGAGTCCTCCGCCTCGATGATTCTTCGAAGCTACACGCAGCTTCGGCGCACCCATCAGCTTGTTGTGAGCCAGTTGCAGGATGAGATTCGAACCTTGCACCAAGCCATGGACAACGAGCGCAGCCGGATGGAGCGAGACCACGGCTCGGGCGCATGGAGCCGCCAAAAAATAAACGAGCGGATCGAGCACCTGCTCCGCCAAAACGAGCCGTTTTGTGTCCTGCTGGTGAGCGCGCGCAACTTGCGGAGGTTGGAACGGCAGTACGCGCCCGCCGTGATTACGGAGGCTCTCCGCGCGCTGGTGCAGCAGTTTCAGGGAGCTCTCGGCGGCGAAGGCATGATCGGCAGGTGGAGCGAAGATATCTTCAGCGCGATCCTCGAGGTGGATCCCTCCAGCGTTATGGCGCTCTCCAGCGAGATCAATCGGAAGCTATCGATGTCCTATCCCGTTTGGACCAGCGGCGTGGCGCAGATGCTGACGATCGAAACGGTGACGGGCATCGTGGATCGCCGCCGCGACTCCGATTCTGCGAAATTTTACCGCAAGCTGGATCAAATGACTGCAGCCATGGCTGGCATGGAAAACAAATGACAGGGCACCCGATCGCCTGGGCTGCCGGGCTAGGCAGCCAGAGTCGAGGTCAGGTCGCCGCGGTAAACCCGCTCCCATAGCGCCACGTTGCGCTCGATGTTGCGGTGCGTCAGCACCCAATCGCGCTGCGCGCGCGCGAGCGCGCTGCGATCGGCATCGAGCATCGCCTCAAGCGTTTCCTTCCAGGATTCGCGATTGTTTCTGGCGGTCACAGGCACTTCCTCCGAGTAGGGCAGAACGCGCGAGGCGACCGTGACGGCTCCGGAGAGTGCGTACTCGTAATACTTGATGCAACTCTTATGGCTGTTGAAGGGATCCTCGGTCAAAGGAGCGATGCCGATGTCCAGGCTCAGCTCGCAGACTTTTTCGGCGTGCCGTGCGAAATCCACCATTGGATGAAATTCGTAGCGGATGTGGCGGAGCTCCTCCATGAAACGCTTGATCGACTTGCCGAGCGGGGAATTCAGGAACGCCTTGCCATAGAGGACGATCTGAGCGGCGTAAAAATCCTCGAGATTCGCATCGCCGCAAATGCCCTGCAGCACGAGCGTAAAGTCGCGCTTTTTTTGAAGGTCGCGAATTGCGCCGAGAGCGACGGCGAGATCGTGAAAATGCGTGGGACTTCCAGTCCAGCCGATGCGAATGCCGTCAGGCCGCGGCCGCACGCGCCACTCCTCGGGATCGGCGCTGTTGGGAAGAACCACCACGTTGGGATTGCGGCTTCTTAAGTCTGCCGCCAGAGTCGGCGTCGTGGTGGTGACGACATCGGCCCGTTCGATGAGAAGCTCGTAGAGATCCAGGCGATCCTGCAAAGCCCGGTGATTCACATTCTCGCGAGGCACCAGATCGAGCGCGTCGTCCGTGTCGAAAACCACGCGAATCGAGCGCTGTTTGCACCACTGCAAGATTTTGCCTGCCGCCGGATAATGAGCGCGGAAGATCACCATCACATCCGGCGTTTCGTAGCTGCTGAGGTCGCCTCCGAAGATCTGGACATTATGACCGCGGCGACGCAGATATTTGGCCGGAATCGCGCCGCGCCACTTGTAGCAGCCGCTCTCTGTTTCGGTCAGAAAAAAGATGTTCATGCGAAATCCCGCAACTCGCCGTCCGAATCCTCGCGGCCCCAGCGCGCGAGATAGACTTCGGCGGCGGTGTCTTCCATCTCGCGGTCATTCAGATAAACCCACTGGCGCCAGCGTCGTTCCTTGAGTTTTTCGAGGACGCGATGATCGGTGCGAGCCTTCAGAAGACGCTGGCGCTGCTCGGCGATCAACTGCTCGCATTGCAGGAGCTGTTTTTTCAAAAGGTCCTGCTGCTTCGCCACGCGGGCCTGGTATAAGGCCCAGGATTGCAGGCACGATCCGGCTGCCGTTCCGGAAGCGAACAGGTGCGCTTCCGATCTGTTGCGAGCGGCCGCGAGCTGTTCCTGCATCTGCGTAAGCGAGGCCATCTGCTGCTGCAAACCGGCGAGTTTTTCTTCTTCGACGCGCAATTGAAGAGCCCGCCACTCCAGCACGCGTTGCAGCGGGAAACGGAAAGCCTTCATGCGAGCTCCTTGGCCAGCGCGAGCAGCCTGGAGGTCGTTTCTTCCTGAGCTGCGTGAGCCTCCGCGGGTTGTTTGAGAAATTCCATAAGCTGCGGCCTCACGCGAATGCTCTGGTCGAGTTTCGGATTTGTGCCCTGAACATGAGCGCCGAGCTGAATCAGATCGGCGGATTGTTGATATACCGCCAGGGCCTCGCGGATCTTCTGCGCCGCCGCGGTTTCTCCTCCGCTGACGACTTTGTTCGCCAGGCGGCTGATGGAACTCAGCACATCGATCGCGGGATAATGCCCGGCCGAGGCCAGCTCGCGCGAAAGGATCAGGTGCCCGTCCAGAATGCCGCGCGAGGCGTCGCAAATCGGCTCGTTGAAATCGTCGCCTTCCACCAGGACCGTGAAGAAGCCTGTGATGGAGCCGGACTCGAAGTTTCCCGCACGCTCGAAAATTTTCGGAAGCAGCGTGAAAACCGACGGCGGATACCCTTTTTGGCTAGGGGGCTCGCCCGCGGCCAGGCCGATTTCGCGCTGCGCCATTGCGAGCCGCGTTACGGAGTCCATCACCAGCAGGACGTCCAGGCCCTGATCGCGAAAATATTCCGCCGCCGCCAGCGCCACGAACGCGGCGCGAATGCGCAGCGGCGCCGGGCGATCGGAAGTCGCCGTGACCACCAGAGAACGTTTCATGCCCTCCGGGCCGAGTTCCTGATCGAGAAACGCCTTCACCTCGCGATTCCGCTCGCCGATTAACGCGATCACGCTAACCTGCGCCGAGTTCTTGCGCGACATGGCTCCGAGCAGCGTGCTTTTGCCGACGCCGCTTCCGCCGAACAGGCCGATTCTCTGGCCCTTCCCGCAGGTCAGCAGGCTGTCGATGGAGCGGATGCCGGTCACCAGGCGCTCCGTAATGTGTTTCCGCGTGAGCGGATTCGGGGGCGGAGCATACAGCGGATACGATTCCTCGGCCTCGACCGGAGGACCTCCGTCCATCGGCTGTCCGAATCCGTCCAGGACTCTGCCGAGCAAGCCCGGACCGACCGCGAGCCGGGCGTCCTGTACGCGCGCGATCACGCGGCTGCCGAGTTGCAAGCCTTCCGGTTCTTCCAGCGGCATCGACAACACGCGCCCATTGCGGAATCCGATCACTTGCGTGCGTATGCTATGGCCTAGAGTAGTGAACACCTCACAGAAATCGCCGATTGCCACCGCCGGCCCCTGCGATTCAATCAGCAGTCCGACCGTGGCGGTCACTTTGCCGCACCACGGCAGCAGATCGAGTTGCTCCAAATCGTGGAGATATGGCGTGAGGATGTCCCGATCGGGAAGTTCGGCGCTCATCGTGTTCACCGGCGCAACCTGTCTGCGAAACCCCGTTCGATCTCCTCGAGCTGCGCTTCGATGGATCCATCCAGAGTGCCGTGCGGTGTTTCAAACAGAACATCGCCGCATTGCAAGGCCGGATCGGGCATCAATTCGACGGGCGTGCCGGAGAAACGCGCCAGCAGGGTTCGGATCACCGGCTCCTGATCGGGATGGACGCGCACGCGGCACAGCTCGCGCGATTCCAGTTTTTCGAGCGCCACGCGAATCAGGCCTTCGATGGAGCTGGGATCGAGCGTCAGTTCGCGATGCAACACGCGTCGCGCCACGGCGATCGCCAGCTTCAGCAAATCCGATTCGGCGGATTTACGCACACGCGAGCGCAGGGACGCGAGATCGGCCAGGGAACGCGAGAGCTTATCCAACACCGGCTTGAGCTCGGCGGCAGCCTGCTCGTGCCCCACGTTTCGTCCTTCGGAAAATCCGCGCTGATACGCTTCTTTCCTGGCTTCGTCCTGGTTGGGATCCTCGGGAACGCCGGGGTTCGGAGCTGCGGGTTTGGGAATTCTCGGAGGCGGAAGAACCGGGTTGCTGTTGGCGCGCCAAGCCATCGGCTTCACCGCCGCGAGCTCCGCGTCCCGAAGGATTCTAGACGATGTATTGTTCATCGCCTCCTCCTTTCAGGCTTACAATTCCTTCCATTTCGAGCTGGCGGAGCAAGGCGATGATCATCTGCTGGGCGTCCTGGACTTCGCGGATCTTCACGGGGCCCATCGCTTCCATGTCTTCCAGCAGCATGGCCGCTCCGCGCTGGGACATGCCTTGCAGCAGGTGCTTCCGCAGTTCGTCGCTGGTGCCTTTGAGCGCAACGGTGAGCTGGCGCCGATCGGCGCGGCCCAGCAATTCTTTGATTCCGTTCGCATCGATCATCATCAAATCGTCGAACACGAACATCTTCTGGCGGATCGATTCCACCAGGGCCGAATCGCGCTCGCCGACCTGCGCCAGAATCTCATTTCCCAGCTCTCCGTCCAACTGGTTGAAAATTTCGGCGACCGCGCGCAGTCCGCCCGAGGATTCGCGCTTAACCTCGCCCAGGGCCTGCAGCTTGCGCGAAATCACGGCGGAGATTTTGTTCATCACCACCGGCGAAATCTGGTCGAGGCTTGCGAGGCGAATCGTCACTTCGGCGCGCAGATCCGCGGGCATGGATCGGAGGACGGCCGCCGATTGTCCCGCGCTCAAGTGCGCCAGAACCAGCGCGATCGTCTGCGGATGCTCGCTTTCGACGAAGCGCGCCAGCAACTGCGGATCCAGGCGTTGTAGGCGCTGCCCCGCATCCGAACTGCGTCCGGAAGCCTTCGGAAGGCGTTCCACATGTTTCTTGCTGCCTTCCGTTCCAAACGCGGAAGTGAGAATGCGTTTGGCGAAATCCACGCCGCCGTGGCCCTGGCCGGACTGCACCGTTGCGGCTCGGAAATCTTCCAGAACGGCCTCGGCCTGTTCCCGCGAAATCGCCGGCAGGCTGGCGATGGCCGCGGTGACAGCCTGGACTTCATCTTCGCTCATGCGCTTGAGCAGTTCTGCGGAAGCATGATCCCCGATCGAGATCAGCAGAATTGCGGCTTTTTGAACTCCGGAGAGGACGGGAGCGTGCGCGGGAGCGGCCATAGATTAAACTTGTTCCTCGCGGAGCCAGCCCCGCAATACGCCCGCGCAGAGTTCTCCGTCCTTTTGAGCGGCTTCGCGAGCCTGATTGGTGAGCACTTCGATGCGGGCCGGCGCGAGCGCCGGTACCGCGGGCGCACTCACGGAGGATGGCGTCCAATGATCAGCTCCCGGCAGCCTCTGCGCCGGCGGCTCAGGATTCGCTTGAGGCAGCGATTCGGGCGGGCGCGCCTCGGCCGCAGGAGCAGGCGATCTCTTGAGCATCTTGAAAACCAGGAAGAACAATCCCGCCAGAATCACGGCTGCGCCTGCGCCCGCTCCGTACAGCAGTTTGGGATTCTTCTTGAGTTGCTCCATTGGAGTGAGCGGCGCTGCGGTGTTTTGAGGCGCCGCGGGCGCCGGCGGCTCCAGGTTGACCGTCGATTCGAACGGGAGGCTTTCCACGATCAACTGATCCCCGCGCTCGGAATTCAATCCAACCGCCGCGGCCACCAGATCGTGGATCACTTTCAGGCGTTCCGGCGTCGGAGGAGTTAAGACCCGCTTGGCCTGAGCGCCGGATCCTTCGAAATGAACTTCGTGATCGATCAGCACGGAAACCGAGAGCCGTTTGATGCTTCCCTGCGGCAGGACGGTTCGCTTGACGGTGCGGCTGGACTGGTAATTCACGCTCTCCGTCTTGCGCGAGGTGCCTCCGCCCACTGTGGCGGGAGGCGGCGCGGGATCCGGCAGATTGGACGCAGTTCCCGGAATCCCGCCGGCGGCGTGCACGGGATTCGAAATATCTTCCGTCTTTTGCGAGCTCACCATGACCGACTGCGTGGGATCGTAGTGCTCTTCGTTCTGCTCGGCGCTGGTGAGATCGGTGTCGGCCGAAACTGCGGCGCGGAAGCGCCCGGAGCCAACCAAGGGCTCGAGCGTCGCGTCGAGCTTCGCGGCCAGGTCGTGCTCGACCGTGCGCCGGTACTCAAGAGCGGCTTCGGACGTATCCGAACCCGAATCGCTCACGCGCTTGGCCCGGCTGAGCAGGTTTCCGCGCATATCCAGCACCGAAACGGCTTCGGGGGATAGACCTTCCACCGCGCTCGAGACGAGATGCGTGATCGCCGGAACGGCGGTTTCGGGAAGTTGCACTCCGCCGCGCAGCTTCAGCAAGACGCTGGCCTTGGCCGGTTGCCGCGACTCTTGAAATACGGATTCCTGCGGAAACGAAATATGAACCCGCGCCTGCTCTACTTCGGTTAGCGCCATGACGGAGCGTTCCAGCTCGCCTTCCAGCGCGCGGCGATAGTTCACATGCTCGGCAAAGTCCGTCATGCCCAAGTTGGTTTTGTCGAAGATTTCGAAGCCGATCCGCCCGCTTTTCGGAATGCCGGCGGCGGCCATATCCAGGCGCAGCTCGGCGACGCGTTCTTCGGGAACCGAGATCTCAGTTCCATTGCTCGAAAGGCGGTAGGGGACGCCGTTTTCCTTCAACCGCTGCACCACCAGAGCGGCGTCCTCGGGCGCGAGAGTCGTGTAAAGAGGCCGGAATCCGGCTTCCCGCTGCCACTGGGTCAGTCCGTAAATTCCGCCGGCCACCAATACGGCCACAATGATGATGGTCGTCAGTTGACGCCCGGACAGAGTTCCTACGATTCGTTTGACTTGATCCATGGAAGTAGTGAGGCGTCAGCGCTACATCTGCATGCGCATGACTTCCTGATAGGCGGAGACAACTTTGTTGCGTACCTGCATCAGCAGGGAGAACTCGAGATCGGCGCGCTGCACGGCCAGGGCCGTGGAATGCAGGTCTTCGCCGTCGCCCGAAAGGAAATTCTGCACGCTTTGCTGCGCGTTGCTGCTGGAGCGCTCTACTTGGTCGATGGCGCCTTGCAGGAAGTCGCGGAATTCAGGACCGCCGGATGGGCGCGCCGCGCCGCCTCCATCGAAAGGATCGATCGGCCCGATGCTCGAAGGTTGAATCGGTGAAATGTTCATGACGAGTTACCGGAGCAGATCGAGCGAGTGTTGGAGCATGTCCTTGACTGCCGAGATCGCGGCCACGTTGGCCTGATAGCCACGGGAAGCCCCCATCAGATCGACCATATCCTCGGCGGGATTCATACGCGGGTAAGCGACATAGCCGTCCTTGTTCGCGTCGGGATGCCCGGGCATGTAGCGCATCTCCGGGTCGCGCTGATCCGTGACCACCTGGGCCACGCGCACGCCGGATGCGTTCGAATTCACCTCGGATTCGAACAAGGACGAGAACTGGCTCACGGTGGGATCGGATGCGAAGACTGCATCCTTGCGGCGGTAAGGTCCGCCTTCCGGCGTCCGTGTGGTGTCCGCGTTGGCTAAGTTTTCGACCAGTAATTCTGTGCGCGCCCTCTGGGCGGTCATGCCCGAGGCGCTTACGGAAAGGGCGGAAAAGAGGCTCATGAGTTCTTCCCTTCTTCGATGGCGCTTTGGATGGTATGCAGCTCGGATCTAGCCAGGCTCGCGGCCACTTGGAACCGGATGGCGTTCTCCGCCAGCAGTCTCGACTCGCGGTCCAGGCTCACGTTGTTCCCGTCGGCTTTCACCGGGAGACCATCTGGCTCGATGGTCTGCGGAGGGGTCGGGCCGGAGCAATCCTGTCCGTCCAGTTGCTGCAAAAACTCGGCGCGAAAATCGATGTCCTTGGTCCGGTAGCCGGGCGTATCGGCGTTGGCGATGTTGGATGCCACCAGCTTCTGCCGCACGCTCAGCAGGTTCATGTAACTTTCCAGATTTCCGGCAACACGCTCAAACACGATGCCAGCCGTAAAGCAGTTTCGGTGCCAGTCTGTAAATGACTGATTTCGCGCGGGGACTTGCGATACATGACGTCGCAAATCCGACGTTTGGTCAGATCTCTGACGGTTTTTTAGGCGTCGACGCCGCGGAAAGGATTCAGAGGCTGGGGCTGGCAATAGGCCCGGCGATGCTCTGTGCGGTTGAGGTTGTTTTGCAGGCTCTGCCGGCTGGTCAGCGTCATGGCTCTGGCCCACTGTAGGAACGAGGTCACATCGTTGGAAATGGTCCGGCGCTCGTGTTCGGTCGCGGCGGCGCGCCAGGCGGCTTCCACCTCCAAACGGAACGACGCTAAGAGGTCCTGCGCGGTACTCCAGGCGCCGGTTTGGATCGCGGCGTGAAGGCGGCTGCTAGTTTTTGTTGGCATTCATGCTCGCAAAAAGGTTCGTGAAGTAAGTGGCTTGCTGGGTAAGCGATGCGATCAGGGCGTCGGCTGCCGAAATCTGCGCCGTTAGATTATTTGTGATCTGGTCAACCCTGTCCTGCTCGTCCGAGATTTTCTGATTCTGCCTGTCAATGGCGTCCTGCGCGCTCGTGAGCGCGGCTTGAATCGTGCCCGTCCCGGTCTCCTCCAGGCCGTTCATGATGTCGGTAGCCGACTTGAGGAATCCGCTGGATGTGGGCGAACCGAGAAACGCGCTCACATCGTTCGGATGCGCCGCGGAGACGCTGTCGAACGTGCTCTGGTCGAACGACAGGTGGCCGGTTTTGTCGAATGTGATTCCGAGATCGGTTAAGTTTTGGACCGCGCCGCTGCCGCCGGTGAAACCGCTCAGATCGCGCAGAGACTGCGACAACGTGAAGATCAGCCCATCTCCGGTAAGCGCGCCGCCGCTTTGGCCGCGATTGGTCGCGAGCTCGTCCACGGCCGCGTTGTAAGCAGCGACGAAAGATGCCAGGGCATTGGCTTGCGTTGAGCTGCTCTGGGATACCGTGACGGTCGAATCGCCCCCTTGTAGCAAGTCCACGGTAAGGCCCGGGGCGACCGTCACCGTCTTGGAATCCGAAGAAACCGGTGTCGCAGGCTGCCCGTTGACCTGGTACTGGGCCTGGGATCCGGTCGAGATGGTGTTCAGCAGGTTCTGCGAGCCGTCGTTGAGCTGAATCGCGATATTGCCGAGCTTGGTGCTTTGCAGCGAAAGCCTGTAATCCGGTGAAGACGGCGAACCCAAATTGATGACCGTGGCCGTTACGTTGGCCCCCGACGAATTGATCGCTTCCGCCAGCGCACTCAGACTGTTGCTGGACGGAGTTATCGTGAACGGCGTGCCGTCCACCGTGAGGGTCAGAGAACTGGCCGAAGTAATGGATTGTGAGGACGGATCCTGCACGCTCGGCAGTCCCGTATTGCTCAGGGCTGTTGTGGGAGCCCCTGCACTCACCACATGAATCGAATACGAACCCGGCAGAGCCGTGGCGTCGCTGTGGGCGGCCAGAATGCTGCTATTGGAAACCTGCGCCGAGGTGGACGTCGCGGCGGTCGCGACTCCTTGCAGCGCGGTTTGCAGCGCCGTGAACTTGCCGTTCAGAGAATCGAGCGCCGAGGAGCGGTTCTGGAGCGTGGTGAGCTGACCGTTGAGCTGGTTCAGCGGTAACGAGGCGATGGCGATCGCCCGGCTCAGCACCTGCTGAAGATCGCTCGAATATGGACTGGTGGCAGGTGTCAGGTTGGTGGTGCTCATGGTCGGTCTTCCGGCGCCGCGGGTTCTCCAAACAAAACTGGGCCGCTCTCATTTGAGATCGGCCCAGCCTGTCAAAACATTAGACTGCTTCGGTTTACTGGAGGAGCTTCAGGAGCGCTTGGGGCGCCGCATTGGCCTGCGCCAGAGCCGCGACCGAGGATTGCTCCAGGATCTGCGACCTGGTCAGGTTCGCGGCTTCGGTCGCCACGTCCGCATCGCGAAGCGCCGATTGCGCCGACGAGAAGCTGGCGATCTGCGATTGAGCGAGCTGGGTCGCATAATTCAGCTCATTCTCGCCCGTACCGACCGACCCCTGAACAAGGCCCAGATTCGCTATGGCCGTGGTGATCGCCGTCAGGGCGGTCAGGGCGTTCGCTTTCGTATCCACCTTGTCGCCGACAATGGCAAGCCCATTGGTATCCACGACGTTGCTCGCGCCGCTCAGGTTAATGGTGACCTTGGCGTGCGCCTGCGTGTCGCCGCCGCCGATGTAGACGTCCAGGCTCAGGTTGTAACGGCCGCCGGTGCCGCCGCCGCTGGCCAGTCCGATATTCGCCGCCTGGCGGTCGATTTCCGCCAGCAGGCCTTGGAATTCCGTGTCGAGAGTCGCGCGGCTGCCGCTGAACGTGTCCGAGGCCGATTCGGTCGCCAGGGTCTTCAGCCGGTCCAGAATGTTCGAAATGTTGTTGAGGCCGCCGTCAACGATCTGGAGAATGCTGATTCCGTCGTTGGCGTTCCGAACGCCCTGCTGGAGCTCGGTAATGTCGCTGCGGAACTTATTGGCGACAGCCAAACCCGCGGCGTCATCAGCCGAAGAATTGATGCGATAACCGGAAGTCAGACGAGTGATGGTTCGGCTTTGAAAGTCGCTGTTCACTCGAAGATTCTGCTGGGCTACCAAAGAGGCTACGTTGGTCTGAAACGAATATGACATTGCGTCTCGTCCTTTTTCTGTTGAAGTCTTCGGCTACCTGCCGAATCCGTCCCGGTTCAATTTCTGGGAGCGTGCTATTCATGTCGCAAAGCTGACGGCGCATTTCACTTTTTTTTGTCGAAAATCGGCTTTCAACGCGTCTTTGGTACTCGGCGCCCGATAGTTCCAAGAAGAATTCCTCAACAGCGTCCCTCCCGGTTCGATATGTGCAGCAGCCATGCTGACCCGGTTGAAGACCAAATCTGCCCCCATGTCCGAACAGCACGCCCGAATGCTTCTCTCGGCCTGGAACACCGGCGATCTGCGCTTATTGCGCGATACGCTGGCGAAGGACTGGACTCTGATGGACATGGCGAATCCGGCGGTTCCAGGCGAAGCCGAACGCGAGCGCATGGAAATGCTGGCCACCATCGCGGAAACCATGCGAAACTGGCTCCGGCGGGGCGGCGATGCCCCCGTCGAGGACCTACAAGTTTCCATGCAGCTTCTGCGGCATCTGGCGGGATGCGAGCGCCTGTGGCGGGAAAACCGAGCCTGAGCACGGCTACGGCAGATTCGTGATCTGGAACGCGCGCTTGGCGCCCGAACTGACCACAGCGCCTTCCATCGTAAGCGCGCCGTTCACGACTCCGCGAACAGGCCGGTCCAAGGGGTGATCAAGCTTGATTACTTGCCCCGGTTTTAAGCTCATCAGGTCCGCGACGGGCAGGAGCGGCCCATCCAGCCGGATCTCCAACGAAACGGGAACCGCCTCCAGAAGCATCAGCTTGTGCCGGAGGCCGGGCTCTGCGGCCTGTTCCGGTTCGCCCTCCTCCGTAGGCGTCCCAGGAACATCGAAGAACGACTCCGGCGCCGCGATCTCGAGCAGCCCGCATTGTTCTCCGTAGCGCAACTCGAAGGCAACCTTGATCAGAGGCTGGCCGGCCGGCTGGCTCGGATCATTCTCCGGCAGCAGCTCCGGCTCGCTCACTAAGGATTCCGCCTCGAACTCGACGGTCGCGAAGGCCTTCCACGCCTCCCCGAGCGGGCGAAGCATGACCCGTACAATTTCCTCCAGCAGGCTCCACTCGATTTCAGTCAGGTTTCTGGCAGCCGCCGGCTCGGATCCTGCTTTGCCTCCGAGCAGGAATTCGAGCAGCACAAACACAGTGGCACAGTTCAGGTGGAAATACATGCGTTCATCGCGGGGATGAAGGCGGAAAACCATGAAACAGGTGGGGCTGGGAAGCGTCGCCCGAAAGCCGCCGCTGGTCTGAACAGAAAGGTCCCGAAGGCGGACCTCGAAATCCGATCGCAGGAAGGCCGATAGAGCGGTGGCAAGGTTCGGCGCAAACCCCTCATGAATCGCCCGAAGCACGCGAAAGCGGGGAGTGGAAGGACCCGGCTGGCCGACTTCGAGCTGTTCGACGCTTGGCTGCGGCAAAGTGGACACCTTTCTAAGAACAGATCGGCCGGCTAAGGGGATCGCTTTAGGCTAGGCAGCAGGGCGGGCGATTTTGGAGCCTGGCCGGCGTTTTCTCTCCAGCTCTCCGGTAAACTTTCCTGAATTTTCATCGATATGGACTCTGCCACCAACCGCGGGTCGCGCCGATGATACGACTAACCAGGCTGAACCATATTCCCTTGATTCTCAATTCGGATCTCATCGAACACATCGATATGACCCCAGACACCGTGGTGACTCTGACTTCCGGACAGAAATTCATGGTGCTCGAATCGGCGGACGAGATTGTGGACAAGGTCGTCGTTTTTCGCAGGAACCTTTTGAGCCCCGATCTGACCAGGTTGACGGCCGACCCAAATACCGAGTCCGATTCACCCTCTCATGGCAGATAAGCAGGCAGCTCCGAAATCCAGTCTGAAGAGCTCGCGCCCGGATATCGCAAGCTTCGCGGGCTTGCTGATCGCTTTGGGCGGCATCATCGGCGGACTCATGTGGGAAGGCGGAAAGATCTCCGACATCATCCAGATTTCGGCGGCGATTATCGTGCTCGGCGGAACCTTGGGAGCCGTAATGGTCACTTCGCCGCTGTCGTCGTTGCTGGCAGCCGTCGGCGGACTAAAGAACGTATTCTTCGAGCAGAAGCTGAATCCCGTCGCCGCCGTGGACGAAATCATCGCGTACGCCACGAAGGCCCGCAAAAGCAGCATCGTTTCGCTGGAAGAGGACCTGGAGAAGGCGGGGGACGCATTTCTCAAGAAGTCGCTGTCCCTGGCGGTGGACGGCACCGATCTCCAGGAGCTTCGCAAGATGATGGAGCTGGAGATCGCGCAATCCGAGCATCACGGAGAATCGGCCGCGAAGGTATTCGAGTCGGCCGGCGGGTACGCGCCGACCATCGGCATCATCGGCGCGGTGCTGGGGCTCATCCAGGTGATGAAGCATCTCGAGAATATCGAGGAAGTAGGGAAGGGAATCGCCGTCGCGTTCGTGGCCACGGTTTACGGCGTAGCGGTGGCGAACCTCGTTTTCCTGCCGGCGGCGAACAAGCTGAAAGCGCGGATGCGCCAGGATGCACAGGACAAAGAGCTCCTGCTGGAAGGCGTTTGCAGCATCGTGGAAGGGATGAATCCCAAACTGATCCGGGTGAAGCTCGAAGCATTCCTGCACAACGCCGGCAAGAGCAAGAAGAAAGCCGAAGAGGCGGGGAGCGGCGCAGCGGCTCCTGCTGCGGCCAAGGGGTAAGGGATGCCGCGCCCCAAACACGCCGAACACGAGAATCACGAGCGCTGGCTGGTTTCCTACGCGGACTTCATTACGCTGTTGTTCGCCTTCTTCGTCGTGATGTTCGCATCCTCGCAGACCGACAAGGCCAAGGCGAAACAGGTATCGGAAGCGGTGGAGAAGGCGCTGCACGAGGGACACTCGGTCGGCGTGCCGCCTGCCGTTGCCAAGGTGCTGGGCGGCACTGTCGACGACAAAGGCCAGGGAAACGCTCAGATGCATGGGCCCGGCGGCGCGCAGAAGGCCGCCAAAGAAGACCGGCCGGATGTCATGGAGCTGACGATGTCGCTCAAGACCCTTTCCGCTGAGCTGCAGGACGAGATCAAGGCGGGAAAAGTGGAAGTCAGCATGACGCCCCGCGGAATCGTCGTCAGTTTGAAGCAGGCCGCCTTTTTCCCCTCGGGGACGGACGCCGTGGACCCGGCCACCATGCCGACCATGGAGAAGGTCGCTGGAGCTCTTAAGCAGGTGTCGAATCCCGTGCGCATCGAAGGCCACACGGATTCGATACCCATCCACACGGCGCGCTTCCGGACGAATTGGGACCTCTCCGCGGCCCGTGCCATCGCCATGATGGAGCTTCTGTCCAGCCGTTTCGAGATTCCAACCCAACGAATGTCTATTTCAGGCTACGCCGACACTGCTCCGGTCGCCGATAACTCCACACCGGAAGGGCGCGCGCGCAACCGCCGGGTGGATTTGGTGATCCTCAACAATTACGCGGCGTCTAGCACGGAACCCAAAGCGGCTGCGGCGGCCCCCCCGGCAGCTCCGAAAAAAAACTGATCTACTTCAGGAAGTCGAACAGCGTCGTCCGCGGCACGGAGGCTTCGGCCTGCATCGCGGCCTGCTGACTCAGTTGCTCCTGCGTGAGGTCGGTAGCCGCCGCCGCGACGTCGGTGTCGCGCTCGCTGCTGAGCTGGGTTTTCCACTGGAGCTGGAACTTCTGCGCGATGTCCAGAGCATTGGTGATCCGGTTCTGCACTGCGCCGTAGAAGGCGCCCTGCAAGGAAAGATAGTCTTGGGCTTTTTGGATCGAAGCTGCCGCAGCGGCGACGCCCGCCGAATCGTTGTTGAGAAGCGCCACGCGCAGGCTGTTCACCGCAGCGAACACGTTATCGGATGCCAGGCTGTCGTCTGGATTGCGGTGATCGAATAGATCCTGAGCGGTTTTGGAGACGGCAAAAACTACGCCGCTGGAGTCCTGAATGACTCGCGTTGCCGGAGCGGTGAGCAGGCGGTCGACTCCATTCGCGTTGGCAAGGTTCACATCGTAGGCCGGCTGCGAAGGGCGGTCGCCGCTGAACAGATACCGGCCGTCGAACGTCGCGCGGCTGGCGTTGACCAGAGCGCTGAGGATTTGCTCGGCCTGTGCTGCCAAGGCTGGCCTCGCCGAGGACGAAAGCGTGTCGGACGCGCCCTGCGCGGCCAAAGAGCGCGCCTGGTCCAGCAGCGAAACTGAGTCCTGCACGACTCCGGAGGCAGAATCGACTTCGTTTTTCACGTTGTTCAGGTTGGCCGTGACCTGAGTGATCCGGCCGATGTCGGATTGCAACTGGAGCACGTCTCCCACTGCAGAAGGGTCGTCGGAGGGCTTGCTGATCCGGACGCCTGATGTGAGCTGGGCTTGGGTTTTCGCGATGCGGGCGTTCAACGAAGCGAGGTCTGACAGGAACTTCTCCCGCATCGGATCCAGATTTTGCAACATTTTGTTCTCCTCAGGCCCTAGGACGTCATGTTCAGAAGCGTGTCGGTCAGACCGTTAATAACGCTGATCAGCTTGGAAATCGCCTGGTAGCCGCGCTGTAGCTCCATCACCCGCACAGCTTCTTCGTCCAGGGAAACGCCGGAAACCTGCGACCGCAGCGCTTTGGCCTGCGTAACGGATTGCTGCGCGACCGTCTGTCCCGCCGATGCATCGGCGGTTTTTTGCCCGATGATCTGGGTTTGGGCGTTCAGGAATTCCAGAATCGATTTGCCGTTGATCGTGTCCGCCGCCGCGTGGGAATCGCCGAGCCCGGCGAGCGACAACGCGATCCCGTTGGCCACCTGGGGAGGTCCGGGATCGAGCGCGGCCAGATCGTCGGACGTGATGTTCGGGTTCACAGCGAGCGATCGCGCGGTATTGGCTCCGCTCGATGCGTCATAGGTGAACAGCGCCACGCCCGGCTGTCCGGCCGGCGTCAGGCCGGACGTCAAGAGCTGGTTCACGCGATCGGCAACCTGCTTGGCGATCTGGTTCAGGGCGCCCGCCTGCTGGCTGTCTCCCTGAATCGAGGGCAGCACGGTATTGCGAACTGTCAGTAGTCCCCCGAGTGAGCCTCCAGAGACGTTCGCGGTAACGTCCTGGCCGTTGGCATCGAGGATGTGCGCGGCGGGTGTGGCGTTTGGATTCACCGGCGTTCCGGTGTTAAAGTACGCGGACTGAAGTTGATACTGGCGAGCTCCAATCACCAGGGGCGTCTGTCCGCCCAGCAGCAGCGTGACGCTTCCGTCGCTTTCAAGCCGGGCCGTGATACCGGCCAATCCGCTCAGGGTTTCGAGGGTGTCGTGCAGATGCGCGTCCAGGCCGGCGTCCGCGGTCTGGCCCTGGTTGCGGCGAAGGTTGTAATCGAGGACCTGCGCGGCCAGCGAGTTGATCTGGCCGACCGTGCTGTCGATTTTGTTGTTGAGATTGTAGGTGGCGCTGGTCAAAACCGACGCCGCCTGCTGGAAGCTTGCCGCCAAATCCTGGGCTTTCGACAATACATCCTGGCGCGCTTCGGCGGAATCCGGATTGACGCTCCACGCGGAAAAGCTTTGAAACAGACTGTTCAGCGTGGCGGCGATCCCGGATTGGCCGCTGACATCGAACAGCGGCTCGATGGCGCTCAGACTCTGCGCTTGTGCCTGGAAGTTCGAGAGCAGGCTGGTTTGATACCGGACCGACTGTTCCAGGTACTCGTCGCGCGTCGATTGCGTATCCCCACTCTGGACGCCTCCGATCAGGCCTGTTTGCGGCTGGAAGGGAAGGGCATTGAGCGTGGGCACTTGTTTGGCATAGCCCGCCGTGGACGCGTTGGTCACGTTGTTCTGCGCCACCTCCAGGGATGTTTCAAACGCAGAAAGAGAAGTGGCCGCGGTTCGTAAATTCGCAAAGATGCCGCCCATGGGAGTTACACCTCGTAGCTGGCTTGCGGCTCGCCGGCGGGCAGCACGGGTGTGCCTTGATCCGTGTAGCCCTGGCTCAAGCTCAATTGGATCCAGCCCTGGCAAAGATTCACGGCGCTTTGAGTTTGCGAAGCAAGCACGCGGATCTTAGGGCGAAGGCGCATCAGCTCGCCACGGTTTGCGGTTCCGGAAACGGCATCGGATGGTTTCGCCGACTCCAGCCACGCGATTACGTCCTGGAGCTCGGCTTCGCAGTGCTCCAGAATCTCGGGACGAGGATCCAGCATCGCCCTGGAAACAGCGTCCAGTTTTTCCTGGCTGGCTTGGCAGAATTCCGCGAGGGTCATTGGCAGCCTGCGCTCAGTAACCTTTGAGCATGGCTGTGACCATGGCGCCGCTCAGTGCCAGGTGATCTACCTGGTACTGCCCCGATTGTACGAGCTGTTTGAGACGCTCCACGCGGCTGGTTTCTTCCGCGCCGGGAGTCAAGGCCAGGGCCCGTAGCTGGTCCTGGCTGCTCAACGCCACGCCGTCCTCTCCTGAAATACGAGGTTTGGTGATATTTCGAGACGAAACTCCGGCGTTCGTTTCATAAACCTTCTCAGACTGGGGTTTCTGAGTGTTCAAGGCTTTGCGCTCGTCAATCTTCATTTTGGCGCCCCTTTATATATCGCAGCGAATGCAGGTTTGTTGAAGGAATTAATCCGGCATTCCGCCTGAGAGCGTCCTGCCGTAGTACCGTGTAGTGCTTTAGCCTGAATACCTCCTTTTGAAAACGTTCCCACGCATCGGCGAGCCGCAGCTCCATTTCGAGCTGGCGAACCCTCCGTCTTCGATCTGCGCGGGCACGCCGCGCGATCCGCCAGCCCAGAGCCGCGAGCGGACCCGCTAAGGCCGTTGCAAACAGCGGTATCTCGAGGCGGATCATCGCTGGCCGAATCCTTTCATCGCGGTTTCGCTCGAAACCAGCTCTAGTACGCGAACTCCATAGTGACCATCCACCGCGACCACTTCACCGCGGGCGATGACGCGATCGTTCACGCGAACTTCCACGTTGTCGTGCAATGCCTGATCCAGCTCCACCACCGATCCGCTGCTCAAATTCAGAAGCTCTTTCATCCGGATCTGCGTGGCCCCGAAACAGACCGACACGGGCACTTGCACGTTCATCAGCAGATCGTTCGGACTTACACGCGCCGCCGGAGACGGGACTCGGGCCGGCGGCGGTTCGTTCTGTTCCGCGCCCAGCGCTTTTTCGAAGCCGGCGCTCAGAACGCATGCGGCGTTCGGCCATTGCCCCGCCGGATACCGGATTTCGATCAGGATCCGGGTTCCGTCTTCCGAGGGCGCTTGCCAGGTGCCCGATTCCTGCGCAGAAGCGCGGCCCGCGAGCTGGTCTTCGACGGCTTTTGCAAAGCAGCGCCCGATGAGCGCCGAAGCGTTTTCGCGCCCTTCGTCGGAGCTCCCGGCGCGTCCTAATTTTTCCCAGGTTTCTTCCGGAGCCCCGAAGAACAGGTTTGCGTCCGGATGCGTGCTCAGCCGGCCGCACCACCAGTTCCATTCTTCCGCTGCCGGAGAATCGGGCGCCAGGCTCCAGGTGAGTTCGATCTCTTCGGGACCCGCCGCGGTCAGGGCTGCGGAGAGCGCGCGCGCGAAGGCGTCGAGGAATCCGGAGATCAGTTGTTGTTTCTCCACTTAGTACGTCCCCCTGGATGTCGGCCAGTGCCGTTGCAGGTAATTTCGAAGCCGCAGGATCGCTTGCGCTTTGATCTGCGAAACGCGCGTGATGTGAAGTCCGAGGATGGGCGCGATTTCGCGAATGCCAAGCTCCTGGCGGTAGTAAAGATCGAGCACCAGTCCTTCGACCTTGGGCATCTTCTTCAATCCTTCGGCGATCAGCTTCTCGAGTTCCGAGCGCTCCAGAACGCGCGCCGGCGAATTTTCTTCCGGATCGGCGATAAAGTTGATCAGGCTGCGGGAATCCTCGCGGCGCGGCGCGGCATCCAGGCTGCCGAGGCTAACGGCCCGCAGTTCGAGCAGGGCTTCCTGGTACGCCTGGAGGGTCATCCCCATTTCGCTGGCGATCTCTTCTTCCATGGGCGCGCGCTGCAAACGCTGCTCGAGCGCGCCGACCGTAGTCTGAATCTGTTTCACGCGCTTGCGTTTGTGCGCGGGGACTCCATCCATCCCCCGAATGCTGTCCAGGATCGCCCCGCGAATTTTGTGCTCGGCGTAGGTCTTCAGCTTGACGTTGTATTGCGGATCGAAATTGTCGATCGCATTGATCAGGCCCACGATTCCGATCGAAATCAAATCTTCCAGGCTCGTGGAGTCCGGAAGCTTTTCGTGGATGCGAGTGGCGACCCAGCGCACCTGGGGCAGGTGTTCGAGAATAAGACGCTCCCGCTCGTTGGCCGGCTCCGCGGCCGGTCCCGAGTACGCGAGTGTGCTGAAGCTTGCCATGGATTTCTATGCAGCCCTCTGGGATGCGGCCCGCGCGCGTGCCTGCGGCGCAACCATCGCCAGCAGATCGTCCGGCTTTGCGCCCCGGATATCGTCGGGAATGCGGACTCCGTGGGACAGGAACGACAACGCCAATCCCGCGGCGGCGGCTTCGGAAAACACGGTGCCGAGCAGCTCCGTCTCGTCCAGGCGCGTGATCAGCAGCTTGGCGGGATGGAACAGCGCATAGCGCTCGATGCAATTTCGAAGATCGCGGCCCTTCATGTACGCCGGAAGGACCAGGTGCACATCCAGCTCGCCGCAGGCAGCGAACGCGGCCGCCAAACCCTCGGCCGCGGGCCGATCCTGGGGGCTATAGCCCGGCGTATCGATCAGCACGCATTCTTTTTTGCGCGCCTCCGCGATCAGTTTCGGCAGATCCTCCGCCGATGCGACCGTCGAGAAGCTGATCGCCGGCGTTTTGAGGGAGCTCAGGATATGTCCGACCCCGATTCTCGACCGGTCGAGCGAGATCACGCGTACCGGACGCTGCCCGCTGGCGGCGACCGCAAGCTTGGCCAGGGTGGTGGTTTTTCCGCTGCCGGTGGGTCCGACCACGGCCGCGACAACGCTCTTGGCTCCATTCACACCCAGGCGGGGCCTGAGCGCCACGCGGCTCTCGAGCTCCGCCCGCAAAAATTTTTCGATGCGCTCCGGATCGGATTTCAGAGCTTTCCAGCGGTTCTGCGCGCCTTGCGCCTCCGGCCCCGTGTACAGGAAAAACGCATCGGTCGCCATGGCTGCTTCCAAACGGTCGGCGATGTCTTTGCTGAGCACGGGATCGACGTCCGCGGCGATCAGTTGTTCGTAGACCTGCGCGGTTTCCGGGACCAGGCGCTGCGCCGTCCACGAATTCCTGGCCGAGCGCATCAGGACACTCTGGAGCTCGTCCATTTGCGCGCGGAGCTTTTCCAGTTCGGCGCCCATCCCGGAGGCGGGTGTTGCAACGGTTTCGCGCGGAGCCGTTGTTTTGGGAGTCGAAGGTTTCGCGGCCGTCCTGGCGGGCGCCGCAGCCGGAGGCGGGCCAGAAACGCCCATGACCACTTCGTAGCCTGCGCCCGCTCCCGTATCCGCGACCTTGCGCGTATTCAAAAGCAGCGCATCCGAACCGAGCTCTACGCGAGCCTTGGCGATGGCCTCATCCACGGTCTTGGCGAAATAGGACTTGATCTTCATGCCGTTCATTCGATAACTCCCCGCGAGCGCACTTTCACATCCGGCGGAATCTCGTTATGCGAGAGCACGGTCAAATTCGGCAGGCTGGACTCGGCTAACTGACGCAGGAAGTAGCGGCTTCCGGCGCTCGTCACGATCACAGCGGACTCGGCGCGATCCACCCGGCGCTTCAGGCGCGCGAGAAGGTCCGTGATCATCTCCGGAGATAAACCCGCGATGCTGTTCCACTCGCCATGTTCCACCGAGGATTCCACGCTGCGGTCCAGCGCGGACTCCAGCAAGTAGGCCGGCAGTTCGCCCTGGGCATTGACCAGCGGCTGCGTAATGGCGCGGCGGATCGACTGCCGGACGTATTCCGTCAGCAGGACCGGATTCTTGGTGGTCTGCGCCGCTTCTCCCATGGCTTCCAGAATTCCTACTGCGTCGCGGATAGGCACCCGTTCCCGCAGCAAGTTCTGCAATACTCGCTGGATCGTAGCTAGCGAGAGCAGTTTTGGTACCAAATCCTCGATCAGCTTCGGATTCTCCTGCGACACGCGATCGCAGTAGTTCTTCGCATCCTGGCGCGTGAACAATTCGTGCGCGTGGCGGCGGACCACCTCGGTGAGATGCGTTCCGATAATGCTGACGGAATCGACGACGGTGTAGCCGGCGGCGCGAGCCATGTCCGCCTGGTCCTGCCGGACCCACAAGGCAGGCAGCCCGAACGCAGGATCCCGCGTCGGTTTTCCCGCGATGCTGTTGTCCGTTGTTCCGCTGGAAATCGCGAGATCGTGGCCTTGCATCAGCTCGAAGCGGGCGATTTCCATGCCCCGCATCTGAATCACGTACTCGCGCGAGCGCAGCGCAACATTGTCCTTCACTTTGACCGACGGCAGCAGGTACCCTAGCTGACTGGCGAGCTGCTTCCGAATCGCCCCGACACGCTGCAATAGCGCCGAATTTTGGCCCTGTTCCACCAGGTTCACCAGGCCGAGTCCGACGTCCAGAGACAGGGGCTCCAGCTTCAACAGGGCCTCGATGTTTTCTTTGGGCTTGGCCTCGGCGGATGTCAGAACTGCGGATTCCCTGTCAGTTTTCTGACGCAAGCGCACGGACGCCAGACCGACGCCGCCGCCCAGCAGAAGGAATGGAAGCGTCGGAAGCCCGGGCAATAAAGCCAGAGCAACCAGGACGCCGCTGGCGATCATCAGAGGCTGGGCGCTGCCCAGCACCTGCTTTTGGAATTCCGTGCCGAGCGTGTCTTCCGAAGCGGTCCGCGTCACGATCAAGCCGCCCGAGATCGAAATCATCAGCGCCGGAATCACCGTGACCAGGCCGTCGCCGATCGTGAGGACCGTGTAGGTCTCGAGCGCTCTCCGCAATTCCATTCCGTGTTGCAGAACTCCAATCAGGAATCCCGCAATGATGTTGATGCCCGTGATGAGAATGCTGGCGATCGCGTCCCTCTGCGTGAATCGCGAAGCGCCGTCCATCGCGCCGTAAAATTCGGCTTCCGCGGCCAACGCCTTGCGCCGTTTGCGGGCCTCGGCTTCATCGATCAGACCGCCGTTCAGGTCCGCGTCGATCGACATCTGCTTGCCGGGCAAGGCATCCAGGGTGAACCGGGCGGTGACTTCGGAAATGCGCACGGCGCCGTGGTTGATGACGACATATTGGATCGCGATCAGCACCAGAAAGATCACGGCGCCAATGATGTAGTTGCCGCCCACCACGAAGCTTCCGAACGCTTCAATCACATGGCCGGCCGCGGCGGTGCCGCTGTTGCCGTTCAGCAGAATCAGGCGCGCGGAAGAGATATTCAGCGCGAGCCGGTACAGCGTCAGCAACAACAGCGTGGTGGGGAATACATTAAAGTCGACTGCCTTGCGGATATAGACCGAAACCAGCAGCACGATCACCGAGAGCGTGATGTCCACCACGATCAGAAAATCGAGCAGCATCGAAGGCATCGGCATGATGAGCGCGATCACGATCGCGACAATCGCGATCGGGACGGCCATCTCGCTGAGACCTATCGCGCCGCCGGGCACGGCCAGTAGTTTCGGCCGGGCCGTTGCGGCCGCTGCTGAGGTGCTTTGCGCCATCTAGTTCTAAGCTGCCCCCGCCATGCATTCCTGCGATTTCAACTTGTACAGCAGAGTCGTCCGCTTCAGGCCCAGCGCCTTCGCGGCCTTAGCCTTGTTTCCACCGTGGCGGCGCAGCGCCTGTTCCAGCAGAAGCTTTTCCACTTTGCCCATCAGATCCTCGAACGGCAGCTCGTCTGACGGAAGGCCCACGCCGAACTCGCCGTCCGAGGAGGTCTCAGCGTCCTCTCGCGAGCTCCCTTGCAGGTGTTGGTCGATATCGCCCAGGTAAATCGTTTCCCGGTCGCCCGTCAGCGCGGCGGCCATCTCCATCGCATGCTCGAGTTGACGGACATTTCCGGGCCACTCGTATTCCTTTAACCTGCGCAGTGCCTCGCCGGTCAGCTTTTTCTGCGGCAGTCCTTCGCGGCTGCAAACGGCTTCGAGGAAGTGATCTGCCAGGAGCGGAATATCGCTGCGGCGCTCGCGCAGGCTCGGGACGCGTATGGGGATCACATTCAGCCGGTAAAACAGGTCTTCGCGGAAGCGTTTTTGCGCGACAGCCTGCTCCAGGTTGATGTTAGAGGCCGCGATGATGCGCGCGTCCACCTTGACCGTCTCCGAACTGCCCACCCGCTGGAGTTCGCGTTCTTGCAGAACGCGCAGCAGCTTGGGTTGCAAGGCGAGCGGCGTTTCGCCGACCTCGTCCAGAAAGATCGTTCCGCGGCTGGCCTGTTCGAACCGGCCCATTCTCGCCGTAACGGCGCCCGTGAATGCGCCCTTGGTGTGGCCAAACAGCTCGGCTTCGATCAGGTGCTCGGGCAGCGCGCCGCAATTCACCGCTATCAAAGGAGCCTCGGATCTCCGGCTCGCCATGTGAAGCGCTTGCGCGACTCTTTCCTTGCCGGTACCAGTTTCCCCTGTAATCAGAACTGTCGACTGGCGCGGTCCGGCCAGGCGAATAATGGCGCGCAATTCGCGCATGGGCTGACTTTCGCCGATCAACAGTTTGTTCCACGGTCCTTGCGTTTCGTGAGGACAGTTCTGGGCAGCCGCCTTAAGAGCGGCCAGAATGGCTGCAGCGATCTCCGCTACGGGCTGCTCGCCGACCAGGTGCCGGAACAGGCTGAATCCCGGGCCGATGAGCGACTCGTCGAGATTGCCCCGGCGATCGAGAATCACCACCGGGCGAGCCGCCTGGTGGGCTGCCGCGATCACTTCGGCGGCGCACTCGGAAGACTCGGCCAGGTCGAGTACGATGACTGGGGATCGCCGGGGGTCGCTTTTCTCCCACCCACCCGACTCGGCGATCGTCGCCTTCAGCCCGCTGGCGCGGGCAATTTCTTCCACTAAGAGCGCGTCCCTGCCGGAACCGATCCAGAGCATATCGTTTCGATTCAACTTTCCTTGAAAAAAAAGATTCTTAGAATCTGAGGGAGGTTGGTTACTACTCGCTGGCGTCTGCACCGCCCTTCCACCGGCTTAGGACCCACCCAGACCCTTACCTGTGAATAACATCGGTATGCACCCTGCAAAGCCTTAATACCGTGGTTGTGGGGTAGGATACCTACATCCGGGGGTAGAATCGACCTAAGACAAAATGGCGCGGTCTTGAAAAAAGCTTCAAAACACTCCCGGGGTTTGCGATATGAATACCGTGCAAAGTTCCGATCCAGTGCAGCAGGCGCAGCGCGAATATCTGGAAAGCCGCGTTCTTTCGGCGCAGCCGGTCGAGTTGATCGAAATGCTCTACCAGGTCTCGATCCACAGTCTTCGGAAAGCAATCGGACACCTGAAGAGCGGCGATGCCCTGGCGCGTTCCCGCGAGGTCACCCGTGCGCAGGAGGCGGTGAACGAGTTGATGGCGGCGCTCGATCATTCCGTGGGCGCTTCGTTCACACAGACGCTTGCCGCCCTGTACGTCTACGTCCAGCAGCAGGTTCTGAAGGGCCACGCCGGGCCCTCGGAAGAAGCGCTTGAGCGGGCCATCGGCATTCTTTCCACCTTGCAGGAAGGATGGCAGGGAGTCTGCGCGGAAGTGACGAAGGCGAGTCAGGCCGCGCCTCGCGCTGCCCAATACGAACCCGTCCAGACCGACGAAGAACTGGCAGCAGTCGGGAACCGTTCGGGAGAATACAGCCAGGAAGCAGTCCCCATGGCCTCCCGTAACTGGAGCGCTTGAAAGCGGGCCGGACTATTTGGGCGCACTTTCCTTAGGGGCCAGGCCGGCCACAATCATGTTGCTCAGACCGAGTCCACCCTGGGTCGCCATGGCCCGCGCAAAGTAATCGTTGGCGAAATCCATCGCGGACGCGGAAGCTGGATCCGAATCGCCACCCAGCGATTCGTCGCCGGATTCGTCGTGTGCGGCCTTCAAAAGCTGGCCGATCATCAGCGCCTCGAATTGCGTGGCTGCGTCCTTGATCTTTTCCGGACTGTCGGTCTTGCGGGGATTCGCGTCTTTAGAAAGCGCGATTCCCGCGATGGAATCGGTACCAGATATCGCAGGCAACGTCATCAGATCACTTCCAGGTCGGCTTCCAGCGCGCCGGCAGCGCGCAGGCTTTGCAGAATGGCGACGATATCCCGCGGCGTTGAGCCGATGGAACTGAGCGCCTGAACCAGTTGCTCCACCGTGGCGCCTTCCTTCAGGACGAGATTGCGAGCCTTCTCTTCGCCGCTGGTGGTGGTCTGCTGCGGAACCACCTGAGTCTGGCCCTGCGAAAATGGCTCGGGCTGCGAAACCTGAAGGACGGTCTGAATCTCCACCGTCAGATTGCCATGCATGATGGCGACGGGCGAGACTCGCACTTGCTTGCCCATCACGATCGTCCCTGTGCGTTCGTTGATGATGACGCGCGCCGGCCGGTCGACATCCACTTCCAGCGTTTCGATTCCAGCGACAAATTCCGTAACGCGCGAGGTGAACTCCGGCGGGATCGCGATCGAAACGAGAGCTGAGTTCTCAGGCCGGGCGACCGGTTTTGCGCCCGGAAAATTTTTGTTCACGATTTCGCTGACCCGCACAGCGGTGGTGAAGTCCGGCTCGCGGAGCTGCAATTTCAGGGTTCCGTTGGGCGAAATCGACGGAGCCGCGCGCTCGACGATCGCTCCGCCGGGCACGCGGCCCACGGTGGGATGATTCACGGTCTGGCTGTTGGCTGCCCGGCCCGCCACGAATCCGCTGGTGACCACCGGCCCCTGCACCACGGCGTACGTCTGGCCGTCGACGCCCTTCAGGCTCGTGAGCAGCAGCGTTCCGCCTTGCAGATTCGATGCGTCGCCAATGGCCGAGGCCGTTGCGTCAATGTGAACGCCTTCCTGCGCGAATCCCGGCAGCGTGGCCGTGACCATCACGGCGGCGGTATTCCGCACCGTGATTAACAGGGGATTCACCGAGACCCCCATTTGCTGGAGAAGGTTCGCGAGGCTTTGCGCCGAGAAGAAGGTCTGTTTGCGATCGCCCGTTCCGTTCAGCCCGACCACCAGACCGTAGCCGATGAGCTGGTTATCGCGCACGCCTTCCAGCGAGACAAGTTCTTTCAAACGCGTGGCCGCTTGGCTTTCCGCAGCGAGCAGCGCGGTTACTCCGAAAATGGCGAAAAGTTTTTGCACGATCCGACTCCTAGAAGGGCAGCAGTCCCAAGATCAGCCGGTACAAGAGGAACGGACGCCGCACGGAATCCGCCACGACGCCTTTTCCGTTAACCTGGAGTTCCATCTGGGCGACGCGGTCGGAGGAAACCACATTGGTTGTGGTGAGATCCACTGCGCGAACGATTCCGCGCACCCCCAGGATCTGATTTTCCGAATTGATCTTGACGTTCTTGGTGCCCTGAATCACCAGGTTCCCGTTGGGAAGCACCTGTGTCACGACGGCGGAAATCGTCGCCGTCAACGTAGTGTCGCGCGTGGTTGCACCCTGGCCATCCAGCGCGGTATTCGTGCCGGCCTTGGCCAGATTCGCCAGAGGACCGGCAGCGCGGGTAATGCCGCCCGCGGCCGCGATGTTGCTCTGGACGCTCGAATTCCGCTGGGTCTTGACGGTGCCAGAGCTTACCGCTGAGGCTTTTTCCTGAACCAGAATCGTAACGATGTCGCCGACGCGCCGCGCGCGAAGATCCGCGCTGAGATCGGAAAACAGCGCGTTGGCGGTCCATAGAGATCCCGGTTGGGTGCCCTGCCGTTCGATGCTCTGCGCGGCGGCGATCTGCTCCAGTGTTTGATCGAGCGCCGATTCCGGCTGCTGTTTCTTAGGTTTGTCCTTCGCCAGCGCCGCGCTGCAGATCAGAGTGCAGAGCGTAATGAAAACTGCGCTTCTCATTGGACGCTAACCTTTCCCTTGCCGGTGACCCGCGCCCGGAAATCCTTCCCGCTGGCGGGGTTCTTTACCAGGATCGATTTGCCGAGGACGCCATCCGCTTCCGCGCGGCCTTCGAACGCCAGGTGCGCTGCGCCGGCAGTGACTTCGACTTTGACCGTGTCCCCGCGCGCGACTTCGGGCGCGCGGCTGAGCTGGCTTCGAAGAACCGTGGCGCCTGTTTTGATGAAGGTGCGAGGGACGAATCCGACCACTTCATCCAGCGAACGCGCGGGACGGTCATCCAGTGCAAAAATATCGATGCTCTCGAGGCGTACCTGGTCCTCGCGAACCGCCGCGCCGATGGAAAGATCCGTGACGGCAATTACGCGAGTGGTGCTGGTGGTGATGCGCGCGCGCGCCGAGATGCTGAACCGGCGGTTGTTCCCGTATACGACGTAGCCGCGCCACAGGACTTCCGTTTGCGGGTCGGAGGCAGCGGGCAATTGCAGCCCGGCGCGGGGAAAGACGATTTTTCCTTCCGGCGCGACCTTCGGGCTCCAGGACTGAAGCTCGATCCGTATCGCGGGATCCTGCCACGCGCTCTGCATGGCCTGGAGAATCCCGCCTGCGTCGAGCGTCGCCGTGGCGCGCTCGAAACAGACGTCGGGAAGAGATTCGAGGGCTACGCCCTGATTCAACGCGAGTCTTTGGAGCGCGGCTCCCTTGAAGAACCGCCGGGTTCCAGGAACGGGCGCATAGCCCAGGGAGAAGTCGGCTGCGATCGCCGAGAATTCGGGAACGGCAACGGCTACGTCGCGCGCGTAAATCCGGTCGTCCTGGACCGTGAGACAACCATCCGGCGGCAGCGAGCCTCCGGGAACACTTTGCGCAATCGCGGTCAGAAACAATGGGATCGCCATAATCATTGGGTCAGATTATTCATCTGCTGGTACATCTCGTCGGCGGCCTTCACGACTTTCGAATTCGCTTCGTAAGCTCGCTGGCTGACAATCAGGTTGACGAATTCATCGACCACGCTGACGTTGGATTGCTCGGTATAGCCCTGAAGCAGCGTTCCCAAGCCCTCCTGGCCGCCGGGATTGCCGACAATCGGATCGCCGGAGGCGTCAGTCGGCGTGTAAAGGTTCCGGCCGAGGCTGTTCAGACCCGCCGGGTTGGGGAAGTTCGCCAACTGAATCTGCCCGGCCACCTGAGCCGCGGTTTGCCCCGGCTGCGTGTAGCTCACCGTTCCGTCGGTCGCGATCGTGACGGACTGCGCATCCTGCGGGATCGTCACTTGCGGATCGAGAAGATCGCCGTCGGAGGTGACCAGGTTGCCGTCTTTATTCAATTGAAAATTGCCGGCGCGCGTGTAGGCCAGGTCGCCGCTGGAGCGGCGGATCTGAAAAAATCCCTTGCCCTGGATCACGAGGTCCAGCGGATTGCTGGTCTGAGAAAAGTCGCCCTGGGTGAACACGATTTCGTTGGAGGCGGCGCGTGTTCCTAAACCGAGCTGAAGTCCTGTAGGCACGGTCGACTGGGAACCGGCCGCCGAGCCCGGCTGGACCACGTTCTGGTACAGCAAATCCTGAAACTGGGCGCGGCGCGACTTGAATCCGGCCGTGTTGGCGTTCGCCAGGTTGTGCGCGATATTATCGACGTTCATCTGCTGAGCCGTCATCCCGCTGGCCGCGCTAAATAATGCTCGAATCATTTTCTTCTCCTTGCGATATCTCTCTGCCGAATCAAGACCCCACGCGGGCCACCTGATCGATGGCCTGTTTGTTCATCTCCGCCGAAATATTGACGGCCTTCTGGAGCATTTCGAACTGCCGCATCAGGTCCACCAGCCGCACCGCGGATTCCGCGGGCGCGACATTCGAATTCTCGATCCGGCCTTGGCCCACCGTCGCGTCCTTAGCCGCGACGCTCTTATCTTTCGCGTTCGGAACGCGATAGTAGCTGTTGCCCACCTTGTTCAACGCGCTGCTGTCGGCGAAATCGACGAGCTGAATCTGTCCGATCGTCTGCCCGTCCTGCTGCACGGCGCCGTCGGAGGCGATCGTAATCGGATTCTGCGAAACCGTTTGAATTTTTTTCCCCGGCTGATCCAGCGGCGAGACTCCGCGAACCGGATAGCCGTCCGTGGTGGTCAGAACTCCAGTGGGAGAGAGCTTGAATGCGCCGTTTCGAGTAAACAACGGCCCGGACGGACCGTCCACGGCAAAAAAACCTTTTCCTGTGATCGCTACGTCGAGAGGGTTGCCTGTGGGCGTGATCAGCCCCTGCTGAAAATCGGTCCAGCCCTTTTGGATTACCGGTAGTTTGGTGGGCTGCATGCCCGGTCCGGGAACCGTCTGGGCGCTTTCATACAGGCTGTAGAACTCCCGGTCGAGCTTGAAGCCGCTGGTGTTGGCGTTGGCGAGGTTGTTCGAAAGAATATCCAGCGCCTCCATGCGGGCACGGAGTCCACTCGCGGCGGTTGCGGCAATCTGGTCCATAGACTGTGCTGGAAGGATTGCACGTGCCGCGCCAAAGTCCCCGGGAGCGATTTTTCCTAGAATTTTCAGCGAAACGTGCGATATGACTAACCGGTACACTTCGGCCGATTCGTCAGGTTCCCGACGATAATCGTTCAAGCTCTGACGATCAGACGCGTTTTCGCGCCGCGGCGCCCGGTCCCGCCAAGCCACCTAACTGATTCATTGCGAACCACTGCGGCCCGGTTTGCGGCGTGTGGCCGCGCAGTTGCATATTCGCACCGCGAATCATGACAGCAGGTTTGCAACAGGGCATCGAGCCGGCGGCCTATTTATCGTCGACTCCGAATTCTTCTCCGGAAGCCAGGAAAGCAGGCGGCGCGGACAATCAGAATTCAGGTGATCCAGGCGATATGCAGGACTTTCAGGCGGAGCTGAAGCTCCAGGAGTCCGACACAAAGGATGCGGCACGGCCCTCGCGTTCGGAAACTGGCTCAAGCCGCGCCGATTCCCAGAAAGAGTCTCAGAAGAAGGATTCCCAGAAGAAGGATTCGCAAATCGACGATCTGAACCTTGCGGCCGCGGCCGCGGTCCCGCTGCCGGTCGCCGATCCTCAGAAGCCGGTTCCGCCGGTCGAGCCGGATTTGTCGATTCCCCAGGAAGGCGCGCCTTCCGAACAGTCGAATCAAACACAACCGGCTGTCGAGCAGGCGCAGACGCCTGAAGACAAGAACAGCGGCGATGCCGGCGCCTCCGCTCTGTCCGCGCCTGCGGCCGAGCTGCCTGCGCAGGTCCCAACCGCAACGGTTGCGCCTCCTTCGCCGCCAGCCCCGAACGTCGGAACCCCTCGGGACATACGGAGTCAGCATCCCGCTCCCGCCAAGCCCATTGACGATCGCAAACCGATACAGCTTCCGGCGCGGCTACAGTCGCAGTGGTCCGATCGCCCGCAACAGCTCGGGAAAAATACTCCCATAAAGCAGGCCGCCAAAACCGTTGCGCCCGATGCGCAGCCGGCCCCGGAAAATGCCGACCTGCCGATTCCGGCCTTGAGCCCGGCCGAAGCTGCGCTCACCCAATCCAGGAATTCGCAGCCCTCCGCGAACGAAGCCCCGGCTCCTGAGCAGCCTGCGTCCCAGGTCGATCTCAAATTACCGGCCGTGCCCCCGGATCCTGCCGCTTCGGCGGTTCGGGAAACGCTCGATCCAGCGCCAGCCCCCGCTCCCGCGGCCGTGTTGGCATTCGCAGCCCGCATGTCACCGGCTCCGCAGAAGCCGTCGAACACGGACAGCACGCCTGCGCCGCGTCTCGCACCCAGTCTGCCTTTCGAGCGGATTCCGATCCGCTACACGCCCGCCGCACAGATCATCCAGACCGCGGAGGACAGCGACCCGGAAATGGGCCGGATATCTCGGCTGCCCGAGACCCGGGCCGACCTGGCGTTCTCGCATTTCGAAAGCGAGCATCAGGCCTCTCCGGTTTCCGATCCCGCGCCGGCGCCGGAATCGGTTCCGACGGCTCGAGCCGAGCGCGTGATCGAACCTGCCGCCGCGCCGCCCGCCTCAGCCCACGACATTCGCGTCCGGGTGCCCGATAACAATGGAGGCGCCACGCAGGTCCGCTTCGTCGAAACCGGCGGAGAAGTGAAGGTGTCCGTCCGGGCGGACGATCCAACGCTGGCCCAGACGCTCCGCACGCACCTGAACGATCTCTCGCAGCGGCTGGCCGACGGGGGAATTCCGGCGGAAATCTGGAAGCCTGGAAGCGCGGCCGCATCGCAGGAAAGCAGCCACCAGAATCCCGATCGCGAAGGCCGCGGTTCGCAAGGACAACAATCCGGGGCCCATGGCGGACAGCAGCAGAACAGGGATGACCGGCGCCCCGCGTGGCTCGAGGAATTGGAAGCCTCACTGGACGCGCAAGCTTAGCGGATGGAGAGATAGGAGACGATCTATGCAGATTCAAAGCCAGGCAGCGGCGCCCGATCCGACGCAAACCGCAACAGCGCCCTCGACGCCGCAGACTCCGTCTGTTCCGAATGTCGACGGCCTCGCGAACGAAAACACCTTTCTGCAACTGCTGGTGGCGCAGATCAAGAACCAGGATCCGCTCCAGCCGGCGGATTCGATTCAGTTTCTCAGTCAACTGGCGCAATTCAGCCAGCTCGAGCAGTTGATCGGAATCCGCCAGGAGCTTCAGCCCAACGGGTCGCCGAACGCATCCGGCGGATCGTCCAGCAACGGCAGTGGCAGCACCGGTCAGAATGGCGGCACGGCCGGCACGACCGGAACTACGAATTAATCGAAATAAGGAGATCAGGACATGTCTTTTTCAACCGCGCTTTCCGGATTGGCCGCGAACAACACCGCGTTGGACGTGGTCGGCAACAACCTGGCGAATTTGAACACCACCGGCTTCAAGTCCGATGCCATTGAGTTCAAGGACATTATGGGACAGACGTCCGGCTCGACGGAGATCGGAGCCGGTGTAGCTACCACCGCGACCAGCAAGCAGTTTACGCAAGGGTCGATCCAGCCGACGTCAGGCGCTTTGGATGCCGCGATCGAAGGCAACGGTGTTTTCGTGCTTCGCGATTCTGCCGGAAGCACCCTATACACACGCGCGGGCAGCTTCAAGTTCGACGGAAGCGGAACGCTGGTCACCGCGACCGGCGAGAAGGTCCAGGGATGGTCGGCAGTTAATGGCGCGCTCGACACGACCGGCAGCGTCGGCGATATTTCCATCAACTCAGTCGCCTCTCAACCTCCATCGGCGACTACCAAGATGACGTTATCGGCCAACTTGGATGCGTCCGCGGCGACCAATGCTACCTTTACGGCGCCTCTGCAAGTGGTCGATTCGCTCGGTGTGACCCACGTCCTGACGTTCACGTTCACCAAGACGGGATCGAACGCGTGGAAATATGACGTGTCGATTCCCGGAGAGGATGTGACGGGCGGAACGGCCGGGACTCCCAAGTCGTTGCAGACCGGGAATCTGACGTTCGATAACACCGGCAAGTTGACCTCGCCGGCGGCCGGGTCTCCGGTTAACGTGAAAACCACGACCGGCCTGGTCAGTGGCGCAAACGACTTGAATATCGATTGGTCGCTCTACACCCCGGACGGCACCCCCTTGCTCACGCAGTACGCGCAGACTTCAGCGGCATCTGCTACCTCTCAAGACGGTGTGATCGCGGCGCAACTCACGGGCATCCGCCTGGGCGACGGCGGTGAACTGCTGGCGAATTTCTCGAGCGGCAAACAAGTCGCGATCGCACAGATTGCCTTGGCTTCCGTCGGCAATCCCGATTCACTCGTCTCCGTCGGCAATAACAATTTTCAGGTCGGCACTCAGACGCTTACGCCGACCATCGGATTGCCGGAAACGGGAAATCGCGGCAAACTGCTGGGCGGCTCTCTGGAATCGTCCAACGTCGATCTGGCCAGGGAATTCACGAACCTCATCATTTTCCAGCGCGGCTACCAGGCCAATGCCAAAGTCATCAACACGCAGGATCAGCTCAGCCAGGTCCTGCTCAATATCAACACGTAGTCCCAGGAATGACCCGTGAGTCTGATTGAACAAGTCTCGCACTACGGAAGATTGCCGCTGCCGCTCGAGCCGGAATTGGGCCGGTGTAGCCTGACGGTCGGCGAGATCCTTGGTCTCGCCCCCGGCAGCCTGATCAAACTGACCCGGCCGTTGGGCGACAGGATCGACGTGAACATCGCCGGGGTGCGCTTCGGATCGGGCGAGCTGGTTCGAGTCGGAAAAAATTTGTCCGTACGCATGGTCGGATTTCACACGGCTACCGACGAGTGAACTAGCGGAATCATGGAAATGAGCGAACAATTGTTGGCCGTAATCGCGGTTCTGGGGCTGCTCTGCGGATCCCTCTGGCTGCTGAAGCGGAAGGGTTACGTGCGAACCAGCTTGCGCCGGCCTGCGCGGCCGGGGCAGCCGCGATTGGAAGTGATCGACCGTCTCGCGCTGACGCCGCACCACTCTCTGCATCTGGTCCGTCTGGCGGACCGCACCTTGCTCGTCGGGCTCTCGCCGCAAGGCTGCAATCTTCTCGAAAGCGGCCCGTCATGCAACAACGTGAGCATGCAAGCGGCAGGATTGGAGCAATAACATGATCCGGTCCGCCCTTCTGTTCCTGCTCACCGGGGCCGCTGCGGGGGCGGCGCCCGCCGCCACTTCTCCTCTGAATAAATTGGGCCTGGCCGCAAACGGTTCCGGCACGCTGAGCTTGCCGATGGAGATCGCCATCTCCCTCACGCTTCTCACGCTGCTGCCGGCGGCCGTGATGTGCGTGACTCCCTTTTTGCGGATCACTGTCGTGCTGCATTTTTTGCGGCAGGCGCTCGGCACCCAGTCCACGCCGTCGAACCAGGTCCTGATCGGCCTCTCGATGTTTCTCACGATGGTGATCGTGCAGCCTGTCGCGACCGACATTTTTCACAAGGCTTGGGAGCCGATGGACCAGGGAAAACTTACCGCCAGCCAGGCCTTCGACGAAGGTGCCAAGCCGCTCAAGACCTTCCTCGCGCGCTTCGCCCGGGAAAAAGACATCAAGTTATTTGTGGAAATCACCAAGGCGCCTCCACCGCGGAACGCCGAAGACTTGAGCCTGCCGGTTCTCATTCCCGCCTACATCCTCTCGGAGCTGAAGACCGGATTCCAGATCGGCGCGCTCTTGTTCCTGCCGTTTCTGGTCATCGATCTCGTCGTGGCCTCGGTGACCC
>JBAIXM010000043.1:0-2667 GCA_037916615.1 Bryobacterales bacterium
ACCCTCACGCCGTATTGGGTGGCATGAAGTCGGAATTCACTTGGGACTTTGCCGGTTCGGATTCAGAGTTCCGCAAAGCCATCGAGCTCGATCCCAGCGATGCCACCGCCCATCAGTGGTTTTCGGAAGGACTCTGCATGATCGGAGGCAGAGCCCAGGAAGCGATCGAAGAAGGCAACCGGGCGCACCAACTGGATCCGCTGTCGCCCATCATCGCTGCGCAGCAGGCGCAGGCGTATACCTACGACCACCAGTTCGACAAAGCCATCGATCTTTTTAAGAAACTCATCGCGGAGAATCCTTCTTTTGGCAGAGCGCACAAGGAATTGGCTTTTACATACTGGGGCGCGCGAAAGTACCCGGAGGCTATCCAGGAATGGAAATCGGCCGCGCAACTGGAGGGCGACGCCGAATTTCTTGAATGGGTCAATGCTGTGGACGCGCGCTTCCGCGCAAGCGGGTGGGCCTCCGCGGTCCGCGGCGGGATCGAGGTTCTTCTCGCGCAACGCAAAGCCAAGCGGGGTTTCGTTCCAGCTGAGTTCATAGCCAGCATGTACGCCGACATCGGAGAACGAGATAAAGCCTTCCAGTGGCTCGACACCGCATACCAGGAACACGACGGGCAGTTGATGAGCGTACGTACGTCTTTTGCCTACGACTCGTTGCACTCCGATCCTAGATTCGCCGCCCTGGTGCGCAAAATCGGCCTGCCCTAAACCGCGTCCGGGCGCGCGCAGCACGCCCCAGTTCCGGTATCCTGTATCCATGCGGGTGCGGGTGCTTTTCTTCGGAATGCTGAAGGACCTGGCCGGGCGTAGCGAGGAATCGGTCGACCTGCCCGACCCCTCAACGCTTGGCGACCTGCTCGCGTACTACCAGCGCAATCTGCCGCGCATCGAGTCCTATCTGGCAAGCATCGCGCTCTCGTTGAATCAGGAATACGCCTCGCCAGCCGCAACCTTGCACGACCAGGACGAGGTTGGGTTGCTGCCGCCGGTCAGCGGCGGCGCCGATCGCAACGTGTCGTCTTCGGTGGCGCTCGTTCGCGAAAAGATCGACA
Organism: Bryobacterales bacterium; assembly: GCA_037916615.1. Classification (GTDB taxonomy): domain Bacteria; phylum Acidobacteriota; class Terriglobia; order Bryobacterales; family Bryobacteraceae; genus Palsa-187. The sequence goes on from JBAIXM010000043.1 coordinate 1,061, forward strand.
CCCAGAAGATCGTTGACGAGATCAAGGCGCCCGAAGATGGTGCGGTTGTAGTCTTCGAGGGCATCGTGCGCGACAACACCCGCGGCCGGCGCACTCTGTACCTCGACTACGAAGCCTATGAAGCCATGGCCATGCGGCAGATGGAAGAGCTCGCTGAAAAAGCTCTGGCGCAGTTCGAGATTCGCGAAGTGAACATGGTTCACCGCCTGGGACGGCTGGAGCATTCCGAAACCAGCGTGCTTATCGTGGTGGCCTCCGCCCATCGCGGACCGGCATATGAGGCCTCACGCTGGCTCATCGACACTCTGAAGCACACCGTGCCCATTTGGAAAAAGGAATATTTTCAGGATGGCGCCGTATGGGCCGACGGCGAGCCCTTCCCCGACGACATTCCCACCGCCGCCGCATCGGAGACAAAGCCGGCCTCCCAGTGATCCCAGCAGCAACAAAATGCGTCAAGCGCGTGTTTGATACGAACGTGCGAACCGTTCTTGTAATCGCGCTGCTTGCGGCCGCTGCTTTCGCTCAAACTTCACCCCGGGAAGGCGACTCCGTCTCCACCTACGCCGTCGACGTCAAGCTCGTGAATCTGTTTGTCACCGTCACCGATTCGACTGGCGCCCCGGTTCCGTCGCTTACCAAGAACGACTTCCAGATCTTCGAAGACGGCGTCCCCCAGGACCTCCGCGTTTTTGACCGCGAGTCCGAGCTCCCACTGTCCATCGTCCTTGCCGTCGACACCAGCCTCAGCACCCGCAAGGACCTGCGCCTTGAGCTCGAATCCGCGCGCGCCTTCGCGCATTCCATCCTGCGTCCCCAGGACGGCCTCTCGCTTTACCAGTTCGCGCAAACCGTTGACGAGCTGGTGCCGTTCACTTCCGACCTGAAGCGGATCGACGCCGGCATCGGCCGCGTGCACCTCGGCTCCGCCACCGCGCTCTACGACGCTGTGTACCTCGGTTCGCAGGCTCTCGAAAAGCGCGAGGGCCGGAAGGTAATCGTTGTTATCACCGACGGCGGCGATACCCTCAGCCAGACCAGCTATGCCGAATCGCTTCGGGAGGCGCAGATCGCCGAAGCGATCATGTACAGCATCATCGTCGTTCCAATCGAATCCAGCGCGGGACGCAACACCGGCGGCGAGCACGCGCTCATGCAGATGTCCCATGACACCGGCGGCCAGTATTACTACGCGGAGTCCATCCAGCAGATCGACGCCGCGTTCCGCCGCATCAGCGAGCAGTTACGCACTCAATACCTGCTGGCCTACTACCCCAAGCGTCGCCTCGCCGACTCCGACTTCCGCCGCCTGGAGGTGCGCGTCACCCCGCCTGCCGACTCCCACCTCAACCTGCCGCTGCACGTTCGCCATCGCACCGGCTACTACACCAGCAAGGGCCAATAGCCCAGCGGCTTCTAAAATTCATAGGGAATTTTCGAAAAACGTAACAAGTTGAGCCATGTCTATGACTACTTTGTTACCCATCGTTCCTTCACACCCATCCCCAACCACCGGGAAACAGCCATATCTCCTGCAGCTATGTACCTGATTTATATGGCTACACCTTGATCCAGGCCTAACTCCAGACCTGTTACGTACACAGTTA
>JBAIXM010000044.1:0-5537 GCA_037916615.1 Bryobacterales bacterium
CCATCTGAGAGAACCCCTTGAAGATGTGGTCAGGAAAATTCGGTCCACCACCGCAGCGCCGGCCGTCTTTGCTCTGCATACTACCGCGGAACCGACCTCGATTCTTGCCGCGCTACGCGCCGGCGCCAGCGAATACCTTCACCCCCCGCTGCACGAACCTTTGAAGGCGGCCCTGGAGCGCCTCTCACAATCGCGCGAAATGTCTCGGGAGGCCCGTCGGCCCACAGGCAAGACGCTTGGATTTGTCTCTGCAAAAGGCGGATGCGGAGCGACCACCCTCGCATGTCATGTGGCTACGTTGCTACCGGGCCTCGTCCAATCCAAGGTGCTTCTCGCAGACCTGGATCTGCAAGCTGGACTTGTGGCTTTCTTAGCCAAGACCAAGTCTCCGTATTCGGTTGCGGATGCGGTGAATAATCTCCAGCGGCTGGACCAGAGTTTTTGGCATGGCCTGATCTCCAACGGCATCCCGGATCTGGAAATTCTCTCAGCTCCATCGGCGCCGGGAGCGAAGCAGGTGCTGGCCCCGCAGCTAAAGCAAGTGCTAGCCTTCGCTCGGACCCAATATGGGTGGAGTGTGCTGGACTTGGGCCGAAATCTTAATGGCTCGACGGTATCGATGTTGGATCTGGTCGATGAAACCTACCTGGTGACTACGCATGAAGTTCCAGCTTTACACCAAGCCAAACAGATGATCCGGTATCTGGTGGAAAGCGGCTATCCGCAAGGCAATATCCGTTTGATTCTGAATCGCGTACCGAAGCGTCTCGACGTGACTCTGGACGAAATGGAGCAAATGCTCGGATTGCCGATCTTCGCCACCCTGGCGAACGATTATCAGGCGCTTCAAGAAGCCTACGTTGAAGGACGCCTGGTGGCGACGGATAGTCATCTTGGGAAGAGTTTCGCCCGCCTTGCGGGGAAGATCGCCGGGACTTCGGAAGAGAAGAAGAAGAAATTTTCGCTGTTCGGTTAGGAAGTGACAAATATGCATCCAAACGCACAAGCACTGGTTGGTCAGGAACCTGGTTGGGTCGGGCGTCTGTTTTCTCAGGGTCCGTTCGACAGCCAGTACCAGGATCTAAAGTTCGTTCTTCATCGAAAGCTCCTGGACCGCATCAATCTGGAGATTCTCTCCAGCGTTTCCGGTGACCGTGTGCGGGCCGAAGTTCGTGCCGCGGTTTCGAAACTGGTGGAGGAGGAAAAAACACCGCTTAGCATCGTCGAGAAGGACCGCATCATCGGCGAAGTCATTGACGAAGTGTTCGGACTTGGGCCGCTGGAGCCTCTGCTGGCCGATCCGAGCATCTCGGATATTTTGGTCACGACTCCAAAGCTGGTCCACATTGAACGCGCTGGAAAAATTTACAAGACTCCGGTGCAGTTTAAGGACGATGCCCACTTGATGCGCATTATCGAGAAGGTTGTTGCGCGCGTGGGCCGCCGCGTGGATGAATCCTCTCCGTTGGTTGACGCCCGGTTGCCGGATGGTTCGCGCGTGAATGCTGCAATCCCTCCGGTCGCCGTGGACGGACCGCTGCTTTCCATCCGCCGTTTCGGGCGCGACCGGCTCAAAGGCGAAGACCTGGTCCGGAACCTCACCCTTACCGAAGGCATGCTGACCCTGCTTCAGGCTTGCATCCGCGCCCGCTTGAACATCGTTGTTTCCGGAGGCACTGGCGCCGGAAAGACTACACTGCTTAACGCCCTCTCGTCCTTCATTCCTGAGGAGGAGCGAATTGTCACCATTGAAGACGCGGCCGAACTGAAGCTGAACCAAGAACACGTGGCTCGCATGGAGACCCGTCCCCCCAACATTGAAGGGAATGGAGCCATCCGGATCCGGCAACTGGTGATCAACGCCCTCCGTATGCGGCCGGATCGCATCATCGTCGGTGAGGTTCGCGGCGACGAAGCCATCGACATGCTTCAGGCCATGAACACAGGTCACGACGGGTCGCTGACAACCATTCACGCGAATTCGCCTCGCGACGCGGTTTCCCGTCTCGAAGTGATGGTCGGCATGGCGAATGCCAATATGGGTGTGCGATCCATCCGCCAACAAATCAGCTCCGCCGTCAACCTGTTTGTCCAGATCGCCCGCTTCAGCGACGGAACCCGCAGGGTAGTTGCGTTGACCGAGTGCGTAGGCATGGAAGGCGATCTGGTGACGATGCAGGATATTTTTGTCTTTGAGCGGACGGGTCTCACTGAGCAGGGCCGTGTCACCGGACGATTCCGCGCCACTGGCATCCGACCTAAATTCTACGAACGGCTTCGCGCATCGGGGATGCAAATACCGGCTTCCGTTTTCCAGACGGTCGTCGAGATTGGAGGATCTCCGCAAGCATGATCCCGGTCATCATCACGGTCAGTTTCCTGGTGCTGTTCGCTGTCGTGCTGGTCGCAGTAAGCGTCGGTTACCGCGTCCTGGAAAGCCAGCGGAAAAAGCAGGTGGAAGGGATGCTCAATGTCGTTTCCGGTGCTCCTGCTGAGTCCCTCGAACCTGTTGTTCTCGAGCAGCCCAAAGAGGAAGATGCTCTGGAGTCTTTTTTGCGCAAGACCGGCGAAGTAGAGAAGCTGCGTAAGTTCATTCAGCAGGCAGGTCTGACGTGGAGTCCGACGCGGCTGGTGGCGTCGACCTTTCTTGGTGCGGTGTTCGGCGCCTTACTAGGTTGGTTCGTGCGTCCTCTTGGTTTTGTCGCCATCAGCATTCTGGTGGGAGTGCTGGCCTTAGGTTCGCTCCCCTATGTGTATGTGCGTTTCAAACGTCGAAAGCGACTGAGTGAAATCGAAGCTCAACTTCCCGAAGCCCTGGATTTCCTGGCACGGTCGATGCGGGCCGGTCATGCTTTTTCGATCAGCTTGGAAATGTTGGGGCAGGAGTCGCCGGATCCGCTCGGGCAGGAATTCCGTGTGTTGTTCAATGAACAGAACCTTGGGGCGCCGATTGACGTCGCGTTGCAGAATTTCTCCGATCGCATACCGCTTTTGGATATTCGGATGTTCGTTTCTTCCGTTCTACTTCAGAGGCAGACAGGCGGCAACTTGAGCGAAATCCTGCTGCGCCTGGCGTACGTGATTCGCGAGCGGTTCAAGTTGAAGGGCCAGGTTCGGGCTGCCAGCGCTCACGGACGAATGACCGCAACTATTTTGAGCGTGTTGCCCATTGTTATGGTTCTGGCTCTTCCACTCGTAGCGCCTGGTTATCTTCAAAGCATGGTAAGGGATCCGGACGGGAAGTGGCTCATTGTCGGAGCGATTGCGGCTCAATTCCTGGGCTATTACATTATGCGGCGCATAGTGAACATAAAGGTTTAGTTATGGCATTCCTGCTTTCATTCCTTCTCTTTGCTGTCCTGATGATTGCGATCGGCTATTTCGGATACCGCCGATATGCCCGCCCAGCCAGAGTGTACGAGCAGCTCGGCGGGGAAGCAACGTTCACAACCCCAGCTCCTGGCCAGATGGAAGCCGGTGAGGGGATGATCGTCAAGGTGATTCAGCAGATCGGAGAGCAGGTACCCATCGACCCAGCCGATGCTTCACTACTTCGTCGAGATTTGATTGCGGCCGGGTACCGCACCGACAATGCGATTTTTTTCTACCAGGCGGCCCGGGTGATTTTGATCGTAGTGCTGGTCGTCCTTGCGCTGGTTTTCCGGCCCTACATCACCATCAACCCCATCCTCTCGATCGTGATTCCCGTCGGAGCGGGGTTCTTAGGCTTTTTCGCACCCAGCTTGTACCTAGATCATTTGGTCTCGGCTCGTCACGAACGAATCCGCATGTCCCTTCCGGACGCTCTTGACCTGATGGTTGTCTCCGTGGAAGCGGGCCTGGGATTGGATCAGGCGATTCAGTATGTCTCGCGTGAATTGGTGACGACGCATCCAGACGTAAGTGAAGAGTTTCAGTTGGTGAACCTCGAGATTCGCGCTGGAAAACGCCGTGTAGAAGCGCTGCGGAACCTCGCCGAGCGGACCGGGGAAGCGGAATTGCGGAAACTTGTTGCGATCCTGATTCAGACCGAACGCTTCGGTACCAGCATCGCGGATTCTTTGCGAACGCATTCCGACTTTATGCGCGTCCGGCGCCGCCAAGAGGCGGAAGAGCGTGCGAACAAAGTCGGCGTGAAGCTGGTTTTCCCCATCTTCTTTTTTATTCTTCCCGCCATGCTGATTGTCTCTGCAGGTCCCGGATTGCTTCAGGTGTTCAAGTACCTGTTCCCGCTGATGCGGCAGGCCAACACCGGACTCCAGCAGCGGTGACACATAATGCGGGATACTGTTGCACGATAGGAGAACAGAAGGCTTATGAGTAATAACATGTTAGCGGCGATTCTTTGGATCGCCGCAGGAGTGATTCTGGTGCTGTATTTGGCCCGTCGCAGCCGCCGCAAGCGGTCGCGGTAATTCTCGAGCAAGTAGCAAGTCGTCTTTGAGCTGATGGTTTCTTATTCGGAGGAGCTTTTAGCGCGGCAAAATCAGGACGGCGGGTGGAGCTACCACAAGACCGGGACTTCGTGCACTGAACCGACTTGTTATGCCCTGCTGGCGCTAGCCGCGGGAGAAGTGTCCGCATCCGGCGCTCTGGAGCATGAAGCGGCGCGCAGGGGCATGACATGGCTTGCTGCCCGGCAGCGCCCGGATGGAGGATGGGCTCCGCGGGACGGGGTCGACCAAAGCACCTGGGTGACGGCCATGACGCTTCTGCTCCCGTCCGAAACGGGCGAATGTGGCGACAATACGCGCGCATCCGGCTGGCTACTGGCGCAAACTGGACGCGAATCCGGATTCGTGTACAGATTGCGTCTCCGGCTTCTTGGGTTCGGGGCCGACCCGGCTGACCAGTTCGACGGGTGGCCATGGTATCCCGGTACCGCCGCTTGGGTCGGGCCAACCGCCCTGACCGTGCTCGCGCTCCAGAAATTCAGTCAGAAGGCGCATGATGCCCAGGTTGAGAAACGCATAGCGGACGGCCGCTCGTTCCTCTTGGCGCGGCGTTGCCGCGATGGCGGCTGGAATCATGGATCGACGCATTCCCTCGGCTACGATTCCGATTCCTATCCGGAAACGACTGGACTTGCGCTCCTGGCCTTGCACGGAACGCCGAGCTCCCAGCTTGGAAACGCGCTCGATCTCGCCGAGCGCCATCTTCGCGAATCCCGATCTTTGGAAGCGACAAGCTGGCTGATCTTGGGATTGCTTGCGAACGGGCGCTCGCCCTCGCCCGGTTCGGTGATGGAGCACAACGGCACCATCGCGCTCTCCCTCACAGCGCTGGCCGGCGCTGCTCATAAAGGAAGGAATCTGTTTGTCAGCTAGCAGCCATTTAACGCGGCGCAAATGGGTTGCGGGAGCGGCCGGAACGGCCGTTCTAGCCGGCTGCAGCCGTTCTACAGCGAGTAAGCTTGCCCCGGTATCCATCGTGCGGGCGGCAGCCTATTCTGAAGATCTCTACGATCTGATGCGGCGTATCCTTGCCGAGCATCGACTGGACGTGCGCGGGAAACGCGTCGTCCTGAAGCCGAATCT
>JBAIXM010000045.1:0-9059 GCA_037916615.1 Bryobacterales bacterium
GGCACCTGCGCGAACGCCTCAGACCAGTCGGCACGCGTGTCACCTGAAATCTTGGTTTCGGTGTGTCCCGCCGTGCGGTTCTTCATGTAGCTCGGCTCCGCCGGTCCGCAGCCATTCAGGCCGGCGCGATCCCGCCATTCGGAATCGAGCTCGATCCCGTACGGTGGATCTGTCACCATCAGCCGCGGCTTGCGTTCACCGAGCAGGCGCGCCACGGTGTCCCCGTCGGTGGCGTCGCCGCACAGTACTCGATGCGGCCCCAAGACCCACAGGTCGCCAGGACGGCTTACGGGCGTTTCGGGCAGCGGCGGCGCGGCGTTGGCTTTCTCCTCATCGTCGAGCGCCAGTAGGTCATCGATCTCCTTGGAGTCGAAACCCGTGAGGCTCAGATCGATGTCGGATGCCTGGATTTCCTGCAGTTCGAGAGCGAGCAGTTCCTCGTCCCAATCGGCCCACGTGACAGAGCGGTTCACCATGAGCCGGAACGCTTTGACCTGAGCTGGCGTCCATTCGTCGCAGAGGATGACCGGAATCTCGGTGATGCCCAGTTTGCGCGCGGCCTTCAGTCGAAGGTGTCCATCGACAACTTCGCCGCTGCTTCGGGCAAGGACGGGTATCTTGAATCCATATTCCTGAATCGAAGCCGCCATGCGATCGACAGCCGCGTCGTTCTTGCGGGGATTGCGAGCGTAGGGGACGAATCTGTCGATCGGCCAGAGCTCGACTTGCTGCAACGTTGGATGCGTGAGCATACACGTACCTTCCAAAGCTGATCTCGGAAGATCTTTCGGAGGGTGCGCTGTGCGCTGGCCTGTCGAACTGATCTGAGGCGATTATCGCACAAAAACAAACCTGCGGCGAAATGGTTCGGGCCGTCCGCTGAATCTTGGAGGGGAGGGCGATGTTCGTCGCGGTTTTGTTTTCGCGTATCTAAGCGCTTGCCGAAGCTTTTTCCAGTCGATCATTGGTTCTGCGGCGTTGGCAGACCACCCCTCCGACGACTGCTGCGGGTATGGTCAGGATGGCGGTCACGATCCAGACCCATCGCGCAGCGTGGGTTGCGGTCGGCGACAGCATCGCCATAATCGTGAGACCCGACTGAAGGATCCCCATCGCGGCTGCGTGTTGAACCGGTCGGCGTCGTGCAATGTAAGCCGCAACATACCCCCCGGCAGCAACAGACATCAACCCGTAGGCAAACTCGAGCGCCCTGGCCCACGGGTTCGATGAGAGCGCCTCCGGGCCGGGCAGAGTCTCGGGAAAGGCCCGGAGCAACAGCGGGTTCACTGCCGCTTCGATAGCGAAGGACGCCACCGTAAGCACCGCAATTCCGGCGATTACCGACAGGAGACTTCGAATCATAAAAGTAGGATATTTTGCCCACCCGTCAGAATCACCCGGGTTCGGTTGCCCCACCACCAAATCGATTGTCCTCGGATACGGCGCTTATAGCGCTTTTGGCGCAACCCGTTAGGCAGTTCTCTGAATTGTTGCCGATCACACTGCTGGTTCGTCAGTCCGAGAAGCGAATTAAACTGGGGGGAAACTGGGGGTACTCGCGTGTATAAGGATAAGGAAATTCGGGTAAGGACGGGTAATTCCTAATTCCACCCAGACCTTGGGCGCGTCATGGCAAGCGGCGTGTTGTCTAGAGAATGCACGGAAAACAAAGGATTTGTTTTGGCTCCTCAGGTAGGACTCGAACCTACAACCCTTCGGTTAACAGCCGAATGCTCTACCATTGAGCTACTGAGGAGCAACTTTGGCGGGCAGGATCCATTCTACAACAGCCGCGAACCCCAGGCCAATGCTGCGCTAAAATAAGACAGACTGCCTGCCTTCCAGCAGGGATCCCTGAGTTATCAGCCCGGTCCGAATCATGTTCGAGAATCTAAGCGACAAGCTCCAGCGCGTTTTTAAGAACCTCCGCGGCGAAGGGAAACTCACGCCCGAAAACATGGAGGGAGCGCTCAAGGAGATCCGGCTGGCGCTGCTCGAGGCCGACGTCCATTTCAAGGTCGCCAAGCAGTTCATTGAAGCCGTCAAGGAAAAGGCCGTGGGCCAGGAAGTGCTCACCGCGCTTTCCCCGGCCCAGCAGGTGGTCAAGATCGTCCGCGACGAGATGGTCAAGATGCTCGGACAGCATCAGGCCCGGCTGCGCACGGCCAACGAACCGCCCAGCGTCTACATGATCGTCGGCCTGCAAGGCTCCGGCAAGACGACTTCATCCGCGAAACTGGCGCGCTGGCTCTCGAAAAACGGACACTCGCCCCTGCTGGTTTCCGTGGACGTCTATCGTCCCGCGGCGCGCAAACAGTTGAGCGTTCTCGCCCGCGATTTGAAACTCCCGATCTACGAAGGCGCGCCTGAGGAAACGAAACCCTCCGAGTTGGCCCGCGGGGCCCGCAAGGAAGCCGTGCAGACTGGCCGCGACATCATCCTGGTCGACACTGCCGGACGCCTGCATATAGATGAAGAGCTCATGGCCGAGCTCACCGAACTCAAGGCGCAACTGGATCCCGTCGAGATTCTATTTGTCGCCGATGCGATGACCGGCCAGGACGCCGTGAAATCGGCCGATGAGTTCCACAAGCGGCTCGGGATCACCGGCGTGATCCTCACCAAGATGGACGGCGACGCTCGCGGCGGCGCGGCGCTTTCGATTCGCGCAGTTACGGGCCAGCCGCTCAAGTTTGTCGGCGTCGGCGAAAAGCCGGACGCGCTCGAACCCTTTCATCCCGACCGCGTCGCGCAGCGCATCCTGGGCATGGGCGACATGCTCAGCCTGATCGAAAAAGTCGAGGAGACTTACGGGCAAAAAGAGCAGGAAGAAATGCAGCGCAAGCTCATCGAGGATGAGTTCACGCTGGCCGACTTCCGCGACCAGATCAAACAACTGCGCAAACTGGGGCCGCTGGAATCGATTCTCGGAATGATGCCGCAGTTGGGGCCGCTCAAGGACCTGAAGAACGCGAAAATCGACGAGAAGGAAATCACGCGGCTGGTGGCGATTGTCGATTCGATGACCGAGCGCGAGCGCGCCAATCACATGATCATCAACGGGGCGCGCCGCAGGCGGATCGCGAAGGGCTCGGGCACTTCGGTCCAGGATGTGAACAATCTGCTCAAGCAGTACGCGCAGATGCGGAAAATGATGAAAAGCTTCACCGGCGGCGGGTTCCTGGGCAAGCGGCTGGGAAAGCTGAAGCTGCCGATGGGCTTCGGATCGTGACATTATAAAAGATCCTGAGAGAATAAAAGATTCACGCAATTAAAGAGGATGGAGCTCGAAGCACAATGCTGATGATTCGTTTGGCGCGATTCGGCGGAAAGAAGAAGCCGAGCTATCGCGTGGTGGTGATCGATAAAGAGCGGGCAAGGGACAGCACGGCTCTGGAAGTGGTGGGGACCTACAATCCGATTTCAAAACCCAAGGCCGTGAACTTGAATCACGAGCGCATCGCGCACTGGATCAAGAACGGGGCACGCCCGTCGGACACTGTGGCCCGCCTCATCAAGGTCCATCCGCCGGCACCGGCCGCCTGAAGTTTTACCCCTTGGGCGATTCTTCGCCGCAAGTGCTAGAATCGATCCAATAGAGGTGAAAACGGGTGAAAGATCTGGTAACGGAGATCGCCAAAGCACTGGTGGATATTCCTGATGAAGTGACTGTTCGAGAAGTTGAAGGCGAGCAGGTTACCGTGCTGGAATTGCGCGTCGCGCCGACTGATTTGGGGAAAGTGATCGGTAAGCAGGGCCGGACGGCGCGTTCGATCAGGACTCTACTGGGCGCTGCGGGGATGAAGCTGAACCGGCGTTTTACGCTGGAAATCCTGGAATAGAACTGGTCCGCTCCCGGGCGGGTGTTCAGTTCGCCGGCGGAGCGACGTTCTTGGACGACGAGAAACGGATTGTTGTCGGTCGCGTTCTGCGCGCGCGCGGACGCCTCGGCGAAGTGTTGGCTGAGGTGTATAGTTCGCAACCGGGACGGGCGGACAAACTCCAGGACGTGCTGCTTCGCCTGCACGGGCTGGAGCGGCCGGCTCAAGTGGAACGCGTCTGGTACCACAACGGCCGGCCGGTGCTGAAGTTTTTCGGGATCGATTCGATTTCCGACGCGGAAGCCTGGCGCGGGGCCGATTTGCTGGTTTCCGAGCGGGACCGGGCGCGCCCGGAGCAAGGCGAATATTCGCACGCCGATCTGATCGGCTGCGAAGTCTGGACCTCTTCCGGCCAGCAGCCCCTCGGAACGGTTCGCGGAATCGAGGAATACGGCGGGCCCTCGCTTCTCCGGGTGGAGAAGTTGGGAGGCGGGGAGATGCTGATCCCCTTCGCGAAGACGATTTGTAATGAAATCGATGTGGATCGCAAGATCATCCGGGCGGATTTGCCGGAGGGCTTGACGGAGCTGTAGGGGACCAGACCTAGAGAATAGAAGTATGACGTTTCATGTTCTGACGATTTTCCCCGAGTTTTTTCGCGGGCCGTTCGAGCATGGCGTGATTGACAGGGCCCGGAAAACCGGTCTGATCGACATCCGGGTGCATGATTTGAGAAGCTGGACAAAGGACCGGCATCGGACTGTGGACGATCGCCCGTTCGGCGGCGGCGAAGGCATGGTGCTGAAAGCCGAGCCGATTTTCGAGGCGGTCGAGTCGATCTGGCCGGATCGGCAGCCGGGCGAGAGGCAGCGGAAGGTGGTATTGCTCTCGGCCCAGGGGCGCAGATTTGACCAGCAGGTTGCGCGTGAGTTCGCGGGATTAAGCGAGCTGTTGCTGATCTGCGGCCGGTATGAAGGCGTGGACGAGCGTGTCGCCGAGCATCTGGCGGATGAAGAGCTTTCGGTCGGCGATTTCGTGCTGAGCGGCGGGGAACTGGCGGCGGCGATGGTGATCGATGTTGTGGCGCGCCTGAAAGAAGGCGTGCTGGGAAACCGGGATTCGGCGGTGTATGAATCCTTCGGCGAAGAGGGCCTGCTGGATTGCCCTCAGTATACGCGGCCCGCGGAGTTCCGCGGCTGGAGAGCGCCGGAGGTGCTGCTGGGCGGAAATCACGAGCAGATCCGGCAGTGGAGGCTGCGGGCGGCGCGGGAGAAAACGGCGCGGCAGCGGCCGGACTTATTGAGAATGTAGGCGGGAAGGAATCTGATTATGGAAAACGCAGTGCTAACGAAGGTCACGGCTCGCAACCGCAAGAGCGGACATCCCGAGTTTCGTCCGGGAGACACGATCCGGGTGCACGTCAAGATCAAAGAAGGCGACAAGGAAAGGCTGCAAGCCTTCGAAGGCACGGTCATCGCGCGCCACAACAAAGGACTGGGCGAGACTATCACCGTCCGCAAGGTCAGTTTTGGGCAGGGAGTCGAGCGCATTTTCCCTCTGCACGCTCCGGTGGTGGACCATATTGACGTGGTCCGCACGGGCCGTGTGCGCCGGGCCAAGCTTTATTACCTGCGCGATCTGAAGGGCAAAGCCGCCCGCCTGCGGGAACGCGAAGCCTGACCAATCCGCAGGCGTTCCGATGCCGACCAGCCGTCATGAACGGGCTCTGAGGCGTTCCGGATACCAGGCGATCGCCGGGCTGGATGAAGCCGGCCGCGGTGCGCTATTCGGTCCGGTGTTCGCCGCAGCGGTGATTCTCGATCCCGAGAAGCCGATTCGCGGGCTGGACGACAGCAAGCAACTCGCCCCGGAGCGCCGCGAGATCCTCGCGGAGCGGATCCGGGAGCGGGCGCGAGGCTGGTCGGTCGCCGCCGCGGACGCTTTTGAAATCGACCGCTGGAACATTCTCGAGGCTGCACGCCTGGCGATGCGGCGCGCAGTAGAGAGTCTGCCCGCACCGTGCGACTGCCTGCTTGTCGACGCGGTTCGCGTGGATGTCGCGGTACCTCAACGGGCCCTGATTCACGGCGATGCGCTCTGTTTTTCGATTGCGGCGGCTTCGATCCTGGCGAAAGTGGCGCGAGACGCGGCCCTGGATGCCTGGGACGGAGTGTTTCCCGAATACGGCTTCAGAGAAAATAAAGGTTATGGCACACCAGACCACCTGGCGGCGCTCCAACGTCTTGGGCCGACGACTCTGCATCGCTTCAGCTTTGAGCCGGTTCGCCAGATGAGCCGCTACGAATCCTGGGCTGGGTACCCGCTTCCGCAACAAGGCGAACTGTTCGCATGTCCCTGACGCCTGAACCGGCTGCCACGCCTCCCCCGATTCGCGCCTCATCCGAGAGGCCCCATTCCAGCAGGACGGCCCGCCTGCTGCGATTGTGTTTTGCCATCTTCACCTTTGAAATCGGCCTGTTCCTGACCATCTTTCCGTGGGTGGACATCTGGAGCCTGAACTACTTCTCGGGCTGGCTTCCGCTGCTGGAAAACGTGTGGGAGGATCCATACTTTCGGGGGGCCATTACCGGGCTGGGTCTCGTAAATATTTACGTCGCCTGCCTGGAAGTGCTGAAGGTCTTTAGAAGACCACAATAGAATCAGCAGCTTACGCTTTCAATACCCGCATCTACCCGTTGGAGTACTAGGGGTACCCCTATTGACCCCAACCTAAGTACCTCCTATCATCTAAGGCGAAGCTCTTAATCAAGGTCTAGGGTGTCTATCCGAGCCCGGACGAAGTGTGAGTACGAAAGGTGCCAGAGATGAGGAAACTCCATAGTTCGGTAGTACTCCTAGCTACAATTTGCGCGATAATTGTTTTGGCGCTGACCCTCAGCGCTGTTACGAATGGCAGCAGCCTCCGACTGCTCTCGCACGGTCCGATGTCGCCGCCCGATGACGACACCAATGGCGGCAACATTGTTGCGCACGGTCCGATGTCACCTCCGGACGACGATACGAACGGCGGAAATATTATCGGCCATGGACCGATGTCTCCGCCGGACGATGACACGAACGGCGGCAACATCCGCTTGGTTTAGTTCTAGGTCTTTTGCCCACCTGAACCGGACTCTCCGAGTACAACTTGAGGGAGTCCGGGGATGATTGTTTCCGTAACCTCCTTCCTTCAAGCGGTCAGCCTTGTTGTCCAAGGTATTCTTGTCGTTTTCCTTTCGAGGGGTCACATCCGCCGTTACCCACTGCTATTCTTTTACTCGATCCTGCAGCTTGCGTTAGCGGTCACCGAGGCCGTCGTGCTCCGAGTGAGCAACGGTGCCTACGCCAAGGTCTACTGGACCGATGAAGTGGTTCTGGACCTTTTCCTATTTCTGATGGTAATCATGCTGGTATACCGCGCTCTGGAAGGAAGCCCCCTGCGAGTTGCGATGGGAAAACTGCTGGCAGCGGTGGTTCTGGTTGTAATAACAGTTCCGTTCCTCTTGTTCAGTGCACGGCGTTTCAGTACAAGCTGGTTTAACGGAACGAGCCAGCTTCTGAACTTCGGCGCCGCTCTGCTAAACCTCGGTTTGTGGACGGCCTTGATCGGAACCAAGAAGCGCGATCCGCTGTTGCTCTCCGTCAGCGCCGGCCTGGGCATCGCCGTCACGGGGGCTGCGATAGCTTACGGTTTAAGGCAGTTCACGACTGCCGGAGGTTCAATGCGGGAACTGGCGAATCTGTTCAAGACCGTTACCTATCTTTCCAGCGTGCTGATCTGGTGCTGGGCGTTCCGGCCCTGGGCCCGGAAGAGTCCCACTCCGGCCGTGAAGGTGAGCCCGCCCGTTCCGTCGTGAGACTCGGGAATCCCACCCGGCGCGAACTCCTGAAAGCCGCGATCCTCCCGGCCGTGGCGGTATCGGTCCGCGGGGCGGGCGTTCCCCCGAAAAAGATCCTCATCGCCGGCGGGGGTCTCGCGGGGCTCTCGGCTGCTTATGAACTCGCCCGCGCCGGGCACGAGATTTCGGTCTTCGAGGCGCGCGACCGGCCGGGCGGTCGCGTGCTCACCTTGCGCGACAGCTTCGCTGACCGTCAGTACGCCGAGGCCGGGGCAGAAACATTCAACGAAACCCACGACTTCGTCGCGCGCTATGTGCAGGAGCTACACCTCGAGACGCTGCCTGCCTGGAATTACGGAAAGCTCGCGTCCGTGCGGTTTGTGGGTGGCGCGCGCGCCGCGTCCAACGCGGCTCTTCTCAGAAAATACGTGCAGCCGCTGGTTAAAGAGATCGGCGATCCGCTGGCTCCTGGCTGGCCTTCCGAAGAACTCCTGCGTGATTTCGACCAGGTTTCCATGGCCGAACTGCTCCGCCGCCGGGGAGCGTCTGCCGAAGAGATCGCGTCGCTCGCGCTCGATTATAGCGACGACTGGGATAACGGAACCGGACCGGATTCGGCCTTGTGCCTCCTGCGCGATGAAGCGATCGCCCGCAAGGGCCGGTCGCTTCGGATCCGGGGTGGCAACGACCAGCTACCGAAAGCTCTAGCCCGCAGTTTAGGTGACCGAATCCACTACCGGACAACGTTGCGCCGCATCGAGCAGAACGCGAAACGGGTGACCATCACGGTTGAAACCTCGGGCCGGCGCAGCCAGGTCTCCGGCGACTGCCTGATCTGTGCGATCCCGTTTCCCGTGCTGCAATCCGTCCAGGTTTCGCCTGCGTTCCGCGCGGAGAAGCAGCGCGCGATCCGCGAGCTGAGCTACAACTCGGTGACGCGCGTTTATGTGCAGACGCAAACTCGCGCGTGGCTCGATCAAGGGCTTTCCGGGTTCGCGACCACGGATCTCCCGATCGGCACGGTGTGGGACTGTGCCGAAGGCCAGCCCGGCGCGCGCGGGATTCTGGAGTGCTATACCTCTGGCGAGCGTGCGCGGAGACTTGCCGCTTTTTCCGAGCCGCAGCGCATCCGTACCGCGGTTGAGAATCTCGAAAAGCTGTTCGGCCCAGCCGGATACGAGAAATCGGTTTCGATAGTGTGGGACTCCGATCCGCTGGCGCGCGGCGCATTCGCCTGGTTCAAGCGCGGGCAGATGTCGACGCTGTTGCCGCATATCGCAACCCGTGAGGGGCGCGTGTTCTTCGCGGGCGAGCACACGTCGCCCTGGTTCGGATGGATGCAGGGCGCGCTCCAGTCGGGAAACCGGGTGGCGGAAGAAGTGAATGAGTGGAGCAAGCT
>JBAIXM010000046.1:0-2446 GCA_037916615.1 Bryobacterales bacterium
ATGCCGAAGATCAAGGAGTTCCAGAAGAACCTCCCCGCTGGATATTTCCTCGAGATCGGCGGCGAGTATGACGAGCAGGTCAAGGGCTTCAAGCAGCTCAGCGTCGTCATGGCGATCTCTGTGGCGCTCATCTACATCGCGCTGGTCCTGCAGTTCCGGAATGCAGTCAAGCCGCTGCTGGTCTTCGCGGCCATCCCGTACGGAATGTCGGGAGCGCTTGCCGGATTGGTCATCATGCGGCAGCCCTTCGGATTCATGGGATTCCTCGGGGTGGCCAGTCTTGTCGGCGTGATCGTCAGCCACGTGATCGTGCTCTTCGACTTCATCGAAGAAGCGCACCAGCGCGGAGAGCCGTTGCGCGAGGCCTTGCTCGATGCCGGGATCGTGCGGCTGCGGCCGGTCATGATCACTGTCGGGGCGACCGTGCTGGGCCTCGTGCCGCTTGCCATGCACGGCGGTCCGCTCTGGGAGCCGTTGTGCTACGCCCAGATCGGCGGGCTGACGCTCGCTACGTTCATTACCCTGCTGCTTGTGCCGGTGCTGTACTCAATCTTCGTGCTCGATCTGAAGCTGATCAAGTGGGACTCAGCGGGCGAGTCCACACCTGAACGGGCTGACGCTCACCACGCGGCGTAGGAGGCGAAATGCGCGTCAGAGGAACCACTACCCGGGTCTTGATTTTGGGCGGCGGCTTCGCCGGGGTTGAAGCTGCGCGATACCTTGATGGCACTGCTGCGAAGCAGGGGGATGTCGAAGTGACTCTCGTCAGCAGAGAAAACTTCACCCTGTTTACTCCCATGCTGCATGAGGTGGTAGTCAGCGACCTCGAGCCGGCCGACATTTGTAATCCGCTTCGCAAGCTCTTTCGGCGCGTCAACGTGGTGAATGGAGAGATCGAGGCAATCGATTTCGCGGCGCGACGGGTCACGGTCCGATACGGGACGAGCGGGGCCTCGCACGCGCTGCCGTTCGATCAGCTTGTCTTAGCGCTCGGATCTGAGACGGACTACTCCCGTGTCCCGGGCATTGCCGAGAATGCTCTGGGCATGAAGACGCTTGGCGACGCCGTGATGCTCCGGGCCGCAGTCCTCGCAATGTTGGAGTCTGCCAGCGTTGAGCCCAGCCCTCATTGGAGAAGGCGGATGCTCACCTTCGTGGTCGCTGGAGGCGGTTTTGCCGGCGTGGAGACAGTCGGGGCCCTCAACGACCTCACGCGCGAGAGCCTCCGTCACTATTGGCGGATCGACCCGCGGGAAGTCCGCGTGGTGTTGATCCACGGTGGCCGGGTGATCCTGCCAGAACTAGGCGAGGCGCTTGGCCGGTACGCGGAGGAACAGCTCAGGCAGCGTCAAGTCGAGGTCAAGCTCAGCACCAGGGTCGTCGCTTATGCCGACGGATGCGTACACTGCAGCGACGGGGAACAGATCCCGGCGGACACCTTGGTTTGGGCGGCCGGGGTCTCACCGAACCCCATACTCAAGCAAACCCCATTAGAACTGCGCAAGGGAAGAGTTGTTGTCGGCTCAACTCTGGAAGTTCCGCAATTTCCCGGAGTGTGGGCAGTCGGCGACTGCGCGGCGATCCTCGACCCGGCGTCGAACCTGCCTTACCCGCCGACCGCCCAACACGGGATCCGGGAGGGTCGGCGCGTGGCAAAGAACATTTGCGCTCGCTTGCGTGGAGCGTCGCCCCGCGATTTCTCCTACAAGGCGCCGGGGCAATTGGCATCGCTCGGCCGGCGTACAGGAGTCGCGCGTATCTTCGGCCTCAATCTGTCAGGGATCACGGGTTGGGTGCTCTGGAGGACTGTGTACTTGATGAAATTACCCAGATTGGAAAACAAGTTACGCGTCGGGCTGCAGTGGGCTTTGAACGTCTTCTTTGAGCGTGATCTTGCCCAGTACATCACCCGGCAAAACGTCGAATCCCTCAACCGGCTGCTTACAGCGGCGACCGGGCGCCGCGCAAACCGGGGAGAACGGAGCATATGTCAGCAGGAGCGATCTGCGGGGGCGATCTAATGAGGCGATGCTGGGTTCGCGTGGTAGTGACTGCAGGTTTGATTGGAACTCTGCTCGGGAGCGCGCTTTGCCAAGGACCTGCGAGGAAGCCCTCAACCGACGCTCGGGACGATCGTCAGACCTTGGATCGTTCCCTGAATACGCTCGAGCAGGTTAGCGATTCGTTACAACGGCTCGCGAGCGGTGTTTCTCCCGCTGTCGTTGAGATCGAGGTCACCGGGTTCGGGGCGGCCGAGGAGTCCACCCGCCAGGATACTGCGCTCATCGTGCGCCAGCGCGCCATTGGGGCTGGCGTGATCGTCGATCCCGACGGTTACATCATGACCAATGCTCACGTGATTGAAGGGGCAGAGCGAATTCGTGTGGTGAGGAGGGCGCCGCCGGCCGCTCTATATGACGTATCCAAAGCCGGGAAGACGCAGGTG